>NZ_JBFBAY010000011.1:109131-213315 GCF_040682415.1 Micromonospora sp. NPDC051196
GCGGTGCGGTGCGGTGCGGTGCGGTGCGGTGCGGTGCGGTGCGGTGCGGTGCGGTGCGGTGCGGTGCGGTGCGGTGCGGTGCGGTGCGGTGCGGTGGTTAGCGGCCGCGCATCTGGCGGAAGGCGCCTCGGGGCGGGCGGAGGTTCTTGGGGACCGCGCCCTTGGGCATCTGTGGGCGGGCGGTGAGGGCCTTGAGGCGCTTGTCCAGGGAGTTGACGTCCTTGCCGCTGAGGTTGCGGGGGAGCCGCATCAGCGTCATCCGCAGCTTGCGGATGGGCAGCTCGCCCTCCTCCTGACCGATCACGTAGTCGTAGAGCGGGGCGTTGCCGATCACCTTGGCGAGCCGACGCTTCTCCTGGCCGAGCAGGCCGCGTACCCGCTGCGGGTTCCCCTCGGCCAGCAGGATCACGCCCGGCCGGCCGATGACGAGGTGGACCATGTCCATCTGGGTGGTCGAGCTGACCGCGGGTGAGACCCGCCAGTCACCGCGCATGCTCTCCATGATCTGCGCGGCAGCGCCCGGCTGGCCCTCGGCGGCGTTCATCATCGCCCGGTTGGACCGCAGGTTGAGCACGATCAGCAGGCAGAGCAGAGCGAACAGGATGCCCAGCGGCAGCCATATCCAGCTCCAGAGCACGACCGCGACCACGGTCAGCGCGAGTGGGATCAGCACCGCGCCAGCAGCCAGTGGTGCGAACCACTTGTCCTGCTTGGCGGTGAACCGGAACACCAACCCGATCTGCTTCAGCCGCTGGCCGAACGAGACCTTCTCCTGGGGCTTTGCCATGGCGTCGAGTCTAATGGTCGCGCGCCGAGCTGTTGATCGGCGGCCGGTGCCTGGACGGCTGAGTTGGCCGCCCCCCACCGACCGGGTATCTGCCGGTGGGTCAGGCGCGCGGTAGGTAGACGTGCCAGCCTTCGACGGTGAGCAGGTCGAGGGAGCCGGGCCGCTGGTCGAGTCGGGCCGCGAGGGGAGAGCCTGCGGGCGCGACCCAGGCGGGGGCAGCCGCCGCGCGGACCGCCTCCCGATACGGGCGGTAGCGGTCGTGACCCGGGCGCAGGTTGTCGTCGACGACGGCGCAGACCACGTCCTCGGCGCTGGCGAAGGTGAGCCGGTTGCAGGTCCAGTAGGTGCCGTAGACGTGCCGCACGCCCCGCTCGCGTAGCGCGGCGACCAGCGCGGTGTGTCGCCGCTCGTCGGCGTGCACGGCGGATATCCGGCTCACCGTGCCCGCCGTGGCGACGGTCGCGGTGCCCAGCGTCGCCGTCAGCACCACCACCGCCGCGACCTGCGCGGTGGCGGCGCGTCGCCCGGCGAGCCGAAGATCCGGTGCGACATCGGTGGGCAGCCGCCGTCGGCGCGCCGCCGTCCACAGCGGCCAGAGCAGCACCGGTACGGAGATCAGCAGGCAGGACAGGTAGCGGGCGCTTTCCACCGGCGTCCGCCCGGCTGCGCTGCTGACCGTGTACGCCGCCATGGTCGCCACCGCCGCGCCGACGAGGGCCAGCGCCACCGCCGCCCCGACCCGTGCCGGCGTACCGGCACCCGCACCGCCTGCCCCCCAGCTGACGGCCCGGGAGGCGACCGGCCCGGAGGCGGCCGTTCGAGAGACGGCCGTTCCGGCGGTGACCTGTCCGGAGGTGACCGTTCCGGAGGTGGTCGGCCCGAACACGGAGAGGGTGGAGGTGGCCGGGTCGGGGTGGGTGGGCCGGTGGGTGCGTAGGGTATGCAAGGCGGTCAGTGCGGCGGCGATCAGCAGTACCGGTAGTGCCGCCGTCCACCAGAGTTGCCAGCCGGCACACCGGCCGGGGTCACAGAAGCCCATGCCGAGGGCCGGGCCGAGCACCAGCCCGCCGTGCAGTCGGTCGGCCCAGCCGGCGGACTGCTCGGCACCGCTGGCGGTGAGTACCGCCGCGAGTGGGTTGCGGCCGGCGACCAGGCTGTCCACCAACAGCGGAGCCGCGCCGATGAGGGCACCGAGGGCGAGCAGTGCACCAGCCCGGCCGCGCAGTTCCCGCCAGCGGAACGCCACCAGCACCAGCCCGGTGCCGGCGACGTACGGCAGCACCAGCGGATCGACCCAGAGCATCAGTCCGGCGAGGAAACCCCACACCGTCCAGCGGGGGAGCCGGTGACCGGGGCGCCCGGTCGCCAGGCCGTACGCCAGCAGGGCCAGTGCCGCGCCGACCACGTTCATCTCCGGGTAGCCGCCACCGGCGATCAGCTGGTTCTTGACGATCCGGTCCGAGCCGAGGGCGAGCAGGCCGACGACCAGCAGGGCGAACCAGCGGTCCCCGGTCAACCGCAGGGTCAGGCGCCAGATCAACAGCACGAACAGCGCGTACATCGCCAGGGTGGGCAGCCGCAGGCCGAGCGTCGACGGGCCGGCCACGGCGAACAGCGGCGCAGCCAACCACGCTTCGAGGGTGCCCATGTACGACTGGCCGTAGAACCAGACGGGGAACTCCTGGCCGCGCGAGATGTGCAGCGCGGCCAGCCCCATGGTGGCCTCGTCGCTGTTGGTGGGTGGCGCGTCGAAGATCATCAACCCGAGGCGGTACCCCACCCCGGCGAGGAACGCGAGCACGGTGAGCAGCACAGGCAGCCGAGTACCCTGCGGCAGTCGCAGGGAGTCGGGCAGCGTACGCAGGGGCGCCGGGAGCGCGCGTAGCGCGGGATGTGGCTGTCGGCGTACCTCGGCGGTCACCTGCCGATCATGGCACCTGCCCGCCGCGCCCGGACGGTTGTCGCGCGGCGCGGCGGCCGGGAACCTCAGCCGGCGACGGCGACGCTTTCGCGGGCGGCGAGGGCCTGCTGGTAGAGCCGGCCGGCGCGGTACGACGAGCGCACCAGCGGCCCGCTCATCACCCCGGCGAACCCGATCTCCTCGGCCTCGGCGCTCAGCTCGACGAACTCCTCCGGCTTGACCCAGCGCTCCACCGGGTGGTGCCGGGGCGAGGGGCGAAGGTACTGGGTGATGGTGATCAGCTCACAACCGGCGTCGTGCAGGTCGCGCAGCGCCTGGGAGACCTCGGCGCGCTCCTCGCCCATGCCCAGGATCAGGTTGCTCTTGGTCACCAGGCCGGCGGCGCGGGCCTGCCGGATCACGTCCAGGGACCGCTCGTAGCGGAACGCCGGCCGGATCCGCTTGAAGATCCGCGGCACCGTCTCCACGTTGTGCGCGAGCACCTCGGGACGGGCGCTGAAGACCTCAGCGAGCTGCTCCGGTACGGCGTTGAAGTCGGGGATCAGCAGCTCGACGCCGCAGCCGGGCTGGAGGGCGTGGATCTGCCGGACCGTCTCGGCGTACAGCCAGGCGCCGCCGTCGGGCAGGTCGTCACGGGCGACGCCGGTGATGGTGGCGTACCGCAGGCCCATCGAGACCACCGACTCGGCCACCCGACGCGGCTCGTCGGCGTCGAACTCGGCCGGCTTGCCGGTGTCGATCTGGCAGAAGTCGCAGCGGCGGGTGCACTGGTCACCGCCGATGAGGAAGGTGGCCTCCCGGTCCTCCCAGCATTCGTAGATGTTGGGGCAGCCGGCCTCCTGGCACACCGTGTGCAGCCCCTCGCGCGAGACCAGCCCGCGCAGCTGGGTGTACTCCGGGCCCATCTTGGCCTTGACCTTGATCCACGGCGGCTTGCGCTCGATCGGCGTCTCGGCGTTGCGCGCCTCGATCCGCAGCAGCCGTCGCCCTTCGGGGGCGGGCGTCGCGGTAGTCGCGGCCTGGCCGGTCGTCGGTGCGGTGTGCTCGATCGTCACAAAAACGAGCCTACGCCGGATGGTCGCCGTCGATGAACAGCAGGCGACCCCCATCACCCCGCAAACCCTGTGACGCCGAACACCGAACCCAACAAACCCCCCGTAACACCCCACGACCCGCCCCCGCCCTGCACGAGTTGATCAAGAAGTTTGCGTCACCGGCGGCGGGAATCCTGACGCAAACTTCTTGATCGACGAGGCGGGGTGGGGAAGTGGGGGGACCTGTTAGGGGGTGAGGATGGTTGAGAGGTGGCGTTCGACGATGGGGAGTGCGTCGGCGACGGTGATCGGACGGTCCAGTTCGGCGGTCAGCGAGGTGACTCCGGCGTCGCGGATGCCGCACGGCACGATCTTGTCGAAGTTGGTCAGGTCGCAGTCGCAGTTGATTGAGAAGCCGTGCAGGGTGGCGCCCTGGGCGACGCGGATGCCGATGGCGGCCACCTTGCGGGCCGGTCCCCGATCGTCCTCCGGCACCCAGACGCCGCTGCGTCCCTCGATCCGGCCGGCGGTCAGGCCGAACTCGGCACACACGTCGATCAGCATCTGCTCGACCCGCCGCACGTACGCGACCACGTCGATCGGGTCGGGCAGGCGCAGGATCGGGTAGCCGACCAGCTGCCCCGGACCGTGCCAAGTGATCTTGCCGCCACGGTCCACGTCGACCACCGGGGTGCCGTCCATCGGGCGGTCCCACGGCTCGGTGCGCTTGCCGGCGGTGTAGACGCTCGGGTGCTCCAGCAGCAGCACGGTGTCGCCGGACTCGCCGGAGACCACCGCTTCGTGCAGGCGGCGCTGCTCGTCCCAGGCGGCGGTGTAGTCGAGGACGCCGGCGCGAACGGCCGTCAGGCCGGAGGTCGTCGTGGTCACGTTTTCCAGCCTAGACCCGTACTCGCTGGTCACCTGTGGTGAGCCGGCTCACCCGCTGAAGCCGGCCGAACCCGACGACCGGGCCGCGTCGTAGCCCGGACCGGCACGGTGCCGGCGGGTCAGTTCTGGTCGACCCGCCAGAGCCAGACGTCCTCGACCCGCTGCGGTTCGCCGAACAACTCAGTCAGGGTGCGGCGCAGGGCCTCCTCGTCGACCGGCCACTTGGCGCCGTGCACCTCGTCAGGGAGCACCACCGTCTCGATCCGCCAGTGCTCCAGGTCGGCGCGGACCTCCTCGCGGGTGCCCTCGGTGACGATCGGTGGCAGGCCGGTGCGGGCGGCCTGGTCGAGCAGGGCGCTGAAGGGCCGGGGCACCGGCCCGATCCGGCCCCGGCCGTCGGGGCCACCGGGGCCGAGGAAGAAGCCCGACGGGATGGCGAACTCGCCCTGCCGGTCGGCCAGGGCGTACGCCTGCCAGCGCTGGCCGTCGGGGTAGACGTCCAGGGCCAGCGGGGCAGGGGTCAACACGCCACCGGGGGAGACGTAGTCGCGCCAGGTACCTGAGGTGATGAAGCGGGGGATCGGCTCCCGTGCGCTGGTCAGCAGCGGCGTCGGGAACAGCGGCAGCAGCGCCGCCACGAAACCGAGGGTCCAGGCCACCGCCGCCGGCCGGCGCGGTGGTCGCCGGCGCAACTGGTCGATGGCGTACGCGAGCAGCAGGCCGATCACCGGCGTCACCACCAGCGCGAGCCGGGCGGGCAGCGCGGCGTTCACCACCGGCAGGTGCCCGAGCAGGTCGAACGGCATGGGCAGGTCGGTGCGCCGGCCGTCGACCTTGGCCACCGGCCCGAAGGAGAGCACGGCGAAGACCACCGCCACGATGCCGAGGGCCCACAGGGTGGCTCGGCGTCGCTGGTCGGCGCGTCGCCACAGCAGTACGAAGCAGCAGACGGTGAGCACCAGCAGCGGCCACCCGAAGAACGAGTTCTCCTCGGTGGGGTTCGGTGCCAGCGACGTACGCAACCCGGCCTCGCCGGCCAGCGAGCGGCGCGGGAACGCCGCGTACGCCGCGATGTCCTCGGAGTGGATCACCGCGTCGAAGCCGGTGCCGTGGAAGCGCTGCGGACCGGCGAAGTGCAGCCACAGCGGGTACGCCAGCAGCACCCCGGCGACCACCGCGGTCACCGCGAGGCCGCGCAGGAACGACGGCAGCACCGCCCGCGCCTCCGCCCGGTTGGCCGGGTGCAGCGCCCACACGGCGACGAAGAGGCCGAGTGCCAGGGCGGTGAAGAACAGCCCTTCGGCGGCGATCGAGAAGGAGATCGCGACGAGCACCCCCAGGATCACGCCGTCGCGCAGCCAGTGCCCGGGACGGCGCAACGCGAACAGCCGCCACACCAGCAGCGGCACCAGCCAGCCGGCGGTCCAGTTCAGGTGGGCGTTGGCATGCGAGACCATGCCGGGGGAGAAGCCGATGAACAGCCCGCCGACGGCGGCGGCGAGCGGGCTGCGGACCAGGTGCCGGGAGAGCAGCCAGTACCAGGCGACGGCGGTGGCGGCCAGGTTCAGGGTGAGGATCACCAGGAAGGTGGCCGGTGGCCCGATCAGGTACGTCAGCGGGGCGAAGACCACCGCGTACACGGTGATCGAGGTGTTGACCGCGAGGTTCACCCCGTCCGGGACGTTGATCAGGTACGTGTAGAGCGGGTTGTCACCGTGACTGACCGCGTGCCCGCCGAAGGCCAGCAGCCACTCGAACAGTGCCTGGTCGCTGGAGTTGACGGTGATCGCGCGCCCGTTCGGGTCCAGCCACAGCCCGCTGGTCACCCAGACGGCGAGCGCCAGCGCGACCACTGTCACGATCAGGTCGGCGCGACGATCACGGGTGACACGTACGGGCGAGGTGGGCGCGGACGCCACGGACGGCGAGGTGGGCACCTAGCGGACGTTACCAACCGCGCCCGGACACGCCGGCACCTTCGGGGGCAAGCAAGCGGCCCACACCTGGACATCGACGAATGTGTGCATCCTCGCCATGTCACAGGCGAGACGCATCTGCGTAACCTCGCGGCAATTATCGGTGACCCAGCTCACACCGTCCCTGGAGGTCCCGTGCGCCGCATCCGTACCCTGTCCGGTCTGCTGGCCGGCCTGGTCGTGGCCGCCACCGCGCTGGTGGCCGCCGCCACCCCCGCCCAGGCCGCAGCCCTGACCCAGGTCGCCAGCTTCGGCTCCAACCCCGGCAACCTCGCCATGTACGCCTACCGGCCGGACAACCTGCCGACCGGCGCACCAGCGGTCGTCCTGCTGCACGGCTGTGCCCAGGACGCCGCCGGCTACTTCACCAACTCCGGCTGGCGCAAGTACGCCGACCAGTGGCGGTTCACGCTGATCGTGCCCGAGCAGCGGTCGGCCAACAACTCCAGCGCCTGCTTCAACTGGTTCGAGACCGGCGACACCAGCCGGGGCCAGGGCGAGGCGCTGTCCATCAAGCAGATGGTCGACCACGCCAGGTCCAACTACGGCACGGCCGCCAACCGGGTGTACGTCAGCGGGCTGTCGGGCGGCGGCGCGATGAGCGCGGCCATGCTCGCCACCTACCCGGACGTCTTCGCCGCCGGCTCGGTCATCGCCGGCATCCCGTACCGCTGCGCCACCGGGATGGTCAACGCCTTCTCCTGCATGAGCCCCGGGGTGGACAAGACCCCGGCCCAGTGGGGCGACCTGGTCCGCAAGGCCCACCCCGGCTACGCCGGCTCGCGTCCGAGGGTGGCGATCTGGCACGGCACCGCCGACTACACGGTGGCGGTGGCCAACGCCGTGGAGTCCCGCGACCAGTGGACCAACGTGCTCGGCGTGTCGCAGACGCCGACCAGCACCGCGCAACTGCCCGGCGGCACCAGCCTGGAGGCGTACGGCAACGACGCGGTACGCCTCTACCGGGTCTCCGGCATGGGCCACGGCACCCCGGTCAACCCCGGGACGGGCGTGGACCAGTGCGGCAGCACTGCGGCGTACTTCCTGAACACCATCTGCTCGGCGTACCGTGACGCGCTCTTCTTCGGCCTGGACGGCGGCGGCACGCCGTCGCCCACCCCGAGCCCGACGGTGACGCCGAGCCCGACCAAGACGCCCGGCCCGACCGCGTCGCCGAGCCCGACCGGTGCCCCGACCTGCGTCACCGCCAGCAATTACGCGCACGTGACCGCCGGCCGCGCCTACCACTCCGGCGGCTACGCCTACGCCAACGGGTCCAACCAGCGAATGGGCCTCTACAACATCTTCTACACCACCACCCTGCGCCAGATCGCCGCCAATCACTGGACCATCGGCTGCTGACGCGCCCGCCCGGCCCGGCGTCAGTCCTGCAGAGCTGCTCGCAGCGCGGTGGGCAGGTCGGGGTGGCGGAAGGTGAAGGCGGCGCGGGTCAGCACGCCAGGTAGCACGCGCGTGCTGGTCAACGCCTCCTGAGCGAAGCCGCCCAGGGCCACCTTCAACGCCACTGCCGGGATCGGGATGACGGCGGGACGGTGTAGCTGTCGGGCCAGTTCCCGGGTGAACTCGGCGTTGGTTACCGGTGCCGGGCCGACCACGTTCACCGGCCCGGCCAGGTCAGCGCGGGCGAGCAGGTAGGTGGTGGCGTTCAGCCAGTCGACCATCGAGATCCACGGGATCCACTGCCGTCCACTGCCCAGCCGCCCGGCGATGCCCAGCTTGAACGGCAACAGCATCGGCTTGAGCAGCCCACCGTCGCGGTGCAGCGGCAGTCCGGTACGCAGCCGCACCACCCGTACCCCGGCATCCTCGGCCGGCCGGGTCGCCGCCTCCCACACCCGGGCCACGTCGGCGAGGAAGCCCTCACCGGCCGGCGCGTCCTCCTCGACCACCCGGTCGCCGGTGTTGCCGTACCAGCCGATCGCCGAGGCGTTCAGCAGCACCTCGGGCCGGTCTGCGGCCGGCAACCCGGCGATGGTGATCGCCAGGGTGCTGGTGGTGTCCACCCGGCTGGACCGGATCAGCTGCTTGTACCGGTCGTTCCAGCGGCGGTCGCCCACCCCGGCACCGGCCAGGTTGACCACCGCGTCCGCCTCGGCGACCAATGCCGGGTCCAGCTGCGCTCCCGACGGCGACCACTGCCGCTCATCCGGGGTACGCGGTGGCCGCCGGACCAGCCGGGTCACCTGGTGCCCGTCGGCGACGAGCAGGTCGACCAGCCGAGTGCCGAGGAAGCCGGACGCGCCGGCCATGAGGATCCGCATCCTCATATCTTCGGGTACGCGCGGCAGCCCGACCCTGTCTAGTCGGTCACGCGGCGAAATAGCTCGCGCCCGGAGGCAGGTCGGCCGGCAGGCGCTCCCGGCACCGGGTGTCGGGTCGGGTCGTCCACCGTTCGCCGGATGAGCGCCCAGCCGAGGAAGCGGTCGAAGAGCTGCGCCGGCGCCGGGCCGTCGTGCGGGTCGAGCGGGTGCAGTTGGTCGGCCGCGTCGTGCAGGACGTGTTTCGGTCGGCGCGGCCATGATCGTGCTCGATCTGGGATCGAGTGGCCTGTCATCGACTCCAATACCACTCGATCCACGATCGAGCACGATCATCAGGGTGCGACAGATTCAGAACCGGCCGGATCGCGGCCGGCTTGCGTGGGTGAGCGCTCGTCGCGGACGCTGCCAGGCCGGTGGCCGTGTGTGTGCTCAGGGGCGGCGTACCGGTTGGACTCGGACCAGGTCCTCCAGGCCGGCGAAGTCGTTCGGGTTGGTCGTGTAGAGCTGTAGGCCGTTGGCCTGGGCCACTGAGGCGATCATCAGGTCGGCGAGCCGGCGGCGAGTGGTACGGCCGGTGGCCAGGACCGCGCTGGTGAGCATGCCGAAGGCTCGCGCTGCCTCGGCGTCGAACGGTAGTGGATCAAAGGTGGCCTCGGCGTGTTGCAGCACGCTGGTCCGCCGGGCTCGTTCGGCACGGTCGTCGGCGTGGTGTGGGCTGGCGGACAGCTCCGCGAGCGTCACGGCGCTGATCACCATCTCCTCGGGCAGTTCGTCGGGGTCGAGGGCGCCGAGATGGATGACGATGTTGGTGTCGATCAGACCCCGGGTGGGGGAGTCACCACTCACGGCTGAACGGATCCTGGTCGGCCGTCGAGTCGAGGTCACGACGGAACTTCTCGACGTCGAGCACGGGAGCGGTGGCGAAGGCGGCCATCACCTCGGCGCGCGGTACGAAGGTGCGCCGCCGGAGCGGGATCAGCTTCCCGATCGGGGTGCCGTTACGCGTGATGATGAAGGAGTCGCCCCGTTCGACGCCGCGCATGATCGCGCCCGAGTCGTTGCGCAGCTCGCGCTGCGTGATCTCCCGATGAGCGTGCTCAGCCACGGGCTAATCCTAGCCTGGCGTGCTACAAAGTGCTACAGATTGATCGCCGGTCGAGACGAGGACGCCCAAGCCACGGGGTGAGCGCCTCCGCTACCCGACCAGCCAGCCGTCCGCTGGCCCGTGGTTGATCCACCAACAGCCGCCCGGTCCCTGGTGACGGAGACGAGCATGAGGCACTATGGCCTTCGCATCTGTGCAGCTCAAGCTTCAGATTGGGTACAAGAGTCATGGCGCTGTCTCGTCGTGTGATCATCTCGGCCGTGGCCGTCACGGCCGTGGTCGGTTCGGGGGTGGCGTTCGCCGCCTGGCCGGACAGCGAACCGCCGCCGTACCGGCCGCCGAGCTCGCATGTGGTCCAGCCGGGTGCTCCGGGCCAGGCAGGCAAGACCCTCTCGGAGGAAGAGGTGGCGAAGATTTCGCCGCCCAAGTTCAGCGCGGCCGACACGATGTTCATCCAGGGCATGATTCCGCACCACGAGCAGGCCCTGACGATGACGGCACTGGTGGCGGACCGTACCGACAACCCGGACATCAAACTGCTCGCCAAGCGGATCGACGTCTCGCAGCGGGACGAGATCTCGCTGATGCAGCTCTGGCTCACGGAGCGGAACGTGCCGACCACGGGGCCCAACGCGGGTCACGGCGGACACAAGCTGATGCCGGGGATGCTGACCCCCGAGCAACTTGATCAGCTCAAGCAGGCCCGGGACGCGAAGTTCGACAAGTTGTTCCTCACCCTGATGATCCGCCACCACGAGGGGGCGCTGACGATGGTGCAGGAGCTGTACGCCTCCGGTGGCGGGCTGGAACCGGCCGCCGACCAGTTCGCCCGGGAGTTCGAGGCCGACCAGAGCATCGAGATCGAGCGGATGCAGAAGATGCTGGCCGCGATGAGCTGAGCGGGTCGCCGTGGTCCTGCTGTCCGAGCAGGACCACGGCGTACCGTCAGGTCGGTCGCGGGCAGGACCACGGCGTACCGTCAGGTCGGTTTCGGTCCGGACCACGGCGAATACCGCGAAGGCGAGGGGCACCTCGGCTCGAATGGTTTCGAGCTGAGGTGCCCCTCTACTTCAGGTACAGATCAGAGCGAGGCGCGCAGGTCCAGGATCGCCTGCTTCAGCGCCTGGTGCTCATCCCCACGGATCTGGTTGGAGATGGCACCGAGCTGGGCCACCGCCGCGGAGCGCTTGCCCTCGGCAGCGAACTTCTCAGCCCGCTCGAGGAACTTGTCCACCTGGGACGTCATCGGGTGACCCAGGGTGTTGGCACGGACCGCCTGGTCGTAGTGGGCCCGGGCGACCGCGAAGCTCGGGGTCCACTCGATCTTCGGCTGGTGCTGGGCGTTGAACTCGGGCAGCTTGACCTGCGAAGCCGCCTTGATCTCGGCCGCAGACAGGTGCTGGCTGGGCTTCAGCGCGAAGACGTCGAGACCGCGAGCCATCTCGTTGCCGAACAGGTTGCCGTTGTACCAGTACACCGACCAGTAGCCACCGCTGACGATCCGGTCCGGGTTGATCGGGCCGCGGTCGAAGAAGGCGATCTCACGCGGGTTGGCGGAGTCGGTGAAGTCGAACACCGAGAGACCGCCCTGGTACCAGGCCTGCACCATGATGTCGCGGCCCGGAACCGGGATCAGCGAACCGTTGTGCGCGACGCAGTTCTCCGCCGTGGTCTGCGGAGCCGGCAGCTTGTAGTAGCTGCGGAACTCCATCTTGCCGTCGACGATGTCGAAGATGGCGTTCGCGCCCCACTCCGGCTGGTCGGTGTCGCGGCAGCGAGCACCGCTACCGCCGCCCCACTCGTCGGTGAAGATGACCTTGGTGCCGTCGTTGTTGAACGTCGCCGAGTGCCAGTACGCGAAGTTCGGGTCGGAGACCTCGTCGATCCGGACCGGGTTCGCCGGGTCCGAGATGTCGACCAGGATGCCGTTGCCCTGGCACGCACCCGCAGCCAGCCCGATCTCCGGGTAGGCGGTGATGTCGTGGCAGGTGTTGGTGTTCGGCGACGGCGACCAGGTGCCACCGGACGGGTGACGCGGCGTGGTCGGGCCGTTCTGCAGGCCGTCGATCCGGCCGGTCGTCGGGTCGGCGAACAGGCGCGCCGCGTTCACCACGGCGGCCTGCTGGGGAGCGGCCAGCGGAACCTTGATGACCTCGATGCGCCAGCGCGACGGGTTCTCACCGTCGGCCGGGTTGTTGTTGCAGCCCTCCAGCGTGGAGGCCGGCCGCACCCCGGCGGTACCCGAGTTGTAGATGTAGACGTTGTTCTTGTCCTTCGGGTCAGTCACCACCGTGTGGGTGTGCGAACCGCGGCAGAGCTGCACTGCGGCGACCTGGACCGGGTTGCGCACGTCGCTGATGTCGAAGATCCGGACGCCCTGGAAACGGGTGCCGACGCTGCTGTTGGTGCCACAGTCGACGCGCCCGCGGGTCTCCTCGACCGACATGAAGACCAGGTTGCCGAAGACCGAGGGGTCACCCTGGCCACCCGGGCAGACCACGCTGGTGACCAGCGTCGGGTCGGCCGGCTTCGAGATGTCGACGATGTTGAAACCGTTGTAGTTGCCCAGGACGGCGTACTTGTCGCCGAAACCGAGGTCCGAGGCGATGAACGAGCCGGCGCCCGGGTTGTTGGGGTCGACGAAGCCAGCCGGCTTGGGGCGGTTCGCCAGGTGCTCCAGGTTGCTGATTGCCGTTTCGGCGTCGAGCCAGCCGGCACCGAGCCCGACTCGCGGATCGGGCTCCGCAGCCGACGCGGTGCCCGGCAGCGCACCGGCCAGGAGCAGCCCGGCGGCGATCACGCCGAGTGCTTGCCGGCCCCTGCGGGGCCGAGAGGGGGTTCGAACTGTCATTGCCTGCCTTTCGGTGGAAAGACCGACGCGGGTTCCATCAGGCGGGAGCGCGTCGTGTGCGTAGGACCGTACCGACGACGAGTCATCTGGCGTCTCCGCCAAACGGGTGAAGAAAACGCCAGGTGGGAGCACAGATGAGCGGTTTCCGTCAGGTACCGGAAACGGTGCGGGTGATCCCGGCCGCTCATCCGCCATTCGTCGAATCGTGGCCCGGCGGCAACCCTGGCTCCCGGGACGACAAGCGCGGGGTGCGAGGATCGTTCAGGACACCGCGTCGGGCGGGTTCTCGTGCCAGCGGGCCCGGTAGGCGGCCTCGTGAGCCTCGTGCGCGGTCCGTTCCTCGTAGACCACCGCGCGAAGGGCCCGCCGCCCCTCGGACATCAGCACCACCTCGGCACCGATCAGACCGACGCAGATCACGGTGAGCAGGCCCATGGTGATCAGTCCGGGTAGGACCATGGCGATCGGGATGCTGGCCGCGAGCAGCAGCACCGTGGCGAGCCGCAGCCAGGACAGCGTGTGCAGGGTACGCAGCTGGAACAGCATGTTTCCGGCCAGATAGCAGATCACCCCGCCGTACAACAGCGGCACGTCCGGGCCGTGTGCCGGCTCGCTGAACGGTACGCCCGGCTCGGCGATGTCGTGCACGATGCCCTCGGCGCCGAGGGCGAACATGATGATCCCGGCGATCATCGGCAGGTAGAGGTACGCGTACGCGTCCCGGGCCATCAGCACCCGGGGTCGACCCAGGGTGGCGTGCAGAGCGATCCGGGCGGCCGGCCCGATCACGTCGTAGTGCAGCCACCACAGGGCGGCCGTGAAGACGATCCCGAGGATCGCCGCGGTCACTCCGGGCCAGGTGGGCGGCTGGCCGATCAGGTTGCTGCCCAGCCCGACGGAGATCACCGACTCACCGAGCGCGATGATCAGGATCAGGTCGTACCGTTCGGTCCAGTGTTCTGCGGAGGTCACCTCCCAGCCCCATGTGCTGGCGAGCAGGCCGGTGCCGTACTGGAGCAGGATGACGCTGACCCACAGTCCGTCGCGGAGCACCTCGGCCATTCCCGACTCGGTGAGTTTGCCGGGCAGCAACGCCGCCACCAGCAGCAGCACGGTGCTCAGGCTCAGTTCGGGGGCGTACCGCAACAACTGCCGGCGTTCCGCCGGATTGCCCCGGACGACGTGCAGGAACAGCGCCAGGTGCACGGCTCGGATGACCACGTAGCTGATCGCCACCACCACCGGCCCGGCGTGCGCGCCGTGCGAGTCGTTAAACGCCTGCGGCAGGGCGAGGGCGAACGAGAACAGCGCCGCCATTCCGGCCACCATCAGTACGGGCACGAAACCTTCGCCGATCCGTACCCGGGTCGCCACCACCGTGTGCACCACCCAGCACCACCAGAGCACGGAGAGCACGAGCAGGGCGTGGAACAGGCTCCGCCCGGTGATCTCCGTGGCCGTGGTGCGGGCGATGTTGAAGAACGAGAAGACGAAGACCAGGTCGAAGAAGATCTCGAACTTGTCGACCCGGGCGCCCGGCGCTATCCCGACGGCCGGCCCCAGCCGTCCCCGCCAGCCCTTGTCGCTCACCGCCTGAGTTTCCCAAGCTCAAGACAAAGACGGGCGAGATTCGCCCCCATCCCCACCCCCGCAGACCGCCTCGTCGATCATGGAGTTGTTGTCGGTGCATAAGGTGCGCATGAGGATAAAAAGGCGACCAGAACTGCATGATCGACGGGGCGAAGGGTGGGGGAGAGGGCGGGAGGGGAGGGAGGGGAGGGATGGGGAAGGGCGCCCTGGCTGGTGAGCCGGGGCGCCCTTCGGGAGAGTGGAGAGGGTTAGAGGCCTAGTTCGGCTTCGAAGTTGCCGGCCTCGAGGCGCTCCTTGACCGCGGTCAGGAAGCGGGCCGCGTCGGCGCCGTCGATGATGCGGTGGTCGTACGACATGGCCAGGTAGACCATCGACCGGACCGCGATGACCTCACCCAGTTCCGGGTCGTTGACCACGACCGGGCGCTTGACCACGGCACCCGTGCCGAGCATCGCCGACTGCGGCGACGGCACGATCGGGGTGTCGAACAGCGCGCCCCGGCTGCCGGTGTTGGTCAGCGTGAAGGTCGCACCGGCGATCTCGTCCGGGCTGATCTTGTTGGTGCGGGTGCGCTCGGCCAGGTCGGCGACGCGCTTGGCGATGCCGCCCAGGTTGAGGTCACCGGCGTTGTGGATGACCGGCACCAGCAGGCCACGCTCGGTGTCCACCGCGATGCCGAGGTTCTCGGTGTCCGGGTAGGTGATCGTGCCCGCGTCGAGGTCCATCTGGGCCTGCACGATCGGGTACGTCTGGAGCGCCTCGATGGCCGCCAGGGCGAAGAACGGCAGGAACGACAGCTTGACGCCGTGCCGCTGCTGGAACGAGTCCTTCGCCCGCGCCCGCAGCTTGGCGACCTTGGTGACGTCCACCTCGACGACCGTGGTCAGCTGTGCCGTCTCCTGAAGCGACTGGTGCATCCGCTTGGCGATGGCAGCGCGGATGCGCGGCAGCTTCTCGGTCGTGCCGCGCTTGGCGCTCGGCTGCGGCTTGGCGGCTGGCTGGGCCTGCGCCGCCGGAGCCGGCTGCGCAGCGGCCGGGGCGGGTGCGGCCTTGGCGGCGCGGGCCTTCTCCGCCGCGTCCAGCACATCCTGCTTGCGGATCCGGCCACCGACACCGGTGCCGTTGACCGAGGTCAGGTCGACGCCGTGCTCACCGGCCAGCTTGCGGACCAGCGGGGTCACGTAACCGGCCGCCTCGCCGTTGGCGCTCGGCGCGGCGGCGGGCTGCGGCGTCGGGGCGGGAGGAGTGGCGGCCTGCTCGGCCTTGGCCGGCTCCGGCGCGGTCTCGGCCTCCGCGGCCGGCTCGTTGTACGACACGCCGGGCGTCGGCTCGGACACCTGCGGCTCCGGCTTCGGCTCGGGCTTAGCCTCGGCCTGCGGCTCGGGCTTCGGCTTGGCCTCGGCCGGGGCGCCACCGGCGGCACCGACCACGGCCAGCGTGGCGCCCACCTCGGCGGTCTCGTCCTCGGCGACCTTGATCTCCAGCACGGTGCCGGCCACCGGCGAGGGGATCTCGGTGTCGACCTTGTCGGTGGAGACCTCCAGCAGCGGCTCGTCTACCTCGACGGTCTCGCCGACCTGCTTGAGCCAGCGGGTGACCGTACCCTCGGTGACGCTCTCGCCCAGTGCCGGCATCTGCACCGGGGTGCCCTCGCCCGACGGCGCGGCGGCCTGGGCCGGCTGCTCGGCCGGCTCCTCGACGGCCGACTGCTCCGCCTCGGCCTGCGGCTGCGCGGCCGCCTCGGCGGCCTGCTCGGCGGGCGGCGACTCCTGGTGCTCGGCGGGGGCCTGCCGCTCGGAGGGGCCGCCGGCCGACTCGCCCTCGCCGGAGATCACCGCCAGCTCGCTGCCGACCTCTGCCGTCTCGTCCTCGCCCACCACGATCCGGGTCAGCACGCCGGCCGCCGGGGACGGGATCTCGGTGTCGACCTTGTCCGTGGACACCTCGAGCAGCGGCTCGTCGACCTCGACGGTGTCACCCTCCTGCTTGAGCCAGCGCGTGACGGTGCCCTCGGTGACGCTCTCGCCGAGCCGGGGCATGGTGACCGATACCGGCATGTTCTCCAGACTCCTTCATTTCCCTGGTGGGGGGATCATCGCCCGTCGCCGGACGCCGCGGTTACGTCGTGGGTCAGGCGTGCGCGTGCAGCGGCTTGCCGGCGAGGGCCAGGTGAGCCTCGCCCAGGGCCTCATTCTGCGTCGGGTGGGCGTGCACCAGCTGCGCGACCTCGCCCGGGTACGCCTCCCAGTTGTAGATCAGCTGCGCCTCGCCGACCAGCTCGCCGACCCGGGCGCCGACCATGTGCACGCCGACCACCGGGCCGTCCTCGACTCGGACCAGCTTGATGAAGCCGGTCGTCTTGAGGATCTGGCTCTTGCCGTTGCCGCCGAGGTTGTAGTTGTAGGTCTTGACCTTGTCGGCGCCGTACTGCTCCTTGGCCTTCGCCTCGGTCAGGCCGACCGAGGCCAGCTCCGGGTCGCAGTAGGTGACACGGGGGATGCCCGCCTCGTCGATCACCGCCGGGTTCTGCCCGGCAATCTCCTCGGCGACGAAGATGCCCTGCTGGAAGCCGCGGTGCGCGAGCTGGAGCCCGGGCACGATGTCGCCGACGGCGTAGACGTTCGGCACGTTGGTGCGCAGCCGCTCGTCGGTCAGTACGTAGCCGCGGTCCATCTTCACGCCCTGCTCCTCGTACCCGAGGTTGGCGGTGTTCGGGCCCCGACCGACGGCGACCAGCAGCAGCTCGGCCTCGACGGTCTCGCCGCCGGCGATGGTCACCTTGACGCCGTTGTCGGTCTTCTCGACCTTCTCGAACGGCTTGCCGACCTTGAAGTTGATCTTCCGCTTGCGGAACGCCCGCTCCAGCGCCTTCGACGACTCCTCGTCCTCGGCGGCGACCAGGCGGGGCAGCGCCTCGATGATGGTCACGTCCACCCCGAAGGACTTCCACACGCTGGCGAACTCGACGCCGATCACGCCACCGCCCAGCACGATCGCGGAGCTGGGCACCCGGTCCAGGACCAGAGCGTGGTCGCTGGTGATCACCCGCTCGCCGTCAACGTCGAGGCCCGGCAGGCTCTTGGCGTACGACCCGGAGGCCAGCACGATGTTGCGGCCGGTGTACCGCTTGCCGTCGACCTCGACCGCGTTCGGCGCGACCAGCTTGCCGGCACCCGCCACGAAGGTGATCGCCTTGTTGCCGGTGACCAGCCCTTGCAGGCCCTTGTAGAGCCGGGAGACCACGCCGTCCTTGTACGAGTTGACCGCCGCCATGTCGATGCCGACCAGCTCGGCCTTCACACCGAACTGCTCGGACTCGCGGGTCTGGTCGGCGATCTCGGCGGCGTGCAGCAGTGCCTTGGTGGGAATGCAGCCGTTGTGCAGGCAGGTGCCGCCGAGCTTGCCCTTCTCCACCAGTGCGACGGACAGCCCCAGTTGGGCGGCGCGCAGCGCGGTCGCGTAGCCGCCGCTACCACCTCCGAGGATGACGATGTCGAAGGTTGCGTCGTTCGGCTCGCTCACGTTCAACTCCCAGGTCGCTTCGCTGCATCGGGGGTCACGGCGGGGTAACAGGGGCACACCCCACCTCGGCCATCTTGTCACCACCGCGTCCCGAGCGCGTACCGAGGTGCCCAATGACACGTTGTCGCCACGTACCCTTGGCACTGCCTTCGATGACGCGACAGGTGGGGAGACGGCTCAGTGGGACTGTTCCGGCGACGCAAGCGGGCAGGCGCGGCCGAACCTGACCGTACGGCCAATCGCGCCGATCTGGAGCATCTTGAGAACTTTGTCCGTACCCGCAAGGGGGTCGAAGCGTACATCGAGCCGCGTACCACGGTCACCGAGACCACGGTGATCCTGATCGCCGACGACGGCGAGTGGACACGGCGGCGCATCAACGGGCCGGACGGTGCGCGACGCTTCGCCTACCGGTTGAGCATCCCCGTCTACGACGTGGCGCTGATGGGCTATCCGCAGCGCATGCGCGACTACAACGAGCGCCGCAAGCGCCGCCCGGAGCTGTACTGAGCGCTGCCTGGCGATGCGACATGTTAAAAGGGGCCCCCTGCTATACGCGAGGCGTTAACAGGGGGCCCTTCCTTACACCTCAGCCGTTGGCGGCCACGTCCTCGATCAGGTGCAGCAGGGTACGCACCGGTACGCCGGTGCCGCCCTTGGTCCAGTAGCCGTTCGCCTCACCCGAGTGGTACGCCGGGCCGGCGATGTCGATGTGTGCCCAGGCGACCTCGTCGGTGACGAACTCGCTGAGGAAAACGCCGCCCTGCAACATGTGCCCGGCCCGCTCCATACCCGCGTTGACCTGCGAGATGTCGGCCACCTCGGAGTTCATGCCCTTGCGTACGTCGTCCGGCAGCGGCATCGGCCAGGTCGGCTCGCCCACCGCGTCGCCGGACGTGCGGACCCGCTCGCACAGCTCTGGCGTACCCATCACGCCGGAGATCCGCTTGCCCAGCGAGACCACCTGCCCGCCGGTGAGGGTGGAGGTCTCGAAGAGGTAGTCGGTGCCGTCCGCGCAGGCGCGGGCCATCGCGTCGCCGAGGATCATCCGGCCCTCGGCGTCGGTGTTGAGCACCTCCACCGTCTTGCCGTTGAACATGGTGATCACGTCGCCCGGCCGGTACGAGGTGCCCGACGGCATGTTCTCCGCCATCGGCACGTACGCGGTCACCGTCACCCGTGGTTTCAGCTCGGCCACCGCCAGCATGGTCGCGGCCACCGCCGCCGCGCCGGCCATGTCGGACTTCATCTCCCACATGCCCTGCGCGGGCTTGATCGAGATGCCGCCGGTGTCGAAGGTGATGCCCTTGCCGACCAGCGCCACCCGCTTGCCGGTGCCGCCGTCGGCTGGCGTGTAGGTCAGCTTCACCAGCCGCGGCGGGGCCTCCGAGCCCTGCCCGACGGCGATGATGCCGCCGTAGCCACCCTCGCGCAGCGCGACCTCGTCGAGCACCTCCACCCCGAGGCCTGCCGCCCGAGCGGCGTCGGCGACGGCGTCGGCGAAGACCGGCGGTCGCTGCTCGTTCGGGGCGATGTTGACCCAGTCGCGGGTGAGCCGCACCGCGGCGGCCACCGCGACGGCCCGGCTCACCTCGGCCCGGGCCCCGTCGTCCGCGGCGTCCGGCACGGCGACCAGCACCTCGGCCACCGGCTCGCGCCGGTTCGGCTGCGGCCGGGTCTTGTAGCCGGCGAACCGGTACCCGCCGAGCAGCGCACCCTCGGCGACGGCGCGCAGCGCAGCGCAGGCGTCGGCGTCGTCGGGCAGCGGCAGGGCGAGCGCCACCCGGGTCGAGCCGGCCAGCGACCGTACGGCGGCGCCCGCAGCCCGACGCAGGGTCTCCGGGGCGGGCGCCGCACCGCTGGGCTCCGGGCCGAGGCCGACTGCGGTGATCACCGGAGCGGTGATCGTGCCCAGGGTCGCTAACTTGATCACCTCGCCCGGACCGCCGGTCGTGCCGAGCAGCGCCAGTGTCTCGGTCAACTTGCCGTCGAAGGCGGCGGCGATGCTCTCCGCGCCGCTGGCGAGCAGCAGGGTGCCGGCGGGGCCGCTGGTGGCGTCCTCGCCGGTCGTACTGTGCACGCCGATCACGATCGCGTCGACGGCGAGTTCGGCGGGGTCGGTGTCGACCAGGCTCAGGGTGGTGCTGGACGATGTCACGGAAGCTGCTCCCGGGCAGGCCGGGCCGGTCGTGTGGCGTACCGGCAATGGAGTTGGCGGCGGATGGTTACCCGCCGGGCGTTGATACTGGCCCCGCCGGGGCGTCCCGAGGGGTCCCGCCGATGCTAACCAGACGGGTGGGTCCCGGTAAGTTGCGACCCATGACCGACGTGACCACCGACGCCGCCGAGACCCGGCTGCGTCGTTCCCCGCTGGCTGAGCGGCACACCGCGCTCGGCGCCAAATTTGCCCCGTTCGGTGGCTGGGAGATGCCGCTGGAGTACGCCGGTGGCGGGGTGCTGCGGGAGCACACCTCGGTACGCACCGACGTCGGCGTGTTCGACGTGTCGCACCTGGGGAAGGTACGGGTGACCGGCCCGGGGGCGGCGGAGTTCGTCAACACCTGCCTCAGCAACGACCTGGGCCGGATCGGGCCGGGCCGGGCGCAGTACACCCTCTGCTGCGACGAGGCCACCGGCGGCGTGGTGGACGACATCATCGCCTACCTGTACGCCGACGACCACGTCTTCCTGATTCCGAACGCCGCGAACACCGCCGAGGTGGTGCGCCGGCTGCGCGCCGCCGCGCCGCCGCAGGTCACGGTCTCCGACGAGCACGAGGCGTACGCGGTCCTGGCGGTGCAGGGGCCACGCTCGGCGGAACTGCTGGATGCCCTGGGGCTGCCGACCGGGCACGAGTACATGAGCTTCTCGCCGGCCACCCTCGACGGCGTCGAGTTGACCGTGTGCCGTACCGGCTACACCGGTGAGCGCGGCTACGAACTGGTGGTCCCGGCCGGTGACGCGGTCGTGGTCTGGGACGCGCTGTTCGCTGCCGAGCCGGCACCGCAGGCGTGCGGGCTGGCCGCCCGGGACACGCTGCGCACCGAGATGGGGTACCCCCTGCACGGGCAGGACCTGTCGCCGGAGATCACCCCGGTGCAGGCCCGCACGGGCTGGGCGGTGGGTTGGGACAAGCCGGCCTTCTGGGGTCGCGACGCGCTGCTCGCGGAAAAGACCACCGGCCCGACGCGTACGCTGCGCGGCCTGACCGTCGTCGGCCGGGGCATTCCCCGTCCCGGCATGGCGGTCCTGCACGGTGACACCCGCGTCGGCACGGTCACCAGCGGCACCTTCAGCCCCACCGGAAAGCAGGGCATCGCCCTCGCCCTGATCGACACCGCCCCCGCCCTTCCCGACGGCGCCGAGCTTGAGGTCGACATCCGGGGCCGCCGCACCCCCGCCCACCTGACCCGCCCTCCCTTCGTCCACCCCTCCGTCAAGTAGTGGGTTTCTCGCCGGCGTCCAGGACGGCCTGGGTCCAGCCGCCTTCGATGACGCCGGTGGAGTCGAGCAGGGCCCAGTCGACGATGTCGGTGGCTTCGACCACCACGGGCGAGCCGATTCGTACGGTGGGGTCGGTGTTGGCGTCGCTGGCGCTGGCACCGACGACCCGCTCCGGGGTGTCCCAGGAGGTCACGCCGGCCCAGACGTACTCGGGGCCGTCGTCGCCGGGCAGCCCGTACTTGACCACCAGCTGGGTCTCCGGTGGCAGTTGGCCGGCCCGGAAGCGGGCCCGGATGTCACCCAGGCCGGCGCGGGCGGTGGCGATCGCCCGGCTCATCGCGTCACCCGAGCGGGCGTAGCGCACGTCGGGCTGGATGCCGGCGAACAGAGTGGCACAGGCGGCGGCGAAGTAGCGTCCGGCCGGACCGGGATGCCCGGCCGGCGGGCGCAGGCTGAGAAACGAGTCGGCGTCCGGGTCGGTGGCCGGGTCCAGTTCCAACCGCAGGAGCACCGGCGCGGTCGCCCCGTGCTGCTCCGGATTGCCGTACGCCACCGCGATGTCGTGCCCGGTGACCGTGGCCAGCACGGGCAGCTGCACGAACGCCGGCACCTCCTCGCCGGTCAGTCCGTCGGTCCAGTCCCGCAGCAGCCGTCGGGCGGCACCGGTCATCACCGCACCCCAGGCCCGGGTGAGATGGTCCGGCACCCCCTGGGTCTGCAACTCCAGCAGGCCGAAGCGGCGCAGTCCCTTGGTGGTGAACCACAGCCCTTCGGCATCCGACGAGTACGGCACCAGCACCCAGTCGACGAGCCGGACCCGGCCCCGCTCGTCCGGCAACGACCGCAACGCCGCCACCGGATCCAGGAACTGTAGGCCGAACACGTCGACCACGTCGCCGCCGACCGCCTCGGCGATCGCCGCGGCCACTGCCCGGGCCGCCCACTCGTGTGCCGGCGGCCAGCCCGGCCGGTACTCGGCCTGCACCACCACCAGGTGGCTGGCGGCGGCCAGCCGATCCAACTGCGCCTTGCTGGCGCCGAACGCGGTGAGCAGGTCCGGCGGCAGCTCGGGAAACTCGCTGATCGGGCGTACGTCCACGCTCATTAGTGGACTGTCCAGCATCTGCTTGGCCAACCCGTGCACGGGCTCGGCCAGGCGACCGGCCAGACCCCGCACCGCTGTTCGGGCACTCACCGCCGGCAGCCCCGTTGTCGGTACCAGGTACGTCGCGCTGAGCGATTCCGGAACCGGAACGGGCAGGAAGTCGTCGGTGATGAGCATGATTTCCCCCGCAAGGCCGTGCCGGTGCTGTCGTGGAAGAACGCTACCCGCCGCCCGTGCCCCGGCTCAGCCGGACAGCACCAGTCCCAGGTAGACCAGCGTGGTGACCAGTTCGACGCAGGCGCCGAGCACGTCGCCGGTGATCCCGCCGAGTCGGCGTACCCCGTGTCGCACCAGGGCGGCCGCGACGGCGAGTGCCGTGAGGACGGCCAGCGGCCCCTGCCAGGGACGGCCCGGAACGGCCAGCACCGCCAGCAGCGTGACCGCCGCGATGCCGGCGGCCAGGGCGACCGGGCCGACGGTGCCGGCCACCATCGCGCCGAGCCCGTCCGGACGGGCCGCCGGAACACCCCGCCGACAGGCCAGCGTCACGCCGAGCCGGCCGGCCGCGGTGGCGGTGACGACCGCCGAGAGTACGGCCGGAGCGGGCCCGCCGGCCAACTCGGCCAGCGCCGCGGCCTGCACCAGCAGTACGAGCACCAGCGTGACCACGCCGAACGGTCCGACGTCCGGCTTCTTCATGATTTCCAACGCGGCGGGTCCCCGCCGGTACGACCCGAGCGCGTCCACCGTGTCGGCCAGTCCGTCGAGGTGCAGGCCCCTGGTGAGCAGGGCGTTCACCGCGACGGCCACGGCGGCGGCGACCAGGGGCGCGGTGAGCGAGCCGAGCAGCAGCAGTACCCCGGCGACCGGTACGGCCAGCAGCGCGCCGACCGCCGGGGCGAGCGCCATCGCCGTACCGGCCGTGGCCCGGTCGACCCGACCGGTACGCACCGGCGCCACGGTGAGGGTGGTCAGGGCCAGCCTGACCCCGTCGCCGAGCAGCCGCAGGTCAGCCGGCACGCGAGCCGGAGTGGTCCGCCGGCGCGGGTTCCGTGCTGGTCGGTCCGGGCCCCTCGGGCTCGGGTTCACGGAAGTCGGGCTCGCTCTCCTCGACCGGTTCCGCCGGCACTTCCGGTGCCTCGTCGGCCTGCTGCGGGCCACTGTCGGCGCCCTCGGCGCGGTCCGGGCGGGTCGGCAGGGCAGCGGCCAGCGTCAGCGCCGACCGCAGCAACGGCAGCACGGTCAGCGCGTTCGCCCCCTCGCCGAGATCCAGTTTCAGCTCCGCCAGCGGGGTCAGACCGAGCACGTCGGCGGCCAGTTGGACGGCGGGGTGCCCGCCGTGGTCGGCCAACAGGCACCAGTGTCGGGCCTGGCCGGCGAGATCCCGGCTGACCAGCCCTGCGGCAACCCCGACCGGGCCGTCCAGCAGCACCGGAATCCGGCGTGCGGTGGCGCCCAGCAGCACGCCGGTGGCCACGGCGATGTCGCCGCCACCGAGCTGGGCGAGCACGTCCTTGGCGTCCCGGCCGGAACGGCGGATGCGGTGCAGCGCGTCCCGGATCGCCGCGCAGCGGGTCATCCAGGCCGCGTCGTCGAACTCGCCGCACTCGGTGACCACCCGGGCGAGCACGGCGGGCGCTTCGGCCCCGGCGGTCGCCGCGAGCACGGCAGCCGCCGCAGCCTCGGTGCCCGCACCGCACGCCGCCAGCACCAGCAGTTGTACGCCCGCGTCGGCGGCCTCCTCGGCCAGCCGCCAGCCGTAGCGCAGCGCCGACTCGACCTGCTCGGCGGTCAGCGCCGGCCCGTGCTCGATGGGTGCGGCCGTCGGTGCCTCGACCACCTGGAGACTCGCTCCGCCGTGGTCGGCGAGCCGGGCGAGCACACCCTGACCGGCGCGGGCCTGGTCGGCGCGGCGAGCAGACTCGCCGGGCCGGGTGCCGGCCGCCGCGCCACCTTCGTGGTCACCGTGCAGCAGCAGTACCCGTACCGACTGCCAGGGCGTCGGGGTCGGCGTGCCCTGGGTGGTGGCGGCGAACGAGACCACCTGTTCCAGTACGCCGAGCCCGCGGCCCGGCACGTCCAGGGTGGCGAGTCGCTCCACGGCCTGTGGCCCGGCGTACTCGTCGGGCATGGGTAGTTCCATCCCGGGCTGGATGACCGGTCCACCGGCGGCCACCGGCACGACGGGCGTCGGCGCGGAGACACTGCCGTCCCCGACGGCGGGCCCGGCCTGCGCGGGCACGGTCGTCCCCGCCCCAGCGGTGCTGGCCCCGGCGGGGGCGACAGCGGTGGTGGTGGCACCGGCGGCGAGGCCCGGCGCGGCGGCCGGCTTGAGCTGGCACGGCTGACCGGCGACCACCAGCAGCACCGCGTCGCAGACGTCCGCCACGGCCCGGTTGACCACGCCCAGCGCGTCGGTGAACGCCCGGCCCAGCGGCGTCGTCGGCACCAGGGAGAGCCCGACCTCGGGGCTGACCAGCACCAGCCGGGCCGCACAACCGCGTACGGCGGTGACCAGTTCGTCGATCGTGACGGTGTCGTCGGCCGGCTGGTGAGCGGGGTCGAGCAACACCGTCACCCAGCCACCGAGGTCGTCGACGAGCAGCGTCTCGTCCGGCCGGGCGGCGGCGATCACGTCGGCGAGTCGGCGCGGGTCACTCGCGGTCTCCTCGGTGCTCCAGGCAGCCGGTCGACGTGCGCGGTGCGCGGCGAGCCGGGCCGCCCACTCCGCGTCCTCGTCACCGGCGGCGGTGGCCACGTACCGAACCGTGGTCGCGTCGGCCACCAGGGACTCGGCGAACTCCGATTTGCCGGAGCGGATGCCGCCCAGCACCAGGACCCTGTTCCACCCGTCGAGGGACATGCTCGTACCTTACGACCAGCCGACCGGCACGGGCATCGCAGGTGCACCGTGCGGCCCGACGTCGTTCACCGCCCGTCGGGAGGCTGGTAGTAGTAGTCGTTCGGGTTGACGTCGGCGGGCTTGGTGTCCTCCTGCCAGGCGCCCTCACCCGGGCGCGCGACCAGGGCGTCGATCAGTTCCTCCCGGTCCATCTCGCGCGCCCCCTGGATGCCTCCGCGTACCGCGATGTCGCGTAGTTCCGCCGTGTCCATCTCCGGTATCGGCCTGGTCATCGCCCCTCCTGTCCAGCTTCCGTTGCCGGGGACATACCCGGCGGTGAGCAGGTGAACCGTGACCACCCGGGGTCCCTTGAGCCGGCGCCGAGGCCGGGTGCCGACAACCGGTCGACGCCCGTGGCAAGGCCGACGCATCCACGGCCGACTACGCTGGCGAAGGTCCGTCCCACGGGACATCAGCGGTGAGGGGAGACGCGCACATGGCGTGGAGCTGGCGGTACGAGGGCGCGAACGGCGAGTCGGTCGACGGGCCCGCCGAGTCGTTCAGCAGCCAGGCGGACGCCGAGTCCTGGGTCGGCCAGACCTGGCGCGAGCTCGCGGCGTCCGGCGTCACCTCGGTCACGCTTGTCGAGGACGACCGGGTGGAGTACCGGATGAGCCTGCTGCCCGTGGCCGAGTGATGGACCCCCGGGACGCCGAGCCGCTGGTGCTCGGGGTGCCCCGGGCAGCCTTCCGGCCGAGCCCGATCTTCCTTGCCCTGGTCGCCCTGCTGGTCACCTGCGGTGTGCTGACCTGGCACGGCATCGGTAACGTCCGGCTCGCCGTCTTCGGGTTTGTGGTCACCGGCTGGGTGGTCTCGCTCTGCCTGCACGAGTACGCGCACGCGGTGGTGGCGTACCGGTTCGGCGACCGTGGGGTGGCCCATCGCGGCTACCTGACGTTGAATCCGCTCAAGTACAGCCACCCGCTGCTGTCGATCGCACTGCCGGTGGTGGTGGTGCTGCTCGGCGGCATCGGCCTGCCGGGCGGTGCCGTCTGGGTGGATCGGCACGTGATCCCGGGGCGGCTGCGACACACGCTGGTCAGCCTCGCCGGCCCGGCCACCAACGTGCTGTTCGCCCTGGTGCTGGTGGCGGTGCTGCGGATCGGGGCACCGGGGGGCGGTCCGGTGGAGTTCTGGGCCGCGGTGGGCCTGCTCGGCTTCCTCCAACTCACCGCGAGTGTGCTCAACCTGCTGCCGGTGCCCGGTCTGGACGGCGGCAACATGATCCAGCCGTGGCTCAACCCGCAGTGGCGGCGGATGTACGACCTGTTCGCCCCGTACGGCTTCATCCTGCTCTTCGCGTTGCTGTGGAATCCGCGTATCGGTGGGTGGTTCTTCTCGGCGGTCTTCGCGGTCGCCGACTTCCTCGGCCTGCCGCCGTGGCTCTACGCCACCGGCCTGGAGCTGGTCCGCTTCTGGAGCTGACCCGCCGGTGGGCGGCGGAACGTGACCGGGTCGGCCGGCATGACGTGCCGGCCGACCCGGATTCGGTCAGGGCCGCTCGGCCGGCGACTCGGTGCGGGCCGGGTCGCGTTCGGTCACCGGCTCGACGATCTCGTCGATCGCCTTGAGCAGGTCGGCGTCGAGCTTGACGCCCGCCGCCTTGACGTTGTCGTGCACCTGCTCGGGGCGGGACGCGCCGACGATGGCCGAGGAGACGTTCGGGTTCTGCAACACCCAGGCGATGGCCAGCTGAGCCATGCTCAGCCCCGCCTGGTCGGCCAGCGGGCGTAGTCGCTGGACGCGGGTCAGCACGTCGTCGGTCAGCCACTTGGCGATGAAGCCGGCGCCGGACTTCTCGTCGGTGGCCCGGGAACCGGCGGGCGGCGGCTGACCGGGGAGGTACTTGCCGGAGAGCACACCCTGCGCCATCGGCGACCAGACGATCTGCCCGATGCCCAGTTCCTCGCTGGTGGGGATGACCTCACTTTCGATGACCCGCCAGAGCATCGAGTACTGCGGCTGGCTGGAGACCAGCGGGATGCGCAGCTCGCGGGCCAGCGCGTGTGCCTCGCGGATCTGCGACGCCTTCCACTCGGAGACACCGATGTAGTGCGCCTTGCCGGAGTGCACGACGTCGGCGAAGGCCTCCATCGTCTCCTCCAGCGGAGTGCTGTAGTCGTACCGGTGGGCCTGGTAGAGGTCCACGTAGTCGGTCCGCAACCGGCGCAGCGAACCGTTGATCGACTCCATGATGTGCTTGCGGGACAGGCCCCGGTCGTTGCGGCCGGGGCCGGTGGGCCAGTACACCTTCGTGAAGATCTCCAGACCTTCGCGCCGTTGGCCCTCCAATGCTCGACCGAGCACGTCTTCGGCACGGGTACCGGCGTAGACGTCGGCGGTGTCGAAGGTGGTGATGCCGGCGTCCAGGGCGGCTCGGACGCAGGAGAAGGCCGCATCCTCCTCGACCTGTGAGCCGTGGGTGATCCAGTTGCCGTACGAGATCTCGCTGACCATCAGGCCGGAACGGCCCAGGTGTCGGAATTCCATTCCCCGAGCCTAATGCGCCTCCGGTCCGACCCGCCTGGCCGATCAACGGGTGACCGGGCGTGGCGTGGGGAGCGGGTCAGAGCACCGGGGTCGCGTCGGTCAGGAGCGCCTCGATCTCCGCGACGACCTCGGCCGGGTTCTGGAACACCGGATCGATCAGGGATCCGCCCCGCCGGTCGAGTGCACCCCACCGGCCGACACCGTTGGTCGCCAGGAAGGCCACCGGGTGGATGAGCAGTACCGGGTGCGCCGGTGCGACGATCACCTGGCCGGTCCGGTCCACCACACCCTTGCGCCCGGCCACGTCGACCACGGCCAGGCCCTCGTCGGTGAAGCCGTCGACGTACCGGCCGTCGGCCAGCACGGTGTGGAACCCGTGGTAGCGGGTCGGCACCACGATCTGCCCCGTCGCGTCGACCGCACCCCAGCCCTCTCGGCGGACGGCCGCCACCCCCTTGCGGAACGGGCGTACGTCGGCGAAGCCGGGCGGCACGGCCACCTCACCCGTGGTGTCCACGGCGAGCCAACCGCTGTCGTCCCGTACCACCCAGGCCAGGCCGTCGGAGAACGGCCGGGCAGCCAGGTAGGTCGGCTCGACCACCATCTCACCGGTCAGGTCGATCAACGACCAGCGGTCCGTCTCCGGTTCGCGCACCCAGGCCCGACCGTCCCGGAACGGCTGCGCCTCGGCGTAGCGCGCCGGCACCACCATGTCACCGGCGGCGTCCGCGTAACCCCACAGACCCTGACCACCGTCGCGGGCCGGCACCGGGCCACGGTCACGGTCCAGCACCTCGTCCCAACCACGGGGGTACGGCCCGAAGCCACGCTCCGCGGCCCGTGCCGCCACCGCGTCCAGTCCGATCCGGACCCGGGCGAGTAGTTCCGCGTCACCCTCGCCACGCAGGTCGAGAGCCCGTTCGAAGTGGTGACAAGCCTCCATCAGTCGACCCTGGTCGTAGCAGCACCGCGCGGCGTGTTCGTGCAGGGCGGCCCGCAACCGGTCCGGCAACTCGGCCGAGTTCGCCTCGGCGAACAGCCGGTCGGCCTCGGTGAAGTCGCCACGCCAGCGCAGCACGTGCGCCAACCGTGCCTGGGCCAGTGCGGCCCGGCGCAACTCCCCGGTCGCTTCGGCGTAGGTCAGGGCCATCCGGCCGTCGTCCAGCGCATCGTCGAGGTCGCCGAGCACTCGCGAGGCCACCGCCCGCAGGCTGAGCAGCCGAGCCCGGGACCGGTTGTCGAGGGCCGTGGCGAGCTTGTCGGTGAGCCGCTGCCGTACCGTCCGTAGCTCCTCCGGGTCGTCCACGACCTCGCGAAGCGTCTCCGGGTCCAGCCGCCAGCGGTAACCGGCCAACACCTGTTCGGGGTCGGCCGGCGGCTCCGGCTCGTCGTCGGCTGCCAGGCCAGCCGCCGGCGCATCGTCCGCCGGTGGCGCGGAGATCGGTGCCAGCGCGTCGTCGGCCGGTGGGGTGGAGACCGGTACTGCCGAAACCTGCGCTGCGGGTGGTGCGGAGACCGGTGCGGTCGCTGCGGGTATGGCGGCATCTGGTTCGGACGTGACTGGCGGTGCGGAGATCGGTGCTGTGGTCGGCGGTGGTGCGTACTCCCGGATGGCCGGCGGTGCGGACGTCGGTGCTGCTGCCAACGTGGAGTCCGATGCGGACGTCAACGGCCGTTCGGGCTCCCGCGCCCCGGGCGATAGGGACGCCGGTGCCGACGCTGCCGGTGCGACGTCGTCCGGTGTGGACGAGACCGGTGGTACGGAGATCGGTGCTGTGGTCGTCGGTGGTGTGGGCTCCCAGGTGGCCGACGGTGTCGCAGGCGGTGCCGACACCGGTGCTGCCGCTGTCGGCGGTGGGCCGTCCGGTGTGGACATGACCGGCGGTGCCGAGGTGACGGGCGGCGCTGAGGTGACCGGCGGCGCTGAGGTGACCGGCGGTGCTGAGGTGACGGGCGGTGCGGAGATCGGTGCCGAGGTGGGCGGTGGTGCGGTCGAGGGCGCGAGGGCTGGCGCGGGCGGTGCGGACACCGGCGCGGCAGTTGGCGTCATGAACGGTGGTGCGGACACCGGCGTCGTGAACGGTGGCGTGGACACCGGCGCGGATGACGAGAGTGCGGCGGCGACCGGTGGCGTGGAGATCGGCGGAGCAGGTGGTGCGGACACCGGCGACGCCGGCGGTGCGGACACCGGCGTGTGCCGTGGCGATGTCGAGATCGGGTCGCCCGGCGGCCTCGACACCGGCGTCGGTGGGGCGCCCGGCGGCCCCGACACCGGAGTTGATGCGGCGGCCGGCGGTGTCGGGATCGGGTTGCCGGGCGGCGTGGGGGTTGCCGGTGCGGTGGGGCCGTGGCTCGGCGGCGCGGAGATCGGCGAGACGGGCGATGCCTGGCGAACCGGAGGGCCCGTGGGCTCGGGCGTGCCTGCCGGGCCGGGCGTGGGCGAACCGAACCATGCTTGCGGGCCGTCCGACGGCGGGTTGACCCGCGAGGACGTGGACGTCTCCAGCGTCGGCGGAACATACCGGCCGGGTGGCCGGGTGGCAGGCGGCGGAGAAACCGGTGTCGGGTCGTGCCCGTCGATGGTCGGTACGGCCGGGACGCCGGTCCAGGCGGCCGGGGCCACCATGTCTTCGGGTCCGCGGCCAACACGACCGGGCGGCGGGCCGACCAGCGGTTGATCGGCGGGCGGCGTGGAAGCCGGCCGGTGGCTGGGTGGTGCGGAAACCGGCCGATCGGCAGGCTGCGCGGAAACCGGCTGGTGGCTGGGCGGTGCGGAGACCGGCTGGTGAGTGAGTGGTGCAGTGGTCGGGGGTGCTGACGCGACCGATGGTGTCGGGACCGGTGGTGGGGTGGCCACCATCGGCTGGTCGTGCAGCGGGGCGGGCCGGACCTGGTGTTCGTGGAGCGGCGCCGGGCGAACCTCGTGCTGGTGCAGTGGGGCCGGTCGAACGGTGTCCCCGCCAGCTGGCCGGTCGGCTCCCGAGGCGGCGGGCCGCTCCTGGATCAGCCCGGGACGTTCCGGCCGCTCACGGACCGGTTGGGCGCGGTCAGGCCGATTCTGGGTCGGCTCGGGACGGCCAGGCCACTCCTGGGTCGGCTCGGGACGGCCAGGCCACTCCTGGGTCGGCTCGGGACGGCCAGGCTGGGACTGGTCGGAGCGTACGGCGCCGGGACGGTCCGGGTTCGGGCCGACGGTATCGGGCCAGTCGCGCGCCGCGACCGGGGCCGAGGGCCGGTCGTGATGGGGGTGGACGGTGTCGGGCCGGTCCCGTGGCGGGGCCGGAAAGTCCGGGCGGGCCCGCCCGGCGGCGGGGGAGACGGGGCGATCCCGCTCCGGGGTGGGGGAGAGGGACTCGTCGGGCACCACCGACAAATGACGGCGCGGTGGGTCACGGTCGGGTGCGGGGGAGACGGGCCGCTCGGCGCCGGGTCGCTGCGCGGCCGGGCGGTCCACGAACCTTTCCGACCCGGGCAGGTCAGGGATGGCGGCCGGTCGTCGGTCTCCGTGGCCGGGCCGGTCGCCATAGCTGGGCCGGTCGCCGGTCTCGGGAACTGCGGGACGCTGGTACTCCCGGTGATCTCGACCGCTGCTCGGGCGTATCGGCCCCGGCTCGGGCCAGGGCAGGTCGCGGCGCGGCGGTGGCTCGGCGTACCCCTGCGGGTCTCGGGAAGCCGGCTCGGTGCGGCTCCGGTCGGGCGACCGGTCCGGGCGACCCCTCTCGTCGCGGGTCCCACGGGCCGGCTCGTCGTCGACGTAACCGTCCGGGTACGGGGCGGCGTCGGGGTCACCGACGCTGAACTCGTCCCGGTAGCCGTCCACCCGGGGTCCGTCGTCATAGCTGGGCTGACCGGGGTGGCTGCTCCACTGGTAGCGGGGGCGCCGCGAGGTGTCACCCGTGGACCGGCGGTCGGCGTCATCGACGGGCCGGTAGGCGGCGGGGCGACGCGGCTCCTCGTCCGGCTCGGACACCCAACCGCGCTCCGGTCGTCCGGCCGGAGAAACCGGCGCGCCGCGCCGATACTGATCCCGATCGGTCGGCTCGGACCGGCGTGGCCGTTGGCCGTACCGGTCGGCGTCGGGGTCGCGCCATTCAGGTTCGGGTTGCGGATATCGGTCGGGTTCACGTCGGGTGTACCGGTCGGGGCCGCGTCGCTCCGGCGGCTCGAAGCCGCCTCGGTCCCGGCGGTACCCGTCGACGTCGGGCTGGGTGTACTGGTCGGGGGCGCGTCGCTCCCGGTGGGGCGGCGCGCCGGTGACACCCGTCGGCGGCGCACCGACGTCGGACCAGGTGACGCCGTCGCGTCCCCGTACCGGCTCGGCGGGCTGCGACCACCGTCCGTCCGGCTGTGCCGGCCGGTTGCCCGGGTACGGGGACTGGTCGTACGGACGGGCGCCGTTGCCGCCGTCGGGGCGGCGCTGGGCCGGCGCGTCGTGCCGGCCCGGCCGGCCTTCCGGCTCGTCGTCCCAGGATCGACCCACGTACGTGCCGTCCGGCCTGGTCGGCGCCAGCGGTGGCACCTCGGCCCGCCCGATCGCACTCGCCCGGCCCCACGCCCGTGGCTGCTGATGGTCGATGCCGTCGTCGCCCGGGTAGCGCTGGCCCGGGAACTGCGGCTGCCATTCGGTCGTCGGCTCGACGACCCAGGACGGCTCGGCGGGATCGTGCCACCGGTCGGCGTAGCCGCGACTCATCCGGCGGACCCGTCGTGCCGCGCAGGACGTGTTCGGCGGGGAGTGTGACGCTCGGAGACGACCGGGCCCGGCGTTGCGGATTCGGCCGTGCGGAGCCCTTGGACCGGCGTCCGCTCGCTCACGGCCGCGCCCCGATGGTCGGCTCGCGTCCGCTCGCTCACGGCGAATGTCACCTCGTCGGAAATGGTCACTGGGCACCCGCCCGGAATCGGCCAAACTCGCTCGTCCCGGCACCGAATGGCTGCGGAAGGAGGGTAGCCGCGCGGGCTTGGTCAACGCCACTGTGGCGCCCCGCGCCGCACCCAAACGTTATCCAGTCGATCCGGGACATTTGGGCCTTTGGCGGAATCGGACTTCCGTCGCTGAACCAGGGGTGCCGGTCGCCGTGTCGGCTCGCGGTACCTGGCCTGGTGGGGTCAGGGATGCTCCATGATCAGCACGACGAAGGTGCCCGGTTCGAGAGCCTCGTAGCGGTGCGGGGCGTCGCCGGGGAAGGTGGCGTAGTCACCCGGGCCCAACTCCACCTGCTCGTGTTCCGGGCCACAGAGCAGTCGGCCGGCGCCCACCACCAGGTGTTCGACGGTGCGCGGGGTGTGCGGCTCCGCGCTGCGTACCCGCCCCGGCTCAAGTTCGATGAGGTAGACGTCCCGCCGGGCATGTGCGGTGCCGGCGGTCAGCAGGGTGCCGGTGAAGTCGGCGTGCTCGGAGCGTACCCGTGGGCCGTCGCCGGCCCGGATCACCCGTACGGTGGTCGCCGGTGGCTCGACCAGCCGACTGAACGGTATGTCGAGCGCCACACCCAGGGCCCACAACGTCTCCACACTCGGGTTGCCCAGCCCGGCCTCAAGCTGCGACAGCGTCGACTTGGCGATTCCGGCCCGGCGGGCAAGTTCGGTCAACGAGATGCCGACCCGCTGCCGTTCCTGACGGAGAGCAGCGGCGATGGTGGCCAGCGGGGGCGAAGGATCCGAGGACATTGTTCGCTCCGTCGGTCAAGTTGTTCTATTTGACGAACATGAGGGGCGTGTTCATCATGATGGACTATGCGTACGCCAGAACGAACAGCGGGGGCGGGCATGCTCCGCGACGTCGCCGCGATCGGCGCGGCGATGGCGGCCGTCGGCGCCTCGTTCGGGGCGGTGGCCGTGGCCGCGGGTCTGCCCGCCTGGGGCGTTGTCGCCATGTCCCTACTGGTCTACGCCGGCGGTGCGCAGTTCATGGCGGTCGGGCTGGCGGCTGCCGGTAACCCGGTTGCCGCCGTGCTGGCCGGGCTGCTGCTCAACGCCCGACACCTGCCGTTCGGGCTGACCCTCGGTGACACCCTCGGCCGCCGGCTGTGGCAACGACTGCTCGGCAGCCACCTGATGACCGACGAGACGACCGCCTTCACGCTCGCCCGTCCGGCCGGCGACCTGCGGCGTCGGGCGTTCTGGCTGGCCGGCACCCTGCTCTTCGTGGCCTGGAACGCCGGCACCGTGCTCGGCGTACTGGCCGGTGGGGTGGCCGGAGATCCGGCCGCGCTCGGGTTGGACGCCGCGTTCCCGGCCGGTCTGATCGCCCTGCTGCTGCCCACCCTGCGCGACCGGGACATCCGGCGGGCGGCCGTGGGCGGCGCGGCGGTGGCCGTACTGACCACGCCGGTGCTGCCGGCCGGCCTGCCGGTACTGCTGGCGCTGGCCGGACCGGCGTTGCTGGCCGTGCACCGGCTCAGGCGGCCGCCGGTGACCCCGATCGCGGAGACCGTCGAGCCGTCGGGCGAAGCCCATCCGGTGGCGTCCGAGGCGGTACCGGCCGGTCGGAAGGAACAGTCGTGCTGATTGCGGTGATCATGGCGCTGGCCGTCGGGACGTACGCCTTCCGGGTTGCCGGGGTGCTGTTGCGGGACCGGCTCGACCTGCCGGTGTGGGCGCGGCAACTGCTACCGGTTGCCGCAGCGGCCCTGCTGGCGGCGTTGGCGGCGACTGCGGCGCTGACCGAGGCCGGTGCGTTCGCCGGATGGGCCCGGCCGACCGGGGTGCTGGTGGGCGTGCTGCTGGCGTGGCGGCGGGCGCCGTTCGTGCTCGTGGTGATCGCCGCCGCCGGCACCACGGCGCTGCTCCGCCTGCTCGGCGTGCCCTGACCGGCTCAGACCGGGTCGCCGATGGCGACCTGGGGCGCCGGCGTACGCAGCTTCCGGAAGGTGATCGCCCGCATGATCGCGTAGAGGTACAGCGAGCCCATCCGCTGGGTGTACTGCGGGAAGCGGGACCGGACCAGCTTCTTGATCTTGCGCGAGATGAGCACCGAGTCGATCACCACACCGACGGCCAGGGCACCCCACAGCAGGTTGGAGGCCAGCCGGATCGCCGGGGGCATCGCCTGATTCGAGCCGATCAGCACGATCAGCGCGCCACCGAAGAACCAGGTGCCGACGGTACGCCGGGAGTCGACCACGTTGCGGGCGAGCAGTCGCTCGGGGCCCCGGTCACGGGGACCGCCCTCACGCCGGAACTCCGCGGCCGCCTCGGCCCGCCGCTGCCGCCGCAGGGCCTTCGCCTCTTCCTTGGTCAGCGGCTTGGTCGTACCCGGTGGGCGCCGGCCGTTGCTGGGGCGCTTCGGCGTCTCGCGTCCCTTGCTCGGGGTGTAGTTACGCGGACGGTCGGCCTCGGCCTCCTCCTCGGCCGGGGTCAGCGGCTCGGTGGCGGGGTCGGCGAGGTCGGCGGACTTGCGACGAAACAGCGACGGCACGCGCCAAGGGTAGCCAACGCCAGGTGACCGCTGCACATCGCGGGTGCAAAGGCCACCTGGCGGACCGGGCGTGGTGTGGCCCGGATTACGGCCGTTCGGCGTGCGCGCCGAGGTCGGCGAGCTTGGCCTCGAAATCCTCGTAGCCCCGGTCGATCAGATCGACGCCGTACACCCGGGAGGTGCCCTCGGCGGCCAACGCCGCGATCAGGTGAGAGAAACCGGCCCGCAGGTCGGGGATGACCAGATCGGCGGCGTGCAGCTTGCTCGGCCCGGCGATCACTGCGGAATGCTTGAAATTGCGCCGGCCGAAGCGGCACGGAGTGCCGCCCAGGCAGTCCCGGTAGACCTGGATGTTGGCGCCCATCGAGTTGAGTGCCTGCGTGTAGCCCAGCCGCTGCTCGTAGACCGTCTCGTGCACGATCGACAGGCCCCGGGCCTGGGTCAGCGCCACGACCAGCGGCTGCTGCCAGTCGGTCATGAAGCCCGGGTGCACGTCGGTCTCCAGTGCGGTGGCCTGGAGTTCACCGCCCGGGTGCCAGAAGCGGATGCCGCCCTCCTGACCGGGCTGTCCCGGCCGAGGGGGGCGGGTGTCGGTCACCTCGTACTCGCCGCCGATCGAGCGGAACACGTTCAGGAAGGTCATCATGTCGGCCTGCTCGGCGCCGAGCACCTCCACGTGGCCGCGGGTGGCCAGCGCCGCCGCCGCCCAGCTCGCCGCCTCGATCCGGTCCGGGATCGGCCGGTGGGTGTAGCCGTGGAGTTTCGGTACGCCCTGGATCTCGATCACCCGGTCGGTGTGCACCTTGATGATCGCGCCCATCTTCTGAAGGACGCAGATCAGGTCGATGATCTCCGGCTCCACAGCGGCGTTGCGCAGCTCGGTGACGCCCTCGGCCATCACCGCGGTGAGCAGCACCTGCTCGGTCGCGCCCACACTCGGGTAGGGCAGCGCGAACTTGGTGCCGTGCAGACCGTTCGGAGCGGACAGGTGCAGCCCCTCGGGGGTCTTGTCGACCGTCGCGCCGAACTCGCGCAGTGCCTGGAGGTGGAAGTCGATCGGTCGCGGCCCGATGTGGCAGCCGCCCAGGTCCGGTATGAAGGCGTGCCCGAGGCGGTGCAGCAGCGGCCCGCAGAACAGGATCGGGATTCGGCTGGAGCCGGCGTGCACGTTGATCTGGTCGGTGCTGGCGCTTTCCACATTCGCCGGGTCGAAGACCAGTTCGCCGTCCTCGACGCCGTCGCTGACCTTGACGCCGTGCAGCCCGAGCAGACCCCGGACCACCTCCACGTCACGGATCTTCGGCACGTCGAACAGCCGGCTCGGGCTGTCGCCGAGCAGCGCGGCGACCATCGCCTTGGAGACCAGGTTCTTCGCGCCGCGCACGCGGATCCGCCCCTGCAAGGGGGTGCCTCCGTGTACGACCAGGACGTCGTCGGTCAACGCAACCTCCAGCGCGTGCGTGCTGCCGTTTGGATGTGGGGACACCACGGGTCGCTACCCGGGAAGCAGTCGCGTTCAAACGCTCACGCCCGCGTGTCTCGTCGCCCGGCAGCATAGCCCTCCGTGATGAGAATGGATCCGGTCACACCGCATCGGGGGGCATTTATCGGTGATCCGGCACTTTCGTGTACCAGTGGTGTTACCCAGAGTGATTGCCTGCTCGGTCAGGCTCCGGGTAGCGCGAGCATCTGATCCAGGGCCACCCGGGCGTGGTGTGCGGTGTCGGCGTCGACGGTGATCTGGTTGACCACCCGGCCTGCGACCAGTTCCTCCAGCGCCCACACCAGGTGGGGCAGATCGATGCGGTTCATCGTCGAGCAGTAGCAGACCGCCCGGTCGAGGAACATGATCTGCTTGTCCGGGTGGGCCAGCGCGAGCCGGCGTACCAGATTCAGCTCGGTGCCGACCGCCCATGCCGAACCGGCCGGGGCGGCCTCGATGGTGCGGATGATGTACTCGGTCGAACCCACCAGATCTGCGGCATTCACCACCTCGTGGCGGCATTCCGGGTGCACCAGCACGTTGACCCCGGGCACCCGCTCCCGGACGTCGTTCACGCTGTCCAGGGTGAATCGCCCGTGCACCGAGCAGTGCCCGCGCCAGAGGATCATGCGAGCGTCGCGCAGCTGCTCGGTGGTGAGCCCGCCGCCCGGCTTGTGCGGGTCGTAGAGCACGCAGTCGTCCAGCGAGAAACCCATCTCCAGCACCGCCGTGTTGCGGCCCAGGTGCTGGTCGGGCAGGAAAAGCACCTTCTCACCCTGCTGGTAGGCCCACTCCAGGGCCCGCTTCGCGTTCGACGAGGTGCAGACCACCCCACCGTTGCGCCCGACGAAGCCCTTGATGTCGGCCGAGGAGTTCATGTAGGTGACCGGCACGGTCTGCGCCGCGATGCCCAACTCGGTGAGCACGTCCCAGGCGTTCTCGACCTGCGGCAGCGCCGCCATGTCCGCCATCGAGCAGCCGGCCGCCAGATCGGGCAGGACGACCCGCTGCGTGTCGGAGGTGAGGATGTCGGCGCTTTCGGCCATGAAGTGCACACCGCAGAAGACGATGTACTCCGCGTCCGGCCGGGCGGCCGCCTCGCGGGCCAGCTTGAACGAGTCGCCGGTCACGTCGGCGAACTGGATCACCTCGTCGCGCTGGTAGTGGTGGCCCAGCACGAAGACCTTGTCACCGAGCGCGGCCTTCGCCGCCCGCGCCCGGGCCACCAGGTCGGGGTCGCTCGGCGCCGGCAGGTCACCCGGACACTCCACGCCACGCTCGGTGGCGGGGTCGCTGCCGCGGCCGAGGAGCAGCAACGCAGTGGCGGTGTTCGAGGGCTCAACCCAGGTCGACGTCACGCCCTCCATGGTCCCACAGCGGGGCACGTGCGCCGCCCCTGCGGCTGTGGGCTGCCACACTGCCAGGCATGCGCGTACTGCTCTGCCCGGACAAGTTCGCCGGCACGCTGCCGGCGCCTCAGGTGGCCGCCGCCGTGGCCGACGGTTGGCTGGAGATCGCCCCCGGCGACGACCTGCTGGTCAGGCCGCTGGCCGACGGAGGGCCCGGCTTTCTCGACGTGCTCGCCGAGGCACTGCCCGGCCGGCGGGTCCCGGTGGCCACCGTCGACCCGCTGGGTCGTCCGGCCCCCGGTGAGATCCTGCTCACCGACGACGGCGCGACCGCCTGGCTGGAGAGCGCGCAGGCGTGCGGGCTGCACCTGCTCGACGCGGCCGAGCGTGACCCGAAGACCACCACCTCGTACGGGTTGGGGCTGCTGATCACCGCGGCGGTCGAGGCCGGCGCCCGCACGGTGGTGGTCGGGCTGGGCGGCTCGGCCACCAACGACGGCGGCGCGGGGATGCTCGCCGCGCTGGGCGCCGTCGCGCTGGACGACACCGGCGCAGCCCTGCCGTACGGCGGTGCCGCGCTGGCCGCCGTGGCCACGCTCGACGGCGCACCCCGGCTGCGCGAGGTACGGCTGATCGCCGCCACCGATGTCGACAACCCGCTGCTCGGCCTGCACGGGGCGAGCAACGTCTTCGGGCCGCAGAAGGGCGCCGACCGGGCCGACGTGCTGCTGCTCGACGCCGCACTCGGGCGCTGGGCCGAGGTGCTCCAGCAGCGCCTGCCCGGCTGTCCCAGCGGGCTGGGTGCGCTGCCGGGTGGGGGTGCGGCCGGTGGCATCGGGGCCGCGCTGCTGGCCCTCGGTGGTCGCTGTGAGTCCGGAATCGGGCTGGTCAGCCGGGCTGTCGGCCTGAATGCCGCGCTCGACGGTGTAGACCTGGTCATCACCGGGGAAGGCAAGTTCGACCACCAGTCGCTGCGCGGCAAGGTGGTCGCCGGTGTCGCCGGTGCCGCTCGCGACCGGGGTGTGCCGTGTGTCGTACTCGCCGGCCAGGTCAGCACCGGACGACGAGAGGCGGCCTCGGTCGGGGTGACCGAGGCGTACAGCCTGGTGGAACACTTCGGCGGCGAGGAACGCGGCGGCCTGACTGCGGCCCTGGAACGCCCGGGAGAGGGGCTACGGGCGCTGGGCGCCCGGTTGGCCCGCCAGTGGAGCCGCTGACGCCCCGGCACCTCGGGTCGGCCCGCTTCCGGTGCGGTCGCCGACCGCTGTCGCCGACGGAGCGGCTGGTCACGCTGTCGAGTGCGCGGACCGTGTGCGGCATACAATCGAAAACTGGACCACTGTGGGAATCGCTGACCGGCGACTGATGTTGGCCAGGGGAAGACCACACCGAACGCGCGCAGGGAGAATTCCACGTGACCACGCCAGCGCAGACCGAGTCGACCGAGGCCAAGGCCCCCACGTCCGTCGTCCTCACCGACGTCGCGGCGCAGAAGGTCAAGGCCCTGATCGAGCAGGAGGGCCGCGACGACCTGCGGCTTCGTATCGCCGTGCAGCCGGGCGGCTGCTCGGGCCTGCGGTACCAGCTCTTCTTCGACGAGCGTTCCCTCGACGGTGACGTCGTCACCGACTACGACGGCGTCGAGGTCGTCGTCGACCGGATGAGCGCTCCGTACCTGACCGGCGCCACCATCGACTTCGCCGACCGGATCGACGCCCAGGGCTTCACCATCGACAACCCCAACGCGGGCAACTCCTGCGCCTGCGGCGACTCGTTCAGCTGAGTCGAACTTCACGATGAGGGGGCGGTCCCACGGGCCGCCCCCTCATCGTGCCCCTCCCCACGAACACCGGTTGTCGGGTGGCCGGTGGTGGGAGAGGGAGAGCAATCGGGCGGTCGCTCGTGAAATGGGGTGGCGGTAGGCTGACGATCTCCGCTCCCGACCCTGAGGGCTGCCATGAAGATCGCCGTGACCGGCTCGATCGCTACCGATCACCTGATGAGCTTCCCGGGTCGGTTCGCCGACCAGCTCATCGCCGACCAACTGCACAAGGTGTCGCTTTCCTTCCTGGTGGACGACCTGGTGCTGCGGCGGGGTGGGGTGGCGGCCAACATCGCGTTCGGCATGGGGCAACTCGGTCTGCGGCCGGTGCTGCTCGGTGCCGTCGGTGCCGACTTCGCCGACTACCGCTCCTGGCTGGAACGGCACGGGGTGGACTGCGACTCGGTGCACGTCAGCGAGGTGGCACACACCGCACGTTTCGTCTGCACCACCGACACCGACATGTGCCAGATCGCCTCGTTCTATGCAGGCGCGATGAGCGAGGCCCGCAACATCGAGTTGCAGCCGGTCGCCGAGCGCCTCGGCGGGCTCGACCTGGTGCTGGTCGGCGCCAACGACCCGGAGGCGATGCTGCGCCACTCCGAGGAGTGCCGGGAGCGTGGCTATGCGTTCGCCGCCGACCCGTCACAGCAACTCGCCCGGATGGAGGGCACGGACGTGGTGGGGCTGATCGACGGCGCCGAATACCTGATGACCAACGACTACGAGAAGTCGCTGCTGCAGAGCAAGGCCGGGCTGAGCGACGATCAACTGCTGGACCGGGTCCGGATCCGGGTCACCACCCTGGGCAAGCACGGGGTGGAGATCGCGGGGCGGGACATCGACCCGATCCACGTACCGATCGCCCGGGAGGCGCAGGCCGTCGATCCCACCGGGGTCGGCGACGGCTTCCGCGCCGGCTTCTTCACCGCGCTGTCCTGGGGCGTCGGGCTGGAGCGCGCCGCGCAGGTCGGTTCGCTGCTGGCCGCGCTGGTGCTGGAGACCGTCGGCACCCAGGAATACCAGGTACGGCGAGACCTGTTCGTCAAGCGCCTCGCCGAGTCCTACGGCGATGAGGCCGCCGACGAGATCCGCCCCCACCTGCTGCCCTGACCGTTGCCGGCGCTCGTTCGGTTGGCCTCGTACGCACAGACTTGTCGCGGCGTTCCGGAGGTGGAAACCTACGCCATGCCGCCCGCTACTGATCGGCTCCGCCCGCGGCGTCAACCGTTGACGGCGTGACCTCGCCGACGACCGCGGCCTTCCTTTCACCGGCGGCGGCGGATGTGGTGGGCGGGGCCGGTGGTGCCGAGGAACTCCTGGTCGCGCATGCGACACCAGGCCGGGATGTCCACGGCGGCCGCCGGATCGTCGGCCAGCACCCGCAGGACCGAGCCGACCGGAAGCTCCGGCAGCCGGCGGGCCAGCGCGATCACCGGCAGCGGACAGCGTTGACCGAGGCAGTCGAGGACCTCGTCGGGTTCGGCGCTCACAGCCCGACCACCCCGGCCTGGGCCCGCAGGTCGGCGACGATGCCGGGCAGTTCGGTGAGGAAGCGTTCCACGTCCGCCTCGGTGCTGCCGGAGTGCAGCGAGACGCGTACGTTGCCGTGCGAGAGCACGCCCATCGCCTCCAGAACGTGCGACGGCCGCAGCGTCGAGGAGGTGCAGGACGAGCCCGACGAGACCGCGAAGCCGCGTCGGTCCAGCGCGTGCAGCAGCGCCTCGCCGTCGACGTACAGGCAGGAGAAGGTGACCAGGTGCGGTAGCCGTTGCTCGGGATCGCCGACCACCTCCACGTCGGGCACCTCGGCGGCCACCCGGGCCCGGATCCGGTCCACCAGGGGCGCCAGCCGGGCCGCCTGGGTCGCCGCATCGGCCGCCGCCGCGCGCAGGCTCGCCGCTGCCGCGACCACCGCCGGCAGGTTCACCGTGCCCGGCATCCGCCCCGACTCACGCTCGTCGGACGGCCAGGGCGACTCCCAGCGGGTGCCCTTGCGGACCACCAGCAGGCCGACGCCGGGCGGACCGCCCCACTTGCGGGCGCTCGCGGTCAGCACCGACCAGCCCCGCGGTACCGGCATCCGCCCCACCAGCTGGGCGGCGTCGACGTAGAGCGGTACACCCACGTCGGCGCAGGCCGCCGCCGCTTGCTCGACCGGCTGGACGGTGCCCACCTCGTGGCTGGCCGCGATCAGGGCGGCCAACGCCACCCCGGAACCGGTGACGGCTGCCGACCAGGCGTCCAGATCCAGGCGGCCAAGCCGGTCGACCGGCACCTCGGTGGCCGTACCACCGCCGGCCGTGTGTCGCTGCGCCGCGTGCAGCACCGCGGAGTGCTCGATCGCCGAGTGCACCAGAACAGCACCGACGCGTCGTCGCCCGAGCAGGCCACCGAGCACGGCGGAGTGCGCGGCGGTCGTACCGCTGCTGGTGAAGGAGAGCTCGTCGGGGCGTACGCCCAGGGTTTGCGCGGTGGCCTCGCGGGCGGCGTCGAGCAACTGGCGGGCCCGCCGGGCAGACGTGTAGAGCCGGTCGGGGTCGGCCCAACCGTCGTCAAGTGCGGCCAGTAGCGCCTGCCGCGCGACCGGATGCAGCGGCGCGGCGGTGGCGGCGTCCAGGTAGACCGAGGATGGAATCACATCTACCCACGCTATCGCCCCCGGCCGCGACAAGATCCCCCGTCGGGGGCGGACACTGACCCCAACCGGGTCGAGCCCGTCATGGTCGAGTAATCTGCGACCGTCGGTGACGCCTTTGCCGCTGGTGTGGCGGCTCCGCTCGGCGGAGACAGCCAGATCGAGGAAGACACCGCGGCGCGCTAGGGAGGCAGGACCAGGTGGTCGCAAGGAGTTCGGAGGTACGGCCGACGGCCGTACGGCGCAGCGCATCCCCGGGAGCCGGTGTTCGGCGGGGGCGTCGTGCCGGGCGTCTCGCCGGGCTCGGATTCGGCGGGGCGGCGCTGCTGGTCCTGCTCACGGGCTGTGATGTCGGCGCGGCGTTCGGGGGCTTCGGCTGGCCGCAGGGTGGCATCACCCCGGAGGCCCGGCGGATGTACGACCTGTGGATCGCCTCGTGCATCGCGGCGCTCGCGGTCGGTGTCTTCGTCTGGGGCCTGATCTTCTGGTGCGTCGTGCGCTACCGCAAGCGTGGCAACGAGCTGCCCGTGCAGACCCGCTACAACCTGCCGATGGAGTTCCTCTACACCATCGCGCCGGTGCTGATCGTCGCCGTGCTCTTCTACTACACCGCGATCGTGCAGACCGACGTGGTGAAGACCACCCGCAACCCCGACGTGACGGTCGAGGTGGTCGCCTTCAAGTGGAACTGGCAGTTCAACTACCGCGACGGCCAGGGCGTCGACGCCAACACCACCGCCTCGGTGCTGGGCACCAGCGAGGTCATCCCGATCCTGGTGCTGCCGAGCAACCGGTCCATCCGGTTCGAGGAGACCAGCAAGGACGTCATCCACTCCTTCTGGGTGCCGGAGATGCTGTTCAAGCGCGACGTCATGCCCGGCAGCATCCGCAACGTCTTCGAGGTCTCCTCACTGGAGTCCGAGGGCGCGTACGTGGGCCGCTGCGCCGAGCTGTGCGGCAGCTACCACGCCTTCATGAACTTCGAGCTGCGGGTCGTCTCGCCGGAGAACTTCGACCGCTTCCTGGCGGCCAAGCAGGACGGCGCCTCGACGCAGGAGGCGTTGACCTCGATCGGCGAGGAACCGTACGCGGTGACCACCAAGCCGTTCGAGACCCGGCGTACCCAGGACAACTTCAACCAGGGCAGCGCGCCCGTCGGCGCGGGAAGCTGAGGCAACGGGCATGAAGACCGAGTGGCGCATCTTCCTGACCATTGCCGCGTTCCTGCTCTTCGCGGCCGTCCTGTACGGCGGCTGGACCTGGGCCGATTCGGATGGTCGTGTCGAGTGGATCGGCACGGTGGCCCTGCTGCTGTCGTTCCTGCTCTGCTCGATGTGCGGCGGCTTCTTCTGGTTCGTCTCGCGCCGCATCGACCTGCGTCCGGAGGACCGGCCGGACGGTGAGATCGCCGACGGCGCGGGCGAGATCGGCTTCTTCAGCCCGGGCAGCTACTGGCCGTTCGGCTTGGCGCTGGCCGCCACGATCGCCGGCCTGGGCCTGGTGTTCTGGCAGATGTGGCTGCTCGGCCTCGGCGCGGTTGCGGTCATCTTCGCCGCCTGCGGCCTGCTGTTCGAGTACTACACGGGCACCCGCCGCACCGCCGAACACTGACACCCACGCGTACGCAGTACGAAGGGCCCGCCTCCTCCGGAGGCGGGCCCTTCGCGCACCTGCCTCCTCCGCCCCCGTCGCCGCACACCCCGGCCACCCTGCCCGTCGACGCCGCTCTGCCCCGTCAACGCCGCTCTGCCCCGTCAACGCCGCTCTGCCCGTCGATCTTGCAGTTTTGGTCGCGCTTATGTCCTGAATAGGCACTTTGCGGAGACCGAAAGTGCAAGATCGGCGCGGAGAGGCGAGGGCGCGGAGGGCGCGGAGGGTGGGGCGGGGGAGGGAGGGGAGGGGTGGGGTGGGTTAGGCGGCGCGGCGGGGGGTGGGGTGTTGGTGAAGGTGCTGGTGGGGGATGGGAAGGGGCGCGGCGAGGAGGATGGCGGTGCCGCAGCGGGTGCAGGCCAGTTCGGGGCAGGTGGAGCCGTGGCCGTCGAGGCAGGGCGGTACCTCGAACAGTTGGCGGTCCTCGCAGGTGTCGCAGTACAACTCGCGCTCGGCCATGATGACTCCTCCCGCTCGGCTGGTCGCGACGGTGCTCACAAACGGGTACGGCACCCGGGTCGGCCGTCGCGGCGCTGGTCGCCGATGATCGTGGGAATTACTCGTCTGTAGTTTCCCACGTCGCCCTGACACTTCTGCCGCAGCCACAACCCGCGGGTGCTCAGGCCGCGCGGGCGACCTTGACCCACTGGTCGAGGGTGCGGGCGGCGGCACCGGAGTCGATCGACTCGGCGGCCCGGTCCAGACCGGCGCGCAGCGCGGTGGTCAGGTCACCGTCCAGCGGGCCCTGGGTGGCCAGCGCCGCGGCGGCGTTGACCAGGACGGCGTCGCGGACCGGGCCGGGCTCACCGGCGAGCAGGCGATGGGCCACCTGCGCGTTGTACGCGGCGTCGCCGCCCCGCAGGTCAGCGAGGGTGGCCCGGGGTATCCCGAGGTCGGTCGCGTCGACCAGGGCTTCCCTGACGGTGCCGCCCTGGGCGACCCAGAACCGGGTCGGCGCGGCGGTGCTGAACTCGTCCAGGCCGTCCTCGCCGCGTATCACCAGTACCGAGTCGCCCCGGGCGGCGAACACTGCGGCCATCACCGGAGCCATCGTCGCGTCGAAGCAGCCGACCGCGCCGGAGCGGGGACGCGCCGGATTGGTCAGCGGGCCGAGGAAGTTGAACGCGGTCGGCACACCCAACTCCCGCCGGACCGGGCCGGCGTGGCGCATCCCGGGGTGGAACCGGGCGGCGAAGCAGAAGCCGATGCCCACCTCGGCCACACACCGGGCCACCTGCTCAGGGCCGAGATCCAGCGGTACGCCGAGAAACTCCAGCAGGTCGGCGGTGCCGCAGGAGGACGAGGCGGCCCGGTTGCCGTGCTTGACCACGCGTACCCCGGCACCGGCGACGACCAGTGCGGTCATGGTGGAGATGTTCACCGTGTGGGCGAGGTCTCCGCCGGTACCGACCACGTCCAGTGCGCTGGCGCGTACCTCATCGGGCAGCTCCACCGGGACGGCGCGGCGCAGCATCGCCTCCACCAGCCCGCCCAACTCGGCCGGCGTCTCGCCCTTGGCGCGTAGCGCCACGGCGAAGCCGGCGATCTGGGCGGGCGCCGCCGAGCCGGACATGATCTCGCCCATCGCCCAGGCGGTGTCGGCGGCGGAGAGTTCCTCCCCGCGCAGCAGCGCGGTGAGCAGGTGCGGCCAGGTCCGTTCGCCCATTGCGGGCCTCCCGAGCAGACGAGTGCGGGTGGGGGGACCGGCGCCGGCTCGTCCGGCGCCGTGGCGGTGCCGGTGCGGAACGTCAGGCGGGCGCGTGCGTCCGCAGCAGTTCGGTCACCGTGGCGGCGGCGGTCACCGGGTCGAGCGGGTGCACCAGGGTGGCGTCGACCTCGGCGTACGCGGCGAGCCATCGGTCGGCGGCGCGGGCGATCACCACACAGGTCGGGGGAGCCTTCTCGAAGTCGTCCTTGATCTGCCGGGCGATGCCGATGCCGCCACCGGGGGAGGCCTCGCCGTCGAGCAGCATCAGGTCGATCTCGTAGTCGTCGACCAGCCGGACGCACTCGGCGTAGGTGGCCGCCTCGACGAACTCGATGCGCAGGTCGGCCGCAGGGCGGGTGCCGACGGCGAGCCGCATCCGGTCCCGTACCTGCGGGTCGTCGCTGTAGAGCAGGACGGTGCACAGACGATCGCTCATGCCGACACTCCGCTTCGCTTTCCTGCCGCTCGCCACCGACGATCGCGGCGAGCCGGGTGACCCGCCCGCTGATGGCTTCGAGACGGCTTTCACCTCGTAGCTGCGTGGCCGATCGTACCGGTCGACGTGCTCTGTGCCGCACGCCCCCCGTTACGGTCGGCGAGGTCAGCCGGTGGCCTCGGCGGCACGCTGGCGGGCCTCCTGGCGGTCCAGTTCGCGGTCGACCCGGCGGGCCTCCCGTTCGGCGTGACGCATCCACTGCACGACCAGGACGGCGAGCATCGTCACACTGACGAACTCGCCACCGGCCCACAGGATGCCACCGGCGAGGACCTGGTCCTCCCACGGATCGGCCCAGCTCAGCCCCAGGGAGGGGTACCAGTCGCCGCCGAAGAGGGTGCTGCTCTGCATGATGGTCAGGCCGAGCACGGTGTGGAACGGCACCGACAGCAGCATCAGCAGGGCACGAGCGGGGTGCGGCCAGCGTCCCGGCAGCGGGTCCAGGCCGAGCAGCGGCCAGAAGAACACGCAGCCGGTCATGATGAAGTGCGCGTGCACCAGTTCGTGCGCCCAGGCGTGTTCCAGCGTGTAGCGGTACAGGTCGGTGAAGTAGAGCGCGAACGGGTTGACCACGAAGATGGCGAACGCCACCAGCGGGAAGCTGTAGATCCGGGCGATCCGACTGTGCACCACCGCGAGCAGCCGCTTGCGTGGGACGGGCGGCAGTGTCCGCAGGGCCAGGGTCACCGGTGCACCCAACGCCAGGAAGATCGGCGAGATCATGGACAGCACCATGTGCTGGACCATGTGCACCGACAGCAGTGTGGTGTCGTACGCGCCCAGGCCGGTGAGGGTGACCGAGGCGATGCCGCCGAGACCGGGCCCGAGGAAGAAGATCGTACGCGCGATCGGCCAGCGGTCGCCGCGTATCCGCAGGCGGTGCACCCCGTAGAGGTAGAGGGCGGCGGCGAGCACCAGGACGACGGCGAGCCAGTTGTCCAGCCGGGCCTCGGTGACCACCGTGGTCACCGAGAACGGCGGCGGGGTGGCCTCGGCCGCCAGCACGGCCGCGCCACCCGGGCCGGGTAGGCCTGCCGTGAGCTGCGGCGCGGCCGGTACGGCCGGGAAGATCGGATCGACGTGCAGCACGCCAATCAGCCTAGGTCAGGCGAACCGGACGGTACCGATCGGGCCATGTGTACTCGGGTTTGGCCCCCCGCTGATCGCCGGCCGTGGTCAAGGGCAATAATGACCGCGTGACTGCGGCCCCAGCCATTGACAAGAGCCGGATCCACTCTCTGACGCGCCCCAACATGGTCAGCGTCGGGACGATCGTCTGGCTCTCCAGCGAACTCATGTTCTTCGCGGCGCTGTTCGCGATGTACTTCTCCATCCGCGCGGCGGCGCCGGAGCAGTGGGAGAAGCACACCGCGGTGCTCAACGTTCCGTACGCGACGACCTTCACGGTGATCCTGGTGCTCTCCTCGATCACCTGCCAGATCGGCGTGTTCGCGGCCGAGCGGGGTGACGTGCACGCACTGCGGCGTTGGTTCACGATCACCTTCGTGATGGGCCTGATCTTCGTGATGGGCCAGGCCAACGAGTACCGCGAGCTGGTGCACCACGGCATCAAGATCAACGAAGACGGTTACGGCTCGATGTTCTACCTGACCACCGGCTTCCACGGCCTGCACGTGATCGGTGGCCTGATCGCCTTCGTGATCTTCATGATCCGCACCACCATGGGCCGGTTCACCCCGGCGCAGGCCACCTCGGCGATCGTCGTGTCGTACTACTGGCACTTCGTCGACGTCGTGTGGATCGGGCTCTACGCCATGATCTACTGGCTTCAGTGATCTTGGCGCCCGCGCGCCGCTGCTCCACCCCCTGAGACAAGGTCCAACCGGTTAAGGACACAGCTCATGACTTCTGACAACGACCGCCGACGCGGTCTGCTCGCGCGGTTGCGCGGGCGGCCCGTGGCGCGCAGCAGGGGCCGCCGCCGGCTGGGTGCCGCGGTCCGGCTGGTCGCCGCGTTGATGCTGGCCGGCGGCGCGTACACGCTTCTCGCCCCGAGCGCGTCGGCGCAGGACAATCCGCCGTTGAGCAGTGCCGCCGCCGACGGCAAGGCGCTGTTCGACGTGAGTTGTGTGACCTGTCACGGTCGCAACGCGCAGGGGGTCGAGGGGCGCGGGCCGAGCCTCGTCGGCGTCGGCGCGGCCTCGGTCGAGTTCCAGGTCAGCACGGGCCGGATGCCGATGGCCCGGCAGGAGGCCCAGGCGGCTCGCAAGCCCGAGGTGTTCACCCGCGACGAGATCGACCAGTTGGCCGCGTACATCCAGGAGTTGGGTGGCGGCCCGGTCGTGCCGGCCGGTGACAACCTGCACGCCGACGGCAACGTCGCGATCGGTGGCGAGCTCTACCGGATCAACTGCTCGCAGTGCCACGCGTTCAGCGGCGGCGGCGGTGCCCTCTCCTCCGGCAAGTACGCGCCGAGCCTCGCGCCGGCCACCGACCGGCAGATCTACGCGGCGATGCTGAGTGGCCCGCAGAACATGCCGGTGTTCGGCGACAACCAGATCACGCCGGAGCAGAAGGCGGACATCATCGCCTACATCCAGCAGTCCCTGAAGAACGACGCCGACCCGGGCGGCGTGTTCAACCTGGGCCGTTACGGTCCCTCGACCGAGGGCGTGGCGATCTTCCTGGTCGGCATCGTCGCGCTGGTCTTCACCAGCCTGTGGATCGCGGGCAAGTCGTGACCAAGCTGATCTCCCGAGTCAGTGCTGTGGTGCCGCCACGTGCCGGCGCCGAGCGGAGCGAGGTGGCGGCATGAGCACCCACACGGCCCACCCGGGCCACGAGCAGGTCGACGTGAACGACCCCCGGCTGAGCCAGTTCGACATCGTCCGTGAGGGCGCTCGCCGGGACGACATCGAGATCGTCCACTACGAGCCGCAGGTCACGCCGGGCAGCAAGGCCGAGCGTCGGCTGGTCCGTACGGTGGCCGCGATGTTCCTGCTCACCGGCCTGGCGGCGACGGCCTTCCTGGTGGTCTACATCTGGTGGCCCTGGGAGTACGAGATGGGTCGCGGCGGCGACAAGCTCTACACCCCGCTGCTCGGCCTCACGCTCGGTGTCGCCCTGCTGGGCCTGGGCTTCGGCATCCTCACCTGGGGCAAGAAGCTGCTGCCCAAGGAGGTGTCGATCCAGGACCGGCACGAGGGCGTCTCAGCCGAGGACCAGAAGATCACCGGCCAGACGATGGCGTACATGGCCGACGAGCTGGGCGTGAAGCGCCGTCCGCTGCTCGGCGTGTCGCTGCTGGCCGGTCTGGCACCGGTCGGTGCGGTCGCCGCGGCGCCGCTGGTGGGTGGGTTGATCTCCGACCCGCACAAGGACAACCAGATGATGACCACCGGCTTCAGCCCGCAGGACGGCCAGAAGATCCGGTTGGTACGCGAGGACGGCCGCCCGATCCGGCCGGCGGACATCAGCTCGGGTGGCCAGATCACCGTCTTCCCCGGGATCGAGCACGGGGTGAGCAACCTGCACGCCGACTCGCCGACCCTGCTGATCCACCTGCGTGAGGCCGACGCCGAGCAGTCGCGTCGCAACAACGAGCGGGTGGGCCACGGCGACTACATGTGGGGCAACTTCGCCGCCTACTCGAAGATCTGCACGCACGCGGGCTGCCCCGCGAGCCTGTACGAGCAGCAGACCAACCGGCTGCTCTGCCCGTGCCACCAGTCGCAGTTCCTGATCACCGACAACGCCAAGCCCATCTTCGGTCCGGCTAGCCGGCGACTGCCGCAGTTGCCGATCGAGGTGGACGCTGAGGGCTTCTTCGTGGCGAAGTCCGACTACACCGAACCCGTCGGGCCCGACTTCTGGGAGCGGCCGTGAAGCGGCGCAAGTTTGACATGGCAGCGATGCCCGCCAAGACCGGCCGGGCGGTCGACGAGCGCTTCCAGGTGGCGACCCCGCTGCGCCGGCTGCTGAACAAGGTCTTCCCGGACCACTGGTCGTTCCTGCTCGGCGAGATCGCGCTCTTCTCGTTCATCGTCCTGCTGCTGACCGGTGTCTTCCTGACGTTCTTCTTCGAGCCGGCGATGACCGAGGTCATCTACAACGGCAGCTACGCCCCGCTGCGGGGCACGCCGATGTCGGCCGCGTACGCCTCGACCCTGGACATCTCGTTCGACGTCCGGGGCGGCCTGATCATGCGGCAGATGCACCACTGGTCCGCGCTGCTGTTCATGGCCGCGATCGTGGTGCACATGCTCCGGATCTTCTTCACCGGCGCGTTCCGCAAGCCGCGGGAGACCAACTGGATCATCGGTTCGCTGCTGTTCTGGGTCGGCTTCCTGGCCGGCTTCACCGGCTACTCGCTGCCGGACGACGGCCTGTCCGGCACCGGCCTGCGGATCGCCTCGGCGATCATGCTCTCCATCCCGGTGATCGGGTCCTGGGTGACGTCCTCGGTCTTCAACGGCGAGTTCCCCGGCACGATCATCATCAGCCGGTTCTTCATCGCCCACGTGCTGCTCATCCCGGGCCTGCTGGTCGCGCTGATCAGCGTCCACCTGGGGCTGGTCTTCAAGCAGAAGCACACCCAGTGGCCGGGTCCGGGCCGGACCAACGGCAACGTCGTCGGCGAGCGGATGTTCCCCCGGTACGCGATCAAGCAGGGCGGCTTCTTCATGGTCGTCTTCGGCGTGATCGCGCTGATGGGCGGTCTGTTCCAGATCAACCCGGTCTGGCTGTTCGGCCCGTACGAGGCGTGGGTGGTCTCCGCGGCCAGCCAGCCCGACTGGTACGTCATGTTCCTGGACGGCTCGACCCGGTTGATGCCGGACTGGGAGATCTTCATCCCGATCGGCGACGGATACGTGATTCCGCCGCTGTTCTGGCCGACCGTGGTGCTACCCGGCATCCTGGTCATGCTCTCCCTGTTCTATCCGTTCATGGAGGCCCGCTACCTCAAGGACTACCGGAGCCACAACCTGCTCCAGCGTCCCCGCGACGTGCCGTTCCGTACCGCCCTGGGCATGATGGCCATCACGTTCTACGTGATCCTGACCCTGACCGGCGCGAACGACGTCATCGCCGACAAGTTCCACATCAGCCTGAACGCGATGACCTGGGCCGGCCGGATCGGTCTGCTGGTTCTGCCGCCGGTGGCGTACTACGTCACCTACCGGCTCTGCCTCGGCCTGCAACAGCACGACCGGGAGGTGCTGGCCCACGGCGTGGAGACCGGCATCATCCGGCGCCTGCCGGACGGTCGGTTCGTCGAGGTGCACCAGCCGCTCAGCTCGGGTGGCGAGCATGGTGAGCTGCCGTACGCCGGTTGGGTCGTACCGAAGAAGATGAACCGGCTCGGGGCGCTCGGTCCCGCCATCCGGGGCTTCTTCTACCCGATGGAGAAGCCGGCCGAGGCGCCGGTCTCGCCGGGGCACCCGCCGGTCGAGGCCCGCGCCGAGCGCGAGGAGATCGGCAGCGGGGACAGCCGCAGCTGAGTCGGACCGCAAGTGGGACGTGGCGCCCGCCGGATGATTCCGGCGGGCGCCACGTCCTTTTCCCGCCCTTCACCACCTCGTCGGGGCTTCCCGCCAGTCCCCGGATCGCAGGAATAACCCCGGTCAGCCGGGTATCCGTGCGGTCCAACGTCTCAACGGGGAGGAAGCATGTTGGGTATCAAACGCCTCGGCCTGCTGGCCGCACTGGTGCTGGTGGGTGTGGCACCCGCCGCAGCAGCGCAGGCGGCGGCGCAACCGTCGGAGCAGGACACCCAGTACCTGCAAGCGATCCACCAAGTCAACCTGTACGAGGTCAAGGCCGGCGAGCTGGCCCAGAAGAAGGCGCAGAACCAGCAGGTCAAGGACCTCGCGCAAATGATCGTCACCGATCACAAGGATCTGGACCAGCAGGTGAAGGACCTGGCCGGGCAACTCAACGTCCAGTTGCCGAACGAGCCCACTCCTGATCAGCGGACGGCTCTCGACCAGCTGAACAACGCCAGTGGTGAGGAGTTCGACCGGCTCTGGGTGACCCAGGGGCTGGCCGGTCACCTGCAGGCCATCCAGGCCACCCAGACGGAGATCTCGCAGGGTACCGAAACCCAGGTGGTCCAGCTGGCGCAGACCGCGCTGCCGGTCCTGCAGGCGCACTACGACGCCCTGGTGCAGTTGGCCGAGGAACTCGGCATCCCGGTGCCGGAGGCCAGCCCGAGCGGCACGCCCAGCCCGGGCGGTACCGTCCCGGCTCCGGGTGGCACCACGCCGACCCCGGGCGGGACCTTCACCGAGGAGGCCCCGGCTCCGGGCGGCACCGTCACCGAAAGCCCGGCGCCCCAGCAGAGCTGACCCCGACGGTACGCAAAGCCGGCCCAGCCCGCCCAGGCTGGGCCGGCCATCTCCTCCCTCCCGCCCCTCTCCCGCCCTCCCTCCCCCTTCCCTGCCCGCCCGTCCCCGTCGATCTTGCACTTTTTGTCGGCACAAAGCAGGCAAAAAGTGCATTCCGGCGACCAGAAGTGCATGATCGCGGAGGAAAGAGGGGCGGGGGAAGGGGGGGAGGGGTTAGGCGAGGCCGATGGCGAAGGCTTCTTCCAGGTCGTGGCGGGAGTAGGCGCGGAAGGCGATGTGTGACTCGGTGTTGAGCACGCCGGGCACCTTGGAAATGCTGCCCGCGATCACCTGCGCGATCTCGTCGAACTCGCGGACCCGCACCATGGCGATCAGATCCACGTGCCCGGCCACCGAGTAGACCTCGCTCACCCCGGGCAGGTTGGCCAGAGCCTCGGCGACCTCGGGGATCGAGTCGGTGGCGCAGTCGATCAGCACGATCGCGGTGATCACTGGAGGTTCTCCGTTCGTCGGTGTTCCTCGCCCATGCTAGGGCCCGCCTGCGTTCAGACCGCCGGGACGGTCAGGTCGTCGTCCACTCGGATCACGTCGTGCAGGTGCTCGTCGGCGCCGACGGTGGCACCGGGCCAGAGCACACAGCGGGTCACCGTGCCGCGTACCGTGGCGCCCGCGCCGATCACCGAACGGTGGTAGCTACCGGTGACCGTGGCGCTCGGATCGACCAGACTGTCGTCACCGGCGGCATGCAGGTTCGCGGCGAGATAATCGGCCGGGGTGCCGGTGTCGTAGAAGGTCCCGCGGTAGGGGACCACGGTCAGCCGGCCGGCGGCCTCGGCCGGGCGCCACACCGCCCGGACCAGATCACCGAAGACCGGCGGCAGATCCCGGACCATCCGCCAGGGCAGCAGCGAGAAGCCGGTGAAGACGTACCCGTCGAAGGTGCCCGGTGCCCTCGGGTCGGGCGCCGGCTGACCGAGCAGGCGTACCGACTCGCCGTCCCAGTCGTGCAACAGCGCGGCGATGTCGGGCCCGGGTGGCGACATCGGATCGGCGAGGTACGCGTCGGCGTTGCCGACCAGTACGCCCCGACCGGCGATCCAGTCCCGCAGTCTGCCCACGCCGCCGGCGGTGCCGAGCGGACTGCCCTGCTCCACCGAGAGGTGGGCCCTCGTGCCGACCCGGTCGATCACCTGGTCACCGAGGTAGCAGGCGTTGACGGCGACCCGCTGCGGCCCGGTAAGGCCGAGCCCGGCGAGCCGGGCGAGCGCGCGATCCAACAGCGACACGTTGCCTACCGGGCAGAGCGCCTTGGGTAGCCGCTCGGTCAGCGGGCGCAGCCGGGTGCCCTCGCCGGCGGCGAGCACCACGGCGCAGAGGTCACCGCCGTGGCGGCCCACCACGGCTGAACTGTCACCATGCGCGCCGTCGAAGCCCGGGTCGCCAGCCGCGTCGCCGGCCAGGTCGGTCATGGCAGGGCGTCGGGCAGCGGCGGCGGGAACTGTCCAGCCAGCGGGCCGATGTCGTAGTAGGCGAGCAGCCGCGCGGTGGGCCAGGTCAGCTTGGGCAGGTCGTCCAGCGGGTGCCAGGCGGCCTCGAAGACCTCCGCCCCGTCCACGGTCAGCGTGGTGCTCGACGCCGGGACCTCGGCGGTGAAGACCACGTCCACCCAGCCCTTGGCGTGCACGACCGCGTTGGGGGACGCCGGAGTCAGCTGGGTGGGCGAGAGTCGTACGCCCGCTTCCTCGTGCAGTTCGCGGGCCGCACCCACGGCCGGGTTCTCGCCGCGTTGCAGCAGCCCGGCCGGGAGCGACCAGCCCCGGCCCGGCGGCTGGCGGAGCAGCAGCAGCCGGCCGGCACCCTCGGCCTCGCTGTCGTGGACCAGGGTCACCGCGCCGACGATGTACTTCGGCACGGCCAGGCGCACCAGCCGGCGTCGTACCATCGGCGGCAGCCGGTAGAAGACCTGGTAGGCGACGGCGCGTCCGATGCGACGCGAGCGGGGGATCATCGCTTCAGGCTAGTGGCCGCGAGCCGTGCTCGCGCCCGGGGAGCGCGGTGCGTCGCTGTCGGTGGTCGCGTCACTGCCGGTGGTCGACGAGGTCGATGAGTTGGCGTACGACGGCGTCCGGCTCAAGCACCCGATCGAAGACCGCGACCAGCAAAGTCTCCAGATCGGGGTAGCCGAGTTCCTCCGACAACCGCAGCAGCGGCAGGTCGCTGGCCAACCCTCGGTTGTGTTTGCGCAGGGCGAGCCCGATGGTGGCACGCCCGAGCCGGACCTTGTCGCTGATCGAGATGCCCGGTTCGCTGTGCTCGGCGAACCAGCGGTTGATCTGCATCTGCGCGTGCGGTGACTTGACGAAGCCGAGCCACTCGCGGCGCGGGCCGCGCGGGGCGACCTCGGCGTCGAGGCCGCTCTCCCCGTCGGTCTCGGTGAAGATCTCGACGACGTCACCCTCCTCCAACTCGGAGGAGAGCGGGACCAGCCGACCGTTGATCCGGGCGGCGAGACATCGCTCGCCCCGGTCGGTGCCCAGTTCGTAGGCCAGGTCCACCGGGGTCGCCCCGGCCGGCAGGACGATCTGCCGGCCCTCGGCGACCACCTGGATCTGCGCCTCGGCCAGGTCGCAGCGCAACGACTGGAGGAACTGCGCCGGATCGGCCGCGTCCTGTTCCCAGTCCAGCACCCGGCGCAGCCAGTCGAGCTGTCCGGCGCGGGCCGTCGGCGCGCAACCCGGGCGGGGGAAGCGGAAGTCGGCGGCCACCCCGTACTCGGCGGAGCGGTGCATCTCCTCGGTGCGGATCAGCACCTCCACCGTACGGTCGCGTGGGCCGCAGACACTGGTGTGCAGGGAGCGGTAGAGGTTGTTCTTCGGGGAGGCGATGAAGTCCTTGAAGCGGCCGGGAACCGGCCGCCACAGCCCGTGGATGGCGCCGAGGGCCGCGTAGCAGTCGGTGGCCGGGCCGTCCACCACGACGGTGATGCGGGGCAGGTCGTACGGCACGGTGTGGCCGCCGGCGACGGTGTCCTTCCAGATCGAGTAGAGGTGCCGGGGTCGGGGGGCGACCTGGGCGTCGACCCGGCTTCGCCGCAGCGCCACCTTGGCCTGGGCCACCACGTCGGTGAGGTAGCTGTCCCAGCCGGGGCGGTCGTGCACGTGTCGGGCGATGCGGGCGTGCTCCTCCGGCTCCAGGTGCAGCAGCACCACGTCGTCCAGCTCCCGTTTGAGGGTCTGGATGCCCAGCCGGTCACAGAGCGGTACCAGTACCTCCAAGGTCTTGCGGGCGATCCGTTCCCGGGAGGCCGCCGAGCGTACGCCCAGGGTGCGCATGTTGTGCAGCCGGTCGGCCAGCTTGATGATCAGAACCCGGACGTCCTTGCCGGCTGCGATGATCATCTTGCGGATGGTCTCCGCCTCGGCGGCCTGACCGTAGAACGCCTTGTCGAATTTGGTCACCCCGTCGACGAGGTGGGCCACCTCGTGGCCGAAGTCCTCGGCGAGGGCCTGCAACGTGTAGCGGGTGTCCTCCACCGTGTCGTGCAGCAGCGCCGCGACCAGCGTGGTGGTGTCCATGCCCAGCTCGGCGCAGATCTGGGCGACCGCGAGCGGGTGGGTGATGAACGGCTCCCCGCTCTTGCGGAACTGGCCGCGATGCATGTTCTCCGCGATGGTGTACGACCGGCGCAGCACCGCGGGATCGGCACCGGAGTGGATGCTGCGGTGGGTGCGGACCAGCTGACCCACCGGCTCGGTGTCGGCGGTCGGCCAGGTCAGCAGCGACCGTAGCCGGCGGGCGAGTGGCAGCTCACCCGGCTGTGCGGGAAGTGCGCCCCCCAGGGCGCCGCCGCGTCCGGCGTCGACGTCCACGTGGGACACCCCCTCACTTCCGCTCCGGCGCATCGGAGAACCGACAACCGGGAACAGAACCTCGAAACGGGCAGGACTGCACTTCCTTAACAGACTAAGTGAGTCGACGTAGTCCGATCGGACAGTTGCTCATGGGCGTTCGGACCAGAGTTGATGGGACGCTGCGCTCTCGGCCTTGGTCAGCAGGTCACGGAACCGGCCCGCGCCGCGCACCGGGGAGGCCCAACCGGCCGACATCTCGACGAGTCGGGTCTCCGGCCGTTCCAACCAGGACAGGATCCGCTCGGACTCCTCCGGACTGGCCGCCGGGACCGGGCCGTGCCCGGCCGACACCGTCTCGGCGGTGGCTCGGATGGTGGCCAGGGTCGGTCGAGGGTGGACCCCGGGCGGACTGACCCCGGCTCCGGCCAGCCGACCGTGCCGGATCAGGGCCAGCTCCCAGCCGCCGGTCACGGCCGGTCGGGCGGCGGCCAACTCGGCGATCCCGGTCAGCGCGGCCAGCCGTTGCATGCGTACGGTCGCGCGCAGCACCGCCACCAGCCGCGACCGCAGCACCGCCGCATCCTCGTAGCGCTGGTCGGCCGCCAGCGCCTCGATCCGGGCGAGCAGGGCGTCCACCACCGGCCGGGGGTCGCCGGTGGTGGCCTCGGCGAACGGCGTCACCGCGACCGCGTCGTACTCCTGCGGGGTGATCCGGTGCTCGCAGGGTGCCGGGCAGCGGCCCAGCTCAGCCAGCGCGCAGGCCGGCGTGACGGTGCGCAACGACAGCCGGTGGGTGCACTGGCGCAGTGGCACCGCGTCGTGGAAGCCGGCGGCGGCCAGCTCCGCCGTCCGCCGCGAGGAGAACGGCCCGAGGTAGGCGCGGTCGTCGGGGGAGATCTCCCGCACCACGGACAGTCGGGGGTAGGGCCCGTCGGTCAGCTTCAGCCAGACCACCCGCTCCGGATATTTCGACCGCCGGTTGTACGGCGGCGCGTGCGCCCCGATCAGCCGCAGCTCACGGACCTCCGCCTCGAGCGAGTGGGCGCACTCCAGCGCCTCGACCCGCTCGGCGGCGGCCAGCATCTCCGAGATCCGGGCGCGTTTCTCCGCTGCGGTGAAGTAGCTGCGGACCCGGGTGGCGATGTCGCGTGAGGTGCCGACGTAAAGGGGACGGTCGTCGGCGGCCCGGAAGATGTAGACCCCGGGAGAGCGGGGCAGACCCTCGGCCAGGTGCCGCTTGCGGCGCTGGGTCGGGGTGACCGCACGGGCGAACTCGATGGCCTCGCCGATGGTGTCGACCCGGTGACCGCCGAGCCGCCCGATCAGCCCGTGCAGCACGTCCACGGTCGCCCGGGCATCGTCCAACGCCCGGTGGGTCGGCGTGGTGCCGGCCCGGAAGTAGGCGGCCAGCGTGCCGAGTTTGCGGTTGGGCACCTCGTCGCGCAGCAACACCCGCCGGGCCAGCGCGGCGGTGTCCAGCACCCGGGGGTTCGGCCAGCGATAGCCGTGCCTGGCGCAGGCGGCCTTGAGGAACCCCACGTCGTACGGCGCGTTGTGGGCGACCAGCACGGCATCGGAGACGAACTCCAGAAAGCTCGGCAGCACCTGTTCGATCGGTGGCGCGGGCAGCAGCATCGCCTCGGTGATGCCGGTCAGCACGGTGATGAACGGTGGAATCGGCACACCCGGATTGACCAGGGTGGCCAACACTCCCAACTCCTCGCCGCCGCGCACCTTCACCGCGCCGATCTCGGTGATGCCCCCGCCGTCCGGTGCCCCGCCGGTGGTCTCCAGGTCGACCACCACGAACGTCGTCGCGTACAGCGGCAGCGCCGGGTCGACACCGTCGGTGGCCGGGTCGAGTCCGGCCAGTGCCGGCTGGAGGTACTCCTGTGCTGCCATCGGCGGCACGGTAACCGCCCCGTCCGACACTCGCGCCCCACCGGCCCCATTCGCCACCACCGGTCTAGGATGAGAGATCGGCTCACTCACCGGGCGGTGGGCCCGGTCGCGGTGGGAGACTTGCCACATGCCCCTCACCGAGCCGCACGACGACAACCTCTCCCAGGAGGAGCAGGTCGTCGCGGTGCCGGCTGCCGGTGACGCCGCTGATGTGCCCGCTCCCGACGCCCCGGCCGACACGCCGCGCGTCGAGGCCGCTGCCGACGGCGATCCTGCCGGGACCGCCCCCACCGAGACCGCTGCCGACGGCGGATCGTCCCGAGCGGAGATTGCTGCCGACGGTGATGCGGCGGAGCCGCCGGAGCCGGAGCCGATCCTGCCCGAGCCGGTTCGGCAGCGGATCGTTTCGCTCACCGCCACCGTGCTGCCCGGCCTGCCGGCCGACGAGGTGCCCGTGCCGCTGCGTCGGGTCGCCAAGTTCGCCCCCAACCGGCGGGCCCGCCTCGGCGCGCCGGTGATCGCCGCCCAACTCACCGCCGACCCGCTGTTCCGCCAGCGGGTCACCGCCCGCGTACTGGCCGACGCCGGTGACCTGGGCGCCGCCGTCATCGAGGGGACGGCCCCCGCCGCCGCCGACCCGGTCGAGGTGGCTGCCCTGGCCTACCTGGCCCGGCCGCGCGGTTGGCGCCAGCTGATCGAGGCCAGCGGTGCGGTCGTGCGCGCTGAGGCGGACACCGCCGTGGTGGCCGAACTGGTCCGCCAGGCCGAGCAGCGGGCCACCCGGGCCGAACACGACCGCGCGGTGGCCCGTGTCGAGGCCGACAAGCTGCGCGACGAACTGGCCCGGGTCCGCGAGGAACTGGGCCAGCTGCGCGAGGAATCCCGTCAGCTGGCCCGTACGCTGCGGGAGAGTCAGGCACGCGAGCGTAAGGCGAGCGAGTTGCTGGCCACCGAGCGGGGCCGCGCCGCGCGGGCGGCGGCGGACGCGGACGCCGAGTTGCGCCGTGCCCGGGCCCGGCTGGCCGAGGCCGAGGCGACGGCCGGCGTGGCCCGGGCCAGCGCCAAGGAGGCCCGCTCGGTCGACGACGCCCGCCTGTGGCTGCTGTTGGAGACCATCGGTCAGGCCGCCGTCGGGCTACGCCGGGAGCTGGCGCTGGACCCGGTGGAGAAGCTGCCCGCCGACTTCGTCGCGGACTCCTTCGCCGACTCCTCGACGGCCACCTCGACCGGGGCCGCCGCCCGGGCCCGGGACACCGACGACCCGGCCCGGCTGGACCAGTTGCTCGCCCTGCCCCGCGCCCATCTGGTGGTCGACGGCTACAACGTCACCAAGCGGGGCTTCGGCGAGATGTCGCTGGAACAGCAGCGCAAGCGTCTGATCACCGGCTTGGGTGGGATCGCCGCGCAGACCGGTGACGAGATCACCGTGGTCTTCGACGGAGCCGAACGGATGCACGGGCTGCCGCCCACCCCACGCGGGGTGCGGGTGCTCTTCTCCCGCAAGGGCGAAACCGCCGACGAGCTGATCCGCCGACTGGTCCGCGCCGAGCCGCCGGGCCGTCCGGTGGTGGTGGTCTCCTCCGACCGCGAGGTCGCCGACGGGGTGCGCCGACACGGCGCGTACCCGTTGGGCGCGGACTCGCTGCTGCGGCGGCTGTCCCGGTCCTGATCGATGCGGCTGTGCTCGACTCGCAAGGGGGACAGCGCGGGCCGGGCAATAGGATTGGCGCCCATGGCGACAGGAGCGACGGTATGAGGCGCAGAGCGGACGGCCGGTCCGGTCCCGGTCGCTGCGGCGGCTCGCCGCAACCGGGCGGGGCGGCCCGGTGAGTCCGCGCGGCTGGGCCGTACTCACCCTGGCCGGTCTCGGCCTCGCGGTGCTGGTGGCGGTGCTGGTGCTGATCCCCTGGAGCCGCCCGCCGGCGCCCCGCGCCGACCAGCTCGCCGCACTGCGGGAACTGCCCGCCGACCAGGTGGAGCGGGCCCGGCAGTTCCGTTCGGCGCTGCGCCCCGGCAGCTGGGCGGCGCTCGGCGTCGGGCTGCTGGTGGCGCTCGCGCTCGGGCTCACCCCGCTGGGCAGCCGCCTGATCGAGCTGGCCGGGCGCCCCTTCGGTGACCACTGGACCGCGCAGGCGATCCTCGGCGGGCTCGCCGTGGTGCTCGTGGCCGACCTGGTGACGTTGCCGTTCGCCGCCTGGCGCCACAACGTGCTCACCCGGTACGGGCTGGCCACCAACGGCTGGGGTGGCTGGGCCGTCGACCTGCTCAAGTCGTACGCGGTCAGTGCCGTCATCGGCGCGGTGGCGCTGCTCGGCTTCTACACCGTCGTGCGGCTGGCACCCCGTTGGTGGTGGGCGTTCGGCGCGGCCGGGGCGGCGACCCTGGTGGTGCTGCTCTCCTTCGTGCTGCCGGTGCTGGTGGAGCCGGTGTTCAACCGGTTCAGCCCGATGGAGCCGGGGCCGCTGCGTACCCAGCTGATGGACCTGGCCGCCCGCGACGGCGTACCGGTGCGCGACGTGCTGGTCGCCGACGCGTCCCGGCGCACCCGGGCGGTCAACGCCTACGTCTCGGGATTCGGCCCGACCCGCCGGGTGGTGGTCTACGACAACCTGCTGCGGGAGGCGACCGACGCCGAGGTGACCGCCGTGGTCGCCCACGAACTCGGCCACGCCAAGGACCGGGACGTGCCGGTCGGCACCCTCACCGGCGCGCTCGGCGCCGCAGCCGCCGTGGTGGCGCTCTACCTGATCGGCTCCTGGCCGCCACTGCTGCGCCTGGCCGGCGTCGACTCGGTCGCCCAGCCGCGCGCGTTCGGGCTGCTGCTCGCCCTGGTCACGGTGACCGGTCTGGTCTTCGCGCCGGTGCAGGCGTTGATGTCGCGGCGGGTCGAGGCCCGCGCCGACGCGCACGCGCTGGCGCTCACCGGTGACCCGGCCGCCTTCGAGTCGATGCAACGGCGGTTGTCCTCGGTCAACCTCTCCGACCCGGATCCGCCCCGATGGGAGTACCTCTACTCGGCCTCCCACCCCTCCACCGTGGAGCGGATCGCCGCCGCCCGCGCGTACGCCAGAAAGGCCGGTTGATGGGTCGCACGTTGCTGGTCACGAACGACTTCCCGCCCCGGCCCGGTGGCATCCAGTCGTTCGTACACAACCTGGCGGTACGCCAGCCGGCGGGCTCGGTCGTGGTGTACGCGTCGAGTTGGCCGGACGCCGACAAGTTCGACGCCGACCAGCCCTTCGAGGTGATCCGCGAGCGCACCCGGATGTTGCTGCCGACCCCGCTGGTGGCGCGCCGCGCCGCCCGGCTGGCTCGGGCCTACGACTGCGACAAGGTCTGGTTCGGCGCGGCCGCCCCGCTGGGCCTGCTCGCCGCGGGGCTGCGCCGGCGGGCCGGCGTACGCCGGGTGGTCGCCCTCACCCACGGGCACGAGGCGGGCTGGGCGGCGCTGCCGCTGGCCCGGACCGCCCTACGGCGCATCGGTCGGGGCACGGACGTGGTCACCTACCTGGGGGAGTACACCCGCAGCCGGCTGGCTCGCGCCCTGGACGGGCTGACCGAGCTGCGGCAACTCGCCCCGGGTGTGGACACCGGGCTGTATCACCCGGCGGTCGACGGCACCGACGTACGACACCGGCTGGGACTGACCGACCGGCCGGTGGTGGTCTGCGTCTCGCGGCTGGTGCCCCGCAAGGGCCAGGACATGCTGATCCGGGCGATGCCGCTGATCCGCCGCCGGGTGCCCGACGCGGCACTGCTGGTGGTCGGTGGCGGACCGTACCGAGCGACCCTGACCCGGCTGGCCCGTCAGGTCGGCGTCGAGCGGGAGGTGGTCTTCACCGGCTCGGTGCCCGCAGCCGAACTACCCGCCCACTACGCGGCCGGTGACGTGTACGCCATGCCCTGCCGTACCCGCAACCGTGGCCTGGACGTGGAAGGGCTCGGCATCGTCTACCTGGAGGCGTCGGCGACCGGCCTGCCCGTGGTGGCCGGTGACTCCGGCGGGGCACCGGACGCGGTGCGGCAGGGGGAGACCGGGTACGTCGTCAACGGTCGGGATCTCGCCGAGCTCGCCGACCGGGTGTCCACCCTGCTCGCCGACCGGGACCTGGCGCGTACCTTCGGCGCGGCCGGTCGTGCCTGGGTGGAACGGGAATGGCGCTGGGAGACCCAAGCCGAGCGCCTGACCGCTCTGTTGAACAGCTGACTGTTAACAGGGGTCCCCTGCTCTACCGCAGGCGTTAACAGGGTGCCCTTCCTTACACCTCAGCGCAGGCGGGCGAGGATGTGGTCGGCGGGGGCGGGGCGGCCGAAGTGCCAGCCCTGGCCGGCGTCGCAGCCGATCGCGCGCAGCCGTTCGGCCTGCCCGACGGTCTCCACGCCCTCGGCGGTCACCGTCAGGTCCAGCGCGTGGGCCAGCGAGACCAGCGAGGCGAGGATCCGCTCGTCGGCGGCCTCCGGGGCGCGTAGGCCCCGGACGAACTCGCCGGCCACCTTCAGCTCGGTCACCGGCAGGTCCCGCAGGTAGGCCAGGTTGCTGTAGCCGGTGCCGAAGTCGTCGATGGCGATCCGTACCCCGAGGTCGGCAAGCGCCCGTAGGGCCCGCACCGGCTCCTCGGCGCTGCTCATCATCATGCTCTCGGTGATCTCCAGCTGGAGCCGGTTCGGTGGCAGGCCGGTACGCCGCAGCAGGCCGCACACCTCCTGCACCAGGTCGGGGCGGCGCAGCTGGCGTACGGCCAGGTTGACGCTGACGTACGGCGGTTCGCCGGTGGCGGCCGACCAGCCGACCGCCTCCCGGCAGGCCTCGCCGAGCACCCAGGAGCCGAGCGGCACGATCAGCCCGGTCTCCTCGGCCAGCCCGATGAAGCTGTCCGGACGCAGCACCCCCAACTGCGGATGCTGCCAACGCACCAACGCCTCGACCCCGAGCACCGAACCGTCCTGCAACGAGGTCAACGGCTGGTAGTCGAGGTAGAACTCGCCCCGCTCCAGCCCGCCGGGGATGGCCGCGCTGAGCGCCTGCCGAGCCTGCTCCCGGCTGTCGCGTTCGGCGTCGTACAGCGCCCAGCCCGCACCGCCGGCGCTCTTGGCCCAGTGCAGCGTGCTGCCGGCGGCCCGCCACAGGTCGTCCGGTGTGGTGCCGGCGACCTGGCGTTCCACCACGCCGACACTCGCGGTGACCGTGACGTCGTGCCCGTCGACCAGCACCGGCTCGGCGAGGGCGGCCAGCGCCGACTCGGCGACCGCCACCACGTCCCCGGTGCCGGTGGAGCGTTCGACGAGGATCATGAAGGCGTCCCCGCCGAGGCGGGCCACCAGGTGAGGTTCCACGGCGCGGCTGAGCCGGTGGGCCGCCGCCACCAACGCCCGGTCGCCGATCTGGTGCCCGTACGAGTCGTTGATCCGTTTGAACCGGTCGATGTCGAGGAAGCACAGCCCGACCCGGTGGACGTCGTCGCGGTGCTCGGTGCAGACCGCGGCGAGCCGTTCGGCGAACAGCGTCCGATTGGGCAGGTCGGTGAGTGGGTCGTGGGTGGCCTGGTGCCGGAAGCGTGCCTCGCTGGCCCGCAGCGCCCGTTCCGCGTCGGCCCGGGCGATCAGGGCGGCCCGCCGGATCGCCTCCTGCTCGTCCAACGTCCGGTCGCGCAGCGCGCGGGCGTAGCCGGTGGCGATCGCGGCGAGCAGCCGGGCCATCCGGTCGGCGATGTCGTCGGCGACCAGGTCGAGGTCGCGGACCAGCCGGAGTTGGATCACCTCGACGGTACGACCGAGCGCCTCGGCGGAGGCGATGTGCGCGGCGACGAGTTCGGTCGCCACCCGGTGCCCCGTGCGCAGGTCGAGCGGCTCCGTCCGCAACGCCTCGGCCAGCTGATCGGTGAGCCGCTGCAACAGCGTCTCCAGTTGGGCGTGCGTCATCGGGAGGTAGCTGGTGCCCGACAGCGCCTTGGCCCAGGCCCGGGCGAACGCTCCGGGGCGGGCAGTGCCGTCCGGAGGCTCAGCCACCGAGCCGCCCGACCCCACCCAGGAAGACCGCCCGCTCGGCGTCCTCGACGCTGTCCAGGGTCTCCGGACGCCACTGCGGCACCCACACCACCCCCGGCTCGACCAGCTCGAAGCCGTCGAAGAACGCGGTCAGCTCGGCCCGACTGCGGACCCACAGCGGGTTGTCGGTGCGTTGGTAGACCTTCCGCGCCTCATCCCGTTCGGCAGCGCTGCGGCCGTCGTCGCTGGCCTGCGACAGCACCAGGTAACTGCCCGGGGCCAGCGCCGCCCGCAAGGTGCGCAGCACCTCGGCCGGACGGTCGTGCTCGCCGACGAAGTGCAGCACCGCCACGACCAGTACGGCGATCGGCTGGGAGAAGTCGAGCATCGCGCGTACGTCCGGGTGGTCGAGGATGCGCTCGGGGTGGCGCAGATCCTCCTGGACCACCGTCGCGCCCTCGTTGCCGGCCAGGATCTCCCGGCTGTGCGCCACCGCCACCGGGTCGACGTCGACGTAGACCACCCGAGAGTCAGGGGCGTGTCGCTGGGCGATCTCGTGCACGTTGCCGACGGTGGGGATGCCTGAACCGATGTCCAGGAACTGCCGGATCCCCGCGTCGGTGAGGAACTGCACGGCCCGGCGCAGGAAAGCGCGGTTGGCCTGGGCCATCAGCGGGGCCTCCGGCACCGCAGCCACCATTGCCTGGGCCGCTGCCCGGTCCACCGCGAAGTTGTGTGAACCGCCGAGGTAGTAGTCGTACATTCGAGCGACGCTGGGCCGCTCGACATCGATCGTCTCGGGTGCCCAGTCCGGCCGCTGCAATGTTCTCACTCCTCCGCACACCGTGTCGGGCGTGAGTGCCCCGGCGGGTATTCTGCCCCGCTTTCGTCAGCGAGGCCAGAGCGCGTTGCGTACGGCGGTTGATACGGAGGATCCGTGCCCGCACGGGTGGCGGACACGGATCCCCCGTCGACGTGGGTGCTTTAGAACTTGGGCGCGTCCGGCGCTTCGAGCAGACCGAGCCGCAGCGCGGTCATCAGCGCCTGGGCCCGGTTGGCCGCACCGAGCTTCTCGTAGAGCTTGGAGATGTGCGTCTTGGCGGTCGACTCGCTGACGAACAGCTGCTTGGCGATGCCGGCGACGCTCATGCCGTCGGCGAGCAGTCGCAGCACCTGACCCTCGCGCGGCGACAGCTGCGGCCCGGACGGGGCGAGCCGGCGCTTCATCGCCTCGGCCAGGTCGGCTGCGGTGAAGGCGCTGGGGGAGGAGGCGGCGTGCCGGGCGGCGGCGACGACCTCGTCGGCCGGCGCGGTCTTCGGGACGAACGCGCTCGCCCCGGCCTCCAAGGCACCGAAGAGCTGGTCGTCGCCCGCGTACATGGTGAGCACCACGATGCCCATCGACGCGCTGGACTTGCGCAGCGCCCGGGTGGCCTCCAGGCCACTGCCGTCGGGCAGCCGCAGGTCCATGATCACCACGTCCGGCTGCAACGCGCCGGCCTGCCGTACGCCCTCCGCCGCGGTGGCGGCCTCGCCGACGACCTCGAACTGCCGGTCGCGCTCGAAGGCGTGCCGCAGGCCTTTACGGATCAAGTCGTGGTCGTCGACAAGGAGGACCTTGGTACGGGTAGCCGGTGTCGGACTTGTGGTCATCCTCGGGTTACTCCCCTTCTGCTGCGGCGGCGCTACCGCGAAGGTTATCGCGCCGGGGCGAGGAGCCGACCACCACTGCCACGGTCGTCCCACTGGGCTGACGTGGTCTGATCTCCAACCGGCCCCGGATACGTTCCGCTCTCTCGGCCATGATCGCAAGCCCATAGTGCCCGTCGGAACGTTGGTCGCCTATGCCGTGACCGTCATCCGACACTTCGATCTGGGCGTACGGGGGATCCACCTCACAGGTGACCCAGAGATTGGACGCCCCGGCGTGCTTGCGGGCGTTGGTCACCGCCTCCTGGGCGATGCGCAGCAACTCGGCCTCGGTGGCTGCGGGCAGCCGGGCGGTGGACTCGTCCAGCGACAGGTGCACCCGCAGTCCGCCGGAGGCACCGACGGTGCGGGCGTACTCGGCGATCGCGGCGGCCAGGCCGCCGTGCCGGTCCACCTCGCTACGCAACTCGAACAGGCTCAGCCGCAGCTCGGTGATCACCCGGGTGACCTCCTGTCGCAGGGTGCGCAGGCTCTCGGCGGTCTCCTCGGTGTCGTCGTGCACGGTGGCCAGGGCGTTGTCGATGCCGTAGCCGACCATCACCAGTTCCTGGGCTACCCCGTCGTGGATCTCCCGGGCCAGCCGCTGCCGCTCCTCGTTGGTGGCCAGCGACCGCACCTCGTCGAAGAGCAGGGCGGCCTCCAGCCGCAGCGCGGCCGGACCGGTCAGCCCGGTCACCTGGGCCGTCACCGATCCCGGGTACGCGTGGTTGGCGTCGGCCTCCAACACCACCAGTCCGACCGTGCGGACCCCGGCGACCAGCGGCACGATCAGCGCCGACACCTCGCCGCCACGGTGGGAGCGGGACTGCGAACGGGCCGCGGTCTGCGGCTGCTGACTGGCCCAGGCGTCGGCGATGGCCGAGTCCGCGTCGAGCGTGGTCTCCCAGTCGACCCGGTCCGCACCGATCTGGGCGAGCACCACCAGCCGCCCCCCGCCGCTGGCGGACAGCACCGCCCCCCGGTCGGTGCGGGCCACCGTACGCAACTCCTCCAGCAGGTGCTCGGAGATCCCACCCGGGTCCAGCGTCGCGCCGGGCAGTTGGCGGGCGACGGTACGCAGCTGGGTCAGCAGCCGGGTCGCCTCCGCGTACGGCTGGGGTTTGGCGTCCTGTCGCAGCTGCATCACCCGGTGCAGGGTCTGCGCCGCGTAGAGGCCGAGCACGGCCAGGATCAGCCACTGGGCGCAGACCGCGAGATAGCCCGTCTGGCTCACCTGGCGCGCTCCGCCGACCTCGGTGAACGCACCCGCGATGAACAGGGTGCCCGCGACGGTCGCGATCAGCAGGGTGCCCTCGCGGAAGCGGCGTCGCAGCGCGGTGACCGTCACCGGCACAGCCAGGTACGGCAGCACCGCGGAGGCACCGAGCCCGTCGATGTGTCCGCCGATGGTGGCGACGGCCGCGACCTGGCTCGCCGCCAGGCCGAGCACCACCACCTCCGCCGTCCGGCTGATCGGTCCGATCAGCCAGTGCTCGGGGGCCAGCGACGCGGGCATGCCGGCGACCGCGAGCAGGACGATCCACCAGAGCTGGGTCAGGTCACGGGTGGCGAGCAGGGTCAGGACGGCGACCAGTGCGAGCACGACCACCCGCGTCGCCGAGGCGAGCGGATGCGAGCGGGCCAGGGCGGTTGTCGAGGCGGGCACGTGACGGATGGTAGTCAGCTGCGGTAGATGTCCGCGATTTCCGCCGCGTACGTCTTGTGTACGACTTGACGCTTGACCTTCATCGACGGGGTCAACTCGCCGGTGGCCTCGGTGAAGTCCCGGGGCAGGATCCGGAACACCTTGATCGCCTCGGCCCTGGAGACCGACTGGTTGGCCCGGTCCACCGCGGCCTGGATCTCCGCCCGCAGCCCCTCGTGCTCGCGCAGCGTCTCGGCGCTGGTGTCGGCGGGCAGGCCGACCGACTCCAACCAGGCGGGCAGCGCCTCCTCGTCGAGGGTGATCAGCGCGGCGATGAACGGCTGCCGGTCGCCCACCACCACGCACTGGCTGACCAGTTGGTGTGCTCGCACCTGGTCCTCCAGCACGGCCGGGGCGACGTTCTTGCCGCCGGCCGTCACGATGATCTCCTTCTTCCGGCCGGTGATGGTCAGGTAGCCGTCGCTGTCGAGCGAACCGAGGTCGCCGGTACGGAACCAGCCGTCCGGGCTGATCGCCTCGGCGGTGGCCTCGTCGTTGCGCCAGTAGCCCTGGAAGATGATGTCGCCGGCGATGAGGACCTCGCCGTCGTCGGCGATCCGGATGGTCACGCCGGGCAGCGGCCGACCGACCGTGCCGATCCGGGTGAAGCCCGGCAGGTTCGCCGACGCGGCCGGCGAGGTCTCGGTGAGGCCGTACCCCTCGCAGACGGTCACCCCGACGCCCCGGAAGAAGTGTCCCAACCGGGCGCCGAGCGGCGCCCCTCCGGAGATCGCGTCACGGCAGCGCCCGCCGAGCGCGGCGCGCAGCTTGCCGTAGACCAGCTTGTCGAAGAGCGCGTGCTGGACTCGCAGGGCCAGACCCGGCCCGGCGGAGGTCTCCAGCGCCTCGCTGTAGGCGATGGCGACCGCCTCGGCGCGGGCGAAGATCTTGCCCTTGCCGGCGGCCTCGGCCTTCTGCCTGGCGCCGTTGTAGACCTTCTCGAAGACCCGGGGTACGGACAGCACGAAGGTCGGCTTGATCTCTTGCAGTTCGGCGACCAGGTTCTTGGTGTCCGAACAGTGCGCCATGGTGGCCCGGGCCTGGATCGCGCCGATCTGGATGAGCCGGGCGAAGGCGTGCGCGAGCGGCAGGAACAGCAGCGTCGAGGCGTTCGGACCGAACAGGTTCGGCAGCACCGGCACCGCGTTGGCGATGTCGGAGTACATGTTGCGGTGGGTGAGCACACAGCCCTTGGGTCGGCCGGTGGTGCCGCTGGTGTAGATGATGGTCGCGACGTCGGAGGAGCGCAGTCCGGCCCGCCGTTGCTCGACCTCGGCGGGCTCCACCGTGGCGCCCGCGGCGACGAGGTCGTCGATCCCGCCGAGGTCGATCTGCCACAGGTGCGCCAGTTCGGGCAGCCGGTCGCGGACGCCGGCCACCAGCGTGGCGTGCGCGGTGCTCTCCACCACGGCGGCCACCGCGCCGGAGTCGGCCAGGATCCAGGCGGCCTGTTCGGCGCTGGAGGTCTCGTAGACCGGCACGGTCACCGCGCCGGCGGCCCAGATCGCGTAGTCGGCCAGGGTCCACTCGTAGCGGGTCCGGCTCATCAGCGCGACCCGGTCGCCGGGTCGTATTCCGGCGGCGACCAGACCACGGGCGACCGCCACCACCTCGTCGCGGAACTGGCGGCAGGTGACGTCCACCAGCCCACCGGTGGCGTCGCGACGGATGAACTGCACCGCGTCCGGCGCAACCTCGGCGTTGTCCCAGACGGGATCGGTGAGGTTGGCCGAATCGCCGACGGTGACGATCGGCGGGACGGAGAACTCGCGCACCTGCACTCCCTCGTGCTTGCACTGGCCGGTCGGGGGCGCCACCGGCGGGGTCGGCTCTGTCGAAACCTACCTGCCCGGCCTTTGCCGAGCACACCGCAGGTGGGGCGGCGCGGCACGACTGTGGCCCGGGACGGGTAGCCTCCCCCCATGGCGGACTCCTCCACCCAGTCGATCATCATCGGCGCGTCACCGGACCAGGTGGCGGCGGTCATCTGTGACTTTCCGAGCTATCCCCAGTGGGCCGACGCGGTGCGCCGGGCGGAGGTCGTCGAGGAGTACGAGGACGGTTACGCGAGTCAGGTCCGGTTCGTCCTGGATGCCGGTGTGATGGCCGACGAGTACGTGCTGGAGTACGCCTACGCCGAGGACCTGTCCCGCATCGAGTGGCACCTGGTGGCGCCGTCGAAGATGCAGAGGCTCCAGCGCGGATCGTACGACCTGGTCGGCAACGCCGACGGGAGCACCACCGTGACCTACACCCTGGAGGTGGAACTCGCGGTCGGGATGCTCGGAATGTTTCGGCGCAAGGCCGAAAAAATGATCATGGACGCCGCGTTGAAGCAGCTCAAGCGCCGGGTAGAAGCAACTGGTTCGGCGCAGTGACGCGTCTGGCGACGCGTTCGCCACGGCAGAGGGGCCCAGGATGGGTGCAACGGATCCGGGTTCGGCCCGGGAGGAGGCGGAGCGGCTCGTCGCCACTCTGCTGGCTAGCGCGCGGTTGGCCTCCGCCAGCCCGAATGGGGGCCCCTTGGGCTCACTGGGCGGGATCGTGACCAGTGTCCTCGGTCACAACGATGCGCCGCACTCGTCCACGGACGCACCTCGGGCGGGTTTCGCCACCGGTGCGGCGGAATGCTGCGTCTGCCCGGTCTGCCGGGGAATCGCCGCGTTACGTGACCCGAGTCCGGAATTCGCCGAGCGGTTGGCCACCGGCGCGGGCGATCTGGCCGCCGGACTGGCGAGCTTTCTGCGGGCCTTCGCCCCCGCCGAGCCGTCCAGCGACCCCTCCGACGGGCCGGGCGAGGGCACCGAGGACGACCACGTGTGGCGCGAGGCGACCCGTACCGGGCATGATTCTCAGCCGGCACCGGATCGGCACGTCTGGACCGCCGCGACTCGGGCGGAGGATGTCGCCGTCCCGGCCGTCCCGCCCGTCGATGCCGCCGGGCCGGTCGCGGACGCCGTAGTCCCGACGCCGGAGGCCGGTCGCCCGGTGGTGCCCACCTCGCGGACGCCGGACGACGTCGACCGGACCGCCCCGGACGCCGTGGCGCCCACCGGCGCCGAGCAGCAGGGCGCACCAGGCGACGAAGCCTGATCTCAGGACGACCCGCACCACCGGCCAGGGCAGGTACGGCGCGGGGCACAGCAGAGGGGAGTGGCAGCGGTGACGCTGACCATCGGAGTCGACGTGGGTGGCACGAAGGTGGCCGGCGGTGTCGTCGACGACACCGGCACGGTGCTGGTGCAGACCCGACGGGACACCCCCGCCGACGATGTGGGCAAGACCCGCGACGTCATCACCGAACTGGTCACCGAACTGGCCGCCGGGCACGACATCCAGGCGGTCGGCATCGGCGCGGCCGGCTGGATCGACGCCCGCCGTTCCACCGTGCTCTTCGCCCCGAACCTGGCCTGGCGGGACGAGCCACTGCGGGCGTACGTCAGCACGGCGGTCGGGCTGCCGGTGATCGTGGAGAACGACGGCAACGTGGCCGCCTGGGCGGAGTTCCGCTACGGCGCGGCCCGGCACGCCGACGACTCGATGGTCATGTTCACCATCGGCACCGGCGTCGGCGGCGGCATCGTGCTGGGCGGCGAACTGGTCCGTGGCGCCAACGGCATCGCCGCCGAGTTGGGCCACATGCTCACCGTCCCGGACGGGCACCAGTGCGGCTGTGGGCGGCTCGGCTGCATCGAGCAGTACGCCAGCGGCAGCGCCCTGGTCCGCTTCGCCCGGGCCGCGGCCCGGCAGGAGCCGCAGCGGGCCACCGCACTGCTGGAACTGGCCGGCGGCGAGGCGGAAGCGATCACCGGTCCGATGGTGACCGCCGCGGCCAAGGGCGGCGACCCGGTCTCCGCCGAGGCGTTCGCCCAGGTCGGGCGCTGGCTCGGCACCAGCCTGGCGGACATGGCGCAGATGCTCGACCCGCAGGTGCTCGTCGTCGGCGGTGGCGTCATCGACGCCGGTGACCTGCTGATGGGTCCTACCCGGCGGTCCTACACCGAGTCGCTCGCCCAGCGCAGCCGGCTGCCGGTGGCCGAGATCCGTCCCGCCGAGCTGGGTAACTCCGCCGGGGTCATCGGTGCGGCCGACCTGGCCCGGAAGATCAACTGAGGTGGCCGACTCCGGTGTGCCGCTGCGCGTCGTGTCGTACAACGTGCACGGCCAGCGCGACGACGTCGCCGCGCTGGCCGCGGTCGTCCGTCAGGTGGCCCCCGACGTACTGATCGTCCAGGAGGGGCCGCGGCGGTTCGGTTGGCGGGCGAAGTCGGCCACGCTGGCCGCCTCGCTCGGTCTCGTGGTCGCCGCCGGTGGGTTGCCGTCACTCGGCAACCTGCTCCTGGTCAGCCTGCGGGTACGGGTGACCGGGGTGCGCCACCAGCGGTTCCCGCTGACCCCCGGCCGCCATATGCGCGGTGCCGCGTACGCCGACTGCCTGGTGGGCACCGGCGCCCGGTTCACGGTGGCCGGCTCGCACCTGGCCACCGACCCGGCTGAGCGGCCTGAACAGGCGAAACTGTTCAAGCGGGAACTGGATTCCGCGCCGTTGCCGGTGATCGCGGCGGCCGACCTCAACGACGAACCGGGCGGGCCGGCCTGGCACACCGTCGCGCACGGACTGACCGACGCGGCGGTGGCGGCGGACCGGGCCGACCGGCTCACCTACTCCTGCGCGAACCCGCGGCGGCGCATCGACGGGGTCTTCGTCGACCCCCGGATCACCGTGGTCGACTACGACGTGCCGGACACCCCGCTGACCCGCCGCGCCAGCGACCATTTCCCGATCGTCGTCGATCTGCTCCTACCCGCCGCCGGCTGAGCTGCGGCGCTCGGGCCGGGCTGGACATACCGCGCGGATGTGGAGAGGATTTCGCGCGACCCGGCATGCGTGCCGAGACGAAGGAGATCCCCGGTGCCCACCCACACCGAGCACGGCCGGCCCGATCCGGAGACGACCACGCTCGCCCGCAGCCACGACGGTCGCCCGGTCTCCGACCGGGGTGACACCGTCTGTGTCATCGGCGCCGGAGCCAGTGGTCTGACCGCGATCAAGAACCTCGCCGAGCACGGCTTCGGTGTCGACTGCTACGAGCGGGAGACCGGCATCGGCGGCGCCTGGAACTGGCGACACGACCGCAGCCCGGTGTACGCCAGCACCCACCTGATCTCGTCGCGGCCGTTCACCCAGTTCCCCGACTTCCCGATGCCCGACGACTGGCCGGACTACCCGCACCACAGCCAGCTGCTGTCCTATTTCGAACGCTACGCCGACCACTTCGACCTACGCCGGCACATCTGGTTCGGCACCGAGGTGGTACGCGTCGAGCCGGTCGCCGGCGACCGCTGGGACGTGACCACCCGCAGCACCGGTGGCTACGGGCCCGAGCGCACCTCCCGGTACGCCGCCGTGGTGATCGCCAACGGGCACAACTGGTCACCGAAGCTGCCCCGCTACGACGGGCTGGAGCAGTTCCGGGGCGAGGTGATGCACGCCTCCTCCTACAAGGACCCGGCGCAGCTGCGCGGCAAGCGGGTGCTGGTGGTGGGCGCCGGCAACACCGGCTGCGACATCGCGGTGGAGGCCGCGCAGCAGGCGTCGCGCTGTTGGCACTCCACCCGCCGGGGCTACTGGTACGCCCCGAAGTACGTCTTCGGTCGTCCGGCCGACCAGGTCAACGACACCCTGCTGGCCCTGCGGGTGCCGCTGCGCCTGCGGCAGTGGCTCTACCACCGCACGTTGCGGTTGACCGTTGGCGACCTGACCCGCTTCGGCCTGCCCGAACCGGACCACCGGGTGTACGAGACCCACCCGATCGCCAACAGCCAGCTGGTCTATCACGTCGGCCACGGCGCGATCACCCCGGTGCCGGACGTCGCCCGGTTGCATACCCACTCGGTGGAACTGACCGACGGCCGGCTCATCGATCCGGAGTTGGTCGTCTTCGCCACCGGCTACCTGCCGCGCTTCGAGTTCCTCGACGCGAAGATCCTCGGCGACGACGAGGGGGTGGGCCGCCCCCGGCTGTGGCTCAACGCCTTCGTGCCGAACTATCCGACCCTCGCGGTGGCCGGTCTGGTCCAGCCGGACTCCGGCATCTTCCCGCTGGTGCACTGGCAGGCGGTGTTGTTCGCCCAACTGTTGCGCAGCCGCACCACCCGCCCGGATCGGGCCGACGCCTTCGCCGCCCGGGTCTCGGCGGGCGCGGGCGAACGCTACTCGGGGCGGGTCAAGGACTCGACCCGGCACTGGTTCGAGGTCGGCCACGTCGACTACCTGCGCGCCCTGGAGCGTGCGCTGCGCGACCTGGAGGGCAAGTGACGCAGTTGAGCGAGCGGGCGCGGGTGGTGCGCAGTTGGGAGTGGGCGCGCCCGGTCCGCCCGGTCCGGCGTGAGGTGCTCAGCGCCAGCCCGGAACTGGAGGAGGGGCATCCGCCGCTGCTGTTCGTACCCGGCTTCGGTCACGGCGCCTGGGCGTACGCCGAGCACTGGCTCGGGCACACCGCCTCCCGGGGCTTCCCGGCGTACGCGGTGAGCCTGCGCGGACACGGCGGCAGCGGCCCGGCGCCGGAGGCGGACCTGCGGGCGTACGCACACGACGTGGTCCAGGCGGCGGCGGGCCTGCCGAGCCAGGCGGTGCTGGTGGGGCACGGCGCCGGTGCCCTGGTGGTGGCGCACGCCCTGGCCCGCTACCCGGCCCGGGCGGCGGTGCTGGTGGCCCCGGTGTTCGGTGGCTGGGCGAGCTTCGGTGCCGCCCTGCGCCGTAACCCGTTCGGCACCCTACCGGCGGTGTTCGGTGGCGGGCTGCGGTTGAGCCGCAGCCAGCTGTTCAGTCGGGAACTGCCCGATGTCGACGCCCGGCAGTACACCGCTCGGCTGGGCCGGGCCGCCCGACGCGCCCAGTGGCAGCTGCTCACCGGCGGGGACCCGGAGCCGGCGGTGGGCGCTCCGCCGGTGCTGGTCCTGGGCAGCCCGGACGACCGGGTGGTGCCGGCGGCGGCGCTGACCCGCGCCGCCCGGCGCTACGGCTGCGCACCGCTGCTCTTTCCGGGGATGGGACACGACCTGATGCTGGACGCCCGGTGGCAGGAGCCGATCGATGCGATCCTCGACTGGCTGCTCAAGCAGCCGACCCGCGCCGGCCGGCCTGGACCGGGCCGCTAGGCCGACCCGCGAACGTCGGCCCCGACCGGGCCGTCAGGCCGACCCGCGACCGTCGGCTCGGTCGGGACCGTCGGCTCAACCGCCGAGCCGGGTGAGCAGCGAACCGCTCTGATCCAGGGTGGACAGATAGGAGCGGGCCCAGGCGCGGATGTCGTGCACCCGCAGATGCGCGCGCATGGCCTGCATCCGCGTCCGCACGTCGGCCGGTTCGGCGCGCAGGGCCGCGAGCAACCCCTGCTTGAGCCCCTCCAGGTCGTGCGGATTGACCAGGTACGCCTGCGGCAACTCGGCGGCGGCCCCGGCGAACTCGCTGAGCAGCAGCGCGCCGGCGTCGTCCACCCGGGCCGCCACGTACTCCTTGGCGACCAGGTTCATCCCGTCCCGTAGCGGGGTCACCGCCATCACGTCCGCCACCCGGTAGAGGGCGGCCAGTTCGGTCCGGTCGAACGGCTGGGTGAGGTAGTGAATCGCGGGCTCACCCACCCGGCCGAACTCGCCGTTGATCCGTCCGACCTCCCGCTCGACCCGGTCGCGGAGGATCTGGTACTGACCGACCCGTTCCCGGCTGGGCACCGCCACCTGCACCAGGACCGTGTCGCGGACCTTGACGTGCCCGCCTTCGAGCAGTTCGCTGTACGCCTTGAGCCGCTGCTCGATGCCCTTGGTGTAGTCCATCCGGTCCACACTGAGGATCACGTGATCCGGGCTGCCGAGGTCGTGACGCAGCCGGCGGGCCCGGTCGGCCACCTCCGGCCGGCTGGCGAGCGCCGCCATCTCGTTGGTGTCGATGGACACCGGGAACGCCCCGATGCGTACCATCCGGTCACCGACGGCGATCCGCCGGTCGGTGGCCGGCAGTCCCAGCACCTTGGTCACCAGTTGGGCGAAGTTGTGCGCGGCCTGCGCCCGCTGGAAGCCGACGAGATCCGCACCGAGCATCCCGCGCAGCAGTTCGGCTCGGCGGGGCAGTTGCATGAACAGCTCCGGCGGCGGGAACGGCACGTGCAGGAAGAAGCCGATGCGCAGGTCGGGTCGCAGGGCACGGAGCAGGCCCGGCACCAGTTGCAGGTGATAGTCCTGCACCCAGACCACCGCGCCGTCCTCGGCGACCTGGGCGGTCGCCTCGGCGAACCGCTGATTGACCCGCTGGTACGCGTCCCACCAGCGCCGGTGATGCTCCGGCTGCTCCACCGCGTCGTGATAGATCGGCCAGAGCGTCGCGTTGGCGAAGCCCTCGTAGTGATCGCGCAGGTCGTCGCCGGTCAGCGGCACGGTGTGCATGCGTACCCCGTCGACGTCGGGCAGGGTGGGTGCGGGACCGGTCCCGCCGGCCCAACCGACCCAGGTAGCCGGGGTGTGTCTCAGCAGCGGGTGCAGGGCGCTCACCAGCCCACCAGGGCTGCGTCGCCACTCGCAGGCGCCGTCGAGCGCCACGTTGTCGTTGATGGGGAGGCGGTTGGCTACCACCACGAGGGAACTCTGTCGCATCTCGGGCATTCCGATCAGCAGGGGAGTGACCGCCACGAGAAGGAACAACCGGGCAGTCAGGGGGGTGACGTGACGTACTGCGGTATTCCTACTGACAGTAAGTTACACCACTGTTACATCCCTCGGCGCGGGCGGTCTACATCCCGCTATCCGGGCGATCACTGCGCGGTGGGCTCAGACGACCGCCCCGTCGTCGGGGTCGTGCTCCTCGTTGCCGGGACGCAGCCGCCACACCAGCGTGACGAAACCGGCGAGGATGCCGGTGAAGCCGAGCAGCGTCACCACGCCACGGTCGGCCGGGACCAGGTCGGGAAAGAGGAACAGCACGAACCCGAACACCACGGCGAGCACGCCGGCCAGCGCGTACTTCGACACCCGGGGCAGCGGCGGGGGCGGGGGCGGGACGTAGCGCTCGTTGTCGTCCGGGTCGTCGGGCAGGTCCGTGCCGAAGGTGTCCAGGCCGTCCAGCAGCGACGGGCCGTCGCCGTCGCGTGGGCCGCGTCCCACCGAGACACCGGAGATGTCCGCCGCGTACGGCAGTCGGCGTACGTGGGTCGCGGTCGGCCCCACCGGATCGTCGCTGCCCGGCAGCGTCGCGGTGGTGGTGCCGGCCCGGCCCGGCGGCTCGTCCACGTCCTCCGCGGCCGGCCACGGATGCGCGCCGGTGCCAGGGGAGGCGTGGAAACCGGCGACGATCTGAGCCCATTCGGCGTCGATGTCCGGTTCCTCACTGGCACGCCCGGGGGTGCTCTCATCGCTGAGTTGGCTGAGGTAATCCCGCGCGGTGCTCAGGTGCGAGCGGTCCACGTAGAGCCGGTCGACCGGTCGGGGCGGCACGGTGGTGGTGCGGGTGACCGGGTTCAGATCCGCCGACGGTTGCAGATAGGCGGCGATGCCGCCGGCCGCCAGCACGTCGAGCAGGTGCTCGCCGACGCGCGGGTCGACATCGCCGGCCACGGCGTACTCGCTCGCGTCGATCCCGTTGTCCCGCCGCCCCCGACGGGCTCCACCCGCTGACACCGGACCATCCTCCTCATCGCGCCGCCGGCGCGCCCCGCGTCCAGCCCCTGGGCGCCACCCACACGCCGTGCTCTGAATCGTGACACGTCCGGACCAGGTTCGGGGAGTGCCTTGTGGCGTGGGGTACCTCGGCGCGTCCTTCACCGCTGGTCGAGGCGAGACTCTTTGTCCCTTTGTGCGGGGCGTGCCAGGGAACCAACAGATGATCAGCGGTCAGGCGCAGAGGTTGGCGACGGCGACGCGGACCGGGTCGGGGTTGGCCCAGCTCCAGTTGGGATGGGCGCGGTTGGTCAGCAGGACCAGGACCAGCTTGCGGTCGGGATGGACGAGTAGCGAGGTGCCGGTGAAGCCGGTGTGTCCGAAGGTGCGGGTGGTGGTGAGTTTGCCCATGAACCAGGGTTGGTCGAGCACGACGCCGAGGCCGTGGTCGGAGGTGCGGTTGGGGCGTTCGGCGTCGACGGCGGGCAGGCCGGCGTTGACGTTGGTCAGCATCTGCCGGGTGACGGCCTCGGAGAGGATCCGGGTGCCGCGGTAGGTGCCGCCGTTGAGCAGGAGTTGTCCGATGACGGTGAGGTCGGCGGCGGTGGAGAAGATGCCGGCGTGTCCGGCGATCCCGCCGAGGATGTTGGCGACGTCGTCGTGCACGGTGCCGCGCAGCAGCCCGCGGGAGGACCGCGCGTCGGTGGCGACGAGCCGGGCGGCCTGATCGGTGTTGCTGAGCCAGGTCTTGGGGTTGAAGCCGGTGTCGTGCAGGCCGAGCGGGCCGGTGATGCCGGACTTGAGGGCCTTGTCGAGTCGTTGGCCGGTGAGCTTCTCGACGAGTTGGGCGGCGACCATGAGCCCGACGCTGGAGTAACGGAAGACGGTGCCGGGGGTGGCGCCCTTGATCAGCGGGGTGGCGAGTACGGCGGCGCGTCGGGCGGCGTCGTCGGGCAGACCGGTGACCTTGGCGCCGACGGGCAGCCCGCTGGTGTGGGCCAGCAGCATGGCGACGGTGATCTTGTTCTTGCCGGCACCGGTGAAGCCGGGCAGGTAGTCCACCACGGGGGCGTCGAGGGCGATCCGGCCGGCGTCGACCTGTTGCAGGGTCAGGATGGCGGTGAAAACCTTGGTCAGCGAGGCGGTGTCGAAGATCGAGTCGTGGCGCATGGCGACCTGTTTCGACTCGGGTAGCAGCACCGGGCCGGCGTCGTAGCGCAGGGCCTTGCCGACCGCGGTGCGGGCGAGGAGTTTGCCGTCGACCTGCACGTAGGCCACCGCGCCGGCGTACGCGGGGTGGTTCGGGTTCGCGCTGGTCGGTTTGAGGTGTCGGGTCAGCTCAGCGGTCAGGGCTCGGCTCAGCGGCGAAGGTGTACCGATACCGGCCTGCCCGCTCAAGCTGCCGCCGGCCGCCGCCTCGGCCGAGCTGCCGGGTGCCGCGCCGAGCGCCTCGCTAGCCGCCGCCGAGGGGGCTCCTGACGACGGCACCCCCGACGTGCCGGCGCCGGGACCGTGCGTTGCGGCGGGGCCGGCGGGTGAACCGGTGGCAGCAGCGGCATCCACCGTGGACGGCGAAGCCGGCTCGCGGCAGCCGGTGACGACAGCGGTGACCGCGGCCAGGCCAGCCCCCAGCACGGTACGGCGGTGCACAGACATGCGCCGCATCATGACAGGCGTGGATCGCCGGGCAAAGTCCGGCGCCCGGCTCGCCTGGTCCGTCCGCCCGAACGGATAGTGATCATTGCCACACGTCCTGCTATTGACCAGGGAGCTGGGCCGTGCCGATAGCCGCAAGGCGGGCTTCACGGTCGGTGATCGGCGGGCGGTGTCGGACGCCCTCGTCCGGGGGGCGGACGGTCGAACGATTCCCCTCGTGACCTGCCCGGTGGGCCGAGAACGAAGTTGCCCCGCCGTGACATCGCCGACAGTTACTGCCTGATCGACTGAGGGTAGTCTGTCCGATTTGCATCATCGGTCGTTTGTGGTGCCCCTCGGGTGGTATTGCGCTGCCCTTAATGGTTCACAACGTCATCCGTCAATGTGTTGATCTCATTTACCGCTCTCCATAGGCTGCGCTGACTTTCGCTGGGTTCTGCCTTACGGGGAGGCTGACTGTGCCGGAACAGTGGATGCGTGGCGGCGTGTTCGTCGCGTTGGCGGGCAACGGATCCGTCCGCTGGGCGAGACGGATCGTGGTGGTGGCGCTGGCGGCGCTGCTGGCGATGACCATGTCGGACATTCCGGTTCGCCCTGATCGGGCGGTGGCCGCGCCGCCGCCGACTGCCGAGCCGAGGCCGGTCGCGAAGCCGACGTGCCCGGAGGACCGGCCGGACGAGGTGTCGGCGGCGGTGGCCGCGCGGTTGTGTGGCGAGCGGGTCGAGGTGGCGGACCGACGGTCGGAGACCGTGCAGGTCTTCGCCAACCCGGACGGCACCATGACGCAGGAGCAGGCGCTCGCCCCGGTGCGGGTGCGCCGGGGGGACAGCACCTGGGTGCCGGTGGACCTCACGCTTGAGCGCCGGGCCGACGGCACGGTGGTGCCGAAGGCGCACGCCCGCGACCTCACTTTCGCCGGCGGCACCTCGGCCGAGGGCGAGCACGAGGTGGTGTCGTTGGGCTCCGGCGCGGAGCAGTCGGCGCTGGCCTGGAACGGTCCGCTGCCCGAGCCGGTCCTCGACGGCCGGACCATCACCTACCCGCAGGTCCGCCCCGGGGTCGATCTGGTGTTCCACGCGCACGCGAGTGGCTTCGAGCAGCACTTCGTGGTGAAGGAGCGGGCCGGGCTGGCGCAGGTGCGCAAGCTGACCCTGTCGATGCGGACGGGCAAGCTCACCGTTGCCGGTGACGGCATGGGCGGTCTGGTGCTGCGCAACTCCCGGGGCAAGCAGGTCGGTCGGGCGCAGACGCCGATCATGTGGGACGCGGAGGTCTCGCCGCACTCCGCCCAGCACCTCAACGTGGCGCCGGTCAAGCTGCGTACGAAGGCGGCCGGCAAGGGCCGTACGGTGCTGGAGTTGACCCCGGACGCGGAATTCCTGGCCCGCGAGGACCTGACCTTCCCGGTGACGATCGACCCACCGACGTCGTTGTCGCCGGCGTTCGACGCGTTCGTGCAGAACACGTTCTCCAGTGACCAGTCCGGGGCCAGCGAACTGCGGCTCGGCTACTCCAACGACGGTGGCACCTTCTATGCCCGGTCGTACCTGCGGTTCAACACGACGGGCTTCGCCGGCAGCAAGATCATCACGGCGAAGCTGCGGCTTTGGAACTCCCACTCCTGGTCGTGCACGGCGGCCTCATGGGAGGCGTGGCGTACCGACAACGTGACCTCGACGGTGCGGTGGACCAACCAGCCCACCGCGCGGGCGAAGGTCGGCACGTCGACCGAGACCAAGGGCTACAACTCGTCCTGCAACGACGGCTACGTCTACATCGAGGTCGGCGGGGCGTTGCAGCACAGTGCCGACAACAGCCTGTCCAGTGCGAGCGTGATGCTGCGCGCCACCTCCGAGTCGGCCACCGCCGGCTGGAAGAAGTTCGACTCCGCCGAGGGCACCCGTCCGCCGCTGGTGACAATCACCTACAACAGCACGCCGACGGCGCCGTCCGCGCTGGCCGTCGCGCCGTGTTACACCGCCTGCGGGGCGGGGGCGCGGACCGCGTCGCTGCGGCCGACGTTGTCGGCGAAGCTGGCCGACGCCAACGCGGGGCAGACGTTGCAGGCCGAGTTCGAGGTACGCAACAAGAGCACCCTGGCGGTGGTGTCGACCTCGGGGCTGCGCTCGGGTAGCCCGGCGTGGACCAACGGGTCGACCGCCTCCTGGCAGGTGCCGGTCAACCTGGTCAACGGCACCGAGTACGAGTGGCGGGTACGCGGCAAGGACCCGCACACCTACGGGGGCTGGACCGGGTGGACCACGTTGACGGTGGACACCACCAAACCCGGGGTGCCGTTCGTGTCGGCGACGATCTATCTCGACGACGGGCAGCCGCACGGTGGTGCGGAGGCACCGGACACGTTCACGTTCACTCCGGCGGCCGGCACCACCGACCTGGCCGCGTTCGTCTACAAGCTCGACTACGAGGCGAGCGCGACGACGGTCGCGGCCACCGGCGCCATGTCGGTGACCCTGCGCCCCCGCGACGGCCAGCGCACACTGACGGTGCAGGCCAAGGACTCGGCGGGCAACCTGTCCGACCCCAACATGTACGTCTTCTCCGCCGGTGACGCGGCGCTGGCGCAGCCACTGCCCGGCGCGACCATCGTCAAGCGCACCAAGCTGGAGATCACCACCCCGGTGACCGGCTACACCCGGGCGTACTTCGAGTACCGGCGAGGACCGGGCGGCGCGGTGCTGCCTATCCCGTCGGCGAACCTCACCTCGGCCACCGGCGCCCCGATCACCGCGACGGCGGCGAGCCCGGTCGCGTTGTCGTCGCTGGGCGGGTACGCGATCTGGAACGCCACCGACACCCTCGGCCTGACCGGCGGCGTGGTGGAGGTGCGGGCCCGGCTCTACACGGCTGGCGGCAGCACCCCCGCGTACACGATCCCGTGGGTGCGGGTGACGGTGGACTCCAGTGGCGCGGGCGCTGCGGTCACCGACGTCGGCCCGGGGTCGGTCAACCTGTTAACCGGCGATCACGCCCTGTCCGCCACCGACGCCGACGAGTTGGGTCTGTCGGTGTCCCGGACGTCGTCGTCACGCAAGGGTGGTGACGGCTACCTGCCGATGGGGCAGCGGCTGACGCCAAACCAGCAGCAGATCTCCACGAACCTGACCGGCTTCACAGTGCCGACCACCTCGTCGGCGGTCCGCTCCACCGTCCGCGGCCAGGGCGAGACCACCCCGGCCGACTCGTTGGAGATCACCCCGGTCACCACCAGCAGCAACGACACCTACGTGGCGGTCGGTGGTGACGGTGGGGCGCTGCGGCTGGGCATGACCGCCGGCAAGACGTACCGGATGACCGGTTGGATCTTCGTGCCCGCCGCGACCGGCCTCGTTCCCGAGAACACCCACCGGGGGCTGCGGATCGTCGGTATCCACCGGGTCGGCAGCACCTACACCGAGGTGGTCTCGCCGATGGCCGCCTACACCGAGGGCTGGCAGGAACTGTCGGTGGACATGACCGTCCCCGCCGGCGCCACCGAAGCCTTCTTCCGCCTCTACAACGGCGCCCAGGGCGGCTCCGGCCGCCGCGTCTACTGGGACAACCTCTCCTTCACCGAGATCGTCGCCCCCTTCGGGCCTGCCTGGAACGGCGGCGCCACCGGCGGCGCGGCGGACGTCGACTACACCACGCTCGAACTGCCCGAGCCGTCGATGGCGGTGGTCAACACCATGGGCGGTGACTGGATCACCTTCGCCAAGAACGCCGACGGGACGACGTTCACCCCGGAACCGGGTGCGGAGGGGATGGTGCTGAGCCGGGTGGGCAGCACCGCGTACCGGCTGTCCGAGCTGGACGGCGCGATCACCGAGTTCACCCAGCAGGGCGGGGTGTGGGCGGCCACGTCCTCGTGGACGGCGGAAGCACACACCACCACCCGCTACACCTACGAGACCACCGGTGACCGACTGCTGCTCAAGAAGGTGATCAACCCGGTCGAGCCGGGCGTGGACGACACCAACAACTGTGCCGCCGCCACCTTGGTCCGGGGCTGCGAGGTGTTGGAGTACGAGTACGCCACCGCCACCACCCCCGGGCTGAGCCCGACCGTCTTCGGCGACCACATCGACCGGGTCACCGGCGTGAAACTCTGGGCCTGGGACCCGGAAACCTCCGCGATGACCGCCACCCACATCGCCCGCTACGCCTACGACAACCTGGGCCAGCTCCGTGAGGTCTGGGACCCCCGCGTCACCCCCGCCCTGAAAACCAGCTACGAGTACGCCGACGGCCGGGTCGTCAAGCTCACCCCGGCCGGTGAGCTGCCGTGGCACTTCGACCACGGCAACCCCGACGTCGACTCGGCGGCACTGCGCTGGGACCTCGACGCCGGCACCGGCACCGCCGTGGCCGACTCCTCGGGCAGCGGCCGCAACGGCACCATGGCCAGCGGCGTGACCTGGGGTCAGGGCAACGATCCCGACAACCCCGCCGACCGGGCCGCGGTCTTCACCGGCGGCTCCGGCCAGCAGGTCAGCGTCGCCGGCTCGGCGCTGTCCAACACCTCCTCCTACACCGTCTCGGCCTGGGTACGCCTGAAGACCAAGACGGCCAACCGCACCGCCGTGTCCAAGGACGGCTCGCGTACCAGCGGCTTCTTCCTCAACTACGTCGCCGCCGACGACCGGTGGGCCTTCTCCCGGGTCAGCGCCGACAGTGACAGCGCCACCCCGGTCCGGGCCACCTCCAACACCGCCCCCGTGGCCGGCCGGTGGACCCACCTGACCGGCGTCTACGACACCGCCAGCGGACGGATGAAGCTCTACGTCGACGGCGTACTCCAGAACACCACCGCCGCTGTCGGCGGCTGGAACGCCACCGGCAACTACGTCATCGGCCGCGCCAAGTGGGCCGGCGCCGCCGCCAACGTCTGGGACGGCGAGATCGACGACGTCCGCGTCTACGGTAAGGCGCTGAACGACGACCAGGTCGCCGACCTGGCCGGCGACGAGAACGCCGGCCGACTGCTCCGGGTCCGCCGCGCCGCCCTGCAACAGGGCTCCAAGACCGTCACCGACGGTGAGATCGCCACCAACGTCGTCTACAACGTCCCGCTGACACAACTCGGCGGTGGTCCGTACAACCTGAACGCCACCGCCATCTCGGCGTGGGGCCAGGTCGACCTGCCCACCGACGCCACTGCCATCTTCGGACCGGAGGACGATCCCGGCCGCAACAGCGCCACCCCGGCCGCGCCGAGCAGCACCGGCTACCCGTACGCCACCGTCCACTACCTCGCGGCCGGCGGTAAGGAGGTCAACACCGCGACCCCGGGCGGTCACATCGACACCCAGGAGTACGACAGGTTCGGCAACGTCATCCGCACCCTGGAAGCCACCGACCGTTCACTGGCCCTCGGCGTGTTGCCCGACGCCGACACCTACCTCGCCGAGCTCGGCCTCGCCAATTCCGACACCGCCAGCCGAGCGCTCGCCCTGTCCACCGTCAACACGTACAGCACCGACGGCATTGACCTGCTGGAGACCGTCGGCCCGACCTCGACACTGGTGTTGGAGAATCCCGTCGCCGATCCGGACGGCAGCGGACCGCTGGAAGAGATTCCCGCCGGGGCGACGGTCATCGGTCGGGCCCGCACCGTCAAGACGTACGACGAAGGCAAACCCGACGGCGCCACATACCATCTCCTGACCACCGAGCAGTCCGGTGTGCAGGTCGTCGGCTACCCGGACGCCGACGTACGGGTGAACCGGAACGGCTACCAGGCCGCGTACGGCGGTGTGTCCGGCTGGACGCTGAAGAAGTCCACCAGCCGGACCGTGGACGCCGTCACCGGCGGGAAGAATCTCACCTCGCACACCGTTCACGACGCCGCGGGCCGGGTGGTCAAGCAGGTGGAGGTCGGCTCGACGGGAAGCGACGCGAGGACGCGGGAGACCATCTACTACACGGCCGGAGCGAACGAACAGGACAGCGCCTGCGGCAACCGGCCGGAGTGGGCCGGGCAGCCGTGCCTCATCCGGGCAGCAGGGACGGTCGCCGGGCACGATCCGGCGCGGATGACCACCGAACTGCCGGTCCGGCGGGTCACCGCCTACAGCCGCTACGGCAAGGAATCGGTGGTGACCGAAACCTCGGCCGGCAAGACCCGGACCACCACCACGACGTACGACGCGGCGGCGCGGGTGACCGGTACCACGATCACCTCCGACGAGGGGACGGCGATCGGCACGATCACGACCACCTACAGCCCGCAGAACGGCCAGACCACCGTCACCACCATGGGCGCCGTCACCATCAGTCAGGAGTACGACGACCTCGGCCGGCTGGTGTCGTACACCGACGCCGACGGAGCGACCACGGTGACGGAGTTCGACCGGTTCGGCAAGGAGGTCAAGGTGTCGGACCCGACCGGACACAAGACGTACGCCTACGACCGTGCGATCGAGCCACGCGGCCTGCTGACCGGCGTCACCGACAGCATTGCCGGGACCTTCACCGCCAAGTACTCGCCGGACGGGCAACTGACCGAGATGACCTATCCCGGTGGTCTGACCCGCACCGACCGGCTGGACGCGAACCTGCAGCCGGTGGAGCGCACCTACACCCGCGACTCCGACAGTGAAGTCATCTACTCTGAGTCGGTGGTGGAGAACACCGCAGGCCAGTGGGTGACCCACACGTACACCGGCGGAAGCAAGAACTACCGGTACGACCGACTGGGCCGGCTGACGCGTACGCAGCACGACACCGCCCTGACCGGTGGGTGTGTCACCCGCACCTACCACTACGACGACCGGTACAACCGCACCGACCTGTGGGCCTACGCCCCGGACGAGGACGGCGAGTGTCAACAGGACACCTCCGCCGAGCACGAGGAAGTCGTCTACGACACCGCCGACCGGGTGACCGACGCCGGGTACGTCTACGACGCGTTCGGTCGCACGAGCGACCTGCCGACAGGGCTGAGCAACTCCTACTTCGCCAACGACCTGGTGCGGCGGCAGCAGCTCGGTGACTCGCGTCAGACGTGGACTCTGGATCCGGCTTTGCGCTTCCGGGCGTTCACCACCGAGACGCTGGTCGACGATGAGTGGATCAACACGGCGTCCAAGGTCAACCACTACGGCGACGACTCCGACGAGGTCACGTGGGTCAGCGAGGATCCGACCGGCACCATCACCCGCAACGTGTGCGGCCCCGATGGTGATCTCGCCGCGACGACCTCGGCGACCGGTGACATCGTCTTGCACTTGACGAACCTGCACGGCGATGTGGCGGTGACCATCGACACCGCGCTGACGGAGCCGGAACTGTTCGACTACGACGAGTTCGGTGTGCCGATGGCAGCCCAGTCCGACCAGCGCTACGGGTGGCTGGGCGGTAAGCAGCGCTCCAGCGAGGCACTGGGCGACAGCATCCTCATGGGTGTGCGGCTGTACAGCCCGGCCCTGGGCCGTTTCCTCCAGGTTGACCCGATCTACGGTGGAAGCTGCAACGCCTACGAGTACACCTGCGCCGACCCGATCAACGCGACCGACCTGGACGGCAAGCGGAAGTGCTCGCGCTGGGCCAGGTGGGCTTGCCGGGCCTACAACAAGGCACAGCGCGGATATCGCACCACCCGCAACGTCGTCCGCTATTCGACTCGTACCTACCGGGCGAACGGGGCCTGCTGGTCCGGGACGTCGGGCAGCAACTGCGGGCGCAACAGCTACCACGCCAGGGTGGGCCGCGCCATCCGCCGGGACGTCAAGCGCGCCTGCCGTGTCTACACCAACGGCCCGTCCTGGGGCTGGGCCGGCGCGTCAACGGGCTACGGGGCTGCGGCGGCGAAGTGGGGATGGCGAGGCGCCCGCCTGGCTGGACGGGCAGGCTGGGTCGGTTGGACAGTCGAGGGCGTATGTTTCCTGCACAGGTGACGAGGGTGACGAGGGTGACGAGGGTGACGAGAGTCGGTTGGATTCTGGCGGGTGTGGGTTTTCTGCTCTGGGCTCTCTCGCCGCTGCTGTGGATCGTGGGCAGCCTTGAGCTCGACACGAGCCTGTTCCTCGGCTCCACCGCGTTGCTGCCCTGGATGACCTACCTGAGCCTGAGGCGTCGCGGTGACGATGAGGCTTCGTAGCCTGGCGACGGTGGTCGGCAACGGGTCAGCGTCGTAGTTCCACCGACGAGGTTGCCGCGCTGCGGACCGCAGGGTCCGCAGCGCGGCGTTTGGTGGGCGAAGGCACGTACCTCGGCCAACTCGCCGAGCAGGTCGGCGGCGCGGTTCACGGCGCTCGTTCGACGGAGGGACCGAGGGTGATTCGATGGGCAGAGTGAGCTTGCTGCTGAGAACGAGGCTGGGATGGTCGCTGCTCATCGGAGTAGGCGTTCCCTATGTCCTCGCCCAGCGGTATCTGCCAGCTCCGTGGGCGACCTGGATCTCACTCGGGATACTTTTCGTGGGAATCCTGATCTCGATGGTTGCGATCAATGTCAAGTTTGATAGTGGCCGATTCCAGGATGCCGACAGTCCTGAGAGTGATGGTGATCGAAGAAGGTGACCGGCGGACGGGGCGGCGGGGTCAACTGGCGAGCGGCTGCGCGCCGGCCGGCGGGTGGGCCAGGGCGAGCAGGCCCGGTGCGGCGTTGCGGTGGGCGAAGGCGCGTAGCTCGGTCAACAGCGGGCCGGCTGCGGCCGGGTCGTCGCCCGCCGTCAACTCCCGTACCGTGAAGGTCAGCGACAACATCCGGTCGGTGACGTCGGGGATACCGGCGTAGATCTCGGCGGCGGCCAGGTGCAGCTCGGCGGCGTGCCGGTGGTCGCCGTCGGCGCCGGCCAGGGCGGCCGTCACGGTCCGCAGCGTCGCCTCCGACCAGGGTGTACGGTGACCCACCTGGCCCAGCATGGCGCGTACCCGCGCGGCGGACCTGCGACCGGCGAGGGTGGCCGCCCAACCGGCCGCGGCGATCCACTCGCCGCTGGCCAGCGCCGGGACCTTCGTCCACGCCTCGGCCAGCTCGTCGACCAGGGCGGCGGCCTCGTCGGTGCGCCCCTGCACCGCCCGGCACAGCGCGCCCATCGCCAGCATCGTCCAGTGCAGCCGGTGGAAGCCGCTGCGCCGAGCGGTGTCCAGCGCGGCCGCCACATCGTCGTACGGCGGCGGGGCCTGTCCCGCCGAAAGCGGTGTGGGGCCGGCGACGTCGGATGGTGAGGCTGCGGCATCGGCAGCCGGCTGCGGGTCCGCCTCCGGTCTGGCGGGCGGACCGGCGGGCGGCGGTACCGGTCGGCCGCGCAGCACCAGCAGGCACGACCGTAAGCCCCGGACCTGCATGTCCCAGCTGCCGGTCGGGGTGTGCACGAACGCCTCGGCGGCGGCGAGCAGCCGGCCGAAGTCACCCTCGAACCAGGCCCGCATCGCCTCCCCGGAGTAGCTGGTGGTCAGCGTCTGCCCGCTCGCGGTTCGCGCCGGGGCCGCCGAGAGCAGGGCGTCGGAGCGCAGCCAGTCGCCCTCCTCACGGACCGCGTACGCGAGGTTCTGGGTGGCCCGGGGCAGCGCCAGCAGTTGCTGCGCCCGGCTGAACTCCACGATCGCGTACAACTCGTCCAGGCCGGACCGGTCGCCGGCCTGGTAGCGGGCGGTGGCGGCGGTGATCCGGGCGTTGGTGCGGGTCTCGGTCAGCCCGAGCCGTTCGCCGATCTCGGCTGCGGTGTCGGCCGCCGCCACCGCCGGGTCACGCTCGTAGTTGAGCATGTGCAGCCGGCCCAGCTCGGCGAAGGCGTCCGCCTTCTGGGCGCTGTCCGGCAGCGGATCGAACAGCCGTACGGCGTGGTTCAGGCAGGCCAGCGCCGCCTGCCGGTCGGCGCGCAGCCACGCGGCCTGGCCCAACAGCGTCCAGGCCCGCGCCGCGCACGCCTCGTCGCCGTAGGCCAGCAGCCGGTCGGCCAACGTCTGCATCTGCTCGGACCCACCGCCGGAGAGGAACGCGTTGCCGTCGCGGTAGAACGAGATCTCGGTGCTGAGCAGTTCCAGTTGGAGCCGTCCCACCGGGTCGGAGTCGTCGGCCAGCCCGAGCGCCCGGCCCGCGTGACCGGCGGCGGCGTCCAGCCCGTGCAGGGCGTACGCCCGACGGGCCGCCCGGTGCAGCGCGGCCCGTGCGGGGCCGGCGTAGCGGGTGGTGTCCATGCCCAGCGACCGGGCGATCTCGTGTGCCGCCCAGCGATGATGGGCCAGCACCTCGGCCAGGTCGGTGTCCCGGCTCTGCGACAACGTGTCCAGCCAGTCGGCTGTGCGGTCGTGCCGGGCCACCCGCTCGGTACGCGGCAGCCGCTGGTAGCAGACGTCGCGTACCAGCACATGCCGGAAGCGGTACTCCGGCTGACCGGCCATGGTGGACGCAGCCTGCTCGTGGACGAAGTCGCGCTGTTCCAGCCGGCGCAGGGCACGTTCGACGGCCTCGACCGGCTGCCCGACCGCCGCCGCCACCGCCCCCGGCCAGAACTGCACGCCTACGACGGCCGCCGCCAGCAGCACCGCCCGGTCCTTCGCGTCGAGCAGGTCCACCCGGTTGGCGATGACCGCGTGCACGCTCTCCGGCATCGGCAGGTCGAGATGCTTTTCCAGCGACCAGCCCCGCCCCGACTGGCGCAACGCACCCTGCTCGATCAGCATCCGGACGTACTCGTGGGCGTAGAGCGGGTTGCCGCCGGCCACCTCGATCAGCGGGGTGAGCAGGTCGGCGGAGAACGCGGCCTGGCCGAACATGTGCGCGTACAGCGCGGCGATGCCGGTGTCGCGCAGCGGCGGCAGGGTGATGGTCACCGAGCCGGTGATCGTCCCCGCCCAGCTCGGGTCGCGGTCGACCAGTTCGGGGCGGGCGGTGCAGAGCAGCAGCAGCGGCACGTCCCGGGCCGCCGCGCCGAGCAGTTCCACGAAACGCAGCATCGCGTCGTCGGCCCAGTGCAGATCCTCGAAGACCAGCACGGTGGGGCGGCGGGTCGCCAGCGCCAGCAGGAACCTTCGCCACGCCGATTCCGCCTCCTCGGCCGGCAACGACGTGCCGGGCAGACCGACCAGCGGGCGCAGTGCGTCGGCGACCCGGTCCCGCTCGCCGGGGCCGACCAGTTCACCGACGGCTGCGGCGAGCCGCTGGGCGGCGGTGCCGGCCGGGTCGGTGTCGAGGATGCCCGCTTCGGCCTTGACGATGTCGGCCAGCGCGGCGAACGTGACGTTCTCGCCGAACGGCGGGCACCGCCCGATGCGCCAGGTCAACGGTTCGTCCACCAGCCGGGCGGTGTGCCGGTGCAGTTCCCGGACCAGCCGGCTCTTGCCGATGCCGGCCCGCCCGAAGACGGTGACGACCTGGGGACGGCGGTCGCGCAGACTGCGGTGCAGGGCGTTGACCAGCATGCCCAGCTCATGTTCGCGGTCGATCAACGGGGTGGCGTCCGGTTCCCGGTCGGCGGGCTGCTGGCGTACCGCGGCCAGGGCCAACCACACCTCGGTCGGTGCGGAACGCCCGCGCAGGGTGACCGGGGACTGCTCGTCGTAGCGGATGGTGTCCCGGGTCAGCGCGTGCGTGGCACCGTCGACCAGCACCCCGCCCGGCGGCGCCACGGACTGCAACCGGGAGGCGGTGTTGACCACGTCGCCGGCCACGATCGCCTGCCCACCGTCGCGGGCGGCGGCCACGTCGACCAGCGCCTCGCCGGTGGCCACCCCGACCCGGAAGCGCAACCCGTCGGTACCGGTGGGCGCGAAGCGGGTGAGTATCCGTTGCAGCTCCAACCCGGCCCGTACGCACCGCAGCGCGTCGGTCTCGGTGGCCACCGGCGCGCCGAACAACGCCATCACCGCATCGCCGATGTACTTCTCGACCACCCCGCCGTACTGGCCGACGACTCGGCGGGCGGCGGAGAAGAACCCGGTCTGCATGCCGCGGACCAGCTCCGGATCGGCCCGCTCGACGTACGGGGTGAAGTCGATCAGGTCGACGAACAGCACACTGACCCGGCGGCGGTCCTCCTGAGGAATCGCCGGGGCGCGGTCGTTGCCGGCCCGGGGCGCACCGCAGGAGGTGCAGAAGACCACGTCCGGCGCGAGCGGACGCAGGCAGTGTGGGCAGACGGCACCGAGCTCCGCCCCGCAGCCACCGCAGAAGCGGTCGCCGTCGGTGGCGGTGCGTCCACAGCGATCACACTGAGTGGCGATGACACCCTCCACTGGCGAGCCCCGACACCGGAGCGCAGGATCGAGTATTGCGGCCCAGCACAGTGTCGGGTACCGGGCTGTTGGCTTGTGGACACTCCACCGGGCAGTCCAGCGCGTTGCGCAACGGCTAGATTCAGGCAGCCGATTCGTTGATCGCTTATCAGGGGGACAGCCTCATGGTGTACGTCATGTTGAGCAGCGACTGGACCGACGGTAACGGCGTCACTCACCTGGCCGGGGACTCGGTGGACGTGGACGCCGCGACTCTCGCCCAGCTGCAGGCACAGGGAATCGTCGGCGAGGTGCCGGGGTCGGGCAAGGACGGCACCGACTGGGCCGGGCCGGGCGGCACCGACTGGGCCGGCCCGGGAAGCACCAAGCCCTGACCGAGTAGCCAAAGGGCGGTGCCGGGGCCGACAGGCCCGGCACCGCCCTTTCAGCTTTGGCTGGTCAGCCTTCGCTCATGCCGGTCTGGCTGGTCAGCGTTCGCTCATTCCGGCGCGGCGACGCAGCGCCGGTACGTCGGTGACCACGATCCGGCGACCTTCGGTCCGCAACCAACCCCGGCTGGCGAACGAGCCGATCGCCTGGTTCACGCTCTGCCGGGAGCCACCAGCCATCTCCGCGAGCTGGCTCTGGTTCAGCTCGATGGTGATCATCGGTGCCTGGCTCTCGCCGGCGAGCCGCACCAGCGTCTTGGCCACCCGGCCGGGCAGGTCGAGGAAGACGTGGTCGGCGTTCTGCTCGGTCAGCCGGCGGATGAGCCCACCCAGGGACCGCATCACCGCGTCGAGGATGCGTGGGTTCGAGTGCACCAGCTCCATGAAGGCGCCCCGGGACAGGGCGAGGGCGGTGCAGTCCTCGATAGCCTCGGCCGAGGCGGACCGGGTGGAGGCATCCAGCAGGGAAACCTCGCCGAGGACGTCCGGCGGTCGGATCACCGACAGCACCGCCCGTTCACCGGTCGGAGCGGTGCGGAACACCGCCACCGCACCCCGGCGCAGCACGATCAGCGACTCGCCCGGGTCGTTCTCGACGAACAGCAGCTGACCCTTGCGGTACGTCCGGGGCACCGCAGCGGCGATCACGCGCTGGCGTACCTCGGGCTCCAGCCCGGCGAACATCTCGACACCCGTGAGCGCGTCGCCCGGCTCTGGCAGGCGCATCTCCACGGACCCACCCCTCCCCGGTCAAGGATCCAACTCGCTCACCGGGTGAGCCTGGTGGCCCCTGACAAGGCGAACTGACACCCGTTCGGCGTCCGGCAGCGGTACACATCAGATCATGACGGTCCGGTCGCGTGCTGTACACCCCTCAAATCACTTCTGTGACACCTTCAGCTGCGATGTCGCTGTCAAGGATGACGTGGAAGCGCTCCCGCTTCCGCCCCGCGCCCCGCCCGCCCGGACCCTGTCGGCGTCGGCGAGGATGGCAGGGATGGTCTACCGCTATTTCTACGACTGCGAATTCATCGAGGACGGCCGCACGGTCGAACTGGTGTCGATCGGCATCGTCGACGAGTACGGCCGCGAGTTCTACGCGGTCTCCACCGAGTTCGACGCGTCCCGGGCCGTGCCCTGGGTCCGCCGCAACGTGCTGGACAAGCTGCCCTCCCCGGCGGACCGGGCCTGGCGCTCCCGGGAGCGCATCCGCGACGAGTTGTACGACTTCCTCGTCGAGCCGATCCGCGAGCGCCCCGGCGAGGAACTGGAGCTGTGGGCCTGGTACGCCGCGTACGACCACGTGGCGCTGGCCCAGCTGTGGGGTGCAATGCCGGCGCTGCCCCGGGAGATCCCCCGGTTCACCAAGGACCTGCGGCAGTTGTGGGACGACCGGGGGCGGCCACGGCTGCCGAACGCCGACTCCGCGCGGCATGACGCCCTGGTCGACGCTCGGCACAACCTGGCCCGGTGGCGGGCGATGACCGGGTCGTAGGTTTGGTCGGTTCCGTCCCGGGCACGGGTTCGGCCTACCGGGGGTCGACGCGAGGGAGCAGCGCCATGAGCGAGCGCCAGCATGAGTGACGAGGCGATGGCCGTCGGAGCGGCCCGGCAGCGGCTGACCGGGCTGATCCGGGCGGCGGGCAGTTGCACGCTCACCACGATCTCGCTCGACGGTCGGCTGGTGGGCCGGCCGATGCTCCTGCAACGGGCGGAGTTCGACGGCGAGCTGTGGTTCTTCGCGTACGCCAGGTCGGCGACGTTGCGCCAGCTTCGGGTCAATCCGGAGGTCGAGGTGAGCTTCGCCGACCCGGGGGAGCAGGTCCGGGTGTCGCTGTCCGGCACCGCCCGCGACGACCACGACCCGGCGCGGGCACAGCGGCTGTGGCGCCCGGAACTGGCCGTCTGGTTTCCGGACGGGCCGACCACGGCCGGCCTGACCCTGGTCGCCGTGCACGTCACCGCTGCCCGCTGCTGGGACCGCACGGGTGGCCGCCGACTGAATCTGCTCGGCAGCGCCGAATAGCCGGCCAACGGCGGGCGGTTCGGCGGCGGGTGTCCGGTCGGTGGAGGTCGGTATGGCGTCGAGTGTCCGATCGGCGGGGCCGGGTCGGCGCCGGGTGGTCGGTCGGCAGCGGACGATGAGCTTCGCGATGAGCGCTACTGGCCGGTAGTGGGGCGCGGTGTCAGGTCGGGCCAGCGGCGACTACAGTCGCAGTGACGGCCCGCCCCGGGCCGGCAACGGCGCCGATGGTCTTACCTGACACATATCCTGGGGCTTGATCGGGCTTCACCAGATGCTCCCCAGGAGGATGAGCAGATCATGCGTATCGGCGTGCTCACCGGCGGCGGCGACTGCCCGGGTCTCAACGCGGTCATCCGGGCGGTGGTCCGTAAGGGCGTCGCCAGCTACGGCCACGAATTCGTGGGTTTCCGCGACGGCTGGAAGGGGCCGCTGGAGGGCCTGTCCCGGCCGCTGGGCATCGCGGAGGTCCGGGGGATCCTGCCGCGCGGCGGCACCATCCTGGGCTCCTCGCGGACCAACCCCTTCAAGATCGAGAACGGCGTCGAGCGGATCAAGGACAACCTGGCCGCCCAGGGCGTCGACGCGCTGATCGCCATCGGCGGTGAGGACACCCTTGGTGTGGCCACCAAGCTGCACGAGCTGGGCGTCAACGTCATCGGCGTGCCGAAGACCATCGACAACGACCTCGGCGCCACCGACTACACCTTCGGCTTCGACACCGCGGTCAACATCGCGATGGAGGCCATCGACCGGCTGCACACCACCGCCGAGAGTCACCACCGCACCCTGGTGGTCGAGGTGATGGGCCGGCACGCCGGCTGGATCGCCCTGCACGCCGGCCTGGCCGGCGGCGCCAACGTGATCCTGCTGCCGGAGCGGGCCTTCGACGTCGAGCAGGTCGCCGGCTACGTCGAGAAGCGCTTCCAGCACCAGTACGCGCCGATCGTCGTGGTCGCCGAGGGCGCCCAGCCGCTGGAGGGCCAGATGGTCCTGCAGAACCAGGAGCTGGACGCGTTCGGTCACGTCCGCCTCGGCGGCATCGGCCAGTGGCTGGCCGAGCAGCTGGAGGCCAAGACCGGCAAGGAGGCCCGCACCGTCGTGCTCGGGCACATCCAGCGCGGCGGCACCCCGACCGCGTTCGACCGGGTGCTGGCCACCCGGCTCGGCCTGCACGCCATCGACGCCGCGCACGAGGGTGACTGGGGCAAGATGGTCGCGATGCAGAGCACCGACATCGTCCGCGTCCCGCTCGCCGACGCCACCCGCGAGCTGAAGACCGTCCCGCTGGAGCGCTACGCCGAGGCCGAGGTCTTCTTCGGCAGCTGATCGTGGATCCGGCGTCGCGGCGGGCCGCCCGGTCCGCCGCGACGCCCATCTCCGGAGGAGGTACGTCAGGTGTCAGCTGGAGTACGCACCGTCGCGGTGATCGGTGCGGGCAAGATCGGCGAGTTGATGCTGTCCGGGCTGCTGCGCTCGGGCTGGCCGGTGGACCGCCTGCTGGCCACCGCCCGACGGCCGGCCCGTGCCGAGGAGTTGACCGCCCGCTACGGCGTACGGGTGGTGGACAATCTGGCCGCGGTGGAGCAGGCCGAGGTACTGGCCGTGGCGGTCAAGCCGCAGGACGCCGCCGCGCTGCTGGACGAGATCGGGCCGAAGGTGCCCGCCGACAAACTGGTCATCTCGCTCTGCGCCGGCCTGCCCAGCAGCTTTTTCAGCCGCCGGCTGCCCGAGGGCACCCCGGTGGTCCGGGTGATGACCAACACCCCTGCCCTGGTGGACCAGGCGATGACCGCCATCTCCGCCGGGGCGTACGCCACCGGTGCTCACCTGGCGCTGGCCGAGGACATGTTCAAGCCGCTCGGCGCGACGATCCGGGTGCCGGAGAGCCAGCAGGACGCGGTGACCGCACTGTCCGGCTCCGGCCCGGCCTACTTCTACCTGCTGGTGGAGGCGATGACCGACGCCGGCATCCTGCTCGGCCTGCCCCGGCAGGTGGCGCACGACCTGATCGTGCAGACCGCGATCGGTGCGGCGGTGATGCTGCGGGAATCCGGCGAGCACCCGGTGAAGCTGCGCGAGGCGGTCACCTCACCCGCCGGCACCACCATCTCCGCCATCCGCGAGCTGGAGAATCATGGCGTACGCGCGGCGCTGCTGGCCGCCGTGGAAGCCGCCCGCGACCGGGCCCGCGAGATCGCCGCCCAGGCCGGATGAGCTGCCCGGACAACTGATGATCGACTCCGTTGCGCCGATCCGGCGGTATCCCCGAACCGGTGGTGCCACCAGATCGGCGAAACGGAGCCAATCACCGATCCGTCGGCCCGGCGCCGGTACCCGAGGAATAACCGGGTGACGCATACTGGCGCGATGTTCACTCTCGCCCAGGCCCGGCACCTGGTGGCCACCCTGCACCCTCGGATCGACGAGCTGATCCGGGTCCGCGCCGACCTGACCGAGTTGCAGACCGACCTGACCAACCACGGGCTGAGCGCGCTCGGCGGCCGGCCCGAGGTCAAAGGGCTGGAAGCTCGCCTGCACGCGATCCTCGACGAGATCGGACAGCACGGCATCGAGATCAAGGGCGTGGCGCCGGTGCTGCTCGACTTCCCCGGCGAGCGCGAGGGCCGGCAGGTGCTCTGGTGCTGGCTGGAAGGGGACACCGACGTGCGCTGGTACCACCGCGCCGACTGCGGCTTCGCCGGCCGCCGCCCCCTCTGATCTCCGCTGATCTCCGCGTCGGGCGCGGGTCCGATGTGGAGATCATGTCATTCCGATGGCGACGAGGCCTGGTGGTGCTCTTCAACACCCTCGTGGCACTCGCTACGGTGGGCGCGATCATGCTGACCAACGGGGGAGGACACTGATGTTCGCTGTGCCGTTGACCGCCGATGCCGAGCTGCGCCCGCTCAATCCGTGGCACGCGGCGGAGTTCCTGGCCAACCTGGACCGGGCCCGGAAGAACATGACGCCCTGGGTGTCGCCGGCCTTCGTGGCCACCGACCTGGACGGGGCACGGCTCGTGCTGCAGCGCTACGCCGACCGGTGGGCCCGCGACGACGGCGGCATCTGGGGCATCTGGTCCGACGGGACACTGGTCGGCGGAGTGCTGCTGGTGTCACTGGACGTCGGGACGGGAGTCTGTGAGGCGGGCTGCTGGTTGGAGCCAGCCGCCGAGGGACGCGGGCTGGTGACCCGAGCGGTCAGCCGGCTCATCGACTGGGCGGTCGTCGAGCGCGGCCTGCACCGGGTCGAGTGGCGGGTCCTCGCCGGCAACGTACGCAGCATCGCGGTGGCCCGTCGGCTCGGCATGCGTCGCGACGGCGTACTGCGTGAGGTGGCTCCGGGCTCGAACGGGCGAGTCGACCTGGAGGTCTGGTCGCTGCTGGCCCCGGAGTGGCGCGCCCACCGCGCCGGTGCACCGCGCGATGCGGACGGCGGCGAGGGACGAGAACACTAGGGTGCGGCGCTCGACGACCCTCGTCCGACCTGCACCGGCCCGACAGGTTCGGTGCGCTGATCGCGCGGACCATGCCCCCGGCCGCTGACCGCCGGCCTGGTACAGGTCAGCCCCGCTCGGCCTGGGACAGCGTGGCACGCAGCTTGTCGGCGTCGCCGGGGGCCTCCTGTTCCCAGTTGGCCGGGTCAGCGGAGTAGATGGTGCCGTACGCCGGGGTGTCCGGCTGGAACCGCCAGCTGTCGGCGAGCGTGCCCGCGTCCACCGCGTCGTAGCCGATCCGGTCGAGGAAGGCGGTGACGACGGCCTTGGCCTCGGCGTCGTCACCGGCGATCGGCAGCGCGCTACGGTCCGCCGCGCCGGTGGGTCGGGCCAGGGCGAGCAGGTGCTTGAAGAAGATGTTGTTGAACGCCTTCACCACCCGAGCCTCGGGCAGGTGCTGTTGCAGCAGCTCACTGCTGGTGACGCTGTCCTCGTCCAGCTCGGGGATCTGGCCGTCGCGCTGCGGGTAGTAGTTGTTGGTGTCGATGACGACCTTGCCGGCCAGCGGCTGCGCCGGCACGGCCCGGTACGACTTCAGCGGGATGCTGACCACCACCAGGTCACCGGCGCGAGCCGCCGCGTCGACGGTGCCCGCGCTCGCCCTCGGCCCCAGCTCGTCGACCAGGTCGGCCAGCGTTTCCGGGCCGCGCGAGTTGCTCAGCACCACCTCGTACCCGGCGGCCACCGCCAACCGCGCGACGGTGCCTCCGATGTGTCCACTTCCGATCAACCCCACGACCGACACGTCAACCCCCATCGACTCGGCTGTCCACGTCGAACCTACTCGCCCGGCCGGCACTTGCGGCCCATCCCGGGCGATCTCCGGGCGGGCCTGCGGTGGCGGTGCCCCTCGACGGGGCACCGCAGGTGGATCGGTGGTCCGGATGGAAACTCAGGGAAGGGTCTTCTCCAGGGTGGCGCGCAGCGTGGGGTCGTCGGGGGTGACCGTCGGGGCGAAGCGGGCGGCCACGGTGCCGTCCGGAGCGACCAGGAACTTCTCGAAGTTCCATCGGACGTCGCCGGTGTGCCCGTCGGCGTCGGGGGTGTCCACCAGGGCGGCGTAGAGCGGATGGCGGTCGGGCCCGTTCACCTCGACCTTCTCCGTCAACGGGAAGGTGACCCCGTAGTTGACCTGGCAGAACTCGCTGATCTCCGCAGCGCTGCCGGGTTCCTGGCCGGCGAACTGGTTGCACGGGACGCCGAGCACCACCAGCCCGCGGTCGGCGTACTCGTCCTGGAGGGCCTGCAAGCCGGCGTACTGCGGGGTGAGACCGCAGCGGGATGCGACGTTGACCACCAGCAGGGCGCGCCCACGGTACTGCGCGAGATCGGCCGGGCCACCGGCGAGGGAGTTGATCGGAATGTCGAAGACGGACATGGCGCGAGGGTACCGCCGGGTGCCGGCGGTCGGCGGGTTCGCCGCGCGGTGGTTACCTCCGGGTAATGCCGCTCGACCGGCGGCGACGTAGCGAGCGATGCGGTTTGACCCGAACCAGGAAATCGATACATCGACATCTTGACGAAGTGAGGTCGTGTGAGTAGCGTCTCATCAACATTTTGGAAAGTTTCCTAACTGTTTGGAGACGCCACATGAAGAGATCGCTCCGCCGGGCCCTCTGGGCCAGCGTCGTGGTCGCGGTGACCGTCGCCACGGTCCCGATGGCCTCGGCGTTCGGCGCCGGGAGTGTGACCGCCTCGTTCACCCGGGTGCAGGACTGGGGGACCGGTCACGAAACAAGGGTCACCATCACCAACGGTTCCAGCGCCAGCGTCAGCACCTGGCGCATCGAGTTCGAGCTGCCCTCGGGCACCAGCATCGGCAGCTCCTGGGACGCCGACGTCACCCGCGACGGCAACCGGTACGTGGCGGTCAAGAAGAGCTGGGCCGGCGCGTTGGCTCCGGGCGCCTCCTTCAGCTGGGGCTACAACGGCACCGGTGCGTACCGGGCGCCCGTGAACTGCACCATCAACGGTGCGGCCTGCGGCGGTGGCACCCCGCCGCCGACCACCCCGCCGCCCACGACCACGCCTCCGCCGCCGACCTCCCCGCCGCCGCCGACCACGCCGCCGCCGAGCGGCCAGAAGGTGGTCGGCTACTTCACCCAGTGGGGTGTGTACGGCCGCAACTACCACGTCAAGAACATCCACACCAGCGGCTCGGCGTCCAAGCTGACCCACATCCTGTACGCGTTCGCCAACACCACCGGCGGCCGGTGCACCATCGGGGACAGCTACGCCGACTACGAGAAGGCCTACACCGCGGCGGAGAGCGTGGACGGCGTCGCCGACACCTGGGACCAGCCGCTGCGGGGCAACTTCAACCAACTGCGCAAGCTCAAGCGGATGTACCCGCACATCAAGGTGATCTTCTCGATCGGCGGCTGGACCTGGTCCGGCGGCTTCACCCAGGCCGCGCAGAACCCGACCGCCTTCGCGGAGAGCTGCTACAACATGGTCGAGGACCCGCGCTGGGCGGACGTCTTCGACGGCATCGACATCGACTGGGAGTACCCGAACGCCTGCGGCCTGACCTGCGACGCCAGCGGCCCGAACGCGTTCAAGAACGTGATCAGCGCGCTGCGTACCCGGTTCGGCTCCTCGGCGCTGGTCACCGCCGCGATCACCGCGGACGGCAGCAACGGCGGCAAGATCGACGCGACCGACTACGCCGGTGCCGCGACCCACCTCAACTGGATCATGCCGATGACGTACGACTACTTCGGCGCCTTCAACGCGCAGGGGCCGACCGCACCACACTCGCCGCTCTACTCGTACGCCGGCATCCCGCAGCAGGGCTTCTGGTCGGACGCGGCCATCCAGAAGCTCAAGAGCAAGGGCATCCCGGCCAACAAGCTGTTGCTCGGCGTCGGTTTCTACGGCCGGGGCTGGACCGGGGTGACCCAGACGACGCCGGGTGGCACTGCGACCGGCCCCGCCCCGGGCACCTACGAGCAGGGCATCGAGGACTACAAGGTGCTGAAGAACACCTGCCCGGCCACCGGCACCATCGGCGGCACGGCGTACGCCAAGTGCGGTAGCAACTGGTGGAGCTACGACACCCCGTCGACCATCGGCGGCAAGATGACGTACGCGAAGAACCAGGGCCTGGGTGGCGCCTTCTTCTGGGAACTCTCCGGGGACACCAGCAACGGGGAGTTGATCAGCGCCATCAGGGGCGGTCTCGGCTGAGCCGAGCGCCGACGCATCACCCACACGACGGGGAGGGGCCGCACCAGCCCCTCCCCGTCCAGCTGGGAGGTAAGGAAGGGCCCCCTGTTAACGCCTCCGGTAGAGCACGGGCCCCCTGTTAACACTTCGGCACCTCGGTCATGCCGCGTGTTGACAGGGGCTCTTCCTATGCGAAAGGTGATAAAAAGGGGCCCTTCCTTGCACCTGAGCAGGGGTGTGACAGACTCGCCGGTCGAACGGTGCGATGTCCGCAGATGGGGAGGTAACGATGCGGGTGTACCAGCGTTCGGCCGCCCTGGTCCTGCTCACGGCCGTGCCGTTCACGCTGGTCGGCTGCGGACTGATCGGCGGCGAGAAGAAACCGGCGGAGCAACCCGGCCGGGCTCCGGCCGAGGAGGCCTTGGCGAAGTCCCGCGAGCGGGTGCAGGCGTACCTCGACGCGATGGCGGCCAAGGACGTCACGGCCGGGCGCAGCCAACTCTGCGCGGTGCTGCACGATTCCTTCGACGAGGCGGCCACCGGGCCGAACGGTGACTTCGCCGACCACTTCAAGGTGGCGCAGACCGAGATCACCGACATCCGCCCCGGCCCGCTCGGGCAGGAGGTAAGCACCGTGGTCAGTGTCACAGTGGGTAAGCGCGAGGCCGATCGGCCGCTGCTGTTCACGGTCACCCGTGACGGGCTCGACTGGTGCATCTCGGGGGAACGGCCCGGTGGGCACAGCCCGGCGCCTGCGCCGACGCCCTGACCTGCGGCGGCGCGTACCGTCGTCCATCTGCCGGAACCCGGCCCCTCGCCGGTCGATCACCGCGTCGGTCGCCGTACGCTTTCTGTCATGCGCCATGAGTGGCATCAGTTGAGTCATCCGGCGGTGGGCAGCCCGGTGTTGCAGACCAGCCGTCCGACCGTCGACTCCGCCGAGGACGAGGCCCTCGGTCTGGACCGCTGGCGGGAGTTGCCCCGCGCCCAGATCCCGCCGTGGGACGATCCGGCCCAGGTCGCCGAGGTCTGCAAGGTGCTCGACCGGGTTCCGTCAGTGGTCGCCCCGTACGAGGTCGACCAGTTGCGGCAGCGTCTCGCGCTGGTCTGCGAGGGCAAGGCGTTCCTGTTGCAGGGTGGTGACTGCGCGGAGACCTTCGCCGACAACACCGAGAGTCACCTGCTGGCCAACGCCCGCACGCTGCTGCAGATGGCGATCGTGCTCACCTACGGCGCGTCGCTGCCGGTGGTGAAGGTGGCCCGGGTCGCCGGGCAGTACACCAAGCCCCGGTCGCTGCCGACCGACGCCCGGGGCTTGCCGGCCTATCGCGGAGACATGATCAATTCGCTGGAGGCCACGCCGGAGGCCCGGGTCGCCGACCCGCAGCGCATGATCCGGGCGTACGCGAACTCGGCAGCCGCGATGAACATGCTCCGCGCCTACCTCGCCGGTGGACTGGCCGACCTGCACGCGGTGCACGACTGGAACAAGGGCTTCGTGCGCAACTCCCCGGCCGGGGAGCGGTACGAGGCGATCGCCCGGGAGATCGACCGGGCCCTGGCGTTCATCCGGGCCTGCGGGATGACCGACGACGAGGCCCTGCGTACGGTCACTCTCTACTGCTCCCACGAGGCCCTGGCGTTGGAGTACGACCGGGCGCTGACCCGGGTCTCCGATCGTCGGGCGTACGGGCTGTCCGGGCACTTCCTGTGGATCGGTGAGCGCACCCGGCAGATCGACGGCGCGCACATCGACTTCATCTCCCGCATCGCCAACCCGATCGGGGTCAAACTCGGCCCGACCACCACGCCGGACGAGGCGATCGAGCTGTGCGAGAAGCTGAACCCGGAGAACATCCCGGGTCGGCTCACCTTGATCAGCCGGATGGGCAACCACAAGGTACGCGACGCGCTGCCGCCGATCGTGGCGAAGGTGACCGCTGCCGGGGCGAAGGTGGTGTGGCAGTGCGACCCGATGCACGGCAACACCCACGAGTCGTCCAACGGCTACAAGACCCGCCACTTCGACCGGATCGTCGACGAGGTGCTGGGCTACTTCGAGGTGCACCGGAGCCTGGAGACCCATCCCGGTGGCCTGCACGTCGAGTTGACCGGCGAGGATGTCACCGAATGCCTCGGTGGCGCCCAGGGCATCGCGGATCTCGACCTGCCCGACCGGTACGAGACCGCCTGTGACCCGCGACTGAACACGCAACAGTCGTTGGAACTGGCTTTCCTCGTAGCGGAGATGCTCCGTGGCTGACGCGAGGAGTGAGCTTGCGAGCCCCGCAGTCGGTAGCCGAAGGGACGACAGTGGCTGACTCGATGATCGATCTGCGTTCGGACACGGTGACGCGACCCACCGCCGGGATGCGGGAGGCGATGGCCACCGCCGAGGTCGGTGACGACGTCTACGGCGAGGACCCGACGGTCAACGCTTTGGAGGCCGAGGTCGCCGCGCTGTTCGGGCACGAGGCGGCGCTGTTCTGCCCGACCGGCTCGATGGCCAACCAGATCGCCCTGCAACTGTCGGTGCCGCCTGGCGCGGAGTTGCTCTGCGACGCCGACGCCCACGTGATCACGTACGAGATGGGGGCGGCTGCCGCGTACGGCGGAATCACCTCGCGGACCTGGCCTGCGGTGGGTGCGGACGTGGACCCCGACGTGGTCGCCGGCATGATCCGTCCCGACGGCTACTGGGCGGTGCCCACCCGGGCGATCGCCGTGGAGCAGACCCACAACCGCAGCGGTGGCGGCGTGATCCCCCTCGATACGCTGCGCCAGCTGCGCCGGGTCGCCGACGAGGCGCAGGCGGCGCTGCACTGTGACGGCGCCCGGATCTGGCACGCCCACGTCGCCGACGGGGTGCCGTTGGCCGACTACGGCGCGCTGTTCGACACGCTTTCGGTCTGCCTCTCCAAGGGGCTCGGCGCGCCGGTCGGCTCGCTGGTCGTCGGTGCCGCCGACAAGATCGAGCGGGCTCGGGTGATCCGTAAGCGAATGGGTGGCGGGATGCGTCAGGCGGGCATCCTGGCTGCCGCCGGCCGGTACGCCCTCGCCCACCACATCGACCGCCTTGCCGAGGACCACGCGAAGGCGGCCCGGTTGGCCGAGGCGATCGCCCCGTTCGGGGTGTTGGCCGCGCCGGTACGCACCAACCTGGTCCCGCTGGACCTGACCAAGGCGTCGCTGGACGCGCCCTCGCTGGCTGCGGCGGCTCGCGCCGAGGGCGTACTCATCTCGGTGCTCGGCCCCCGCACCGCCCGCCTGGTCACCCACATGGACGTCACCGACCCCGCCATCAACCAAGCCACCACCACCCTCACCCGCATCCTGCGCGCCTAACTCGGAAGTAGACCTACTTCCTCCCGATTAGGGCCGCTTCGCGCAGCGGAGCGACAGCAACTACCCCCACCCCCCACCCTCCCGCTCCCCGCCTCCCACTCCCCGCGATCTTGCACTTTCTGTCGGTGCGCAAGCCGCGTAACGGGGCATTTCGGCGACCGAAAGTGCAAGATCGGCGGGGAGGGGGAGGCGCGGCGGCGCGGGGCGGGAGGGCGCGGAGGCGGGAGGGTGGGGTGGGGGTCAGACATCCCAGGAGCTTGGATGTCAAGCAGCGACGGGTTGGGTTCGGTGTGACCAGGCGGTTGCCTGGTCGTAGTGGGTGGCGGTTTTGA
>NZ_JBFBAY010000012.1:0-2283 GCF_040682415.1 Micromonospora sp. NPDC051196
CAGCTCTCCGCCGCGCACGGGCCGGTGCAGTCGCTGGAACGGGCGGCGGCGATCTGCGAGGGCTGGGTGTTCGAGTGGACCGGCCCACCGGTTCCGTTGAGTAAACCCCTGGGAGGGTTGATGAACTTCGACTTCGCCGACCAGGCGCCGAAACTGATGATGTTGCTGTGGGGGCTGGTCGCCTTCGCAGTGGTGGTCGGCGGCCTGCTCTTCGTGCTCGACGCGGTGCCGTCCTACTTCGCCCGGCGTCGCGAGGCGCAACTCGTCGCCGCGTCCGCCAGCGGGGCCCCGCTGCCCCGACGGCCCAAACAACGTGACGGGTTCTTCGCGCTGTTCTTCCTGCTGCCGACGGTGTTGCTGCTGCTGATCGGCCTGGTCGTCCCGGCGATCCGGACCACCCTGCTGTCGTTCATGGACGGCAGCAGCCAGAACTGGGTCGGCCTGGACAACTACCGCTGGATGTTCGCCGAGGACGCGATCGTCCGGGTCCTGCTCAACACCCTGGTCTGGGTGACGCTGGTGCCGCTGGCCGCCACCGCCATCGGCCTGATCTACGCCGTGCTGGTGGACAAGGCCCGACTGGAATCCGTCGCCAAGTCACTGATCTTCATGCCGATGGCGATCTCGTTCGTCGGCGCCAGCATCATCTGGCGGTTCGTGTACGCCTACCGGGGCGAGGACCAGGAGCAGATCGGTCTGCTCAACCAGATCGTGGTCAGCCTCGGCGGCGAACCCCGGCAGTGGCTGCTGGACTCACCGCTGAACACGCTGCTGCTCATTGTGATCATGGTGTGGATCCAGGCCGGTTTCGCCATGGTGGTGCTCTCCGCGGCGATCAAGTCCATCCCGGCGGACATCGTGGAGGCGGCCCGCCTCGACGGGGTCAGCCCGTGGCAGATGTTCTGGCAGATCACCATGCCGAGCATCCGGCCGGCGCTGATCGTCGTGGTGGTCACCATCTCGATCGCCACGCTGAAGGTCTTCGACATCGTGCGTACCACGACCAACGGCAACTACGACACCAGCGTGATCGCCAACGAGATGTACAACCAAGCGTTCCGGTACGGCCAGAACGGGCAGGGCTCCGCGCTCGCGGTGTTCCTCTTCATCCTGGTGGTACCGATCGTGATCTTCCAGATCCGTAACCTGCGTCAGCAGCGACGGGAGGGCTGAGATGACCACCACCACCCCCCCGGCCGCGGTCGGCGCCCAGCAGACCGACGCGGGTTCCACCCGGGCGTCACGGGTACGCAAGCGGCTCAACAGCCGCACGGCGACCGTGGCCGCGATCGTCATCGCGGTGGTCTGGACGATCCCCACCTTCGGCCTGTTCATCTCCTCGTTCCGGCCGGAGGCGGAGTTGAAGTCCACCGGCTGGTGGACGGCCTTCCGGGATCCGCAGTTCACCCTGCAGAACTACCAGGACGTGTTGTTCGGGCAGAACGCCTCCTCCGGGCAACTCGCCAACTACTTCATCAACTCGCTGGTCATCACCGTGCCGTCGGTGTTGTTCCCACTCGCGTTCGCCGCGCTGGCCGCGTACGCGCTGGCCTGGATCAACTTCCGCGGCCGGGACTGGCTCTACATCGCCATCTTCGCGCTCCAGATCGTGCCGTTGCAGATGGCCCTGGTGCCGCTGCTCAGCTTCTTCTCGCGCGGAGTCAGCCTGGGCGGCATCACCCTGATGCCCGCCTGGAACCTCGACGGCGCACAGAACTTCGCCCAGGTGTGGTTCGCACACACCTGCTTCGCGCTGCCGTTCGCCGTGTTCCTGCTGCACAACTTCATCTCGCAACTGCCCAAGGATCTGATGGAGGCGGCCCGGGTCGACGGGGCCACCCACCCCAAGATCTTCCGCACCATCGTCCTGCCGTTGGTCGCACCCGCCCTGGCCGCGTTCGCCATCTTCCAGTTCCTCTGGGTCTGGAACGACCTGCTGGTCGCGCTGATCTTCGCTGGTGGCAGCGAGGTCACCGCGCCGCTCACCGTGCGCCTGGCCGAACTGGCCGGCACCCGGGGCAACGAATGGCAACGGTTGACCTCCGGCGCGTTCGTCTCGATCGTCGTACCGCTGATCGTGTTCCTGTCATTGCAGCGCTACTTCGTTCGCGGACTGCTCGCCGGCAGCGTCAAGGGCTGACCCGCCGGTGGTGGGGGGGCGGCGGGGGGGGGGGCGCCCCCCCGGGGGAGGGGGGGGGGCTGGGGAGAGGGCGACAGGTAGGCGCCCCCGGCGGCGGGTAACACGCCCCCCCCCAACCCCCCGGGCCCCCGGGGGGCCCCCCC
>NZ_JBFBAY010000012.1:2293-202504 GCF_040682415.1 Micromonospora sp. NPDC051196
GGCGGGGGCGGCGACCCAGGAGATCCGGGTGACCTACAGCGACTACGGCAACGCGACCGCCGCCGCGCAGGCGGCGGCACCACACGGGTCGTGAGCGGGGTTACCGTGACGAGGATCGACGATGTCGCCCGGCTGGCCGGAGTCTCCACGGCCACCGTCTCCCGGGCGCTGCGCGGACTGCCCACCGTGTCGGCGGCGACCCGCCGACGGGTGCTGGCCGCCGCCGAACAGTTGCAGTACGCCGTCTCGCCGAGCGCGTCGCGCCTGGCCGGCGGCCGCACCGGCGCCGTCGCCGTGGTGGTCCCCCGGATCACCCGGTGGTTCTTCGGGGTGGTCGTCGAGGCGGTCGAGGACTTCCTCCACCAATCCGGCTACGACCTGCTGCTGCACAACCTGGGCGGGCGGGAACAGAACCGACAGCGCCTGCTGCACACCGCCAACCTGCACAAGCGGGTGGACGCCGTCATGCTGGTCGCCACTCCGTTGCGGCCCGCCGACCTGAGCGCCCTGGCCGCGTTGGACCTGCCCGGAGTGACCGTCAGCTCCGGCACCGACGTGCCGGACTGGCCCTGCGTACGCATCGACGACGTGGCCGCCGCGCGGACCGCCACCCGGCATCTGCTGGACCTCGGCCATCGACGCATCGCGCACATCTCCGGCGACCCCGACGACGAACTCGCCTTCACCGCGCATCTGGACCGACGACGTGGCTACCAGGAGGCGCTGCGCGCGGCCGGACTGCGACCGGACCCGAGCCTCGACGTGGAGTCCGGGTTCGACATCGCCGGCGGCACCCGGGCCACCGAGGAACTACTGCGTCGAGGTGACCCGCCGACGGCCATCTTCGCCGCCTGCGACGAGATGGCGATGGGCGCGCTGACCGCGCTGCGCGACGCCGGTCTACGCGTACCGCAGGATGTCAGCCTGATCGGCATCGACGACCACGCCCTCTCCGGTGTGCTCGGCCTGAGCACCATCGCCCAGCCGGCGGCCGAGCAGGGCCGGCTGGCCGCCGAGATGCTGCTCGACCCGCTCCTCGGGCGGGCCGGCGCGTCCCGCGGCGGCGCGGCCGGGTCACCGGTGATCCTGCCCACTCGGCTGGTCGTGCGGGACTCGACCGCACCACCGCGGGCAAACTGAACCACGGGTCACCGGCGCCCGCCGCCCACCCCGATCGGACCATGGGAGTACGCCCTGAACGACAACCCGACCCCCCAGACCACGCCCGCCGTAGCGGCCACCGCATGGTGGACCGAAGCGGTGATCTACCAGATTTACCCGCGCTCGTTCGGTGACTGCAACGGCGACGGGATCGGCGACCTGCCCGGCATCACCGCCCGCCTGGATCACCTGCGGGAGTTGGGGGTCGACGCGATCTGGCTCTCCCCGTTCTACCCGTCGCCCCAGGCCGACGCCGGGTACGACGTGGCCGACTACCGGGACGTCGAGCCGCTGTTCGGCACGCTGGCCGACGCCGACGACCTCATCGCCCAGGCACACGCCCGCGGGCTGCGGGTGATCGTCGACCTCGTGCCGAACCACACCTCGTCGGCCCACCGGTGGTTCCAGGACGCCCTGGCCGCCGGGCCGGGCAGCGCCAAGCGACAGCGCTACGTCTTCCGCGACGGCCGGGGACCCGACGGCGCCGAACCGCCGAACGACTGGCAGAGCGTCTTCGGCGGCCCGGCCTGGACCCGCGTCGCCGACGGCCAGTGGTACCTGCACCTGTTCGACACCGCCCAGCCCGACCTGAACTGGGACAACCCCGAGGTGCGCACGGAGTTCCTGGACGTGCTGCGGTTCTGGCTGGACCGTGGCGTCGACGGCTTCCGGGTCGACGTGGCGCACGGCCTGATCAAGCAGGCCGACCTGGCCGACTGGCAGGAGCCGCAGGAGATCCTGTCCGGGCAGGAGGTGGACAAGCCCCGCCCGCCGATGTGGGACCAGGACGGCGTACACGAGGTCTACCGGGACTGGCGGCGGCTGCTGGAGCGCTACCCCGGCGAGCGGATCCTGGTGGCCGAGGCGTGGGTGGAGCCGGCCGAGCGGCTGGCCCGGTACGTCCGCCCCGACGAGATGCACCAGGCCTTCAACTTCGAGTACCTGCTCGCCGCGTGGACGGCCCCGGCCCAGTACGCGGTGATCACCCGATCGTTGGAGGCGACCGACGCGGTCGGCGCTCCCACCACCTGGGTACTGTCCAATCACGACGTGGTGCGCCACGCCTCGCGGCTCGGGCTGCCGATCGGCACCCCCCGCCCCAACGGCATCGGCATCGGCGACCCGCAGCCGGACGCGGCGACCGGTCTGCGCCGGGCCCGCGCCGCCACCCTGTTGATGCTCGCCCTGCCCGGCTCGGCCTACCTCTACCAGGGTGAGGAACTCGGGTTGCCGGAGCACACCACGATGCCCGACGAGGCCCGCCAGGACCCGACCTGGGAACGCAGCGGGCACACCCAGCGCGGCCGGGACGGCTGCCGGGTGCCGATCCCGTGGGAGGCCGACGCGCCCTCGTACGGCTTCGGGCCGACCGACGCGAGTTGGCTGCCACAGCCCGGCGTCTGGGCCGAGTACGCGCTGGACCGCCAGCGTGACGTGCCCGGCTCGACCTACGAGATGTATCGGACGGCGCTGCGTCTGCGGCGTACCCACGGGCTGGGTCGAGGCACGGTGCGGTGGCTCACCTCCGGCGACGAGGTGCTGACCTTCCGCAACGGCGACGTGGTGGTGCTGACCAACTTCGGCGCGACCGGCGTCCCGCTACCCACCGGCGAACTGCTGCACAGCAGCGCGCCGCTGAACGATGACGGCACGGTCCCCACCGACGTCACCGTCTGGGTCCAGGTGTAAGGAAGGGCACCTTATTAACGTCTCCGGTAGAGGAAGGGCCCCTCGTTAACCGTCCTGGACGGCAGGATGCCGGGTCTTGTTAACAGGGGGCCCTTCCTCTACACCAGGCGTTAAAAGGGGGCCCTTCCTTACAGCTTCTCCGCGCGGGTGTGCAGGAGGTGTGCGACGTCGCCGATGTCCTTGGGGGAGGTGCGGGACGCCAGCCAGTACATGATGCCGGTGGGGATGAAGAAGAGCTGGAAGGCGGCCAGCCCGACCGCGTAGTTCAGCGGTGGCGGGAACGCCGCCCGCAGGGCGTGGAAAGCCACCCCGACCAGCCCGTTGCCGGCCGCCCGACCCACCCCGTTGACCAGGTTGCCCAGGCTGTAGACCGTGCCCCGGTGCTCGGGCGGGTTCGCGTCGGCGATCAGGGCGAACCAGTTCGGTGAGTTCGCCGAGGTCAGCGCCAGCGCGAGCAGCGCGGTGAGCAGGCTCAGCCCGACGGTCGGTTCGGTGACGACGCTGCTCAGCACAGCCCGTACCACCGCGCCGGTGCCGGCGCCGTCGGGCACGTCGATGCGGATCGGCACGAAGAAGAGCACCAGGTAGAACGGCAGCGCGGCGAGCACGCCGATCGAGGCGACCATGGCCCGGCCGGAGGGCGTACGCCGTTGCAGCGCGTCGCCGATCAGACCGCCCACGATGGAGAGCACCCCGCCGAGTTGGAACAGGGTGGCGAAGACGCTGCCCACCACGATCGCGGTCGTCATCGAGTAGCCCTGGTCCTGGGCCCGTTCGGCGAACAGCACCGGCAACCAGACCAGCGAACCGAAGGCGGCCTGTGCGGTGAGGCCCTGGAGGATGAGCCACCGGTTGGTCCGGCGACGCAGGATGACGGGCAGGTCGCGGCGGCTGATCCGGTAGTCGTAGTCCGCACCGCCGGCCAGCGCGTCGGCCAGTTCCGGTTCGCTCTGGCCGCGCCGGATGTCGTACGTGAGCAGATAGGCCGCCGTGGCGACCAGGCCGACGACGGTGAGCAGCAGGAACGGACGGCGCCAGTCGGCCGCGCCGAGCAGGCCACCGACCAGGGTGCCGGCCAGTGTGCCGGCGCCCTGGGACAGCCCCCAGAAGCTCATCACCAGGCCTCGCCGACGCGGCGAGATCAGGTCGGTGACCACCGAGAAGCCGACCGAGCCGACCGCGCCCAGCCCCACGGCGGCAAGCAGTTGCGCGGCCAGGAAGGTGGGATAGTCCCCGGCCAGCCCGCTGCCACCGGTCCCGGCGGCCCAGATCAGGGTGCCGATCATGAGCAGCGGCTTGCGGTTGGTGCGGTCGCCGAAATACGCCCAACCGACCGCCGCCACCGCGCTGACCAGGAAGCTGACCGCGGTGACCAGACCGAGCAGGCGCTGCGGCACCGCGAAGGACTCCGCGATCGCGCCATACAGCGGTGGCACCAGGCCGATCGCCACGTTGTCCAGCGAGGCGAGCAGCACGAAGACGACGACGCTGTAGAACCGGTGCGCCGCGCCGCCACCCCATACCCGTCCGGATCCGCCCGTGGTCAAGGTCATGCGGGCAGCCAACCAGGACCGGACAACGCACCGATCACCGACCCACCCCCGCGCCACCACGCCCACCCCGGCCTGACCGTCGTGAGGCCAGCACACCAACCCGGATCGAGTGGCTTCACCCCCTCGCAGAAGCCACTCGATCCGGGGTCACGGGTGGGTCAGCCCTGGGCCAGGCGGTCCAGGTGACGATCCCGCGCCTCGGCGTAGCGCTCCCGGATGGCCGGTACCGGTTCGGCGGCGTACTCCCGGGTGCCGGCGGGCGTCCAGGACGGTGGCTCCTTCGCGCCGAGCGCCAGCCAGGCGGCTTGGCGGGCGGCACCGTCGGCGACGTACTCGCCGGGTGGCGGAACGACCACCGGGCAGCCGAAGACCTGCGCGGCGATCCGGCGTACCGCGGCGGAGCGGGCGCCACCGCCGACCAGGATCACCCGGCGGGCCTGTGCGCCCTGGGCCGCCAGCGCGTCGAACCCGTCGGCGAGCGCGCAGAGCATGCCCTCCACGGCCGCCCGGGCCAGGTGTGCCGGGGTCGAGGTCCGCAGGGTCAACCCGTGCACCGCCCCGGTGGCCAGCGGCCGGTTCGGGGTGCGCTCGCCCTCCAGGTACGGCACCAGCACCAGCCCGTCCGCCCCGGGTGGTGCGGACAGCGCGAGGTCGGCCAACTCGTCCAGCCCGACCCGCAGCATCCCGGCGGCCGCGTCCAGTACCCGCGCCGCGTTGAGCGTGGCGACCAGCGGCAGGAACCGGCCGGTCACGTCGGCGAACCCGGCGACGATGCCGCTCGGGTCGGCGGCCGGGGTGTCCGCGATGCTGAAGACGGTTCCGGAGGTGCCGATCGAGACCAGCACGTCACCGGGACGCGCGCCCACCCCGAATCCGGCGGCCGCGTTGTCGCCCGCGCCGGGACCGAGCAGCGCCTCGGCGGCACCCGGCAGGGCTGCCGGGTCGAGGTGACCGGCGGACTCGGCCGGACCGAGCACGGTGGGTACCCGTACCGCCCGGCCGAACGCCCGTTCCAGCAGGTCGGGGCGGTACTCCCCGGTGGCCGGCGACCAGTAGCCGGTGCCGCTGGCGTCGCTGCGGTCGGTACGCAGCGCGTCCAGCCCGGGAGCGCCGGCCAGCCGCCAGGTCAGCCAGTCGTGCGGCAGGCAGACGGCGGCCACCCGGTCGGCGTTGGCCGGCTCATGCCGGGCCAGCCAGCGCAGCTTGGTGACGGTGAAGCTGGCCACCGGCACACTGCCCACGGCTTCGGCCCAGAAGTGTCCACCGCCGGCCTCCGTCACCAGTTCGGCGGCGGCGTCGGCCGACCGGGTGTCGTTCCACAGCAGGGCCGGCCGGATCACCTGCCCCGCCTCGTCCAGGCAGACCATGCCGTGCTGCTGGCCGGCGACAGCGACCGCGGCGACATCGGCCAGCCCTCCTGCGGCCTCGGCGGCCGTCTGGAGGGCGGACCACCAGGCCGACGGGTCCACCTCGGTGCCGTCGGGGTGCGGCGCCCGACCCTGGCGGACCAGGGCACCGGTCTCCGCATCCCGAACGACCACCTTGCAGGACTGGGTGGAGGAGTCCACCCCCGCGACGAGCGGCATGCCGTCCGCCTCAGCGTGCGCCGAGCACGTGCTCGACGGCGAGTTGGTTGAGCCGGACGAATCCGAAGCCACGGGCGGCGACGGCGTCGACGTCGAACTCCTCGAAGGCGCTGGTGTCGGCGAGCAGACCGGCGTACCCCTCGCCGTCGCCCAGCGTCGGCACGGCCAACTCGGCGACCTTGCTGGCGGCCAGCGCCTCGGCCACCTCCGGGTCGGCCCGGAACGCCGCGGCCCGCTCCTTGAGCAGCAGATAGGTACGCATGTTCGCTTCCGCCGAGGCCCACACCCCGTCGATGTCCTCCGTGCGGGAGGGCTTGTAGTCGAAGTGCCGTGGCCCGTCGTAGGCGGGCGCGCCGGCCGGGCCACCATGCTCCAGCAGGTCGACGAGGGCGAAGGCGTTGAGCAGGTCACCGTGGCCGAAGACCAGGTCCTGGTCGTACTTGACGCCACGCTGACCGTTTAGGTCGATGTGGAACAGCTTGCCCTGCCAGAGCGCCTGGGCGATGCCGTGGGCGAAGTTGAGCCCGGCCATCTGCTCGTGGCCGACCTCCGGGTTCAGTCCGACGCGCTCCGGGTGGGCGAGGGTGGAGATGAACGCCAGGGCGTGCCCGACGGTGGGCAGCAGGATGTCACCGCGCGGCTCGTTCGGCTTGGGCTCCAGAGCGAAGCGCAGGTCGTAGCCACGGTCGATGACGTACTGGCAGAGCACGTCGACCGCTTCGCGGTAGCGCTCCAGAGCCGCCTGGACGTCCTTGGCGACGTCGTACTCGGCGCCTTCCCGGCCGCCCCACATGACGAAGGTCTTGGCGCCCAACTCGGCGGCGAGGTCGATGTTGCGCAGCACCTTGCGCAGCGCGTACCGCCGCACGTCACGGTCGTTGCTGGTGAAGCCGCCGTCCTTGAAGACGGGCTGCTGGAAGAGGTCGGTGGTGACCATCGGCACCACCAGGCCGGTCTCGTCGAGCGCCTTGCGGAACCGGGCGATCTGCGCGTCGCGGGTGGCGGCGTCCGAACCGAAGGGGACGAGGTCGTCGTCGTGGAAGGTCACTCCGTACGCGCCGAGTTCGGCGAGCCGGTGCACCGATTCCACCGGGTCGATGGCGGCACGGGTGGCGTGGCCGAACGGGTCTCGGCCCTGCCAGCCGACCGTCCAGAGCCCGAAGGAGAACTTGTCGGCGGGGGTGGGACGAGGTGCCATGACAGACCTCCGGTGGTGTCGTCCGCTATTTGTTCAGTGGTTGAATTAAATGGCTGTGATGTGGCAGTGTCAAGAGGTGATCCCAACCGCAGCCCCGGCCGGCGCGGTGCGCCAGGGCAGCCTCCGCGAACTGAATCTCGCCCTCGTGCTCGGCCGGATCGCCGCCGCGCCCCGACCGCCGTCGCGGGCCGCGCTGGCGGCCGAGACCGGCCTGACCCGGGCCACCGTGTCCGCCGTGGTGGAAGACCTCGTCGCCGGTCGACTGGTCACCGAGGCTGAGCCGCAACCACGCGCCGGCGCCGGTCGACCGGCCCGTGGTCTGGTGCTCGCCGGTGACGGCCCGGCCGGTCTCGGCCTGGAGGTCAACGTCGACTATCTGGCCGCCTGCGTCGTCGATCTCGCCGGTGAGGTCCGACACCACTCGGTGCACCGCGCCGACCTGCGGCCGGTTACCCCGGCCGACGCACTGGGCCGGCTGGTGCGGCTCGCGGCCGACGCCCGCGCCGCTGCCGATGCGCAGGGTCTCATCCTGGCCGGTGCCGCCCTGGGGGTGCCCGGCCTGGTCGACGACGCCGGGCAGGTTCGCCTCGCGCCGAACCTCGGCTGGCGCGACGTGCCGGTACCCGAACTGCTGGCCGAGCATCCGCCGCTGACCGAGGTGGTCGACGGCGTGCCGGCGCTGGTGGTGGACAACGAGGCCAACCTCGCCGCGCTGAGCGAATTGCACGCGGGCGCCGGTCCGGGCAGCTTCCTGCACATCTCCGGCGAGGTCGGCATCGGTGCCGGGATCGTGCTCGACGGCGCCCTGTACCGGGGCGCCCGAGGCTGGAGCGGGGAGATCGGCCACATACCCGTACGCCCGGACGGGCCGCCCTGCCGGTGCGGCGGCCGGGGCTGCCTGGAACGCTACGCCGGTCAGGAGTCGATCCTCGCGGCGGCCGGCCTGGCCGGGGCGGACCTGCCGGCCGACACAGCGCCGGACCGGTTGGCCGAGCTTGCCGAGGCCGGCGACGAAACCGTGCTGCACGCCCTGCACGAGGCCGGTGTGGCGCTCGGGGTGACCGTGTCCAGCGTGGTCAACCTGCTGGACCTCGACACGGTGGTGCTCGGCGGCGGTTACGCGCCGCTGGCTCCCTGGCTACGGCCACCGATGCTCGCCGAGATCGATCGCCGGGTGCTGACCGCGGCCTGGTCGCCGGTGACCGTCCGCCCGGCGGCCCTCGGGGCGACGGCCGCCGCCGTCGGCGCGGCCGGATCGGTGGTACGCCGAATCATCGCCCGGCCCGTCGGCTGGTTGGCCCGGCTGTAGGAGCAACCACCCCTTCCTCCTCGGCGTCCACTGAGGCACTCGGTACCCTTGCCCGAAGGCAACCATCACCGTGACCCGGAGGAGCGCACCACCGGCATGCCCACAGGTCGACAGCGCAGGACGCACGGCGACCACCGATGACCAGTACCCGCGAAGGCCGAGTCGCCGGCCCCGACCGCAGCGGGGGAACAGGCCACGGCGGATCTCCCCGACCGGCCGTGGCCGAGCGCGTCGACCTGGCCGGTGAACTCCTCGACGGGCTCACCGACGCGCTGCTGACCATCGACGACAACGGGATGGTCGGGCTGGTCAACGCGGCCGCTACCAGGCTGCTCCCCGAGCTTGTTCCCGGCACCGACCTGGCCACATGTGCGGTGCCGGCACTGGCGGCCGCGACCGCCGCCGGGCACGCCCGCTTCGAGGACCAGCACCACTGCCGGCGGCTACGCGGCGTACGGCGGGCGTTGGCCGGGGGCCGGTCCGTCTGGTACGTCCGGGACATCACCGACGAACACGCCCGTTCCGAGGAACTGCTGGCCGAGCGCAGTCGTACCGCCTTCCTGGCCGACGCGGGCCGCCGGCTCGGGTTGGCGTTGCACCGCGACCAGGCCCTGCGCGCCGCTGCCACGCTGCCCGTGCCGTACCTGGCCGACCTTGCCCTGGTGGTGCATCTGCCGCCAGTGCCCGCCGAGCCTCGGCCGCACTGGATCCGTTACGCCGAGCACCAACCCGGTCCGGTGGCCGGGGCGGCCGACTGGACTCTGACCACTGTCATACCCGGGCTCGACGAGGCCCTTGACGGCGAATGCCCGATGCCCCGACCGTGGTCGGTCGCGATCAGCGACGACCTGGACCCGGTCCTTCCGGCCGGCCTCGACCAGGAGGCGACCCTGCTGGTCAGCCCGATGCCCGGCGCCGGCCGGACGGCCGGGGCGCTGGTGCTGCTGCGGCACGCCCAGCGGGCGGGCTTCGACCCCCGCGACGTCGACCTCGCCCGGGAGTTCGCCGCCCGGGCCGGGGCCGCCCTCAGCATGGCCGAGTTGTACGACGAGCAGGCCCACCTGGCCCGGGTGCTGCAGAACAGCCTGTTGCCGCCGGATCTGCCCGGGATCGCCGGGATGGCTGTCGCCGGAGGCTACCGCGCCGCCGGAGACAGCCTGCGCATCGGCGGCGACTTCTACGACGTCCTACCGGCCGACGGCGGCGCGTTGTTCGCCCTCGGTGACGTCAGCGGCAAGGGGGTGGGCGCGGCCGTGCTCACCGGCCGGGTACGTCAGTCGTTGCAGACGCTGCGGCTGGTCGAACAGCAACCGCTGAAACTGCTGCGGCTGCTCGACCGGGCCCTGCTCGACATGCCCGACGCGGCCCGACGCAGCCAGTTCACCACCCTGCTGCTGGGTACGCTGCGCCCGGAGCCCGAGGGCGGCCTGCGGGTTGAGGTCGCGGGTGGTGGGCATCCGGCGCCCCTCGTGGTCGACGGCGATGGCACGGTGACGCCCGTACGGGTGGGCGGGATGCCGGTCGGTGCCCTGCCCGACGCCCGGTTCACCGAGGCCGACCTGCGGCTGCCGCCCGGTTCGGTGCTGTTCGCCCACACCGACGGGGTGACCGAGGCTCGTGGCGGGCCGCACGGTTCGGAGATGTTCGGCGAGCGGCGGCTACGCCAGGCCCTCTCCTCCGGTGCCGGGCTGCCTCCCGCCGCCCTGGTCGACCGGGTGCTGCGCCTGGTCGACGAGTGGTGTGCCGGGCAGCGGCACGACGACGTCGCGATGCTGGCGGTGGCCCCGCTCAAGACTGACTGAGCCTGCCCCGGCAGTACCGGGCCGTCCGGAAGACGGCGGGAGCGTCAGGCCGTCCGGAACACGGCGGCGTCCCCGTTCGACCAGCTCAACGGATTGTCGACGACGTCGCGGAGCTCCGGCAGAGGCTCGGCGTCAGGCCCGTCGGGCTGCGGCACCAGCGGCGACACCGGCCGGACGACCCGCGACCGGGCCGCCTCGTCGAACTCCCGCAGACCACGCAGCAGCGCCGCGCGCCCCTCGGGCGTCATGTCGGCCAGGATCGTGGCCAGGTGCTGACGGCGGTCCTCGCGCAGCTCGGCGAGGAGTCTGCGGGCCTCGGCGGTCAGATGCAGCGAGATCTCCCGCCGGTCCGCCCGGCCCGGCTCACGCTCCAGCATGCCGGCGGCGACGAGGCGGTCGCAGAGCCGGCTGGCCGAGGAGAGCAGCATGTCCAGCCCGGCGGCCAGCCTGCGCAGGTTGATCCCGTCCTGCCGTTCCACGAGCATGACGGCACGAAGCTGGGCGGTGGAGATCCGGTTCGCTGTGCGCTCCCGGGCACCGTCCCAGACAGTCAGCAGGGCGCCCGCCGCGACATCCACCTCGGCAGCCATACTCATCTCGGGTCCTGGTAAACCATGCAGTTCCGCCATCGTGCGCCTGAGCGTACTCCGATTCTGTCGGTCAATGGGCTTGTGATCAAGGAGATACCCATGAGCGAGCCGGTCGAGCAAGCCCGCACCGTGCTCACCACGGCCCCTGCGGATCTCCTGGTGAATCGGATCGGGCAGCTGCTCGACCAGGAACACGGCGTCGTCGACGTCGAACTCCTCCAGGTCGACTACCGGCTGGCCGCGTTGCTGCCGCTCACCGCCGGGGAGGCGGTGACCGAACCCGGGCACCCCGCATGGCGTTGCTTCGACCACCAGAGCCCGGTGTACGTCGACGGCACGGCCTATCTGCCGGTCAGCATGCGCGGCGAACGGCGCGGAGTGCTCCGGGTGTATCCGGTCACGGACGAGGCCCTCCTGACCGACCTGGCCGAGATCGGCACCGCCCTGGCGCACGAACTGACCGCGGTCGACCCCGGAACGGACATCTACCGCACCGCGCGGCGTACCCGGCGCCTCACGCTCGCCGCCGAGATGCAGTGGGAGCAGTTGCCGGGGCGCAGCCGGATCCGGCCGTCCTTCAGCCTGGCCGGGCAGTTGGAACCGGCGTACGCGGTACGCGGCGACAGCTTCGACTGGTCCGACGACGGTGACCGGGTGTGGACCGCCACGATCAACGGGATGGGTGCGGGCGTCACCGCGTCGATGCTCACCACCCTGGCCACCTGCGCGCTGCGCAACGCCCGCCGGGCCGGCATCTCGCTGGCCGACCAGGCCGCACTGGCCGACCAGGCGATCTACGCCCTGCACCGGGGCGAGCAGTACCTCGCCACCCTGCTGGTCGAGGTCGACCTGCACAGTGGGCTGCTCACCGCCGTCGACGCGGGCTCGCCCCGGCTCGTCCTGCTGCGCGACGGCGAGGTCAGCGTGCAACCGCTGGAGGCGCAGTTTCCGCTCGGCATGTTCGAGGGGTCGCACTATCGCGAGCAGCACATCCAACTCGAACCCGCCGATCGCCTCTTCATGATCAGCGACGGGGTGCTCGACGCGACCGGGCAGGACATCCGCTACGGGGAAAGCGCGCTGGATCGGATGCTGCGTCGCACCGCACCGATGAGCCCGCTGGACGCGGTCCGCTCCCTGCTGGGCGACCTGCGGGCGTTCGTCGCCGGCGATCTCACCGACGACGCGGTGGTGGTCTGCCTGGACTGGTACGGCCCGCAGCCCTAGCGGGCCGGGTCAGTACGCGCCCCGGCTGTTGACCACCGCGCCGAAGGTCTTCCAGAGGATCGTCAGGTCGGCCGCCAGCGACCAGTTCTCCACGTAGTAGAGATCCAGCCGGATGCCGTCCTCCCAGCTCAGGTCCGACCGGCCGCTGACCTGCCAGAGGCCGGTCATCCCGGGTTTGACCAGCAGTCGGCGGGCCACGTCGCCGTCGTAGCGGGCCACCTCGGAGGGCAGCGGCGGGCGGGGGCCGACCAGACTCATCTGCCCCAGCAGCACGTTGACCAGTTGCGGCAGCTCGTCCAGCGACCACTTGCGCAGCAGCCGCCCGACACGGGTCACCCGTGGGTCGTCGCGCATCTTGAACATCAGACCATCGGTCTCGTTGCGCGCGGCCAACTCGGTCAGGAGGGCATCGGCGTTGACCACCATGGTGCGGAACTTGAAGACCCCGAACTCCCGACCGCCCTGCCCGACCCGGGTCTGCCGGAACAACACCGGGCCCCGGCTGTCCAGCTTGATGGCCAACGCGATGACCACCAGCAACGGCAGCAGCAGGGCCAGCGCCACGAGTGACATCGACCGGTCGACGAAGCCCTTCACCAGCTTTCGGGTGCCACGGAACTCCGGCGCCTCCACGTGGATCAACGGCAGGCCGGCCACCGGGCGGGTGTGGATACGCGGCCCGGCGACATCCGTCAGCGCCGGGGCCAGCACCAGATCGATCCCGGTGCCCTCCAGCTGCCATCCGAGCCGACGCAGTCGGGCGGCGGTGAGTTCGCCGCTGGCGGTGACGGCGACCGTGTCCGCGCCGATGGCGGCAGCGGCCTCGGGGATGCCCCGGAACGAGCCGACCACCGGAACGTCGCCGAGCCGTTGGGCCACCGGGGCCAGCAGGGCGTCCGGGATGCACGCGCCCACCACCTGATAGCCCGCGTACGGTTCGCGGCGCAGGGTGTGTACCAGTTCCAGCACGTGCGCGGTGTCGCCGACCACCAGCACCCGCCGTGACCAGCCCGTCCCTGCCGAGCGGGACCGGTGCAGGCGCTTACGCGCGACGAACCGGGCAACCTCCAGGCCGACGATGCCGACGGCGAACGAGATCGCCAGGAAGCCCCGGGACACACCGACGTCGGCGACGTAACCGGCGATGGCGATCGCACCGGCCAGTCGGAAGCTGGCCATGCTGACCCGCCGGTACTCGTCCGCGCCGTAGCCGACCACCCGGTCGTCGTAGCAGCGCATCGCCTTCAGCGACAGCAGCCAGACCAGAACGAGCCCGGGGGCGACCAGGACGTACGGCACGTGGGTGCCACGCGGCGCGGCCTCGCCGAAGCGGGCCGCGTAGCCGGCGAGCACCGCCAGGGTCAGGACGGTGGCGTCCAGCACCACCAGTGTTCGCACGTAGGCCCGTTGGGCGCCACGTATCGAGTTACTTGATGACGACGTACCGTCGGGTCGTGTTGAAGATCTGGCGGGGGTCAACAGCGTCGCCGAGGTCACCAGCCCTCCCACTTCGCTCGCCGACGGCACGGGTCCGGCTCGGTGGAGAGCCGGAGCTGCCGATGCACGACGACATCCTCCCCTGAAAACTGTGACGGCCAATTGCTTCGGACGTATTGCCGTCACTTTCCATGCCGGCTAACCGGCCGAAAAGGACCTGTGGTACCGGTTTTCCCGATACCGCAGGTCCGGTACTGATGCACGGATCAGGCCGGCGCCTTCCGCAGGGCGATCGCTCGTAGGAAGATGTCGCCGATCTTAGTCGGGTCGGCGGCGACGAACGCACCACCACCTGCGCTCTGCGCGATGGTGTCCAGTTCCGCCTTGCTGACCTCGGTTCCGATGCCGATGATAATCACCTGGATCGGCTGGTCCGGGTCCTTGATCCGCTTCAGCTCGGCGAGCAACTGCCGCTGCGAGACACCGTCGGCGTCCTCGTTCTTGCCGTCGGTGAAGAGCACGATCGAGTTGACCTTGCCCGGCTCCCAGTTCTGCTGCACGTCCTTGTACGCGGCCAGCAGCGTGTCGTACAGGCCGGTGTTGCCGCTCGACGAGGTGATCGTGTCCAGGCTCCGCTCCAGGGAGCTGCGCTGCCGGGACAACGGGCCGGTCGGCACCACCTCACGGTAGTCACGCGCGCCGTCGAGGTTGGTGGAGAAGACCCACAGGCCGATCGACCAGGAATCGTCGAACAGGTTCAGGCCCCGCCGCGCCGCCTCCGCGGTGACCTGCTGCCGGGTCGCACCGTTGGCGGTCGGCACCGCCTTCTTCATCGAGCCCGAGACGTCGATGATGCAGAGCATCCGACCGGAGAGGGTGGCGATGGACCAACTGGACACGGCCCGCTCCACCGCGTCCGGCGCGAGGCCACCGGCGGCGATGCCGCCCTGGGGAGGCGGCGCCGCGGAGGAATCCCCGCTGGCCGGGCTGGGTGCGCCCTGCGGCGGCTCGAAGCCGCTACCCCAGTTGCCGTCCGGCCCGCGCAGCGCCTGGGTGGCCAGCTTGTCTTTGAACGAGGGCGTGGTGAGCACCTCGAACAGCACCCGCGCGGCGGAGGCCTTGGCCGGTTCGATGCCCGGCAGCACCGCGTAGGGGTAGTCCAGCGGCAGCGGCGAAGGCTTCAGGTAGAGCGCCGCCAGCGGCACCGGCGGCTTCTTGGCGTTGTACTGGATGACGTCCTCTTCGGACAGTGCCGCCGCGCCGAGGGCGCTGGCCAGCGTGGTGCCGTCCGAGGCGGTGGGGAACTTGGCGAGCAGATCCTGGCGCAACGCCGAGGCACCCGAGGCCAGCGCCCGCAGCGCGCCGATGCGGTCCTGCTCGGCGGTCGCGCCGCCGGACGATGCCGCGGCGGTCATCAGCGACAGCAGCCCGGACAGGCCGGCGGCGTCCCGGGTCGGCTCGACGATGCCGGTCTTCAGCGGTCGGTCGCTGTTGACCCGGGCCAGCAGTTCGGTCCAGCCGAGTTCCTTCTGCGGCCAGCCGAGCCGCCCGGCGATCGGCTCGGGCATGGCGACGACCACCGGGCTGCTCGCGATGGATGCGCCGTTGCCCGGCGCGAAGGCCGCCGCACCGCCGGTCTGTAGCCGCAACAACCAGGTGGAGGAGTCCGGGATCCAGACGTCCGGGCTCACTGCGGTACCGCTGGCCTGGCCGACACCGGCCAGGGTGGCACCGTGCTTGGCCGCCACCACCGCGGCCACCTCGACCGCGTCGGCGGCCGCGACGGTCACGTCGATGCAGGTCCCGTCGACCGCGGCACCCTTCTGCTCCCACTCGGAGGCCGCCGCGTCGACCGCCGGCGCGAGTTCGGTCGCAACCGTGACCGACAGCTCGATCTTGCCGGAGCAGTCCGGACCAGCGAGCTGGCGATAGCCCACCCACCCACCGGCGGTGACGACGAGCACGCCGACCGCTGCTGCGGCGGCGGCACCGTGAATACCTGAACGCATGCGATGGCGGCCTGCTGACACGCAGACCATCTTCCGGACCCGAACATGGGACTGCCATGGCCGTTCGGACGAAAGTTACAGAGGAGAAACAGTTTACCGTGATTTAGTAACTTTGAGTGACGACTCAACGGCGCAATGTGGATGTATCAATGTCCAACGCCCACGATCAGGGCAGAACGCAAGTAGGGCTGGGAATCGGCAACGGCTCGCCGACCGCCACCGGCACCCCGGTCTCCCGGTCGACCCGGAAGGTACGCACCATGTCCGCCCGCTCGTCGGCGACGTAGAGGTGTTCCCCGACCAACACGAAGTGCCGGGGCCACTCACCGCCGGTGGCCACCTCCTCGACCAGCTCCGGCAGGCCCGACCCGAGCGCGAACACGGCTATCGTGCCAACCCCCCGGTTGGCCAGGTAGAGGTAGCCGCCCTGCGCGTCGACCGCGATCTCCGATGGTTGGACGTGCCCTGCCCGGTCGCTGGCGTCGACCCGCCCCCGCTGGTGCAACACGCCGTCCTCGGCCAGGTCGTAGGTCAGCACCGACCCGTCCAGCTCTCCCGAGACGTAACAGCGCCGGCCGTCCGGATGCCGGGCCAGGTGCCGGGGGCCGGCTCCGGCGGGCGTACGCACCCGTGGCGCCCGGGGCACCAACCGCCCGGAGGCCGCATCGAGGTCGTACCGGTAGATCGAGTCGGTGCCGAGATCGACCGCGAGCAGCGGCTGGCGACCGGTTCCGGGCGAGACCATGTGCGCGTGGGCCCGCTCCTGGCGCTCGGGATCCGGCCCGTGACCGCCGTGCTCCACCACGTCACTGCGCTCGCCCGGCACCCCGTCGGAGTCGAGCGGGAAGACGGTCACGCTCCCGCCGCCGTAGTTGGCCACGAACAGGAACCGGCCGTCCGGCTCGACCGCGAGATGGCAGGGCTCGGCCCCGCCGGTCGCGCGCGAGCCGATCGCGGTCAGGTCGCCGTCGGGCCCCACCCGCCAGGCGCTGATCTGCCCGTCGGGCAGCTCGTTGACCGCGTACAGCACGGGCAGTTCGGGGTGGCGGGCGAGAAACGACGGCGACGGGGTGACCGCGACCGTGCCCAACGAGGTCAGCTGGCCGGTGTCCGGATCACGCCGCGCGGCGACGATCCCGGTGCCCCGTCCGCCGCTGTGCGCCGTGTACCCGCCGATGTGAACGATCTCGCCTCGCCCTGCCACCAGGTGTCACCTCTCCGCTGGATGCTCCGTCGATCCCACCAGAAACCTTCCCCCGACACCGGCGGGTTAGGCCTGCGGGCCTCGGCCTTCGATGCTCAGGCCGCCGGCACCGGTTCGCCACGCTGCCGGGCCACGTGCTCGACCAGGGAGATCAACACGGATTTTCCGGACTGCCGGTCCCGGGCGTCGCAGAGCACCATCGGCACGTCGTGATCGAGGTCCAGGGCTCGGCGTACGGCCTCCAGGCTGAACCGCTGCGAGCCGTCGAAGCAGTTGACTCCGACGACGAACGGAACGCCGCGCTGCTCGAAGTAGTCGATCGAGGGGAAGCAGTCGGCCAGCCTACGGGTGTCGGCGAGCACCACGGCGCCCAGCGCCCCGAAGGCCAACTCGTCCCAGAGGAACCAGAAGCGGTCCTGTCCCGGCGTACCGAACAGGTACAGCTGGAGATCGTCGTTGATGGTGATGCGTCCGAAGTCCATCGCCACCGTGGTCGTCGACTTGGTCTCCACGCCGGAGATGTCGTCGGTGTCGATGCCGGCCCCGGTCAGGATCTCCTCGGTCTGCAGCGGCCGCACCTCACTCAACGCGCTCACCAGAGTCGTCTTGCCGGCGCCGAAGCCACCGGCGATGAGGATCTTCAGCGCGATCGGGACCCGGTGGCCCCGACGCTCGGCGTCATAACGCACGGAGTCCATCCATGACCGCCTTGAGGATGTCGTTGTCGGGCAGGTACGTGGCACGCGGCGGCTGTTGCACGGCGACCAGCCCCCGGGACAGCAGATCACCAAGTAGCACCCGGACCACCCCCACCGCCAGGTCCAGGTCGGCGGCGAGTTCCACCACCGGCGTGCCCCGGCCCGCCAGTTCCACCAGCAGCCGGTGCTCAGGATGCAGTTCCGGATACGCGCCGAGATCCGGGTTCGGATTGGCCAACACGTACGCGACCAGGTCGAATCCGTCCGCGCAGGAGCGCACCCGGCCACCGGTCAGGGTGTACGGCCGCACCACCGGCCCGGCATCGTCATCGAGCCACTCGTGTCGGTGCCCGGATAAGTCAGTTCGCATCGGTGGCACCCGCCGACGCCCGGACCGGTGCTTGCAGGTTCTCGCCCACCCGGGTCACCAGCATGGCCATCTCGTACGCCACCAGGCCGATGTCCGCGTCCGTGTCGCTCGCCACGGCCAGGCACGCGCCCTGCCCGGCCGCGGTCACGAACAGGTACGCGGACTCCATCTCCACCACCGTCTGCCGGACCGGCCCGCCGTCCAGGTGCCGGCTGGCGCCTCGTGCCAGGCTGGCGAGACCGGAGGCCAGGGCGCACAGATGTTCGGCGTCGGCCCGGTCCAGTTCGGCGGACGAGCCGAGCAGAAGCCCATCCGCCGAGAGCACCACGGCCCGCCGTGCAGCGGGCAGTCGCTCCACCAGATCGTCGAGCAACCAGTCGAGATTGGCAATCTGCCTCGTCGATTGCATCAGGCGTCCCTCTCAGTAGCGGTCAGGGATTCCACAGTGACCGGTCCGCCGGGCGGCGGTCCAGCCTCGTCGGTGGTCGGTTCCTGGTTCGCTGCGGCGACCCCACCCGCCGACCCGGTGCCGGGCTGGGCGGTCGGCTGCCCCGAGCCGGCGCCGGGCAGGGCGGTCGAGCCCGCCCGACCGTCGGTCGGCTCCGGGCCGCCGACGGCCGAGTCCGGGCCGGCGGCGGCCAGCCGGCCCCGCGCGGTACCGGACTGTAGGGCCGACATGAACCGACGGGCCTCCTCCGGGCTGCGGGGCATCGGCTCGCCCAACCTTCCGGCGGCGCCCCGGGCCGCCACCACCGGTTGCCGCAGGGTCGGCCCGTCGATCGCCGCCGATCCGGTCGGTCGGTGGGTCAGCGCGGGCAACTGGACGGTCGGGCTGTCCACCACGGCACGATCGCGGTCGGCCGCCGTCCGCCCCTCGGACGCCACGACGCCCGGGACCGCCTCCGCCACCGTCGGCCCGACGGCGGCCTGCGGGCTGGACCCGGCCGTCTCGACGACAGGTCCGGCGGTCCCAGCGTCGGTCTCGGAGACGGCCGCAGCGGCGGATTCGGAGACGGCCTCGGCGGTGGGTTCGGGAACGGCCGCAGCGGTGGATCTGGCTGGCGGACGCCGACGGATCCGCCGGGGCAACCCGTCGGAATCGGCCGGCCCGACGGTCGAGGCCTGGCGCGGGCCACCGAGGTTCGCGGCAGACCCGCTGGACGGCTGCGGGCTGTCGGACGTCGGCGCCGCACGCGTCGCCGACCGGGAGCGCGGTCGAGGGACGGTCGTGAGTCGGCTGGCCCGAACCAACCGCCGCTGCTCCATCGCGGTGTCGTCACCGCTCTCCGGCTTGTCGGGTGCCGGCAGCGACGAGGGCTCGGCGGTGATCAGTTCGGCGGGGATCAACACCACCGCGGTCAGGCCGGAGCCGTCCGACCGGCGCAGTCGTACCCGGATGCCGTGCCGGCCGGCGAGCCGCGCCACCACGAACAGTCCCAGCCGGGCGGTTTCCGCCGGGTCGAACTCCGGCGCCCGGGCCAGCTTGCGGTTGGCCTCCTCGATGGCCTCTGCGGTCATGCCGAGGCCATGGTCGGAGACGGACAACGCGTACCCGTGTGCGACATGCTCACCGGAGACCTCCACCCGCGACTCCGGCGGGGAGAAGGCGGTCGCGTTCTCGATCAGCTCGGCAAGCAGGTGGATGGCGTCGCCGACCACCCGACCCACCGTGCCGGCGGGCTGCAGAGTGGTGATCTCGACCCGGTCGTACGACTCGACCTCGGAGATCGCCCCACGGATCAGGTCCACCATGGCGACCGGCTCACGCCAGCCTCGCCCGGGTGTGGCCCCGGCCAGGATGACCAGATCCTCCGCGTGTCGGCGCAGCCGGGTGGCGAGGTGGTCGACCCGGAACAGCTCGGCCAGATGGTCCGGATCCTCCGCGTCGCGTTCCAACCGGTCGAGCAGGGCGAGCTGACGGTGCACCAGACCCTGACTGCGGCGCGCGATGTTCAGGAAGACCTCGTTGAGCCCACGGCGCAGGGTGACCTCGACCTGGGCGGCTCGGATGGCGACCTTCTGCACCTCCGTGAAGGCCTGGGCCACCTGGCCGATCTCGTCGGCACCCCGGTCGGCCACCGGCGTCTCCCGGGCGACGTCCACCTGTTCGCCCCGGCGCAGCCGATCGACCACGTCCGGCAGGCGCTTCTCCGCAGTCTCCTTCAACCTCCCGCGCATCAGCGTGAGCCGCTGGGCCAGGGACCGGCCGACCCGCACCGCCACCACCAACGACACCACCACGGCGACCAGTCCGAGCAACCCGGCGCCGGCCAGCCGGGTCAGGATGCTCACCGCCATCGGCACCGACCGGTCGGCCAGTCCGTCGGCCTGGGTCAGTTCGAAGTCCCGCAGCGACTGCTGCACGGTGTCGTAGCCGGCCTGCCAGGCCCGCGCGTCGACGGTGATCCGGGCCGAGGGGCCGGCGGCGATCAGCTCGTCCTGCATCGCGCGCAGCCGCTCGAACCCCTCCTGCTCGGCCAGCCGTTGATACGCGGCCTGCTCCGGCGCGGGTAGGTCGGCCACCGCCGACTGGATGAGAAACCACTGGTTACCGATGCTCTGCACGAGCATCGTGTGCTCCCCCTTGGCGAACCCTCCACCGGTCAACGCCCCGGCCAACAGCGCATCGGTCTGCCCGAGCAGCTCCCGAGAGCGGCCGAGATCCGTCAGAGCCCGCGCCTCCCGGTTGAGATCCTGGTCGGGGAGGTTCGCCAGGGCCTCGAAGGTGTGGAACGCGGCCGAGACCATGTCGCTGTAGAGACCGACGGCGCCGACCCGGTCCAGCTCCCGGCGGTCGATCGACTCGCGTCCCGCCGGCAACGCCTCCAACTTGCCGAGCAACCGGTCCAGTCGGGCTTCGAGCAACTCGCCGGCGGCGTCCCGGAACTTCTCGCCGGAAACCCGGCGGCGCAGCTCCGTCACCGCCGCGTCGGTACGGTCCCGCTGCTCGCGCAGTGCCGGTAACACGCACCCGGCCGACTGCTGGTCACAAACCGTACGGGGCGAGGCGAGGTGTACCACCGAGATACGTCGCTCGCGCTGCAACTCGGCGACCACCGTCTCGCCGGGCCGACCGAGGTCGTACAGGAGCGTCCGGGCGGCCAGCAGGTCGAGCGCCGGCCCGAAAGTGAGCGTGGTCGCGAATATCCACAGCGCGAGCAGCGCGGTCACCGGCACGACGACCAGGGCGGTCAGCTTGGAGCGGATCGGCCAGTCGCGGGTGTTCAATCGGACCTCGCCCGGAAAGGTGGCTGGAAGGGCTCCGGCACGGCCGGGCAGCACCGTTGCCGGGTGCGCCCCAGTTGTCCGCCGGGACGCCGGCTCGGGCGCCTTGGGCAGGATACGTAATCCGCGCTCGCCGCACTACCGTCCGTCGAGACTACCGGTACGTTGACGAACGTTCGGTTGACGCACATCCCGCCCGAATCCGCTCCGAACCAGTTGTTAACGGATCTTCGGCTGCCCGCACGGGCGGCACCGGGGTCGGCACGGGGTCAACTTGGGCGAGGAAAGTGCTCCGGAACGGGATTGGCGATCAGTGGACGGAGGGAATACCTGCAGGCGAAGGAGGAGCCATGTCGCCCACGCAGATAGTCGTCACCGTCCTCATCATCCTGGTCGTCGCCGCCGTCGCCGCAGCGCTGGTCGTGGCCGGTCGCCGCCGGGCACTCCGGCAGCGCTTCGGCCCGGAGTACGACCACGTCATCGCCGAGCAGGACAGCCGTAGCGCGGCCGAGCGGGAGTTGCGGGACCGCGAGCGCCGGCACGCCGAACTCGAACTGGTCCCCCTCGCCCCGGCCGCCCGGGCACGGTACGCCGAGGCCTGGGAGGAACTCCAGGTCCGTTTCATCGACTCCCCCGCCGAAACCGTCGGGCAGGCCGACGAACTCGTCACCCGGCTGATCGCCGAGCGGGGCTACCCCACGGGTGAATTCTCCGACCAGATCGCGCACCTTTCCGTCGAGCATGCCCGCACGCTCAGCCACTACCGGGACGCGCACGAGATCCACCTGCGCAACAGCCGGGGTGAGGCCAGTACGGAGGACCTTCGCCAGGCCGTCGTCCACTACCGGGCCCTCTTCGCCGACCTGCTCGGGGAGGAGCCGGCGACGAGGACGCCGGAACAGCGCCAGCCTGACGCCGCCCACGACGCCACCAACCGCTGAGGAGACCACCATGCGGCAGCAAGAGCAGCAGCTCAACAACGACCACCCCGAGACCGTACGGTCGACCCCGGTTCCGGTCACCGACGACGATCACGTGACCGACGACAGCACTGACGAGTTCGACAACGTGGACGAGCGGGCTGCCCGCGCGGAGTCCGGCGCGGACCGGTCCCGCCCGTGGGACGGTCGACCCGGCGACGACGAGCAGGCCGAGTTCCACGAGCCGGGGCCTGTGCCGACGGCCTTCGGCGCCACCACGGTCGGCGGGGCGGTGGCCGCTTCCGCGCTGGCCAGCCCGCGTCCCGAGGACGAGCCCGACCCGCGCGCGGAGCGCACCGCCCGACCCGGCGACGGTGCCGTCGACGGTGAGCGTGAAGGGCTGCGTGCCGACCCCACGGCCGAGTTCGGCGGACGGCACGACGAAGTCGACCCCGCCGAGGTGGCGGAATCCGATGACGTCGCTCGCGACGCGGGGACGCATCGAGCCGCCGACCGCCCCGACGAGGTCGACGCCGACCGGTCGGCGATGCCCGGGACCGACACCGAGGCGGCGGCGGCCGGCGGGGCTGGTTACGGCAGCGCCACGCCGGCGATGGTCGACCCGGACACCGCGACCGGGGTCACCGACACCGCGCCGAACGGGGCCACCTCCGCCGCACCGGCGGGAGCGGCGACTCTGTTCGACGCCTCGACGGCCCAGGGATTCCGGGACCGCTGGCGCGACGTCCAACTGCGTTTCGTCGACGACCCCCAGGCGGCGGCCGGCGAGGCCCAGACCCTGGTCGACGAGGCCATGCAGGCGCTGTCCGCCGCGTTGACCCAGCACAAGGAGAAGCTCGGGAGCTGGCAGGAGGCCGGCGCTACCGACACCGAGCAGTTGCGGGTCGCGGTACGCGAGTATCGCGACTTCCTGGACCGGGTTCTCGGTCGCTGACCACCACGAGCGGCGGGCGTCCTGCGGGTGCGGGGCGCCCGCCGCTCGCTGTGCCGCCACCGGCCCGCTGATCGCGCCGCCGGGCGACGGGCGTTCCGCACGGTGCGCTGAGGGCCGGGGTCCGACCGGCGGTAGCTGCTCAGGCATGTCCCCTGACCTGGCGGGTACCCCGAGGGGAGCCAGGTGATTCGGCTGCGGACAGGAGGGCGGCAACGATGACGGATCGTGGGCGGGAACGACCGCTGGAGGAGCGCCCCGAGGTGGCCGCAGCGGTCGACGACGACGCCGGGGTGCCCCAGCTGATGACCGGGGGCGGCCCCGATTCGAATACCCCGACCTTCGCCGAGCCAGGCGATCGGGTCGACCGGGACGGACCGACCGACGAGATCATCGGTGATCCGTACGCGGCCGGCACCGGGGCCACCGGAACCGGCACCGGCGCCGCACCGGACAACAGACGCACCGGTGCGGAACAGCCGTGGGATCCCGAGGACCTGGTGGCGGCCCGGGGGCAGGATCCCACCGCGGAGAACATCGAGCGGGCCCGGCGGGAGCTGGCCGAGACCGGTCGGGCGGCGGTCGAGAAGACCGTGCCCTGACCTCACCCCACGGCGGGGATTCCTCGCCGGGAACAGGGGTGGGCCCCTGGTCCGACCGGTGCGGTCGGACCAGGGGCCCGGGTAACCTGCCGCCGCAGTGCCTCACCTACCGCAGGCGGCGGGTGTGCCTGACCGTCAGGACAGCGGCGGGTAGGCGTTCTGCATCAGCTCGGCGAACTGCGCGGCGAACCAGGCGCCCGAGATCGGGGCGTCCGGCAGGGCGCCGCTGCGGCTGTTGCCGTTGCGGTCGTTACCGGTGTAGGTCGGGTCGCACATCCGGTCGAAGCCCTTGCCGTCGTTGTTCGGGATCTCGCGGCTGGAGCCGTCCGACTCGCCCGGGGGCTTGGCCCAGACGTACGCGTCGATACCGGTCGCCGGCGCGGCCTTCGGGCGCTCGCCCATACCGGCACCGGCCTGGTTGCACCAGTTGCCCTTGTGGAAACGACGGTCGACCCGGCCACCGTCGACATAGGCGTCAATGCTGGTCGTCGGGCCCGCACCGGTGGGCCGGTTGGCACCGCCCCAGCCGTTGCGGGAGGTGTCGATCGTCATGCCGATGTTGCTGGGGAAGCCCTGCCGAACCAGCTCCTGCCGGAACGCCTGAGCGAAGCTCTGCTCGTCGTTGTACTGGTTCCAGTCGATCCACTTCGCCTGACGCACGGTCTGCCCGTTCACCGTGTCGCTGATCTTCGCGTACGGCTCGATCAGCGCGGAGTAGTTCGCGGTGTTGGTGATGAACCCGTGCACGTGGTTGACGGTGCTGCCGGAGGCGGTCGCGGCCTGCTTCAGGACCTGGGCGGTCGGGACGAAGTTGCTGTCCCAGCCGAGCCAGCCGTGGTGCCCGGCGTCGACGTAGTTGTAGACGTTCGGGATCGAGCCCAGCGTGGCCAGGGCGTAGCCGACACCGTTCACGTAGGCGCCGTTGGCCTTCACCGTGTCGCACATGACCGTGCCACCCGGGTTGTTCGAGGTGTTGGTGACCAGGTTCGGCAGCGAGTCGACCTCGATGACGTTGATGATCCGGATGTTGCTGTACTTCGTGTCGCGCATGATCGCCGCGATCGGGTCGATGTACTCGGCCTTGTACTTGGGCAGCTCGTTCGGCCCCAGCTCACCGTTGGAGGCGAGCGCCGCGCAGTCACGGCCGGGCAGGTTGTAGATGACGAACTGGATGTAGTCGGCACCCTGCCGCAGCGCCTCGTCCAGGTGGTCCCGAATGCCCATCGGGCCGTTGGACTGGCTGTCCTCGGTACCCTCGATCGCCGCGATCCGGTCGATCCAGACGGCGGTCGAGATGTTGGACACCCGGTTGCCGCCGGGAACCGACTCGGCCCTGGCCTTCCACTCCGGGTTCACGTAGCCCTTGGCGTTCAGGTACGGGTTGTCCACCTTGGTGCCGGGGGGCGGCGGGCTGGTGGGCGGCGGGCTCGTGGGGGGCGGGCTCGTCGGGGGCGGGCTCGTGGGCGGCGGGCTCGTGGGCGGCGGGCTCGTCGGCGGCGGGTTGCCGCCGTTGCAGGTCACGCCGTTGATCGTGAACGAGGTCGGACGCGGGTTGCTGCCGCTCCACGCACCGTTGAAGCCGATGCTGGCGGTGCCACCGGTGGCCAGCGCGCCGTTGTAGGACTCGTTCTGCGCGGTCACGTTGCGACCCGACTGGGACCACCGGGCCGACCAGCCGTTCTGCACACGCTGGTTGGCGTCGGGGAAGGTGAAGCCCAGCGTCCACCCGTTGAGCGGGTCGCCGATGTTCCTGATCGTGATGTTGGCGGTGAATCCGCCTGGCCAGTCGTTGGTCGTGTAGGCCACGTCGCACTGCGTCGCCGCGTACGCAGCCGAGACCGGCAGCGTCACCAAACCGCCCGCGACCAGCGCGCTCGCGCCGGCCAGCGCGACGGCCCGGCGACGGCCGGACAGTTTTCTCCACACGTTCATGCCACTGATCTCCTTGGGCGAGACCGGATCCGCTGTACGGCCCGGCACGTGGCCCCAGGGCGTCCTGCGCGGACGGCCGCCGGTGCCAACGGGATTCTTTTGAGACGCCCGACCCGGACGGGCGTGGTGGTGGTGCGACAACCAGGCTGACCTGGTCGCCCAGCGGGGTGGTCGTCCGGTTTGACCGGCTGCCCTCGACACCCTGACTGCGCGGTGTGGCTCCGTTGACCGCGTGCAGCGATTCTTGCATGGGAGCGCTTCCATGGCAATGGTTCGATACTTCCGGAGCCTAGCGGACAAACCGTCCAAGCTCCCTACATGCACGAACATCCCGGCAGTGGCGAGACGGGCCCGGTCGGGGACAGTGCGGCACGCCGGGGATCAACCATTCACGCAGAGGCCACGAGTCGGACTAATGCCAAAAGACGAATCTTTCCCTGCATATGTCATGAAACGGTCTAACGTCGGTTCTGGCTCGGTTGCCACCGGCCGCAGGACAAATCAGGGATGGAGAGACAGAGGTTATGGCTAAGAAGATGCTCGGGAAGGTCGTGGCGGGCGCTGCCCTCGGTGGGGCTTCCCTGCTGGTGTTCGCGCCGGGAATCGCGTTCGCCGACGGCCAGCCGCACGAGAACGAGGGCAAGGTCTTCGCCAAGCCGCACGCCGCCAAGCCCGGCGAAGAGATCAAGCTGGTGGAAATCTGCGAGCAGCCGCAGGAGCACCCCTTCGTCTGGTCCAAGGTCACCGGCAAGGTCAAGCTCGAGCCGGCCCGCGACGGCGGGAAGTCGGACCGCGGCGGCTGGGGCAGCGAGGACGGCTCCTACGAGCACGGCAAGGACGGCCGAGACTGGCACGGCGACAAGGGCCGGGGGCACGACAAGGACGGCAAGGACTGGCAGCACGACAAGGACGGCAAGGACTGGCAGCACGACAAGGACGGCAAGGACGGCAAGGACTGGGAGCACGGCAAGGACGACAAGGACTGGAAGTCCGGCGAGGAGCACGGCAAGGACTGGAAGTCCGGCGACGAGCGCGGCGAGTGGCAGGGCCGCGAGGCGCCGCAGGACGGTGCCGGCGGGGGTGCTGCCGCCGACGACAAGCACGACTGGAAGAGCGACGAGCACGGCCAGGACGCGAAGGACGAGCGCGACCGGAAGGGCCGCGAGGACGACAAGCACGGCGATAAGTCCGAGCACGGCTGGCAGGACCACGACGAGTACGGCGCGGACAAGCGCGAGTGGAACCGCGAAGAGCACCGCAAGGGTGACGAGCACGGCAAGGGTGACAAGCACGGCAAGGATGGCGAGCACGGCAAGGGTGACCGTTGGGAGCACGAGAAGGACTTCGTCTACTTCGGCGAGGCCCGGATCGCCAAGGACGCCAAGCCCGGCACGTACAAGCTGGAGGGCTCCTGCGGCGAGGGCGAACTGGTCGTCCTGCCGCACGGTGGGGTCGACGGTGGCGACGGCGGCCTGACCGCCGGCACCGACCGTGGCATGGCCACCGCCGGGGCGAGCCTGGTCGGCGCGGCGGCCCTCGGTGGCCTGGTGCTGCTGCGTCGCCGTCGGACTGATGAGTTCGCGGCCTGACGTGTCGACGAGACGGGCCGACGGCCGCCACGGTAACCCGTGGCGCGCCGTCGGCGCCGCCGTCGTCGTCGCACTCGCGATGGTGGGGGCAGGGCTGGTCGGCGCCTCGATGAAGGGCGCCGAGACCGTCCGTCCACCCCAGCCGCTCGCACAGGCGGAAGCCACCCCTTCGGCCGACACTCCCTCTGACGACGCCGACCTCGGCCGCGATCAGGCACCGACCGGGCTGCCCCGCGCAGCGCCCACCACGATCAGCATCCCCCGCATCGGCGTCAACGCGGAGATCATGACGCTGGGCACCAACCCCGACGGCACCGTGCAGGTGCCTCCGTTGGACCAGGCCCTGCTGGCCGGTTGGTACGAACCGGGTCCGAGCCCTGGCGAGGTGGGCAACGCGGTCATCGTCGGTCACGTCGACTCGGCCGCCATCGGCCCCGCCGTCTTCTTCTCCCTCGGCGCCCTGCAACCCGGCGACATCATCACCGTCAACCGCGCGGACGGCCGACCCGCCAGTTTCCAGGTGGATTCGGTGGCCGCCTACCCGAAGGACGCCTTCCCCACCGAGCAGGTCTACGGCCCCAGTGACCGACCCGGACTACGCGTGATCACCTGTGGTGGCCAGTTCAACGAGGCCACCGGCGACTACCCCGACAACGTGGTCGTCTTCGCCTCGGTTCACTGACCCGGCAACCACGTGGCCCGGCGGTTCCCCGCCGGGCCACGTGTCCCGATCACCAGGGCAGGGTCGGATCAGCTGGCGGCGGAGGTACGGACCAGGGTGCGGATCTGCCGCAGTAGAACCGACAGGGCCGCCAGGTCAGCCCGGGACTCGTCGAATTCGCCCATCGCCCGTTCCGCCCGATGGATCGAGGTCGCGTTCGACTGCTCCCACTGCTGCACCCGCTCCAACGGCGGCAGGTCGGCCGGAGTGGAGTCGAGCACCTCGCCGGTCAGCGCGGCCAACGCGGCGTACAGGTCGTAGCGCAGCGCCATCCGGGCCAACGTCTGCCACCGGTCCTCGCGGGGCAGCAGCGAGATCTTCGACAGCAGCGAGTCGACCCGGAACCGGTCGGAGAGCACGAAGTAGACCGAGGCCACCTCGCCCACGTCGCGCCCGGAGGCGGCGGCGGTCTCCACCACGTCGAGCAGACCGAAGCTGTACATCAGACGGGTGCTCTGCTCGGCCAGCTCACGCGGCAGGCCACGCTCGGTCATCGCGTCGATGTGCGCCGCGATCGCCTCCCGCTCGGTGCCGTAGAACAGCGTCTCCAGCTGCGGCAGCAACCGGGCCACGCCGCCACGCAGCCGATCGATCTCGGCGCGTACGTCGATCGGCGACCGGCGGTTGGTCACCAGCCACCGCACCGCCCGGTCGAGCAGCCGTCGGGTGTCCAGGTAGACGTCGGTCTGCAACTCCGGGTCGACCTTGTTGTCCAGCGCCTCGACCGCGTCCCAGAGCGCACGCAGCCCGAAGACCTCACGGACCACCACGTACGCCCGGATCACGTCCGCGGCCGGGGCCGCGGTCTCCTCGACCACCCGGAAGATGAACGAGATGCCGCCCCGGTTGACCGCCTCGTTGACCAGCACGGTGGTCACGATGTCGCGGCGCAGCCGGTGCCGGCCCATCCGCTCGGCGAACCGCTCACGCATCGGCGTCGGGAAGTAGTTGACCAACACCTCGTTGGTCCACTCCTCGTCGGCCAACCCGTCGGTGAGGGTCTCCTTCTCCAAGGCGATCTTCACGTACGCGAGCAGCACCGCGAACTCCGGAGCGGTCAGCCCCGACTCGGTGCGTACCGCCAGTTCCTCGTCCGACGGCAGCGCCTCCAGGGCCCGGTTCAACGTGCCGGACCGCTCCAGCTCGGTGATCATCCGGCGGTGCACCGGCAACAGCGAGGCGGCCTGCGCCTGCGAGTTGTTGATCGCCCGGGCCTGGTCGTAGTTGTCCCGCAACACCAGCTGGCCGACCTCGTCGGTCATCGCGGCGAGCAGCTCGTCCCGCTCGGGAACGGTCAGTTCACCGTCGGCGACCGCGGTGTTCAGCAGGATCTTGATGTTCACCTCGTGGTCGGAGCAGTCCACCCCGGCCGCGTTGTCGATGAAGTCGGTGTAGATCCGACCACCCGTCTGGGCGTACTCGATCCGACCGTGCTGGGTGAAGCCCAGGTTGCCGCCCTCGCCGACCACCCGGCAGCGCAGGTCCTTGCCGTTGACCCGGATGGCGTCGTTGGACTTGTCGCCCACCTCGGCGTTGCTCTGCGTGGACGCCTTGACGTAGGTGCCGATGCCGCCGTTCCAGAACAGATCCACCGGTGCGGTGAGGATCGCCTTCATCAGCTCCTGCGGGCTCATCTGCTCGACGTCGTCGTCCAGCCCGAGCACCGCGCGCACCTGCGGCGTGATCGGCACCGACTTCGCCGTACGCGAGTGGACCCCACCGCCGGCCGAGATCAGCTCGGCGTTGTAGTCCTCCCAGGTCGAACGGGACAGCTCGAACAGCCGCCTGCGCTCGACGTACGACGACGCCGCGTCCGGATCCGGGTCCAGGAAGATGTGCCGGTGGTCGAAGGCGGCCACCAGCCGGATGTGCTCCGACAGCAGCATGCCGTTGCCGAACACGTCACCGGACATGTCGCCGACACCGACCACGGTGAAGTCCTGGCTCTGGGTGTCGTGGCCCATCTCGCGGAAGTGCCGCTTGACCGACTCCCAGGCGCCCCGGGCGGTGATGCCCATCTTCTTGTGGTCGTACCCGGCCGAGCCACCCGAGGCGAAGGCGTCACCCAGCCAGAACTTGTGCGCGACGGAGACCTCGTTGGCGATGTCGGAGAAGGTCGCCGTGCCCTTGTCGGCCGCCACCACCATGTACGGGTCGTCGCCGTCGTGCCGGACCACGTCGTCGGGCGGCACGATCTCACCGGCCACGATGTTGTCGGTGACGTCGAGCAGCGCGCCGACGAACTCCTTGTAACAGGCCACCGCCTCGTCCCGGTCGCCCGGCTTCTGCTTGAGCACGAAGCCGCCCTTGGCACCCACCGGCACGATCACGGCGTTCTTCACCATCTGCGCCTTGACCAGGCCGAGCACCTCGGTACGGAAGTCCTCCCGCCGGTCCGACCAGCGCAGACCACCACGGGCCACCGGGCCGTACCGCAGGTGCACGCCCTCGAAGCGCGGCGAGTACACGAAGACCTCGAACTTCGGCCGAGGCGCGGGCAGGTCCGGGATCGCCTGCGGATCCAGCTTGAACGCCACGTACGCCTTCGGGCGCCCGTTGCCCGGCTTCTGGTAGAAGCTGGTCCGCAGGGTGGCCTGGATCAGGGTCAGGTACGCCCGCAGGATGCGGTCCTGATCGAGGCTGGCCACGTCGTCGAGCGCGGCCCCCAGCTCGGCGACCAGCTCCGCACTGCGCTTATCGCGCTGCTCGGCGGTGAGCGTGCCCGGCTCGAACCGCGTCTCGAACAACTGCACCAGCAGCCGAGCCAGGTGCGGGTACGCGATGAACGTCAACTCCATGTAGTCCTGGGAGAAGACGGTCCCGGTCTGGCGCAGGTACTTCGCGTAGGCGCGCAGCACCACGACCTGCCGCCAGGTGAGCCCGGCGCGCAGCACCAACTCGTTGAAGCCGTCCACCTCGGCCTCGCCGCGCCACGCCGCCGCGAAGGCGTTCTCCACGTGCGGACGCACCTCGGCCAGGTCCTGGTGGCCCTCGGGCAGTTGCAGCCCGAAGTCGTACAGCCAGATCCGCCCGTCGACCCGCTCCACCTCGTACGGGTGCTCGTCGACCACCCGCACGCCGAGCGAGTGCAGCACCGGCAGCACCGCCGAGAGCATCATCGGCTCGCCGTACCGGTAGACCTTGAACCGGACGTCCATGGTGTCGTCGACGTCCGCGCCCCGGGCGACCGCGCGCGGCAGCGGCTGCTTGCGGAACAGGTGCATCTCCAGCTGGCCGGGCTCCTCCAGCAGCTCCAGCTTCGCCAGATCCTTCATCGCCTCGTACGGCGTGTGCCCGTCCTTGTAGCCCTCCGGGAAGGCGTCGGCGTACCGGACGAACAGGTGCTTGGCCTGCTCGTCCCCGAGCTTGCGCTCCAGCACCAGCCGGTAGTCGTCGTCCCACAGCCGGGTGGCGTCGGCCAACTCCTCGGCGAGCAGGTCGGCGTCGATCTCCCCGGGCGGGTTGCTCGGGTCGGTACGCACGATGAAGTGCACCCGAGCCAGCATCGACTCGGTCACCCGGGTGGTGTAGTCCACCCCGACACCGTTGAGCTCCCGCAGCAGGATGTCCTGCATACGCAGCCGGTTCTGGGTGGTGAAGCGGTCCCGGGGCAGGTAGATCAGGCAGGAGATGAATCGCCCGTACGCGTCCCGGCGCAGGAATACCCGCAACTGCCGGCGACCCGCCATCCGCAGCACGCCGATCACCGCGTGGTACAGGTCGTCGGTCTTGATCTGGAACAGCTCGTCGCGCGGGTACGTCTCCAGGATCTGCAACAGGTCCTTGCCGGAGTGGCTGCGCTGGCTCAGGCCGGAGCGGTCCAGCACCTCGGCGACCTTACGGCGGACCACCGGCAGTTCCTGCACGCTGGTCCGGTACGCGGCGGTGGAGAACAGGCCGAGGAACCGCCGCTCCCCGACCACCTCCCCGTCGGCGTCGAAGATCTTGAAACCGATGTAGTCCAGGTACGCCGAGCGGTGCACGGTGGCCCGCGAGTTCGCCTTCGTGATGATCAACAGGCGCTTCTCGGTGACCTTCTCGTGCGCCTCGGGCGTCATCGACGACAACGCCCGCGCCTCCGGCGAGTCCTGCCGCAGGATGCCCAGCCCGGTGCCGAGCACGGCTTCCAGCGCCGGCCCGCCCTTGTCCGAGTCCGGCACCAGCCGGTATTCCCGGTAGCCCAGGAAGGTGAAGTGATCGTGGGCCAACCAGCGCAGCAGCTCGACCGAGTCGGTAATGTCCTTCTCCGGCACCGGTGGCCGGTTGTCGCTGGTCCGCGCGGCGGCCAACTCGTCGGCGAGGGAGAGCGCCTGCTGGCGCATCTTGGGCCAGTCCTCGACGGCCTCCCGCACATCGGTGAGCACCCGCTGCAACTCGCGGCGCAGCCGGTCCCGCTCCGCCGGGTCGCGGACCGGATCGATCTCGATGTGCATCCAGCTCTCGACCAGGTCACCGGCGATCGCGTCGTCCGGCTCCACGTCGGCGGCCACCTCGACCAGCCGGCCCAACGGCTCCCGACGCACCACCACCAGCGGGTGCACCAGCAGATGCACGTCGAGGTGGTGACTGTTGAGCAGCGCGGTCACCGAGTCGACCAGGAACGGCATGTCGTCGGTGACGATCTCGATGACGCTGTGGTGCTGCTCCGCATCGGGTGAGTGGATCCGCAGCTTCAACTCGCCCGGCACCCGCTGCTCGGCCAACTCCCGGTGCTCCCGAGCGGCGTCGAGCATCTCCTCGGCGGTGAAGCCGATCAGCTCCTCGTCCGGCGCGAACCGCCAGAAACGCCCCACCAGGGTCGCCGCGTCATGGTCGTCCCCGGCCAGTGCGACCGCCTGCGCCACCAGCCGTTCGGCGTTGGGTACCGGCTCGTCGAGCTCGGCATCCTCCACGTCGTCCGCCAGCGCCTCTGGTGGCAGACCCAGATCGTAGAGGGTGTCGAGACTCGAACCGGTCATGCCGGTCACTCCTGAGTCGAGCCGGCCGAAGCCGTCTCCGTCGGTCGCCGTGTCGAAGCTGTCGTCCCGGCTGGTGTCAGCCTGCCGGAGGTCGGGTCCCGGTTTTATCGCCGGACGCCGGTCCATCGGTGCCACTCCCCTCGACCCACCGCGTTGTGGGTCACTCTTCCGCCAAGCCTAGGCCGACCGACCGGTTCATCCGTCGGCGGACCTACAGCTGGCCATCCGGATCTTGGACGGTCGTCCTTTCACCCGTTGCGGTACGAGGTTCGGCCGGATCAGGAGTACCCCGGCTGATGTTGTTCATCACACCGTCACGGGCCTGTCTTTCGCCCTGCCCCGGCCGACCGGGGCAGTGCGGGCCGCCTGGACGTACTACCGTGCAGGGCAGCCTGACCAGGAGGAACCAGCTCTGATGCACCGGTCGCACCGACACCGCCACAATTGGTCACGACTCGCCGCCACGGTCGCCTGCCTGGTCGCCTCGGCGGGCCTGGTCGCCTGCTCCGGCGAGGACGGCCCGGAAGGCACCGTCGACGCCTTCCTCAAGGGGTGGCGCTCAGGCGACCTGAACGCGATCGGCTTCGTCGACCCGACCGGCGCGAAGGTGCCCGCCGCCAACGTCGTCCAGGAGATCCGGGAGCTCTCCGGCGAGCTGGTCGACGCCCCGCTCACGCTGACCCGGCAGGGCGAAACGGCAGTGGTCCAGCGCACCGCCACCGCGACCGTACGCGTGGAGTGGACGCTGCCGGGCGAGACCAACTGGGCGTACGACCGGCCGGTGCGACTCACCCAGGGCCGCGACGACCAGTGGCAGGTGATCTGGGAGCCGCAGATCGTGCAGGAACAGCTCACCCGGGGTGACCGGCTGGGGCTGCGGCGGGAACGCGCCCCGCGCGCCACCGTGCTCGACAGTGCCGGTGAGCCGATCGTGGCGCCGCGCGACGTGGTCCGGGTCGGGCTGCAACCCAGTGAGGTCACCGACGTCAAGGCCATGACCCGCGAGTTGGACGCCGCCTTCCGCGCGATCCGCCCGGCGATCACTCCACCCGTCGACCTGTCGAACCTGGCGAAGCGGTTGGACGAGGCGAAACCGGACGCTTTCGTCGAGGTGGTCACCCTGCGCGACGAGGCGTACCGGCAGATCAGGTCACGGATCTACGACCTGCCGGGGACGAAGTTCCAGAGCGACAAGCTGGACCTCGCGCCGACCCGGGAGTTCGCCCGGGCGGTGCTGGGCACCGTCGATCCCGCGCATGCCGAGGATCTGGCCAAGCACCCCGACCGCTACTCCCCCGGCGACCTCGTCGGCCACGGCGGGTTGCAGGGCCGATGGGACGAGCAACTGCGCGGCGTACCCGGCCTGACCGTGATCATCAAACGGCCGAGGCAGGACGGGACGCTGGAGCCGACCGGCACCGAGGTGTTCCAGCGTGAGCCGCAGCCCGGTCAACCCGTCAAGACCAGTCTCGACGTCGCCACCCAGCAGGCGGCCGACCAGGCGTTGCGCAGCGAGCGACGGCGCTCCGCCCTGGTCGCCGTACGGATCAGCGACGGCGCGGTCCTCGCTGCGGCGAACGGCCCCGGTGCCGCCGGGGAGAACCTGGCTTTCACCGCCCAGGTGCCGCCGGGCTCCACGTTCAAGATGGTCAGCGCACTCGGGCTGATGGAACGCGACGCGGTCACCCCGGACACTGTCGTGGACTGCCCGAAGACCCTCGTCGTCGACGGCCGCTCGTTCAAGAACTCCAACAATTTCGAGCTCGGCAAGGTGCCGTTCCGCACCAACTTCGCCAAGTCCTGCAACACGGCCTTTGCTGCCCTGGCACCCCAACTCGGTGCCGACGGGCTCGCCGCCACCGGCCGGAGCCTGGGCCTGGAGGGTCAGTGGCAGGCGGGGCTCGACGCGTTCACCGGAAAGGTGTCGGCGGGCGGCGGTGCCACCGAGCAGGCCGCCGCCGCGATCGGCCAGGGCACCACCGTGGTCAGCCCACTGGCCATGGCCGCGGCGACCGCAGCGGTGGCCAAGGGTGCGTTCACCCCACCGAAGCTGGTCCTCGACCCGGCGCCGGAGCCGGCCGGTGAGCCGGGCCCGGAGCTGAAGCCCGAGGCGGTGACGGCCGTCCGGGAGATGATGCGTGCGGTGGTCACCGACGGCACCGGCACGGCCTTGAAGGACGCACCGGGCGAGCCGGTGCACGGCAAGACCGGCACCGCCGAGTACGACAACAACCCGAAGAACACGCACGCCTGGTTCGTCGGCTGGCAGGGCGACGTGGCCTTCGCCGTCTTCGTCGAGAAGGGCGGCTCCGGCAGCGGCACCGCCGCACCGATCGCCGAACGTTTCCTACGCGCCCTGTCGTGATCGACTCCTGCGCGCCCTGTCCTGACCGACTCCTGCGCGCTGTCGTGATCGACTCCGTTTCGGCGGAACGGCGTGATCAAAGCTCGCGGATTACCGCCATTCCGCCGTAACCGAGTCGATCATCATGCTCGGCCTGCCCCTGGTCCTTACCGTCGGCAGTTTCCTCGGCCACATCGGTGGTCGGGTTGTCGGAGATGGCGGCCGGGCTGTCGGAGGTAGCGGCCGGATCAGCGGTCGCTGGGCGCAGACCGCCCGCATCCGGATCGCCCGGCTCGTCCCCCGCCGACCCGTCACGGTCGTCCACCGGAGTCCGGTCACCCACCGCCGATCGGCGCAGGGAACCAGCCCCGACCGCCCCATCGCCCGCCGCCGACCCGCGCGAGAAGCCCGACCCGACCAAACCATCGTCGGCCCCAGGCCGCCGCAGAGAACCCGACCCGGCCAAACCGTCGTCAGCGCCAGGCCGGTGCAGAGAACCCGACCCGGCCGTACCGTCGTCGACACCGGGCCGGCGCAGAGAACCCGGGCCGACGGAGAAGCCGGCATCGCGTGGATCCGGCACGGCGACCAGACCCGACGCGCGACCGGCCGAGGTAGGCCCGCGCTCGATAAGGCCCGAACCACGCTCGGTGGTCCGGCGTGGGGTGGGTGTGATCCGTTCTATCCGCTCGGTAGCCGACCGGGTCAGCACCGGCGCGGGTGCGGTGACCGGGCGCAGTCCCGCCACCACGGTGTTGACGATCTCGGCGGCGTACGCGCCGTCCGGGTCGTAGTCGGGGTCGAAGACGGTCACCTCGACGCCGAGGCAGTGCGGGGTGTCGACCAGGCCGGCGAGCAGGATCTCCAGCTCGGCGAAGGCGATGCCCCCGGGATCAGGGGCGTCGACCGCCGGCATCACGGCGGGGTCGAGCACGTCCACGTCGACGTGCACCCAGTAGCCGGCGCAGTCGGCCAACTGCTCGTGCGCCCACTGGGCGGTCCGTGCCGCGCCCTCGGCGCGCAGCGCCGGCACCGGACGGGTGATGATCCCGGCGGCCTGTAGGTCGAGCCGGTACTCGTCCTGGGCGCGAATGCCGAGCACCACCACGTCGATGTCCCGGAAGTAGGGGCGTCGCCCCTCCATGGCCGCCAGGTCGGCCTGGCCCCGCCCGGTGACCAGGGCGAGATCCTCGCCGGCCGCCGCGCCCACGTACGAGGCGTTGCCGGGGTGCCGGAAGTCGGAGTGACCGTCGACGAAGACCAGGCCGATCCGGCCGCCGACCGCCTCGCCGAGGCGGTGCATGGCCAGGGCCGAGCCGAGCAGGATCGAACAGTCGCCGCCGAGAACCACCGGGAACTCGCCCCGGTCGATGATCGCGCCGATCCGGTCGGCCAGCGCCGCCGAGTAGTCGGCGATCTCCCGCGCATGGCACACCCCGTCGCCCGGTCGCCAGTCACCGGCGTCGTAGCGGGGCGGGGTCAGGCAGCCGGCGTCGCGGGCCCGCAGCCGGGGCAGCAGGCCCTGGTCGCGTAGCGCGCCGGGTGCCTTTGCGCAGCCCGGGACCGACGTGGACGTGGGTGGGCGCAGGCCGAGGTTGCTCGGCGCGTCGAGGACGGCGATCCGGCGCATCATGGGCCGCTGTCGTTCGCGACTGCGGGGCTCGCAAGCTCACTCCTCGCGCTCACCTGGGCTCCCGTCCTGTGGTGTCGAGGCGGGCCGGCGCTACGCCGGCCCGCGCTGGCGTGGCTGAACGTTCAGAACAGGGCGCTGGCCAGGGCGCGGCGGGCCGCGGCGACCGCCGGGTCCTCCGGGCCGGCGATGGTGAACAGGCCGACGAGGTGCTGGCGTACCTTCTCCCGATCGTCGCCCGCAGTGCGCCGGACCAGTCCGACGAGGCGCTGGTAGGCCTGCTCGGCCAGACCGCTGAGCATCTCGATGTCGGCGGCCAGCAGTTGGGCGTCGACATCGTCGGGGTCGGCCGCCGCAGCGGCGAGCGCGGTCTGCGGGTCGGCACCGGACACCCGGCGGGCGAGGCCGACCTGGGCCAGGCCCGCCTGGGCCGCAGCGTCGTTGGGGGTCTCGGCCAGGATCTTCCGGTACGCCTGCTCGGCGGCGTCCAGGTCACCGTCCATCAGGGCGTCGTCGGCCTCGTCGAGTCGGGGGTCCTCCGGCTCGGCCACGGAGACTCCACCGGCCTTGAGGACCGCCTGGATCCACTGACGCAGCTGCGGCTCGGGCACCACGCCGGAGAAGGCGTCGACCGGCTGGCCACCGACCACCGCGTACACCATCGGGATGCCCTGCACCCGGAACATCTGCGCGAGCCGGGGGTTGGCGTCGACGTCCACCTTGGCGAGCACCCAGGCGCCGCCGCTCTCCACCGCCAGCCGTTCCAGCACCGGGGAGAGCTGCTTGCAGGGCTGGCACCACTCGGCCCAGAAGTCCACCACCACGGGTGTGGTCAGGGAGCGCTCCAGCACCTCCGACTGGAAGGTCGCCTCGGTCACGTCGATGACGGTGACGCCACCGGCAGACCCGCCGGGCACTCCGGCGGGGATGCCAGTGGGGGGACCGGCCTGGGCCGGTGCCGGTGCCGGGGCGGGACTGGGTGCGGGGGTGCGCAGCGCGCTGAGGTCGACCGCGCCGCGGGTAAAGATCGACGAGGTGATCCGTGGGTCGCTCATGGTTACCTAGTCTCGCACGCGACGCGCCGAACTCAGATCAACCGTGGCCGGAGACAGTTGCCACTGTCGCCCCTGCCCAGCCGCCCTTTCGCGGGGGATGTCAGAACCGGGCAGGCTCGCGGTAAACGCCCCATTCCGCGCGCAGCGCATCGCAGATCTCGCCGAGGGTGGCTTCGGCGCGTACGGCGTCGAGCATCGCGGGGATCATGTTCTCCCCGGTACGGCTGACCGCCACCATCTTCTCGACCGCCGAGCGCACAACCGCCTCGTCCCGACCCTTCTTGCGTTCGGCCAGCATCCGGCGCTGCTCCAACTCGACCTCGTGCGAGATGCGCAGGATCTCCAGATCCTTGGCGACCGTGGCGGTGTGGCAGTTGACCCCGACGATCTTCTTGTCGCCCTTCTCCAGCGCCTGCTGGTAGACGAACGCCGACTCGGCGATGTGCCCGGTGAACCAGCCGTCCTCGATGCCGCGCAGGATGCCGGAGGTCATCGGGCCGATGGCGTGCGGGCCCTCACCGCCCAGCGCACGGATCCGGGCGAAGATCTCCTCCGCCTCGGCCTCGATCCGGTCGGTCAGCGCCTCGACGTACCACGATCCGCCGAGCGGGTCGGCCACGTTGGTCACCCCGGTCTCCTCCATCAGCACCTGCTGGGTACGCAGGGCGATCTCGGCGGATTCGTCGGTCGGCAGGGCCAGGGTCTCGTCCAGGGCGTTGGTGTGCAGCGAGTTGGTGCCGCCGAGCACCGCGGCCAGCGCCTCCACGGCGGTGCGCACCACGTTGTTGACCGGTTGCTGGGCGGTCAGCGACACCCCGGCGGTCTGCGTGTGGAACCGCAACCAGAGCGCCTTCTCACTGGTCGCGCCGTAGACGTCGCGCAGCCAGCGGGCCCAGATCCGGCGGGCGGCGCGGAACTTGGCGATCTCCTCGAAGAAGTCGACGTGCGAATCGAAGAAGAAGCTCAACCCGGGGGCGAAGACATTGACGTCCAGGCCGCGCGACAGCCCCAGTTCGACGTAGCCGAAGCCGTCGGCGAGGGTGTACGCCAACTCCTGCGCGGCGGTCGAGCCGGCCTCGCGGATGTGGTACCCGGAAACCGACAGCGGCTTGTAGCGGGGGATCTCGGCGGCGCAGTACTCCATCAGGTCGCCGATCAGGCGCAGGTGCGGCTCGGGGTCGAACAGCCACTCCTTCTGTGCGATGTACTCCTTGAAGATGTCGGTCTGCAACGTGCCGTCGAGCTTCGACAGGTCGGCGCCCTGCCGCTCGGCGGCGACCAGGTACATGCAGAACACCGGCACCGCCGGCCCGGAGATGGTCATGCTGGTGGTGACTGCGGCCAGGTCGATGCCGCCGAAGAGCACCTCCATGTCGGCGGCGCTGTCCACCGCCACCCCGCAGTGGCCGACCTCGCCGAGGGACTGCGGGTCGTCGGAGTCGCGGCCCATCAGGGTGGGCATGTCGAAGGCGACCGACAGCCCGCCGCCACCGGCGCCGAGGATCATCTTGTAGCGCTCGTTGGTCTGCCGGGCGTTGCCGAACCCGGCGAACTGCCGGATGGTCCAGGTCCGTCCCCGATAGCCGGTCGGATACAACCCCCGGGTGTACGGGAACTCGCCCGGCCAGCCGATCCGGTCGAATCCCGGGTACGCGACACCCTCCGGGGGCCCGTAGACCGGCTCGACGGGCATCCCGGAGAGCGTGGTGAAGTCCGCGTCCCGCTTGCGCGCGGCGTCGTAGCGGGCCTGCCAGCGGGCCCGTCCGGCAGCGATCTCGTCGGCGTTCATCTTCCGGGCTCCTCCTCGAGTCCTTAAGACTGCACGTCGAGTGTAGAGCCCTTCCTGAACGATCGATAAGGAAGTTTGTACCGGGTGGTAACCGAGCCTCAGGCCGCCGGGCCCTCGATGGCCACGTCGTCCACCCGGATGTTGATCTCGTCAACCCGCAGCCCGTACGCCTCGATCGCCTGGGTGACCCCGGCCCGCACCGCCGTCGTCACCTCGGGCACCGGATACCCGGCGTCGGTCACGATGACCAGGTTGATCACGGCGCCGCCGTTGGTGACGTGGGCCGAGCAGCCACGCCGGGCGTCACCCACCTGGTCGAGCCCCACCCGGTCGAGCACCGCGTTGAAGAACCGGGCGATATCCCCGCCCAACTCGACCACGCCCGGCACGGCCTTCGCCGCAGCCACCGCGATCTTCTCCACCACCTCGTCCGAGATGTCCGTACGACCACCTGCCACCGCGTCCGGCGTCATCGGCAACTCCTGCGTCATCTCGTGATCCACGCTCACTCCCGGCGCTCGCACCGCCCCCGCACAATGCGGGCCGGTCCGAGCCTAACCGCCCGCATCGCTCCGCAGTGGACACATCAGCCGGGACACCCCATCCACCGTCGATCTTGCAGTTCCGGTCGCCGGAAAGTCGCTTTCACGCCTTATGCCGAGGCAGAAAGTGCATGATCGACGGCGACATCGGGCGGGGGCGGGGTGCTGGGTGGATGTTGTGGCGGTCTAACGGGCTAGTTGGGTTAGCAGGATGTCGGCGGCGGCGTACGGGTCGGTGGTGCCGGCGGCCACGTCGGCGGCCAGCGCCGGCAACTGCGTACCGTCGCGCAGCGAGCCGATCCGGGCGCGCAGCGTGCCCAGCGCGATGGCCTCGATCTCGGCGGCGGCCCGCGCCTCCCGGCGGCGGCGCAGCTCGTCGTGCTCGACCAGCCAGCCCCGGTGCTTGTCGATCGCCGCGGCGATGTCGTCGATCCCTTCGCCCCGGGCGGCCACCGCACGCACCACCTGCGGGCGCCACCCTCCGGGCCCGCGCTCGCCGAGGGCGATCATGCCCTGGATGTCCCGGACGGTGGCGTCAGCGCCGTCCCGATCGGCCTTGTTGACCACGAAGACGTCGGCGATCTCCAGGATGCCGGCCTTCACCGCCTGGATCGCGTCGCCCATACCGGGCGCGAGCAGCACCAACGTGGTGTCGGCCAGCGAGGCCACATCGACCTCGGCCTGCCCGACGCCGACGGTCTCCACCAGCACCACGTCGCAGCCGGCACCCTCCAGCACCCGGACCGCCTGCGGAGTGGCCGCCGACAGCCCGCCGAGGTGCCCCCGGCTGGACATCGAGCGGATGTAGACCCCCGGATCGGTGGCGTGGTCCTGCATCCGCACCCGGTCGCCGAGGATCGCCCCACCGGTGAACGGGCTGGACGGGTCGATGGCGAGCACTCCGACCCGGTGGCCCCGGGCACGCAGGGCGCGTACCAACTCGTTGGTGGTGGTCGACTTGCCCACCCCGGGCGAACCGGTCAGGCCGACCACCTGGGCCTGGCCGCCGTACGGGGCCAGCGCCGCGGCGACCGCCGGCAGCGTCTCGTCGCCCGACTCCACCAACGTGATCAACCGGGCCACCGCGCGGTGGTCACCCGCTCGGGCCCGGTCGACCAGCATCGGTACGTCCCGACTACGGCGCACCGACCCGGTGACCGCAGCCGAAACACGATCGATCGACTCGCTCACGGCGTAACCCGAGTTCGCGACTGCGGGGCTCGCAGAACCGGCTCACTCCTCGCGCTCACTGAGCCACCTCGGATCGCGACTGCGGGGCTCGCAAAAACGGCTCACTCCTCGCGCTCACGAAACCACCTCGGATCGCGACTGCGGGGCTCGCAAAAACGGCTCACTCCTCGCGCTCACTGACCACCCTCGGACGGCGCGGGGACGTGGATGATCAACGCGTCGCCCTGGCCGCCACCGCCGCAGAGCGCCGCCGCTCCGGTACCACCGCCGCGCCGCTTGAGCTCCAGCGCGAGGGTGAGCACCAGGCGGGCCCCGGACATGCCGATCGGGTGACCCAGCGCGATCGCACCGCCGTTGACGTTGACCTTGGTGGGGCTGACCCCGAGGTCACGGATGGACTGGATGCCGACCTGCGCGAACGCCTCGTTGATCTCGATCAGGTCGAGGTCGGAAACGGTCAGCCCGCCCTTGCGCAGGGCGTGCTGGATAGCGTTGGACGGCTGCGAGTGCAGCGAGTTGTCCGGACCGGCCACGTTGCCGTGCGCCCCGATCTCCGCCAGCCAGGTCAGGCCGAGTTCCTTGGCCTTGGCCTTGCTCATCACGACCACTGCGGCGGCACCGTCGGAGATCGGCGACGAACTGCCCGCGGTGATGGTGCCGTCCTTCGCGAACGCCGGGCGCAGCTTCGCCAGCGACTCAGCGGTGGTGTCCGGCCGGATGCCCTCGTCCTCGCTGATCACCAGCGGGTCGCCCTTGCGCTGCGGGATGACCACCGGAGTGATCTCGTCGGCGAAGTGACCGTTCTTCTGGGCGGCTGCGGCGCGCTGGTGGCTGGTCGCGGCGAACTCGTCCTGCTCCTGCCGGGTGATGCCACGCGTACTGCCGTGCCGCTCGGTCGACTCACCCATCGCGCAGCAGTCCCAGGCATCGGTCAGCCCGTCGAGCGCCATGTGGTCCTTGAGCGTGACGTCGCCGTACTTGTAGCCGCCACGCTGGCCGAGCAGCAGGTGCGGGGCGTTGGTCATCGACTCCATGCCGCCGGCCACCACGATGTCGAACTCGCCGGCCCGGATCAGCTGGTCGGCCAGGGCGATCGCGTCCAGGCCGGAGAGGCAGACCTTGTTGATGTTCAGCGCCGGCACGGACATCGGGATGCCCGCCTCGACGGCCGCCTGGCGCGCCGGCATCTGCCCGGCACCGGCCTGGAGCACCTGGCCCATGATCACGTACTGCACCTGGTCGGGGGTGACCCCGGCCCGCTCCAGGGCGGCCGCGATGGCGATGCCGCCGAGCTTCGTCGCCGGTAGGTCCTTGAGGTTGCCCAGCAGGCGCCCCATCGGGGTTCGCGCGCCGCTGACGATCACCGAAGCCATACCTGCCTCCGAGGGGTGCCGACCTGTACGCCTTAACGATTGTTCGGTCAGACTAGCGTCATGTCTGAGAACTCCCCCGTCGAGCCCGGTGCCGACTATGTCACAGACCTCGGCCTGCGCCGCATAGACCACGTCGGGGTCGCGGTGGCTGATCTCGACGCGGCGATCGACTTCTACACCCGGACGTTCGGCATGCGTTGCGTACACACCGAGACGAACATCGAGCAGGGCGTACGGGAGGCGATGCTGGCGGTCGGGCCGACCACGGAGGGCGGCTGCCTGCAACTGCTCGCCCCGCTGACCCCCGAATCGACCATCGCCAAGTTCCTCGACCGCAACGGTCCGGGCGTGCAGCAGGTGGCGTACACCGTGACCGACGTCGACGCGGCCTGCGCGGCACTGCGCGAACGCGGCCTGCGGCTGCTGTACGACACGCCCCGGCGGGGCACTGCCGGCTCGCGGATCAATTTCGTCCACCCCAAGGACGCCGGCGGGGTCCTGGTCGAACTCGTCGAACCCGCCCCGCAACCCGACTGACCCGACCGCGCCGCCGCCCATTCCACCAACGCGTGACCTCCATCGCCCTGCGGGCCAGGCCGGTCACACCCGAGCGGGCCGAGCCCGCCGATCGGGCCAATCACACCCCGACGGGCCGAGCCCGCCGATCGGACCAGTCACACCCGACGGGCCGAGCCCGCTCAGGCCAGTCACACCCCGACGGGCCGACCACCCAGGCCGACGAAGGCAAGATCACGCTCGATCTGGGATCGAGTGGCCTCACACCCCACTCAAGACCCCTCGATCCCAGATCGAGTGGCCACCACACCCGGCTGAGAACAGATCGAGTGGGCCACCACACCCGGCTGAGAACAGATCGAGTGGGCCACCACACCCGGCCCAGGACGAATCGAGTAGCCACCACACCCCGGCCCAGGACGAGTAAGCCACCGCACCCGTAGCCAGAGTCACCTGATCCGGGATCGGAGGGTCTGCAGCGACTCGCCGCCGCATTCATCGACGGACGTGACGTGATCGACTGGTTCCGCGGACCTCGGCCTGACGGACGAGCCGTCGATGGCCTTTCGGTGAACGCGCAATGGTTTTCCCCGTCCCGGCCCGGCGCCCATTCGCGCGGGGCGCAAGCGCCCGGAAAGAAAAGCAGTGGGCGGATACCTGCGACGCTTTTTCACGTCACGCTGCGTACCGTCGGGCTCCTCCCCGAACTGGCAAGATCGCCCGTCGGCGCAGGGTTCCGGTGACGCTACGAGTTGACCATGTAAAGAGGACGGCAAAGGGCGACCCACTCTTGCGAAGCACCCCGGGGGGTCTGCCAGTATGTCCCAATGCCCCAGCAGCAGTCCTCCCCTCTCGCGTTCTTCGATAACGCGAACTCGCAGCCAGATTTCACGGTTGGCCTGCGCGGATACAACACCGGCCAGGTCGACGACTTCATCGGCCGACTGAACGCCGCGCTGAGTCAGGCCAACAAGGACCGCGCCGACGCCGAGCAGGCGCTCAACGACGCCCAGCGCCGGCTCCGCCAGTCCGAGCAGCGGCTCACCGCCCTGGAGCAGAAGCTCACCGACACCAGCAAGCAGCTTGAGGAGAACAGCCGCCCCACGCTGTCCGGCCTCGGCACCCGGGTCGAGCAGATCCTCCGGCTCGCCGAGGAGCAGGCCAACGATCACCGCAACGAGGCCAAGCGCGAGTCGGAGGGCATCCTCTCCGCCGCCCGCCTGGAGGCGCGGGAGATCACCGACAAGGCGAGGGCCGAGGCGGCTGCGATGAAGGCCACCGCCGAGCGGGAGGCCGGCAACCTGCGCACCGCCGCCGAGCGGGAGGCGGCCGAGGTCCGCGTCCAGGCTCGTCGCGAGGCCGACACGCTGCGTGCCGACGCGGATCGGGAGACCAAGCAGCTGCGTACGGTCACCGCCCACGAGGTGGCCGAGCTGAAGTCGACGGTCGAGCGGGAGGTGGCCACCCTGCGGGCCACCGCCGAGCGCGAGATCACCCAGCAGCGGGCCAAGGCCGCCCGCGAGGCCGAGGAGAAGCGTGCCGAGGCGACCAAGCTGCTGACCGACGCCCGCGACAAGCGCGACAAGGACCTCCAGGCTCTGGAGCTGCAACTCGCCGAGCGGCGGGAGAAGGCCGAGCGCGAGGAGTCGGAGCGGCACGCCGCCCAGGTCGCGCAGACCCAGAAGCTGGTCGGCGAGGCCGAGCAGCGGGCCCGGGCCGCACAGGAGCGGGCCAAGGAGATCGAGCAGCGCGCCGAGGCCCGGCGGGTGGAGTCGGAGCGCAACGCGACCGAAACGATCGAGAAGGCCAAGGCGTTGGCCGAGCGGACGCGCAACGAGGCCCAGGCCGAGTCCCAGCGCCTGCTCAACGAGGCCCGCACCGAGGCTGAGCTGACCACCCAGGCGGCTCGCCGCGAGGTCGAGGACCTCACCCGGCAGAAGGACGCGGTCACCTCGCAGCTCGGGCAGATGCTCTCCGGCCTGGCCGGCATCGTCCCGGGTGTGCCCAACAACGCCGCCGCAGCCGACAAGCCGGCGGCCAAGACGGCGGACGGAGCCGAGGAGAAGGTGGCCGCGGAAACCTCCAGCTGACGACGACCACCGGGGCATGATCCACGACGCGGGGTGACACCGGGTGACCGGCGACACCCCGCGTCGCCCTGCCTTCAGGGCAGTGCGCCACCGCCCGTCCGGGCGGGTGAAGTAGCTCCCAACAGGGGCGTCCGTATCGCCCCAGGAGGGCCCGATGCGTGTGAGGATGGGAGCATGTCGCACGGCGAGGAACTGTTCGCTCTCGGCGGGGATGTGACCACGGAGCCCAGCTTCGAGTCCGCCCTGCGGGGGTACGACAAACGACAGGTCGAGAAATACGTTGCTCGTGCGGAGCACGAGATCTCGGCGTTGGAGGCCGAACGGGAGCAGGCCTTCGCCCAGATCCACAAGCTGGCGGGCCAGGTGGAGGTGCTCCAGCGCGATCTGGCCGCGGTGCGCAAGCAGTCCGCCGTGGTGGACCGGGCCGCTTTCCGGCACCTCGGCCCACGGGTCGAGCAGATCCTCGCGCTGGCCGAGGAGCAGGCCGAGGACATCCTCGCCGTCGCGAACGAGGAGATCGAGGCCCGTCGGGCCGCCGCCGAGCACATCATCGACGAGGCCCGGGCCGAGGCCGCCGAGGCGCTCAAGGACTTCGAGATCGCCCTGGCCGCCCGTCGGGCCGAGGAGGAGCGGCAGGCCGCAGCCCGCCGAGCGGAGTCCGAGGCGGCCAGCAAGGCGGCCAAGGAGGAGGCCGCCCGGCTACGCAAGAGCGCCCAGGAGGCGCTGGCCAAGGCCGAGCAGGAGGCCACGCAGCTGCGGGATACCGCCAGGGAGATCCACCAGCGGGCCCAGCAGGAGGCGACCAAGCTGCGCGAGGCGGCCAAGGAGGTGCACGCCAAGGCCCAGCAGGAGGCGACTCAGCTGCGCGAGGCGGCCAAGGAGGTGCACGCCAAGGCCCAGCAGGAGGCCAAGCGCTTGGTCGATCAGGCCACCGAGGCCGGTCGGGCCACCCACGCCAAGGCCCGGCAGGAGGCCAAACAGATCATCGACGACGCCGCCGAGGCCGGCCGGGCCGCCCGCAACAAGGCCCGCCAGGAGGCCGAGCGGATGACCACCCAGGCCACCGAGGCGGCCAAGCGCACCCGGGCCGAGACCGAGGCGTACGCCCAACGCATGCGCAACGAGACCGAGGCGTACGTGCAGCACACCCGGGCACAGGCGCAGCAGGAGCTGGGTGCCTGGCGGGCCGGGGTGGAGAAGGAGGTCAACGGCCGACGCGAGGCGGCGGACCGGGAGCTGGCGCAGCGCAAGGCGACCGCCGAACGCGAGTTCGCCAGCCGCCGCGACGAGTTGGAGCAGCAGCACAAGGCCCGCACCGCCGAGTTGGAGCAGCGATTCGGTGCTCGTACCGCCGAGCTTGAGGAGCAGATCCGCACCCGTACCGCCGAGCTGAAGTCCGGGTTCGAGACCCGCCGCGCGCAGCTGGAGTCGGAGTACACCGCGCGCAAGAACGAGATCGAGCAGGGCGCGGACCAGGTCCGCCAGGCCGCCGAGCAGGAGGCCGCCGCCGTTCGTGCACGGGCCGAGGAGCAGGCCGGCGAGCTGCTGCGTCAGGCCGAGACCGACACGGCCGAGCAGCGCCGCGCGGCGGAGGAGCACGCCACCACCACCCGGCGTGAAGCCGAGGAGTTCGCCACCACCACCCGCCGCGAGGCAGACGAGCACGTCGCCTCCTCCCGTCGGCAGTTCGAGGAGTACGCGGCCACCACCCAGCAGCACCTGGCCACCACGCAGCAGCACCTGGCCGCGACGCAGCAGGAGGCGGCGTCGAGTCGGCAGCAGCTCGCCCAGGTGATGTTGGACATTGCCAAGGCTCAGCAGCAGCTCGCCGACCTGCGCCAGGAGACCTGGAAGTCGCGGCAGGAGTCCGACGAGTTGCAACGCAAGCTGCTGGAACTGCGGCTGGAGGCGGCCACGACGTCCGACGGCCCGACCTCACCGGCACCCGCCGGCTCGTCCTCGCCCGCTGCCGCGCCGTCCCCCGCCGCCGTCGCCCGTACGGTGGACGGCCCGTCGGTCAACGGCGGGTCTCCCGCCAACGGCACCCCGGTCGCCGTGCCCGCCGACGCGCCGGTCAACGGCCACCGACCTGCCCTGGAGACGGCCGGCGTCACGGCCGACGGCGGCGATCCGACCGCCGACGGCGCAGGCTCGATGACACCGGCCGCCGATGGCGCGGGCCCGGTGACGAAGCCGGCCGCCGAGCCGGTGACCACCGTGGACGATTCGCCCACGGCGAAGCCGGCGGTCGAGCCGGCCACCGTCGACGGCGGCACGGCCAGCGCGGGTGTGGACGGCGAACCCACGGTTGCCGCAGTGCCCGGCACGGGCGGTCGGGGCGCCACCCCGACGAAGATCACCAGCACCGGCGAGGGTGGCAAGCGCCCCAGCAAGCCGACCACCGACGAGCGCAGCGCCAAGCCCAGCAAGATCACCTCCGACTGACACCACGCCGGGCAGCGAGCCACCGAACCAGACCAGCCAGCCGCGCTGCACCATCGCACCACGCCCGCCCGGCCGCCCGACCAGATCCGCGCCGGGCGGCCGGGCGATGGCACGCCGGGCGGCCGGGCGATGGCACGCCGGACCAGGCCACCCCGCCACGCCATCGCGCCACTCCCACCCCACCCCACCCCGTGACCAGGGCCGCGCCGGGCGGCGGGTGATGGCATGTCGGACCACCGGACCAGGTGCCACCCCGCCGCACCGCGCCAATCGCGCCACTCCGCCCATCGCTTGACCAGGGCCGCGTAGGGCGGCGGGCGATGGCATGCCGGGCTGGCAGCTAGGCGGGTCGTGCTGGTCGGTGGTGGTCAGGCAGGTCGGGTTGGTCGGTGGTCAGGAGGGTGCTCGGGCGACGGGCGGCGGCGTGGGCCCCACGCGAGGAAGCGGGCGAACAGTGCGGCAGGTTCCGGCCCGTCGTATGGGTTGAGTCGGTAGAGGTCGCGCATCGCCTCGTACATCAGGCCGGCGAGATAGATCGACAGACCGACCGGGTTCTGGTCGTACTCCGCGCGCAGCAGGAGCCGGGCCTGTGCGCAGGGCCAGGGCTGGCCGTCGGCGCGACAGCACCACATCGGTCGCAGCGGGGTGTGTGGCGGGTCGCCGCCGGTCGCGCGGGGTCGCTCGGCGCGGGGGCCACGGCCCGGGGCCGGCAGCCGGGTGCTGATCACGGCCGTTCCCCCGCCGCTCGCGCTCGCCGCCAACAGACGGCCCGCCCTCGCCGCGAGCAGACCGGTCGACCGAGGACCGCGAGCAGCGGGTTGTCGGGCAGCGGCGACCCGGCGGCTGGGCGCGCGGGCCGCCGGCACGGCAGGAGCTTCGGGTGCTGGTAGCGGCGAACACGCACGTCGACCTCCGTGACGGCAGGTTTGGGTGCGTTTCTTGCTGCTCCAGCGACAACAAACGTACCCAAAGTGGTTGAAGGAGGGGCCGCCCACCCGGGGGGATGGGTGGGCGGCCCTGGGTGCCCACCGGGGGTGTCGGGGCGACCCGGCCAGGGCCCGCCCGCGCCCTGCTGGCAACGAGCGTGTCCGGCATGGCTGACAGTCTGCTGACCGGAGCACTACTGTCGGAAGTCATCGAGCGTGGTCGTAACGGGCCTGCGTAACCACCGCACCACCGGCACCTGATGAGCGATTCTCGGTACGCGATTGTGGAGGCACTGTGGAGGAGTCGAGCGCTGACCTGATCCGATCCCAGTTACGTCGGCTGCGCACCGCCGCCGGGCTGAGCCAGGAGGAGTTCGGCAAACTGGTGCACTACTCACCGTCGATGGTCTCCGCCGTCGAGACCGGCAGCCGACCGTACGACCGGCAGTTGCTGGCCCGCGCCGACGAGGTGCTGCGTTCCGGCGGGCTGTTGGTGGCGCTGCTGCGGATCGCCGAGCGCGAGGGGCAGCCGTCCTGGTTCCTGCCCTGGCTGGACGCCGAACGCCTGGCCAGCCAGCTACGGATCTTCCAACCCACACTGATCCCGGCGTTGCTCCAGACCGAGGGTTACGCCCGAGCGGTGATCCGTTGCGATGACCTGCTCAGCGACGAGGAGGTGGAGAAGCGGGTCGCGGCCCGGCTGGACCGGCAGACCATCCTCACCCGACCGGATCCGCCGCAGCTCATCGCGGTCATCGACGAGGCGATTCTGCACCGCCGGGAGGAGCGCTTCCACACGCTGATGATCCACCAGGTCGAGCACCTGATCGCCTGCGCCGAGCGGCCGAACGTGAGCATCCACGTCATCCCGCTCAGCGTCGGACTGCACGTCGGGCTGTCCGGGCCGTTCTCGCTGGCCCGGGGCGCGGAAGGCGGCTGGGTAGCGAGCCAGGAGGCCCAGCTGACCGCCCGACCGACCGACAGCGAGGCCGATGTGGCTACCCTGTTGGCGCGATGGGAGACGGTGCGCAACGAGGCGCTGTCCCGCCAGCAGTCGATCGAACTCCTCAAGGAAGTGGCGAAGTCATGGGCCTGACCGGCGCGATCTGGCGCACCGCCACCCGCAGCGGGAACACCGACTGCGTCGAGGTGGCCGACAACCTGCCCGCCGTGGTGGCGGTCCGCGACAGCAAGGACCGGCAGGGGCCGGTGCTCGCCTTCACCCCGCGGACCTGGCAGGCCTTCGTCAGCCACGTCAAGCGGCGGTAACCACACCTCGACAACCCGCATCGAGTCGACAGCAGCCGGCCGGCGTCGACAACCGACGCATGTACGTCGGAGCTTGGACGGGAGACCGGATGGCGCACGACGGGCCGAACCAGTCGGGACCGGAGCAGTCGGGACCGGAGCAGTCCGAACCGCAGGAGTCCGGGCCGGTGACGGCGGGCAGCGGGGCCGGCGAGGGCGGCACCGCACCCGAGATGCCCTCCGGCGGTCGGTCGGCACCGCACAAGACGACGGCTTCGTCCGCTCCGGCACCGGGTACCGCGAGCGGAGACGCCGGTCGGTTCGGCACTCCGGGGCGCCCGCTGCGGCGCAACAGCTTCCTCGTCGGCTTCACCGGAGCGCTCGGCGTGCTGTCCGCGTACGCCGTCTATCTGGGCTTGCGGAACGCGGCGGGGATCCTGGTCCTGGTGGTCATCGCGCTGTTCCTCGCGGTGGGCCTGCACCCGGCGGTGGTCCGGCTGTGTGCCTGGGGGCTGCCTCGCGGGGTGGCCGTGGCGGCGGTGACGCTGACCGTGTTGGCGCTGCTCAGCGCCGGTGTGCTGGCCCTGGTGCCGCCGATCGTGACCCAGTCCGGACAATTCCTCGACCAGTTGCCGAGCTACCTGGACACGCTGCGGCGCAACGAGGCCGTCAACGACCTCGTGGTGCGGTTCGACCTGATGCGCCGGGCGCAGGAGGCGGCCAACGCCGACGTGGTCGGCCGGGCGCTGGGCGGGGTGCTCGGCGGGGCCCAGTTGGTCTTCGGCACGGTCTTCCGGGTGCTGACCGTGCTCGTGCTGACCATCTACTTCCTGGTCCACTTCGACCGGATGCGCAATCTCGGTTACGCGCTGGTGCCGCGTTCCCGTCGCGAGCGGGTGCAGCTCATCGGTGACGAGATCCTGACCAAGGTCGGCGCGTACATGGTCGGCGCGCTGTCCATCGCGGTGCTGGCCGGGGTGACCACGTTCGTGTTCGCGCTGGTCGTCGGCCTGCCGTACCCGTTCGCGCTCGCCGTCGTGGTCGCGGTGACCGACCTGATCCCGCAGATCGGCGCGACCCTCGGCGCGGTGATCGTCAGCCTGGTCGGCTTCGCCACCGATCCGTCCGTCGGGATCGCCTGCGTGGTCTTCTTCGTCGTGTACCAGCAGATCGAGAACTACCTCATCTATCCCAAGATCATGCGCCGGTCGGTGCACGTCAACGAGGTCGCCGCGCTGGTCGCGGCGCTGCTCGGGGTGTCCCTGCTGGGGGTGATCGGGGCGCTCATCGCCATCCCGACCGTGGCCGCCGCCCAACTGATCCTGCGCGAGGTGGTGCTCCCTCGCCAGGACGTCCGCTGACCCGGTCCTCGGCCTCGCGTTGCTGTGGGAGAGCCGACTCAGTCGGCCTGGCGCTGTTGCGGGCCCGGCACCGGGGTGTCGGCGAAGGCGGCCACCGTGCGGTCGGCGTACGCGCTGGCGTCGCCGGTCTCCATCGGACCGTCCCAGGTGGTCGGCAATGGTACGGACACGGCCGGGTTGACCCGCCGGACCACCTCGTCGAGCACGGTCTCGGCGTCACCGACCCACAGGTGCTTCGCCCCCGGCACCCCGACCACCTCGGCCTGCGGTATCGCCGCGAACCGCTCACGGGCCTGTTCGGGGCGGAGGTAGTCGTCGAACTCCGGCACCAGCGCGGTAAGCGGTTTGCCCGACTCGGCCCACTGGGCCAGGTCGGCCGGCTCGGAGAAGCGCAGCGGCGGCGAGAGCAGGATCGCGCCGGTCACCGCCGGGTCGCAGCCGTACTTCAGGGCCAGGTCGGTACCGAACGACCAGCCGAGCAGCCAGATGTCGGGCAGCTCGTGGAACTCGGCGTACTCGATGGCGGCGGCCACGTCGTAGCGCTCGCCGACGGCCGAGTCGAACGTCCCCTCGCTGGTGCCGCGCACACTGCTGGTGCCGCGCGTGTTGAACCGGAGCACCGCCACGTCGGCCAGGGCGGGCAGGCGCCACGCCGCCTTGCGGAACACGTGGCTGTCCATCATCCCGCCGTGGGTGGGCAACGGGTGCAGGCAGACCAGGGTGGCCGCCGGTGGCCGGTCGACCGGGAGCGCCAGCTCACCGACCAGGCACAGCCCGTCCGCGGTGTGCAGCTCGATGTCTTCCCGGCGCCCGGGCAGGATCGACGATGCGCGGATCGATGCACTCACCCCGCCATCCTCCCGCCCCACCGCCCGCGCCGCCGCCCGAGGTGACAAAGATCGCCCCGGCGGAGCCGCCGCGCTGGCGTCAGCCGTGGCGGGGGGCGCTGCGCCCGCGCTGGATGACCGGCGCCCGGCGGTCCCGAGCCCGCCAACACCCGCTGTGCCAGTGCCGCCGATCGGTCAGGTCGCCCCGGCCGTCGGCCGGCCACGCGACCAGGTGCGCCACACCGGGCCGGATCTCCTGGTCACAACCGGGACAGCGGTACGTCTTCGCCGACGAGCCGCCACTGATCCCACGTACCTGCCAGTCGCCGTCACGCCACTGCTGCACCGATGCGACGCCCTGCCGGGCGCGCTCGGCGTCCAGGCGCTCGGCGTCCAGGCGCTCGGCGTCGTCACGGCGGGGACGGTTACGACGAGGACTCACAACATCCAGCGTACGGCCGAGCTGGAGTCACCTCCCGTACGGGAGATGGCGCCGGCGGCGTTGACAAGGGAGCCCTTCCTTACACCTGGAAGCGGCGGCCGGCGGTTACCAGTTGTTCCAGCAGGGGTGCCGGGGCGAGGCCGGGTTCACGCGATTCGCGGTACAACGCCCGTTGCACGGCCAGCGACACGTCCAGCCCGATCGCGTCGAGCAGTTCGAACGGGCCCGTCGGGTAGCCGCAGCCCAGCTTCATGGCGTTGTCGATGTCGCCGGTGGTGGAGTAGTTGGCCTCCAGCATCCGCACCGCGTCGTTGAGGTACGGGAACAGCAACGCGTTGACGATGAAACCGGCCCGGTCCCCGCAGACCACCCCGGTCTTGCCGAGGGCGGCGGCGACCGCACGGGCGGTGTCGGTGGCCTCCGCCGAGGTACGGATCGTCCGGACGATCTCCACCAGCGGCGTCGCCGGGTTGGCGAAGTGCAGGCCCACCACGTCGGCCGGGCGCCCGGTGGCCATCGCCAGCTCGATCACCGGCAGGGCGGAGGTGGTGGTGGCCAGCACCACGCCCGGCTTGCAGACCTCGCCCAGGCCGACGAACAGCGCCTTCTTCACGCTCAGATCGTCGGGCACCGCCTCGACCACCAGGTCGACGTCGCCCAGTTGCCCCAACCCTGTCGACGGGTCGACCGGGACGACCTCGTATCCGGCCGTGGTGAAGGCCGCGACGAAACCGGCGGCCAACTCTCCGGAGCCGACCACACCGACCTTGGTGACGGCTCGCGCACCGTCGGCGGGCGCCAACGCGGCCGGATCCGGGGTCAGCTCGTCCGGTACGAGTTTGCCGGAGCCCGGACGCTCGTAGGTGTAGAAGCCACGGCCGGACTTACGACCGAGCAACCCGGCGGTCACCATCTGCCGGAGCAGCGGCACCGGGGAGTGCCGGCGGTCCCGCCCACCGCGCCGGTACATCGTGTCGAGGATCTCGTACGCGGTGTCCAGGCCGATCAGGTCCAGCAGGGCCAGCGGGCCCAGCGGCAGGCCGCAGCCGAGCTTCATCGCGGCGTCGATGTCCTCGCGGGTGGCGTAGCGGGCCTCGAACATCCCGATCGCCTGGTTGAGGTACCCGAACAGCAGGGCGTTGGCGATGAACCCGGCCCGGTCGTTGATCGTCACGTCGACCTTGCCGAGGCGTACGCAGAGCGCCTCCACGTCCGCCACCACGTCGGCCGAGGTGACCACCGTACGCACGACCTCGACCAGCTTCATCACCGGCGCCGGGTTGAAGAAGTGGATGCCGATCACCTGGTCGGGCCGGGTGGTGGCCACCGAGATCTCGGTGACGCTCAACGACGAGGTGTTGGTGGCGAGGATGGCCTCCGGCTTGCACACCCGGTCCAGTTCGGCGAAGAGCCGCTGCTTGATGTCGAGTCGCTCGGGGACCGCCTCGATCACCAGGTCCACCGAGTCCAGGGCGGCCAGCCCGACGGCGAAGGTGACCCGGCCGAGCAGGGCGTCCCGGTCTGCCTCGGCGAGCTTGCCCCGGGCCACCGCCCGGTCGGTGGAGCCGGTCAGGTTGGCCCGCCCGCGTTCCAGGGCGGCGTCGGAGATCTCCACGGCGACCACGTCGATGCCGTTGCGGGCGAACACCTCGACGATGCCGGCACCCATGGTGCCCAGCCCCACCACGCCCACCCTGGTGAACTCGCGCGCCATGACCCCGGCCTCCCTTGTCCGCTCCGCGCGGCCGGATTTGAACGGCCGCTAAGGCTTTGGCCGCGAGTCTGCCACGCGGCGGGCCGCTGACGGAGCGCGGGGCAGCGCGCGAACAGTTCCGCCGAACCGGCTACGGCGCCGCCGGAGCGGACGCGATCTGCCCCGGCGTGCCGGTGGGCAGCACCAACGTGGTGCGCCGTTCCTGGCGGGGCACGCCGAAGCTCAGGCCCACCGGGTCGGTCCGCGCCAGCGCGGGGTCGAAGAAGCGTAGTTCGGTGCGGCCGATCAGGATCATGTCGCCGTCGGTGAGGCGAACCACCCCGCTGCTGCGTAGCCCGTTCACCCAGGTGCCGTTCGTGGAGCCGAGATCCAGCAGGGAGACGCCCTCGCCGGTGAGCCGGATCTCAGCGTGCCGGCGACTGAGGTGCGGATCGTGCACGACGATGTCCGCCGCCGCGTCCCGGCCGATCACCATCGGCTGATGACGCAGCCGGAAACTGAGCCCGCGCATCGGGCCGGCGGCCACCGTCAACAGCGGCAACAGTTGCGGATGCTGCTCCATGGGCCGTCAGACCTCCATGCCGTGCGCCATCCCGGATCAGCCTGCCATCACCACCCGGCCACCTGCACCGCCCATCCGGCCATCGCCCAGTAACCGGCAAGCCACCTCCCGTTCGCCACTTCCACGACCGGCGGTACGGCGTTCACCCAGGCCGGGCGCCGTACCGTAGCGGCCACCCGACCCGGTGGGTACGCGTCGCGCCTGGCCGGGCGCGACCTACCGACGAGTAGGTCTCGGGTCTAGACTTCCGCCATGACGGCTGTGCATCTGCCCGGCACCCCCGTGATCGAGGGCGATCACCTGATCTCGACCAGCCCGGCGACCGGTGCAGAGGCCGGGCGACTCCCGCTCGCCACCGCCGACGACATCGCGCAGGCCGTCGAGCGGGCCCGTGCCGCCGGCCAGTGGTGGGCCGGGCTCGGCTTCGACGCACGACGCGACCGGCTGCTGCGCTGGCGGCGGCTGCTCGCCCAGCGGATGGAACAGCTGGCGGAACTGGTGCACACCGAGGGCGGCAAGCCCGTCGCGGACGCCATCGTCGAGATCGTCAGCGCGGTCGAGCACGTCGACTGGGCGGCCCGTAACGCCCGCCGGGTGCTCGGCCCCCGCAAGGTCCGGTCCCGGCTCGTCCTGGCGGAGTTCTCCGCCCACCTGGAGTACCAGCCACACGGGGTGATCGGCGTCATCGGCCCCTGGAACTATCCGGTCTTCACCCCGATCGGCTCCGCCGCGTACGCGATGGCCGCCGGCAACGCGGTGGTGTTCAAGCCGAGCGAGTACACCCCGCTCGTCGGGCAGTGGCTGGTCGACACCTTCGCCGAGGTGGTGCCGGAGCAGCCCGTCTTCACCGCGGTGCACGGGCTCGGCGACATCGGTGCCGCGCTGTGCCGCAGCGGGGTCGACAAGGTGGCCTTCACCGGCTCCACGGCGACCGCGAAGAAGGTCATGGCGGCCTGCGCCGAGTCACTGACTCCCGTGCTGCTGGAGGCCGGCGGCAAGGACGCGATGATCGTGGACGCCGACGCCGACCTCGATGCCGCCGCCGAGGCGTGCGTCTGGGGTGCGATGACCAACGCCGGGCAGACCTGCATCGGCATCGAGCGGGTCTACGTGGTGGAGCCGGTCTTCGACGCCTTCGTGGCCAAGGTGGTCGAGCGGGCCGGTCGGCTCACCGTCGGTGCCGACGGCGCGGACGTCGGCCCGATCACCATGCCGAGTCAGCTCGACGTCATCCGTCGGCACATCTCCGACGCGCTGGCCCGGGGCGGACGCGCCGCACTCGGCGGAGCGGATTCGGTACGGCCGCCGTACGCCCATCCGACCGTGCTGGTGGACGTGCCGGAGGACTCCGACGCCGTACGCGAGGAGACCTTCGGGCCCACCGTGACCATCAACCGGGTCCGCGACGCCGACGAGGCGCTCTCGCGGGCCAACGCCCTGCCGTACGGCCTGGGGGGTTCGGTCTTCGGTCAACGGCGCGCGGTGGCGATCGCGCGGCGACTGCGCTCCGGCATGGCTTCCATCAACTCGACTCTCACCTTCGCCGGGATGTCCACCCTGCCGTTCGGCGGGGTGGGCGAGTCGGGCTTCGGCCGCATTCACGGCGAGGACGGGCTGCGGGAGTTCGGTCGGGCCAAGTCGATCACCCGCCGCCGGGCCCGCTCGCTGCTGCCGTCCACCACCTTCGAGCGCACCCCGGCCGACGTCGACCGCCTGGTCAAGGCGGTGAAACTGCTGTACGGCCGGAAGCTCTAGAAGAGCGTCAGCTCGTCGCGTTCGATGCCGCGCAGCCGGTCGTAGTTCACCGCGACGCAACGGATCCCCCGGTCCGTGGCGAGCACCCGGGCCTGCGGCTTGATCTCCTGCGCGGCGAAGACCCCGGTCACCGGGGCGAGCAGCGGGTCACGGTTGAGCAGTTCGAGGTACCGGGTGAGCTGCTCAACCCCGTCGATCTCGCCGCGCCGCTTCACCTCGACGGCGACGGTGCCTCCGTTGGCGTCCCGACAGAGCAGGTCCACCGGGCCGATCGCGGTCATGTACTCCCGGCGGATCAGCGTGAACCCCTCGCCGAGGGTCTCCGGGTTGGCCGCCAGCAACTCCTGAAGGTGCGCCTCGACACCGTCCTTGCGCAGCCCCGGGTCGACGCCCAGCTCGTACGAGGTGTCCTGGAAGATCTCCTCCAGGGTGATCCGCAGCTCCTCGCCGGCCTTGTTGACCACCCGCCACACGCCGGGGGCCTCCTCCAGCCGGCAGGGCGGGCTCATCCAGTTCAGAGGCTTGTACGCCCGGTCGTCGGCGTGGATCGACACCGACCCGTCCGCCTTCACCATCAACAGCCGCGTGGCCGGCGGCAGGTGGGCCGAGAGCCGTCCGACATAGTCAACCGAGCATTTCGCAATCACCAACCGCACCCGACGAGGGTAGCGGAGGCACCGGGCATCGCCGCCGAGCGCCACTGGCGTGCCGGTGCCATGCTGAAATGGTGCTCGAATTGCTCACCGGTACCGGACTGGCCGCCTCGGCGGGGTTGAACGCGTACATCCCGCTGCTGGTGATGGGGGTGCTGGCCCGCTACACCAGCGTGATCGACCTGCCCGGCGGCTGGCAGTGGCTGGGCAACGGCTGGGTGCTCGCGATCCTCACCGCACTGCTGGTCGTCGAGTTCGTCGCGGACAAGGTGCCGGTGGTGGACCACGTCAACGACGTGGTCCAGACGGTGGTCCGGCCGACGGCGGGCGGCCTGGCCTTCGGTGCAGGCTCGGCCGCCGAGACGGTGACGGTCAGCGATCCCGACAGCTTCTTCGCCAGTGGTGGCCAGTGGTGGCCGGTGCTGGTCGGGGTGGTCATCGCCCTCGGCATCCACCTGCTCAAGTCCGCCGCCCGGCCGGTCATCAACGCGGCCACGGCCGGCGTCGGGGCGCCGGTGGCGAGCACCGCCGAGGACGCCACGAGTGTGGTGATGTCCCTCGTCGCGATCCTCCTGCCGGTGCTGGTGCTGGTGTTCCTGGTCGCCCTCGTGTTCTTCCTGCCCTGGTTCCTGCGCCGCCGGGCGGAGCGCCGCCGGGAACGCCGGGCCGCCCGCGAGGCCGGCTTCCGCGTCTGAACTGGGCGTACGCGCTGCGCTTCCCATCCCGCCCAGGCGCTGCCTGGCCGGATGATGTTGGCGGTCGGACGCGGTTGACATCATCTCCCGGTGCCCGTGAAGAATTCCCGCGTTCCGCTCGTGGCGACGCTCGCCGCCGTCGTCGGTGCCCTCACCCTGCTGGTCGTCATGAACCCGCTCCAGCGCAACGGCGCCGACCTGGGGCAGCCGTCCGAATCCGGCGCGAGGTTCGTCGAAGCGGAGGTGGGTGCCAGCGACCGGCCCAAGGCGTCGGCGACACCGTCGAGTGCGTCGTCCACCCCGCCGGCCGGGGCGCTGCCCGGCGCGACCCGGACCGACGCGCTGCCTCCGGTAGTCGACCACGGCCCACGCCGGGGCAACAAGGTGGCGCTGACCTTCGACGCGGACATGACCGACGCGATGCGACGCCAGCTACGCAGCGGCGCCGTGCGGTCGTACGCCAACCTGGAGATCATCGACCGGCTGGAACGGGAGGGCGTACCGGCCACCTTCTTCCTCACCGGCATGTGGGTCGAGCAGTACCCGGACGTGACCCGGCGGCTGGCCGCCAACCCGCAGTTCGAACTGGCCAACCACACCTACGGGCACCTCGCCTTCACCGCGGACTGCTACGGACTGCCCCGCATCGACCGCCGGAAGATGACCGCCGATGTCGCCCGCACCTTCGACCTCGTGAGCGCCTACGGCGGTCGGCAGACCCGGTATTTCCGATTTCCGGGGCTCTGCCACGACCGGACGGCGCTGACCGCACTCGCCCCGCTCGGTCTCACGGTCGTCGACGGCGACGTGGTCAGCGGGGACCCCTTCGCGACGGCCTGGCAGCCGATCGTGCGGGCCGTGCTGGACCGGGTCCGCCCCGGCTCGGTGATCGTCCTGCACGTGACCGAGGCCAACGCGCCGATGACCGACGAGGCGCTGCCGCACATCCTGGCCGGGCTCGCCGAACGGGGTCTCGAACCGGCCCCGCTCTCCGAGGTGCTCGACGCGCCACCGGCCTAGGGTCGGTCGCACGGATCCCGGCGAACCCGACCGCACAGATCTCCCAGATGCCTAAAATCGGGCAAATACCTAGAGGAGGTCGCGATGACCGCAGCCTTGGAAATGCCGCGGGTCCAGGAGTGTGTGGTGGCCGCCTGCGCGTACAACCACACCAACGACTGCCACGCGTTCGCCATCACGATCGGCAGCATGGACCACGCCCACTGCCACACCTTCGTCGAGATGCCGACCATCCGGGCCGGCGCTGACGGCCAGAAGGCCCAGGTGGGCGCCTGCAAGCGAGCCGACTGCCGACACAACGTGCAGTTGGAGTGCCAGGCCCCCTCGATCCGCGTCGGCCCCGACGCCGACATGGCCGACTGCATGACCTACACCCACCGCTGACCGGTAAGGAAGGGCCCCTTCTTAACGCCTGCGGTATAGGAAGGGGCCCTTCCTAACATCTCGGCGCCGACACCTCGGGACGGGTGGCGGGAACCACCACCCCCGGTGCGGGCGACCCGCCGATGCAGGTCGCACACTTGACGACATGAGTGACGACGTCGCGATCCACGTCCGGGGGCTGCGCAAGGCGTACGGCGACAATGTCGCGGTGGCCGGGCTGGACCTGGACGTTCACCGGGGCGAGGTGTTCGCCCTGTTGGGGCCGAACGGCGCCGGCAAGAGCACCACCGTGGAGATCCTGGAGGGCTACCGGCACCGGGACTCGGGTGAGGTGCGGGTACTCGGCATCGACCCGACCGAGGCCACCCCGCAGTGGCGGGCCCGGGTGGGCATCGTGCTCCAGGGCACCGGCGAATTCGACGAGCTGACCGTCACCGAGGTGGTCCACCACTTCGCCGCCTTCTATCCCGACGCCGACGACCCGGACAAGGTGATCGCGCGCGTCGGTCTGGCCGACAAGGCCCGCGCCCGTACGCACACCCTCTCCGGCGGGCAGAAACGCCGACTGGACGTCGCGCTGGGCATCATCGGCCGCCCCGAACTGCTTTTCCTCGACGAGCCGACCACCGGTTTCGACCCGGAGGCACGCCGCGAGTTCTGGGAGCTGATCCGGGACCTCTCCGCGGCCGGCACCACCATCGTGCTCACCACGCACTACCTCGACGAGGCCGAGGCGCTCGCCGACCGGGTCGGCGTCATCGCCGGCGGCCGGCTGGTCGAGGTGGCCCCACCGAACAGCCTGGGCGACCGGCAGGAGGCGCTGGCCACGGTCTCCTGGCGTACGCCGGAAGGCACCCTGGAGAGCGCGCAGAGCGCGACGCCGACGGCGCTGGTGGCGGAGTTGGCAGCGCGGCTCGGTGGCGAGGTGCCCGGGCTCACCGTCACCCGGCCCACCCTCGAAGACATCTACCTTCGGATGATCGGACACCGATGACCACCACGACGAAGCCGGCGGCCCCGGTCGCCGCCGCCGCGCCAGCCCGCCGGCCGGGGCCGGCAAGTCTCGCCCTGCGCCAGGGACGGCTGGAGATCCGGCAGTTCCTGCGCAGCCGGGAATCCGTCGTGTTCACGCTCGGCTTCCCGATCATCATGGTGCTGATCTTCGCCTCGATCTTCGACGGCGACCTCGGCAGCGGGGTGAGCTACACGCAGTACTTCATCACCGGCATGATCGCGACCGGTCTGATGACGGTCAGCTTCCAGAACCTCGGCATCTGGATCCCCATCGAACGGGATCGGGGCGTGCTCAAGCGCTACCGGGGCACGCCGATGCCGAAGTGGGTCTGGTTCGCCGGCAAGGTGATCATGGTTTTGGTGACCGGCGTGGTGATGACCGCCCTGCTGCTCGGCGTCTCGGTGGCCCTGTTCGACCTGAACCTGCCGAGCACCGCGACGGCATGGCTCACCTTCGGCTGGGTCAGCGCGCTGGGCGTCACCGCGTGCACCCTGTGCGGCATCGCGATCTCGTCGCTGGCCCGCACCGCGCGCAGCGGCTCGGCGGTGGTCACCCCGATCGCCCTGATCCTCCAGTTCATCTCCGGGGTCTTCTTCGTCTTCACCAACCTGCCGAGCTGGATGCAGCAGGTGGCGGCCATCTTCCCGCTCAAGTGGATGTGCCAGGGGCTGCGCGCGGTCTTCCTGCCGGAAAGCTTCGGCGCCAACGAGCCCGGCGGTTCCTTCGAGCTGACCCGGGTCGCCCTGGTGCTGGGCGCCTGGTGCGTGATCGGCCTGGTGCTGTGCCTGACCACCTTCCGCTGGACCACCCGCCGCGACGGCTGAGCCCGGTGTAAGGAAGGGCACCTTATTAACGCCTGCGGTAGAGGAAGGGCCCCTTGTTAACAGACGCCAGCGCCCGAGCTGCTGATCTTGTTAATAAGGGGCCCTTCCTATGCACGAGGCGTTAACAAGGTGCCCTTCCTTACGCCACACCCTCAGTACGAGTAGAAGCCCTGGCCGGTCTTGCGGCCCAGATCGTTGGCGGTGGCCATGCGCTGGAGCAGCTCCGGTGGGAAGAACTTCTCGTCGGCGGTGTCGCTGTAGATGTTGCGGGTGGCGTTGAGCAGCACGTCGACGCCGGTCAGGTCGACGGTGGCGAGCGGTCCCATGGCGTGCCCGAAGCCGAGCTTGCAGGCGGTGTCCAGATCCTCGGCGGAGATGACCCCGGCCTCGACCAGCCGGACCGCCTCCATCGCCAGGGCGCAGATCAGTCGGGTGGTGACGAAGCCGGCGATGTCCCGGTTTACCACCACGACGGTCTTGCCGATCTCCTCGGCGAAGGACTTGACCGCCTCCAGGGTCGCGTCGCTGGTCTTGTAGCCCCGGACCAGCTCGCAGAGCTTCATCATCGGCACCGGCGAGAAGAAGTGGGTGCCGACGACCGCCTCGGGACGGTCGGTGACCGCCGCGATCTGGGTCACCGGGATCGCCGAGGTGTTGGTGGCCAGGATCGCGTCCGACTTGCAGATCCTGTCCAGCGCGCGGAACACCTCGTGCTTGATCTCCAGCCGCTCGAAGACCGCCTCGACCACGATGTCCGCGTCTGCCGCGGCCTCCAGTTCGGTGGTGGGGGTGATCCGTCCGAGCGCCGCCTCGACGTCGTCGGTGGAGATCTTCCCCTTCTCGGCGAACCGGGTCAGCGACTTGCGGATGCCGTCCACGCCACGCTGCGTCGCCGCGTCGTCCAGATCCCGCAGTGTCACCTGCCAGCCTGCCTGCGCCGCCACCTGGGCGATGCCCGAGCCCATCAGCCCGGCACCGACGACTGCGAGTCGACCCGCCATCTGCCTCTCCCTCGCTGCGATTTCGAGTGTCTGCCTGCACCCTAGTCGGCGAGCCTGAACGACCACTAAGGCGGCTCAGATGGTCAGTTCCGGTTCCTCCGGCGCGGTGGCCCGCTCGACCTCGATGCCGAGCGCCCGCAGGTCGGCGACGAAGTCGGGATAGCCCCGGTCGACGTGGTGCACGTGGGACACCTCGGTCACCCCGTCGGCACAGAGCCCGGCGATGATCAGCCCGGCGCCGGCCCGGATGTCGGTGGCGCGTACCGGTGCACCGGAGAGCCGCTCCCGGCCGCGTACCACCGCGTGATGCCCGTCGGTCTTGATGTCCGCACCGAGTCGCATCATCTCGTTGGCGAACATGAACCGGCCGTCGAAGATGTTCTCGGTGATCAGGGAGGCGCCTTCGCTGAGCGCGGCCAGACCGATCGCCATCGGCAGCAGGTCGGTGGCGAAGCCCGGATAGGGCAGGGTCACCACGTCCACCGCCCGGGGCCGGTCGTCCATCCGTACCCGGAAGGCGTTCGCCCGGGTTTCCACCAGGCCGCCGGCCGCGACCACCTTGTCCAGCGCGATCTCCAGGTAGGTCGGGTCGAGACCGGTCACGGTGACGTCGCCACGGGTCATCGCCGCCCCGAAGGCCCAGGTGCCGGCGACGATCCGGTCCCCCACCGTCGCGTGCCGGACCGGTTGCAACCGGGGTACGCCGACGACGGTGATGGTGGACGTACCCTCGCCCTCGATCAACGCGCCCATCCGGATCAGCATGGTGCAGATGTCCACGATCTCGGGCTCACGGGCCGCGTTGTCGATCACGGTGGTGCCGTCGGCCAGCACTGCCGCCATGATCAGGTTCTCGGTCGCCCCGACGCTGGGAAAGTCCAGAGTTATCTCCGCGCCGTGCAGTCCGTGCGGTGCGGCGGCGATCACGAAGCCGTGCTCGCCGGAGATGTCGGCACCCATCCGGGTCAACCCGGCGATGTGCATGTCCAGCCCACGCGAACCGATCGCGTCACCGCCCGGGTGGGCCACCCGCACGTACCCGCGCCGGGCCAGCAGCGGGCCGAGCACGCAGATCGACGCGCGCAGTCGGCGGACCAGGTCGTAGTCGGCCTCGACGCCCGGCTGCTCGGGCACGCCGATGGTGACCGACCGGGAGCGGGGCACCCCGCCTACCCCGACCATCGGATCCACCGGGTCGTCCACGTCGAACCGCACGTCGCAGCCGAGGCGCCGCAGCACCTCACCCATGATGGCGATGTCGGTGATCCGCGGGACGTTGGTGATCACGCTCCGGCCGGGGGCGAGCAGCGCGGCAGCCATCAGCTTGAGCGCCGAGTTCTTCGCGCCGACCACGTGCACCGTGCCGGCGAGCCGGGCCGCACCGTTGACCTGGATGACGTCGACGTCGGATATCGCCGGGTCGCCCGCGTCACCCGGTCCGACCCCGGCGGACCAACCCGTACCCGTCTCCGGACGCGTCGGGATGGTCAGGTCCGGTATCCGTAGGCTGTGCGTCATGGCCGTCCACCTCACGCGCATCTACACCAAGGCCGGCGACGCCGGCATGACCAGGTTGAGCAACAACGAGCAGGTGTCGAAGACAGACCCGCGGATCTGGGCGTACGCCGATGTCGACGAGTGCAACGCCGCGATCGGCGTGGCGCTCGCCCTGGGACAGCTCGACGACACCCTGCGGACGGTGCTCGGGCAGATCCAGAACGACCTGTTCGACGTGGGCGCCGACCTGTCCACCCCGGTCGAACCGGATCCCAAGTATCCGCCGCTGCGGGTCACCGAGGGGTACGTCGAGCGCCTTGAGGGCTGGTGCGACGAGTACAACGCGCGCCTGAGCAAGCTCGACTCCTTCATCCTCCCCGGCGGCACCGCGGGCGCGGCACTGCTGCATGCGGCGCGGACGATCGCCCGGCGCGCCGAGCGGTCGGCGTGGGCGCTTGTCGCACACGACCCCGACCGGACCAGCCACCTCCCGGCAAAGTATCTCAACCGGCTGTCGGATCTGCTCTTTATCCTGTCAAGAACGGCAAATCCGGACGGAGATGTGCTATGGGTCCCCGGCGGAGGCCGGTGACGCTTGGCGCCCTGCACCACGTGGAGGTCTGGGTACCCGACCTGGGCGCGGCAATGCACAGTTGGGGCTGGCTGCTCGGGAAACTGGGTTGGGCACCGTTCCAGGAGTGGCCGGTCGGCCGCTCCTGGCGGCTCGGCCCGACGTACCTCGTCCTTGAGCAGTCACCCGCGCTCTCCGGTCGGCACCACGACCGGCTCACGCCCGGCCTGAACCATCTGGCCTTTCACGCCGGTCCACCCGCCGCGGTGGACCGGCTGGTCGAGCAGGCCCCGGCGTACGGCTGGGAACTGCTCTTTCCTGACCGCCACCCGTACGCCGGCGGCGCCGGCACCTATGCCGCCTACCTGTCCGACGGACAGGGTTACGAGGTGGAGTTGGTGGCCTCCGACGGCGCGCCGCCGAGCCCGTCGTCCTGACCAGCCGTCAGGTCGGCCGGGAGTAGGACGGTGGTGAACAACCGCCGCGCCCGGTCCGGGCCCGGTCCCAACGCCGCGTACTCGGCGAACAGCTCACGCATCCGGGTGATGAACTCGACCGCTTCGGCGTCGGAGACGTAGAACGCGTTCTGCCGATAGCCGGCCAGGTCGCGGGCCAGGTCGCCACCGCCGCTGTCGAGATAGCGGTCGAAGTCGGCGAGCAGCCCGGCGACGAAGGTGAGAAAGGCCCGGCGATGCTGTTCCGGGGTCATCCCGCGGATCGCGTCGGCGTCCACCGCAGCCGCCGACTCGTCCAACTGGTAGCTGCGCTCGATCGCACCCCGGATCCGCCGTTCCCCGACCGACCGCAGCACTCCGTGACCGGCGAGGGTGGCGACCTGCCGGTACAGGGTCGCCGGGGCCACGTCCGCCAGTTCGGCGCGCAGGTCGGCGGTGGTCAGCGTCCGGCCGCCCAGAAATGCCTGGACGATCCGCATCCGGACCGGATGAAGCAGCAGCTCAGCAGTGTCGAGGGCCACAAACATCTCCCAATCGTTCTCACATCTGATAATGTTCTCGCTAACGAGATTATAGCGAGCATGAAGGAGCGCCGATGGCCACCATCGACCTCACCGCCGAGACGATCCGCATCCGGCTCACCCCTGCCGAGAAGCTGTGGGCGCTCCGGGGCGACGTCACCGTTCCGCGCTCCGCCGTAACCGCCGTCACCGTGGAGCCCGACGGTCTGCGCGCTCCCCGGGGCATCCGGGCACCCGGGCTCGGCATGCCCGGGTTCCGCAAGGTCGGCACCTGGCGCGGCCGGGCCGGTCGGGAGTTCGTCAGCGTCCGCGCCAACCAGCCGGCCGTGCGCATCACCCTGACCGGTCAGGGGTACGACGCCCTGGTCATCGGTGCCGACGACGCGGCGGCCGTGGCGGAGGCGGTACGCCGATGAGCACCGACCGCGAACTGGCCTTCGACTCCACCGGTCACCGTTTGGTCGGCACCCTCACCCTGCCGGACGGTCCGGGGCCCCACCCCACCGCGCTGCTGCTGCCCGGCTCCGGGCCGTTGAACCGCGACGGCGACCACCGCCGGCTACGCCTCGGCATCCAGCGGGAACTGGCCGCCGCGCTGGCCGCCGCAGGTGTCGCCACGCTGCGGTACGACCGACGCGGAGTCGGCGACAGCTCCGGCCGGTTCTGGCCCACCGGGTTCCACGACAACGTCGACGACGCCCAGGCTGCCCTCGCCGCACTCGACGCCGACGCGGACGTGGACAGCGAGGCGCTGTTCCTGGTCGGGCACAGCGAGGGCGCACTGACCGCGACGATGCTCGCCGCGCGTGGCGTGACCACTGCCGGGCTGGTCCTGCTCTCCAGCAGTGCCCGGCTCGGTGCCGAGGTGCTGCGCTGGCAGACAGCCCAGATTCTGCCCAGCCTGCCCGCCCCGGTACGCCTGTTCCTCCGGCTCACCAGCTTCGACCTGGTGGCCAAGGTGACCCGCAACCACGAGAAGATCCTGGCCACCACCGGCGACGTGACACGGATCGGCGGGCAGCGGATCAACGCGAAGTGGATGCGGGAGTTCCTGCGGTACGACCCGCGGCCCGACCTCGCCCGCATCGACGCACCGATCCTCGCCGTCACCGGCACCAAGGACCTTCAGGTCGACCCGACCGATCTCACGCTCATCGCCGAGCACGCGGGCGGCCCGGTCGAGACCCGGCTCCTGCCGGACGTCACCCACGTGCTGCGACACCAGCCGGGCCGGGCGTCGCTGGGGGCGTACCGCCGGGAGGTCCGCGACCCGGTTGACGCAGCCGTCACCGGCGCGGTCGTCGACTGGCTCCGCGCCCGTGTCGCCGAGCTGACCTGATGTGAAGACGCCGAAAGCCGGCACCCGGGATCGGGTGCCGGCTTTTCGGGTTGTCTACCGGTCAGCTGTTCCAGTACTTGGTAACCAGGTCAGCGGCCTGCTGCTCCCACTGGGCGTAGTGATCCGGGAACGCCGACACCTGGACGGTCTGGGCGGCCTTGGTCAGCGGCATGTCCTGCCAACCGTCAACCTGCTTCAAACCCTTCAGGAACGCGGTGGTCGAGTACTCGGGGTCGGTGATCTGCTCGACCGTGCCCCAACCACTGGACGGACGCTGCTGGAACAGACCCTGCGAGTCGTGGTCGTTACGGTCACCCAAGTGACCCAGGTTCTCCAACTTCGACTCCTGCAACGCGGTCGCGATCGACACGACGGCGGCACGCTCGTCCATACCAGCCTTCTTCGTCGCGGCGATGATCGCCTTCGTGTTCGCCACCTGCTCATCGTTCAGATCGATGCGCGACTGGGCGCCCTGCACACCATGCGGGATCAACTTGCTCGTGTCCGGCTTACCAGCCTGCACGGCCACAGGGCCCGCCTTCACCGGCGCGGCGTCGGCGTGAGCGGCCACCGGGCCGGCGAACACGCCACCGGCGAAAGCCAGACCAGCAATACCAAGCATGCTCTTACGGAAGATCGAGTTCATGACGAAGCTCCATTCGGGGGTAGACACACACCTCGGGGGACGGGTGCGTGCGACGCCGTCAGGCGCTGAAGAACAAAGGGGAAAAGGATCTCCGGCTCACTCGCGGGGCGAGGGCCCTTCGCGGCGCCGGGACCATGTACAACGACCGACCGCCCACCATCATTCCCGGGGGCCAAGCCATCTGCGGAGCCATCTGAACTGCTCCGGGGGCCTTCGTCGGCCGGTCAGACATGTTCAACGACCCGCTGGCCGCCACCATTCCCCGGATGCCACGCACGCCGGACCGGACATACCCCGCACCGGGCCCATCTTCCGACGGCCGGCTGCGCCGTTTCGCCGAAACGGCGGGGTCCAGCTCGGCGGGGGACCGCCATTTCGGCTAAACGGTGTCGGTCATCGCGCGCCGGGCACGCCCCAACGGCTACTGAGGAGAGGTGCGCCGGTGACCGACCCCGGCGCCCACGCCGGCTCCACCGGCAAACCGCCCAACGACGGCCACACCACTCACGCCAAGCCAGCCCGTGACCAGACAGCCCGAAGGCCGGCCGCCTTGCGGGCTGTCGGACGGGGTCAGGCCGCGGGCCAGTCCTGCTGAGGGGCCAGACGTGGCGAGACCGCCCCCGGAGGAGCGGCCTCAAGCCAGGAGAGGAACCCGGTAACGGTGGATCGTGCCATGGCGATCTCGACCGGAGCGTGTCGACTCGTACAGCGGAGAATGACCCAGTCCGCCGGCATGGACATCCGTTCCTGCCCCTCCGGCAGCCGCCGACGCTCCACGTTCAGCCCTTCGCGGGAGAGCACCCGCTTGGGGCGTACGGCGAAACTGACCATCCGGTACCAGCGGAGTTCGTCGCCGACGAACCGGCCGAAACCGGGTGACCAGCCCCGGCCGTCGAGCATGGTGGAGGTCCGGACACTGAGCCGGATTATGCCCCCGCTTCGGGTGACCACTGCCCGCCGGATGAAGAGGAAAAGGATCGCGCCGAGGATCACGGCGATGCCGATTCCGATCCCTTCCACGATCTCCATCGGCGGGGCTGCTCAGTTGCCCGAAGCGGCGGAGGCCGGAGTGGCGCTCTCGGCGAGCACGGTGACGCCCTGCCCGCTGACCGAGAGGAAGCCGCCGGACACCTCGTAGGCGACCTGCTCACCGCCGGGGAGCTTGATGCGTACCTGGCCGGGCTCGGCGAGCTGGCCGAGCAGGGGCGCATGCCCCGGCAGCACACCCAGCTCACCTTCGGTCGTCCGGGCCATGACCATCTCGGCCTTGCCGGACCAGACCTTCTCCTCTACGGCCACGAGCTGGACGTTGAGCTGCTCTGCCACGCTGTCTCCTTGCTGAGGCGGATTGGGGAAAGTCTAGTCACGTCCCGGACCAGTTCTTCAGGCGGGTGCCGAGACCTGCACCACGACTCAGCCCTTGTTCACCAGCTTGGGATGTTCGAGGAGGAACGGATCGAGCAGTCCGCGTTCCAGGGCCACGAAGAACTCCTCCACCTCGGGCTCGAACCGCTCGCCGAGATAATCGCCGTTGTTGAAGACGCCACCACCCGGCAGCTTGATCATCTGGATGTTGCCGGGACGGATGTCCTTGAGCGCCAACCCGAAGTCGACCACGCTGTGCCCCCGACCGTTGAAGATCAACGACTCACCGGCCGCCCGGAGCACCCGGTCCAGCTTGACCGGGTTGGTCACCACGTCAGCGCTGAACGCCTGGCCGGCCATGGCCTTGACGAACTGCTGCTGGTGCCGCTGTCGACCGTAGTCACCATCGGGTACGCCGTTCTTCGGGTACCGCTGGCGGACGTAGTCCAGCGCCTGCCAGCCGCTCAGGTGCTGCTTGCCTTTCGGATAGACCGCCTGCGGCCCGATGTAGCCCTCGCCGTTGGGGTTGCCCTTGCGGTGCTTACCGCTCGGCTCGCGGTGCTCGGAGCGGACCTCACGCTCGATGTTCATCGTGACACCGCCCATGGCGTCGACGATCTTCTGGAAGCCGGAGAAGTTGATGATCGCCCCGGCGTCGAAGCGCTCGATCCCGGTCACGTTTTGCACGGTGGTGGCGAGCAACTCGAAGCCCCGCGCCGCGTCGGGGTTGCCTCCGCCGGGCACCCGACTGCCGAACGACATCGCGTCGTTCAGCTTGGAGGTGGCGCCGTCGAAGTTCGCCTTCTGGAACGCCGGGATCTCGACGTAGAGGTCACGCGGCAGGGAGAAGAGGTAGGCCCGATCCAGTTCCTCCGGCACGTGCAAGACCATGATCGCGTCGGCCAGCGGCGGGGTCTTGTCGTTGCGCGGGTCGATGCCGACCAACAGGATGTTGAGCGGTCCCTTGATGTCGCTCTTACGTTCGCTGGCACCGGCCGCCTGGTCGCCGAAGAGGTCCGCCTTGCCGATCGCGCCCTCGTAGCGGGCCATCAACGCCTCGGCACCGACCAGCGACGTACCGCTGAGCATCATCAGCACGACACCGAAGACGGTGCAGAACTTGGCCCAGCCCGGCACCCCACGCCAGAGCGAAGCCCGCCCACCACGCTTGCCGCGTCTACCGGCCTTACCCACGAGCATCTCCGTTCGTCGCGTCCCGCAGGGGATACGGGTACGCGCAGCCGAATGGTTGAACACGGTCACCGCTCATCGGCGCATGAGCGTGGCTAGACGGTATCTCGCGGAGACGGTGATCGCCGACCACGGAAAACCGGGCACCGGCGACGCTACGGTGCGAAGGTGAACGAAAGGCCGCCCCGGCGTTAATCGGGGCGGCCATTTCTGTTCGTAGCGACGGACCGAAAGGTCAGCCCTTCATCAGCTCGGCGGCCTTCTTCTCCAGGTCGTCGAGCCCACCGCACATGAAGAACGCCTGCTCGGGGAAGTGGTCGTACTCGCCCTCGCTGATCTTCCGGAACGCCTCGATGGTCTCCTTGATCGGGACCGTCGAGCCCGGCACGCCGGTGAACTGCTCCGCCGCGTAGGTGTTCTGCGACAGGAAGCGCTCGATCCGCCGGGCCCGCTGGACCGTGATCTTGTCTTCCTCGGAGAGCTCCTCGATGCCGAGGATGGCGATGATGTCCTGCAGATCCTTGTAACGCTGGAGGATCCGCTTCACCTCGCTGGCCACCTGGAAGTGCTCCTGGCCGACGAACTCGGGGGCGAGGATCCGCGACGAGGACGCCAGCGGGTCCACCGCCGGGTAGATGCCCTTGTCGGAGATCGACCGCTCCAGGTTGGTGGTCGCGTCCAGGTGGGCGAAGGTGGTGGCCGGCGCCGGGTCGGTGTAGTCGTCCGCCGGCACGTAGATCGCCTGCATCGAGGTGATGGCCTGGCCCCGGACGGAGGTGATCCGCTCCTGGAGCTCGCCCATCTCGTCGGCCAGGGTCGGCTGGTAACCCACCGCGCTGGGCATCCGGCCCAGCAGGGTGGAGACCTCGGAACCGGCCTGGGTGAAGCGGAAGATGTTGTCGATGAAGAGCAGCACCTCCTGCTTCTTCACGTCACGGAAGTACTCCGCCATGGTGAGCGCGGAGAGGGCGACCCGCAGCCGGGTGCCCGGCGGCTCGTCCATCTGGCCGAAGACCAGCGCGGTCTTGTCGATGACGCCAGATTCGGTCATCTCGTGGATGAGGTCGTTGCCCTCACGGGTGCGCTCACCCACGCCGGCGAAGACCGAGGTACCACCGAAGTTACGGGCAACCCGGGTGATCATCTCCTGGATGAGCACCGTCTTGCCCACGCCGGCACCGCCGAACAGGCCGATCTTGCCACCCTTGACGTACGGGGCGAGCAGGTCGATGACCTTGATGCCGGTCTCCAGCATCTCGGTCTTCGGCTCCAGGTCCGCGAAGGCCGGAGCCTTGCGGTGGATGCCCCAGTGGTCGTCGGCGGAGATGGTCTCGCCCTCGGTGAGGTTGAGGCACTCGCCGATCGCGTTGAAGACGTGGCCCTTGACCGCGTCGCCGACCGGCACCCGGATCGGGAAGGCCGTGTCACGTACCTCGGCGCCACGGACCAGACCGTCGGTGGGCTGCATCGAAATCGCGCGGACCAGGTTGTCACCCAGGTGCTGGGCGACCTCCAGGGTCAGCGTCTTCTCGCCGCCGGAGAGGGTCACGTCCACGTGCAGGGCGTTGAACAGGTCCGGCATGGCGTCACGCGGGAACTCGGCGTCGACGACCGGGCCGATGACCCGGACCACGCGACCCGTGGCCGTCTTGGTCTCGGCTGGTCCCCCAGCCGCGGTGGAAACAGTCATCACACTTCACTTCCCGACGCGGCCAGCGCGTTAGCGCCGCCGACGATCTCACTGATCTCCTGGGTGATCCCGGCCTGGCGAGCCGAGTTCATCTCACGCGTGTACTTGTCGATCATCTCTTCGGCGTTGTCGGTGGCGCTCTTCATCGCCCGCCGACGGGCCGCCGACTCGCTGGCCGCCGACTCCAGCAACGCCGCGTAGATCCGCGTGTTGATGTACTTCGGCAGCAGCGCGTCGAGCAGCGCCTCCGGGTCCGGCTCGAAGTCGTAGTCCGGCAGGGCACCGGGCGCCGCCTCCGTGCGGGGGCGCTCCTCGACCTGCAACGGGCCGATGATCCGGGTGACCGGAGTCTGGGTCATCAGCGACTTGAACTCGGTGAAGACGATGTGCAACTCGTCCACCCCGCGTACGCCGTCCGGGCCGGGATCGCCGTCGACGTCGTCCGCACCGGCGGTGAACGCCTTGATCAGCGTCTCACCCACCTCGCGGGCGTCGGCGAACGACGGCTGCTCGGAGAAGCCCGTCCAGCTGCCCTCGACCGGCCGGTTGCGGAAGCGGTAGAACGACACGCCCTTGCGCCCGATGACGTAGAGCACCGGCTCCTTGCCGTCGGCCTGTAGCCGGGCGATCAGCGACTCCGCCGTCTTGATGGCGTTGGAGCTGTAACCGCCGGCCAGACCCCGGTCGGCGGTTACCAGCAGTACGCCCGCCCGCCGCACCCGCTCGCGCGGGGTCAGCATCGGGTGGTCGATCCGGGCGTTGGACGCCAGCGCGGTGAGCACGCCGGTGATGGCCCGGGCGTACGGCAGGGACGCCTCCACCCGGGCCTGGGCCTTGGCGATCCGGCTCGTCGCCACGAGCTCCATCGCCTTGGTGATCTTCTTCATCCCCTTCGCCGAGCGAATGCGTTGACGAAGAACACGTACCTGCGCCGCCATGGCCCGACCCTAACGCTTCTCGGCCGGAGCACCGCCGCTGTAGCGGGTGACCGTCTCGTGCTCGGACTCGCCCTCCAGCGGCTCCGCCGGCGCCTCGTTGACCGTGCGCTCGTCCTCGCGGCCGAGGAAGCCCTTCTTGAACTCCACGATGGCCGCGTCGAGGGCGGCGACGATCTCGTCGTCCCACTTGTTGTCGGCGATCGCCTGCAGGGTGGCGTTGTGCTTGCGCCGCAGGTGCTCCAGGAACTGGGTCTCGAAGCGCCGCACCTCGCCGACCGGGACGTCGTCCAGCTTGCCCTCGGTGCCGGCCCACACAGAGACGACCTGGTCCTGCACCGGGTACGGCGAGTAGTTCGGCTGCTTGAGCAGCTCGACCAGGCGGGCACCGCGGTCCAGCTGGGCGCGGGAGGCCTTGTCCAGGTCCGAGGCGAAGGCGGCGAACGCCTCCAGCTCACGGAACTGGGCGAGGTTCAGCCGCAGCGAACCGGCGACCTTCTTCATCGGCTTCACCTGCGCCGCACCACCGACCCGGGAGACCGAGGTGCCGACGTTGATGGCCGGCCGGACGCCCTGGTTGAACAGGTCGGTCTCCAGGAAGATCTGGCCGTCGGTGATCGAGATGACGTTGGTCGGGATGAAGGCCGAGATGTCGTTGGCCTTCGTCTCGATGATCGGCAGACCGGTCATCGAGCCGCCGCCCATCTCGTCGGAGAGCTTCGCGCAGCGCTCCAGCAGCCGGGAGTGCAGGTAGAAGACGTCACCCGGGTACGCCTCACGGCCCGGCGGGCGGCGCAGCAGCAGCGACACGGCCCGGTACGCCTCGGCCTGCTTGCTCAGGTCGTCGAAGACGATCAGGACGTGCTTGCCGCCGTACATCCAGTGCTGACCGATGGACGAGCCGGTGTACGGGGCGAGGTACTTGAAGCCGGCCGGGTCGGACGCCGGGGAGGCGACGATGGTGGTGTACTCCATCGCCCCCGCCTCCTCCAGCTGGCCCTTGATGGAGGCGATCGTGGAGGCCTTCTGGCCGATGGCGACGTAGATGCAGCGGACCTGCTTCTTCGGGTCGCCGGAGGCCCAGTTCTCCCGCTGGTTGAGGATGGCGTCCAGGGCGACCGTGGTCTTACCGGTCTTCCGGTCACCGATGATCAGCTGACGCTGGCCCCGGCCAATCGGCGTCATCGCGTCGACGGCCTTGATGCCGGTCTGCATCGGCTCGAAGACGGACTGGCGGGCCATCACGTTCGGAGCCTGGAGCTCCAGCTCGCGGTAGCCCTCGTCGGCGATGTCGCCGAGGCCGTCGATCGGCTGGCCGAGCGCGTTGACCACGCGACCGAGGAAGGCGTCACCGACCGGCACCGAGAGCACCCGGCCGGTGCGCTTGACGCGCTGCCCCTCCTCAAGCCCGGAGTAGTCGCCGAGGACGACGACACCGATCTCCCGGACGTCGAGGTTCAGCGCCACGCCGAGCGTGCCGTCCTCGAACTCCAGCAGCTCGTTGGTCATGGTCGAGGGCAGGCCCTCGACGTGGGCGATGCCGTCGCCGGTGTCGGCGACGGTGCCGACCTCCTCACGGGAGACGTCGGGCGAGTAGGAGGAGACATAGCGCTCAAGTGCGCCGCGGATCTCCTCCGTCGAGATGGTCAGCTCGGCCATCCTCTGCTTCCTTAAGTTTCAGGGGCCCGGGATACCTAGTACCGACCGGTCCTCGGGTCGACTGTCGTTTCCGGGCGCTTCGCGGGGTGCTGGTCAGCGCTTCGCGAGCGCGTTGCGGGTCTCGTTGAGGCGGCGCAGGATCGTCCCGTCGTACAGGTCCGAACCCACCCGGACGCTCGCTCCACCGAGGATCGCCGGGTCAACCGTAAGCTTCACGGCGACCGCGCGACCGTAGATGGCCGCGAGCCGGTCACTCAGCCGACGCTCCTCGTCCTCGCTGAGGGGTGCCGCGACGGTCACGTACGCGACCTGCCGGTCCCGCCGTTCCGCCGCCGACTCCACCAGCCGGGACAGCGCGGTGGAGAACGACCGGCCACCGAAGCCGGCCAGGGCTGCCTCGACCAGTCGCACCGTCGCCGGCCGAGCCTTGCCCGTCAGGAGCATCCCGACCAGCTCGGCCCGCTGCGCCACCGGCGCGATCGGGTCGGACAGAGCGTTGGACAGCTGCGGGTCCGCAGCGACCACCTGGCCGAAGCGGAACAGCTCGTCCTCGACCTCGCCCAGTTCGTCGGCCCGGTCGGCACTGCCCAGCAGGGCCTGCACGCCGAGGCGCTCGGCACCGTCGAGCAGCTCCGACGGCGCCGACCACCGGCCGGCGACAAGCGTGCCGAGCAGGTCGAGCGTGTCCGCGCCGACCTTGCCGGAGAGCACCGAGGTCAGCAGCCCGGTCCGATCCGCACCGGCACGGGCCGGGTCGGACAGTGCCCGGCGCAGCCGAACCTCCCGGCGCAGCAGGTCCGCCACGGCGAGCAGTTCGGCACCGGTGGCGGCGACCGCCGACGGCTCGGCGCGGGAGATGTACTCCTCCAACCGCGCCAAGGCGGTGGCGTAGGACTCCCGGCTGGCGGCCTGCATCAGCGGGCCCCCGCGCTCTCGAGGTCGGTGAGGAACCGCTCGACGGTGCCCTTGCGGCGGGCCTCGTCGGCGAGCGACTCGCCCACGATCCGGCTGGCCAGGTCGACCGCGAGGCCGCCGACCTCCGCGCGCAGCTCGCGCACGATGGTCTGCCGCTCCACGGCCAGCGACTCCCGGCCGGCGGCGATGATCCGGTCCGACTCTTCCCGGGCCTTGGCCAGGATTTCGGTACGGATCGACTCGGCGTCGGCGCGGGCGTCGTCCCGGATCTGCGCCGCCTCGGTACGCACCTCGGCGAGCTGGGCCCGGTACTGCTCCAGCAGCTGGTTCGCCTCGGCCTGAGCAGCCTCGGCACGCTTGAGGCCGCCCTCGATCGCGTCGACCCGCGCCTGGTACATCGTCTCCATGCGCGGCAGCACGAACTTCATCAGGACGAAGCAGAGCAGGGCGAACGCGATCGACCCGACGACAAGCTCCTGCCAGATCGGCACGAGCGGGTGGTGCTCCACGCCTTCAGCGGCGAGATTCATGTCAGACCTCCGGGTCGCGTCGGGCGAGGCGTCAGACTGCGAACGCGAGCACCAGGCCGAACAGGGCGAGCGCCTCAACCAGCGCGAAGCCCAGGACCAGCCAGGTGCGGTTGTAGCCGGCGGACTCCGGCTGGCGGGCGCTGGCCTGAATGTAGGCCGCGAAGACCAGGGCGACACCGATGCCGGGGCCGATGGCGGCGAGACCGTAACCGATGGTGTTGACGCTGCCCTCGATGGCGGCAATAACGTCCATTGCGGGTATTCCTCCTAGTAGACGCATGATCCCTCACGCGTACGCGGTCGTACCGGAAGCTCTGGTCGGGCCGGGCGGCCCGCCGAAGTCTGGGGTCAGTGCTCGTCGGCGAGCGAGCTGCCGATGTAGTTGGCGGTCAGGGTGACGAAGACGTATGCCTGCAACAGCGCGACCAGCACCTCGAAGAAGGCCATCAGGATGGCCATCAGGAAGGCGGCGATCGACGAGACCTGGATGAACAGGTTGTCCGAGGCGAGCATCACGAAGCCGCCGACGGTGAAGACCAGCAGGATCAGGTGGCCGGCGAACATGTTGGCGAAGAGTCGCACTGCCAGGGTGACCGGCCGGTTGATGAAGTTCTGCAGGAACTCGATCGGGATCAGCAGGAAGTGCATCGGCCAGGGCACGCCCGGGATGATCAGGGTCTGCTTGAGGTAGCTACCCAGACCGTGCTTACGGACGCCGATGTAGAGGTACATCACGTAGGTGATCACGGCGAGCACGATCGGGAAGGCGATGTGCGAGTTCGGCGAGATCTGCAACCCAGGGACGATGCCGAACAGGTTGGTCACCACGATGAAGCAGAACAGCACCGTGAAGTAGGGCGCGAACCGGATGCCGTCCTTGCCCATCTGCTCGCGGGCGATGTTGTCCCGGACCAGGCCGTAGACGGACTCGGCCATCCACTGACCCTTGCTCGGCACCAGCTTCGGGTTCCGGTAGGTGGCCATGAAGAAGATGATCAGAAGCCCGACGGCCAGCCAGATCATCAGCGTGAACTTCGTTACCCACGGGCCGGCGAGATCCGGCGGGTAGAAGTCTCCGACGCTGGGGGGCCAGGGAAGGCCCTCTGCGGCGACAAGCTGTCCGCTCACCGTGTCATCCTCCGCACTCGACAGACCCGCGCGTGCCGGCACTCAGGCACTGAGCCTCTTCATGATCAGGTAGATCGCTCCGGCTGCGCCGAGCATCATGCCAACGGCGATCCCGATGCCGGTCGGCAGTCCGAGGAATTCCCCCGCCAACCAACCGAGGAATCCCCACACCAAGATGCCGGCGAGCAGGTAACCAACTACGGATCCGGCTGCGCCTTCCGACGAGTGTTCGTCGGAGCTTTTGCGGTGAGGGTTGTCGGCCATGACGTGGCGAACACTATCAGCCGGGAGTTTCACGAGTGTGCGGCACCCCCCACACTGCGAGCAGCGTGCGGGCGTCGGGAGCCGGCGGGTCGAGCCTCGGGTAAGAGTACTCCTGTCCGGCCACCCGGACAGGACCACGAAACGCCGGGGAAAGCCCGACCGTACGGTCAGTGCTCCGCCGTTCGGTCCACGGTGGGCAGCGGGGTACGCAGCGCCCAGGCCAGATGGGCCCCGGTCCATACCACCACGGCCGCGATGATGGCGACGCCCATGTCCGGCAGTCCGGGCCAACCGGTGGCCGCGACCGCCGCCATCGCCACGCCCAGGACGACGATTTTCGTGGCGTAGGTGATCAAGCCCACTGACATGATCAGCTTGGGATGCACCGCATCGGCCCAGGCCACCGAGAGGCTGGAGACGAGGTAGCTGACGATCACCAGGGCGATGCCGGCGGCCACTCCGGCCGCGCTGGTCGCCCCGCGCAGCCAGGCCGCGACGGGCACCGCGACCACGGCTAACGCGGCGCAGGCGAGCAGCGGCAGGCGCAGGTGCGGCAGCCGGGCCCGGATCGCACCCGGCTCCCCCGCACGCGGGGCAGTCGTCGCCGACACGTCGGGCTCACCGGCACGCGGCGCGGTCATCGGGGGTACGCCGGGAACTCGGTTGCCAACTCGGCCACGTCGGCGGCGACCCGGGCCAGTTCGTCGGCCCCGCCCGGGGCCGCCGGGTCGGCGCGTACCGCTCGGGCTATCAACTCCGCTACCTGCCGCATCTGTGGTTCGGTCATGCCCTGGGTGGTGACGCTCGGGGTGCCCACCCGGACACCGGAGGCGACCATCGGCTTGCGCGGGTCGTACGGGATGGCGTTCTTGTTCAGCGTGATGGTCGCCGCGTCGCACCGCGCCTCGGCCTCGGCTCCGGTCACCCCGGTCTCCTGAAGGTCGATCAGAGCCAGGTGGGTGTCGGTGCCGCCGGAGACCGGTCGCATCCCTTCGGCGGCCAGCCCGTCGGCCAACGCCCGCGCGTTGGCCACCACCTGGGTGGCGTAGCGCCGGTACTCCGGCTGGGCCGCCTCGCGCAGCGCGACCGCCTTGGCCGCGACGGCGTGCATCAGCGGGCCGCCCTGGGTGAACGGGAAGACCGCCTTGTCGATCCGCTCGGCCAGCGACTCCCGGCACAGGATCATCCCGCCGCGCGGTCCGCGCAGCACCTTGTGCGTGGTGGCGCAGACCACGTCGGCGTACGGCACCGGGGAGGGGATGGCCTGCCCGGCGACCAGCCCGATGAAGTGCGCCGCATCCACCATCAGGTACGCACCGACGGAGTCGGCGATCTCCCGGAACAGTGCGAAGTCGATCAGTCGCGGGTACGCCGTCGCACCACAAATGATCATCTTGGGCCGGTGGGCCAGGGCGAGGTCGCGTACCTCGTCGTAGTCGATCAGCTCGGTGTCCCGCCGGACGGTGTAACCGACCGGGTGGAACCACTTGCCGGAGAAGTTGACCCGGCTGCCGTGGGTCAGGTGCCCACCGTGCGGCAACTCCATCGCCAGCACCGTGTCGCCCGGCTGCACCAACGCCGCGTACGCGGCCAGGTTGGCGCTCGCCCCGGAGTGCGGCTGAAGGTTGGCGTGCTCGGCACCGAAGAGGTCCTTCGCCCGGGCGATGCCGATCTCCTCGGCCCGGTCCACCTGGGCACAGCCCCCGTAGTAGCGCCGCCCCGGGTAGCCCTCGGCGTACTTGTTGGTCAGTGTGGAGCCCAGCGCCGCGAGCACCGCCGGTGAGGTGAGGTTCTCACTGGCGATCAGTTGCAGGCCGGTACGCAGCCGGTCGAGTTCGCCGAGCACCACCTCCGCGATCTCGGGATCGCCGGTGCTCAGTTGCTCGAAATCCGGCCCCCAAAAGGTGCCTGTCGCGGTCTCCACAGCGCATGAGTCTATTGGGCCGCAGACTGGAAGCCGTGAGATGCCTGGTCACCGGCGCGACAGGTTACATCGGCGGACGTCTGGCGCCCCGCCTGCTGGCGCAGGGGTACGACGTGCGCTGCCTGGCCCGCCGGGCCGGACGGCTGCGCGACGTGCCCTGGTCCGGGCAGGTCGAGATCGCCGAGGCGGACCTGAGTCGGCCGGAGACCCTGCCCGGGGCGTTCGACGGCGTCGACGTGGCGTACTACCTCGTGCACTCGCTCGGGCAGTCCAGCTTCGAGGCCACCGACCGGCAGGCCGCGACGAACTTCGCCACTGCCGCCCGGGCGGCCGGCGTACGCCGGATCGTCTATCTGGGCGGTCCGGAACCGGCGGCGGACGACCCGGACACCTCGGCGCACCTGCGCTCGCGCAGCGAGGTGGGGCGGATCCTGCAGGCCAGCGGGGTGCCGACGGTGGTGCTGCGGGCCGCGGTGATCATCGGCTCCGGCTCGGCGTCGTTCGAGATGCTGCGCTACCTGACCGAGCGGCTGCCGGTGATGGTCACCCCGCGCTGGGTGGCCAACCGGATCCAGCCGATCGCGGTCCGCGACGTGCTGCACTACCTGGTCGGCTGCGCGAGCCTGCCGGCCGAGGTCGACCGGGGCTTCGACATCGCCGGCCCGGACGTGCTCACCTTCGGCGAGATGATGCAGCGCTACGCCCGGGTCGCCGGGCTGCCCCGCCGGCTGCTGCTGCCGGTCCGCCCGCTGACTCCGACGCTCTCGTCGTACTGGGTCGGGCTGGTCACCCCGGTACCCAACGCGCTGGCCCGGCCGCTGGTGGCCAGCCTGATCCACGAGGCGGTCGCCCACGAGCACGACATCGCGGCGTACCTGCCGGACCCGCCGGGCGGGTTGACCGGCTTCGACGAGGCCGTCGAACTTGCCCTGGCCAAGGTCCGCGACGCCCAGGTGGAGACCTGCTGGTCCACGGCGGCCGGGCCGAACGCGCCCGCCGAGCCACTGCCCAGCGATCCCGACTGGAGCGGAGGTACCGCCTACACCGACGTACGGGAACGGGCGGTGGCGGCGTCGCCGGAGCAGCTGTGGCAGGTCATCGAAGGCGTCGGCGGCGAACACGGCTGGTACTCCTTCCCGCTGGCCTGGTCGGTGCGCGGCTGGCTGGACAAGCTGGTCGGCGGGGTGGGACTGCGCCGGGGCCGGCGCCACCCGCACCAACTGCGGGTGGGCGAGGCGCTGGACTTCTGGCGGGTGGAGGAGATCGTGCCGGGCGAGTTGCTGCGGCTGCGCGCCGAGATGCGCCTCCCCGGCCGGGCCTGGCTGGAACTGCGGGTGCAGCGCGGCGACGACGGTGCCGTCCGCTACCGGCAGCGCGCCGTCTTCCTGCCGCACGGCCTCGCCGGGCACGCCTACTGGACCGCGGTGGCACCGTTTCACGCGCTGGTCTTCGGCGGCATGGCCCGCAACATCACCGCCCGCGCCGAGGGGTAAGGAAGGGCCCCTTGTTATCGCCTTTTGTATAGCAGGGGCCCCTTCTCAACCAGGCGAACTCAGTTGCCGACACGTTCACCGGTGATCCGCCAGGCGGTCGTCTCGCTGGGCGGTACGAAGTCGCGCACCGGCTGGCCCCGCAGGGCGAAGGCGAGGATCTCCCCCACCGAATCCACCATCCCACGCTGCACCGCCTGGCCTACCGCGTCCCGGGGATCGTCCGGGTTGGCCGCCATGGCAGCGACCGCCAACTGGGGCGTGAACGCGACCACGGTTTCCGTGCCGTACCCCTCGGAACTGCCGGTCTTGCCGCCCACCGGCCGATCGAGCTGGGCGTGCAGTCGGGTGGCCGTCCCGCCCTCACAGGTGTGATACATCGACTGGTCGCCGACCGGGCAGCGGGCCGCGTCCACCGCCGCGCGGGCCACGTCGACGTCGAGCACCTGCCGGCAGTCCGGTTGCCCGGCGTTGACCGGCCGTCCGGTGGCGTCGGTGATCGAGGTGATCGGGGTGGGGGCACACCAAGTCCCCTCCGCCGCCACCGTGGCGTACGCGCCGGCCAGATCCAGCGGGGTGGTGGCGGCCACGCCGAGCGTGAACGGCCCCCACTCGCGTGCACTGTGCCGGGCCAACTGGGCGTCGTCCTGGGCCCGCAGCACGATGCCGAGTCGCTCAGCCATCTCCACCACCCGGTCGGCGCCGACCCGCTCGGTCAGCCAGACGAAGTAGGTGTTGACCGACTCGCCGAAGGCGGTCCACATGTCGTGCTCGCCGTCCATCGACGCGCTGGCGTTCTCCGGGCACCAGTACCCGCCGCAGCTCGCCTCGCCGCTGACCCGGTAGTCGGTGACGATCCGGTCCGGCGCGTCGAACAGGGTGTTCAACGGCAGCCCGGCTTCCAGCGCGGCCAGCAGCGTGAAGAGCTTGAACGTGGACCCGGCCTGGTAGCCGACGATGGTGCCGCCACCGGCGACGAGTTGGTTGACGGTGTTCGGGTGGTTCTTCTGCCCGGGTGGGTTCGCCGCCACGCTGTAGGTCCGGTTCACCGACATGGCCAGCACCCGACCGGTGCCCGGCTGCACGACCGCGGTGGGCATCGCGTACCGGGCCCGCGCCGAATAGACCCCACGCACCTGCTCGGTGGTAGCCCGCTGCACCGCCGGGTCGAGGGAGGTGACGATGGTGAAGCCGCCCCGGCGCAGGGTGCGCTGCCGCTCGTCGACGGTGCTGCCGAACGCCCGTTGGTCGTTCCACCATCGGGTGAACCAGTCGCAGAAGAAGCCCCAGTCGTTGTGCCCCTCGGGCACCGCCGTGCAGTCGTTCGGGGTCTCGCTGGGGCGCAGGTTCAGCGGCTCGGCCTGAGCGCGCTGCGCCACGTCGGGCGGTACCTGGCCCGACTCGACCAGCCGGTCCAGGACGTACCCCCGGCGGGCCGTCGCACTGTCCGCGTCCCCGTTGATCGGGTCGTCGGTGTTCGGCGAGCGCACCAGCCCGGCCAGCAGCGCCGCCTGCGCCAGCGTCAACTCGGCCGGTGAGACCGAGAAGTAACGCTTGCTGGCGGCGGCGATGCCGTACGCGCCGGCACCGAAGTAGGCGATGTTGAGGTACCGGGTCAGGATCTGGTCCTTGGTGAGCTCCCGTTCCAGGGCGAGCGCGTAGCGGATCTCCTGGATCTTGCGGGCGGTGCTCACCTCGGTGGCGGCCGCCCGCTGCGCCTCGCTCAGCCGGGGATCGGTGCTCAGTACGTTGCGCACGTACTGCATGGTCAGCGTGGAGGCGCCCTGCCGGGTGGTGCCGTCGCGCTGGTTGACGGTGAAGGCCCGGACGATGCCGCGCAGGTCGACCCCACTGTGTTCGTGGAAGCGGACGTCCTCGGCGGCGATGATCGCCTGGCGCATCACCGGCGCCACCTCGTCCAGCGGCACGTCCACCCGGTCCTCCTGGTAGAAGGAGGTGATCAGGGTGGTGCCGTCCTTGGCGTACAGGTTGGAACGCTGGGCGGTCGGTGGGGTGCGCAGGGTGTTGGGCAGGTCCGCGTACGGCGCCGAGAGCGCCGAGAAGCCGACGCCGTACACCAGCGCGGCGGGCAGCGCCGCCACCGCCAGCGCCAGGCCGGCCAGCGTGCCGGCCAACAGGACGGTGAACACTTTCGGCAGCAACGCCCGGGTCATCAGCTCTCCCCGTAGGAGCCGTCAGGACCCTCCCAGAATGGCGCTAATCACCACCTCTGCCGCCCTTTCCCCCCAAACCCGGAGGAAATTCACCGATCAGGGCAGCAGGATCACGGCGAGCGGCTGGACCGTCTCCTCGATCTCGTCGGCGACCCGGGTGAAGCACTGGTCGCCGCGGCCCCACGGATCGTCGAGGTCGTCGGTGGGCAGCAGGGCGCTGCCCTGGCGGGCCGCGTGCACCGCCTCGACCACAGCCACCCCACGGGCGTGCACCGCCTGCGGCGTGGCCTCGGCCGCCGGCAACCCGGCGGGATCCAGCGTGGCCAGCAATCGGCCGAACTCACCCAGCACGAAGGTGCGCGAGGCGGCGTCGGGACGCAGCGCCACCACGTACTCCTGCTGGTCAGCGGTGGCGGTGAGCACCAGGTCCGCCGCGTCGATGTGATCGGAGCGCAGCTTGCGCGCGGCGAACCCGGCGGTGCTGCCGCCTCGGGTGATCACCTGCCGCGCGGCCGGAGGGTTCATCTCCTCACCGGCGTGCCAGCCACCCGTGCCGGCACTGTGACTGTGCAGCAGCTCATCGGCGCGGGGCGGGTCGACGTCCCGCCGGACCAACCGCTCGCGTACGGCGAGGACGAGCAGCCGCTCCGCCATCGGCGAGCGGCAGATGTTTCCCATGCAGACGTGCAGAACGGTGAACGGGGGCACCTAAGCCACCTGACTCTCGCGGATTTCCGGCACCACTTCGCGCAGCTTGTCCAGCCCGATGGCGCCCTCCCGGACGAGCACCGGCTCGTCACCGGTCAGATCCACGATCGTGCTGGGCAGCGGATCCACCGCCAGCCCCGCCTCCAGATACGTCCGCACCGAGTAGGCCAGTTGGTCACGCGCCTCGTCGGCCGTGAGCGCGGGCTGCTGGCCGAACTTGTTGGCCGACGCGACCGCCATCGGGCCCGTCTCCCGCAGCACCTCCAACGCCACCGGATGCAGCGGCATCCGCACCGCCACCACCCCGCTGTCGTCGCCGAGATCCCAGCGCAGGCTCGCCGAGTGCTGCACCAGAATGGTCAACGCGCCGGGCCAGAACGCCTCCACCAGGTCCCGCGCCGCGGTCGGCAGCGAGTAGACCAGGCCGTCGAGGGTGTGCCGAGAGCCGATCAGCACCGGCGGCGGCGTGTGCGGGGCGTCCTTGGCGTCCAGCAGCGCCCTGACCGCGTACGGGGTGAAGGCGTCCGCGCCGATCCCGTAGACCGTGTCGGTCGGCAGCACCACCAGCTCGCCGTTGCGGACCGCCTCGATGGCCGCAGCGATGCCGCGGTCCCGGTCGGCCAGCGACCGGCAGTCGTAGAGCATCACGAGGAGCCAGTCTGCCACGTACCGGCCGTACCGACTGCCGGGTGGTCCGCTCGGCGGGACGCGGTGGCGAAACGGGGACGGCCGGCGAGGTCGTGATGAGCGGTGATCGCGATGTAGCGACCATCCACGGCGAGCAGGTCGGGCACCACCGCGCCATGAGTGTCGTCGTGTTCCACGCCGAGTCGACCGCCCGGCCGCAGCAGGGCCGCCGCACGATCGATCACCGGACGGATGACCGCGAGGCCGTCCGCCCCACCGAACACCGCCTCCGCCGGATCGTGCCCGGCCACCTCCGGCGGTACGGCCACCGCCCGGGGCACGTACGGCGGGTTGCAGAGCAGCACGTCCACCTGGCCGACCAGCCCGGCCAGCAGATCCGGGTCGGTGGCGTCCGCCTCGACCACCTCGATCGGCCGGTCCCCCGCCGCGGCCCGGTCCGCCGCGTTGCGTCGCAGCCAGACCAGCGCGGCGGGCGAGCGCTCCACCGCCACCACCCGGGCGGCCGGCACCTCCTGGGCCACCGACAGCGCGACCGCCCCGGACCCGCTGCACAGGTCGACCACCAGCAGCTCCGGCCGCGCCATCCGGCGGGCCTGTTCGACACCCCAGCCGGCGAGTAGTTCGGTCTCCGGGCGCGGAACGAACACGCCGGGCCCGACCGCCAGTTCCAGATGCCGGAAACCGGCGCTGCCGGTGAGGTGTTGCAGCGGCTCCCGCCGTGCCCGCCGACCCACCAGCGCTCGATAACGATTCAGTTGCCCGTCGGTGAAGCCGTCGGCGAGCGCAAGCCGCCCCCGCGGCACCTCGAGAACGTACGCGGCCAGCAGTTCCGCCTCCGCTCGGGCCGAGATCACCCCGGCGGCGAGCAGTTCCCGGGCGGCGGCGGCGACCAGGGGAGACGGGCGGTGTCGTCTCGTCCCTTCGGACGGGTGTTGCGGCTTGGTGGTCACGCAATAATCATGAGTCGTCGCGGTGCACGTGCAAAAGCAGGTGCAGCGGCACGCCGACAGGAGGTCGCGGGTGGGCTGGCTCGACCGGGTCGACGACCAGGTTGACGCCCTGACGAAGGCGCGGGCGTTACAGGAGGTGAGCCGCTCCACAGAGGCGTACGCGATCCTGGAGCGGGTGTTGCGTACCACCCATGACCAACACACCCGCGCCGACGCGCTGGTGCAACGTCTCTCCGCACTGATCAACCTGGGCCGCACGGCCGAGTACACCCGGGCCATCGAGGAGGCCTCCGCAGCGGTACGGGATCTCGCCGAGCCCTACCTGCACGGGCACCTCAACGCGCTGGCCGCGCTCGCCGCACACCACCAGGGCGCGCTGGACCGCTGCGTCACCCACCTGGTGCGGGCCGCTCGCGCGCTGGGTGCTGTCGACGATCCGGATCGGGACACCGCCTGGGGCTGGCACGACCTGGCCATGGCCTACTCCTACCTGAGCTTCCACGGCTATGCGCTCGGCGCGATCGAACGTGCCCGGCAACTCGGCAACGCCGCCGGCATCCCGGAGGAGACGTTCGCCGCCCCGGGCATCCGGCTGCGCAACGCGGTGGCCCTGGACCACACCGGTGACGGTGACGGCTGCCTGCGCGTACTGCGGGACATCGCCACCGACCTCGACCGGTTCATCGCCACCGGCAACGCCGACCGGCTGCGTCCCAGCAGCCTCGCCGCGTACGGCTACGCGGGCGCCCGGCGGGCTGCCCTCGGCGACGTCGTCGACACCGCCCGAGCCGCCGAACCGGCTCGGCTGCTCGGGCACGGCGCGGACAGCGCCCGCGCCCGCGACATGCGCCAACTCGGTCAGGCCTGCCTGGCCATCGCCGCCGGCCGGCCGATCGAGGCCGTCACCCGGCTGGAGACCGTGCAGGTCTCCCCCGAAACGCTCGGTGCAGCCGAGCCGGCCCGGCTGCGCAGCATCGCGCTGGGCCGGGCCGGCGACCACGCGGGCGCGCACCGGGCCGACCGGTTGGCTTTCCGGCTCGCCGCCCAGCGTCACGATCGGCTCCGCGACGTCTACATCGACGGCATCGCGGCCCGCATAGACCATGAGGAGATGCGCCGTGAGGCGGCCCGCTTCGAGGGCGAGGCGCTCACCGACCCGCTGACCGGGCTGCCGAACCGACGCCGGCTGGAGCGTTACATCGCCTCCGTCGTCGCCCGGGGCGAGCGGGTGGTGATCGGGGTCTGCGACCTGGACGGCTTCAAGGCGGTCAACACCCGGCACGGGCACCACTCGGGGGACCTGGTCCTCCAGCGGATCGCCGGGGTGATCAACCGGGTTATGCGCCGGGGTGACTTCGTGGCCCGCTACGGCGGCGACGAGTTCGTCGTCGTGTTGCCGGGTGCCGGGATGTCCGAGGCCGTCGAAGTCGCCCGGCGTATCGACGCCGCCATCCGCACCGAGGACTGGGAATCGCTGGTGCCCGGCACCCCGGTCGGGGTCAGCATCGGCTTCTCCGAGGTCGGCGCGGGTAGCCCGGGTCAGCGGGACGCCCTCGGCGCCGCCTTCGAGGCGGCCGACCGGGAGATGCTGCGGGCCAAGGACCGCCCGCGCAGCGCCTGAGGCTGCTCAGCGGCGGGCGAGTTCCGGGTCGCCGGCGAGTCGGGCGGCGCGGTCGGCCTCGCTGAGCGCGTCCAGCACGCCGTCGAGTTCCCCGGCGAGCGCCAGATCCAGGTTGTACGCCGTGTAGCCGATCCGGTGATCGGTGATCCGGTTCTGCGGGAAGTTGTACGTGCGGATGCGCTCCGACCGGTCGACCGTACGGACCTGGGCCTTACGCGCATCCGAGGCGGCCGCGTCGGCCTGCTCCTGGGCGGCGGCGAGCAGTCGGGCCCGCAGGATCCGCATCGCCTGTTCCCGGTTCTGCAACTGGGACTTCTCGTTCTGGCAGGACACCACGATGCCGGTGGGCAGGTGGGTGATCCGTACCGCCGAGTCGGTGGTGTTCACCGACTGCCCGCCGGGCCCGGACGAGCGGAAGACGTCGATCCGCAGCTCGTTGGGGTCGATGGTGACGTCGACCTCCTCGGCCTCCGGCAGCACCAGTACGCCGGCGGCGCTGGTGTGGATGCGGCCCTGCGACTCGGTGACCGGGACCCGCTGCACCCGGTGGACTCCGCCCTCCCACTTGAGTCGGGACCACACGCCGTTGCCGCCCTCGGGGACGCCCTTGCTCTTGATGGCCAGCGAAACGTCCTTGACCCCGCCGAGGTCGGAGTCCTGGGCGTCGATCACCTCGGTGAGCCAGCCGCGCCGCTCGGCGTACCGGGTGTACATCCGCAGCAGATCACCGGCGAACAGGGCCGACTCCTCGCCGCCCTCGCCGGCCTTGATCTCGACGATGACGTCCTTGGCGTCGTGCGGGTCACGCGGGATCAGCAGCTCGGCCAGCCGTTCCTCCAGCGCCGGCAGCTCCGCCCCGATCGTCTCGGCCTCGGCTGCGAAGGACGGGTCCTCGGCGGCCAACTCCCGCGCCGCGGCCAGATCCGCCCGGGCCTGTTCCAGCTCGGCGGCGGCCTTGTGCAGTGGGACCAGTTCGGCGTACCGCCGACCGACCCGCCGGGCGGTGCCCTGGTCGGCGTGGATGGCGGGGTCGGCCAGCCGCTTCTCCAGCTCGGCGTACTCGTCGAGGAGCCTGGCCAGGCGCTCGCTGCTCATGCTGTGCATCGCTCCTTCGACGGTGGCTGGGGGCGGGAACAGACGGACGACGCCCGCGTCCGGCCAGAACCGGACGCGGGCGTCGGACCAGGAGCTACTTGGCCTTCTTGGCCTGAACCTTGGCGTACTTCTGCTGGAACTTCGCGACCCGACCGGCGGTGTCCAGGACGCGCTGCTTGCCGGTGTAGAACGGGTGGCAGGCGCTGCAGGTCTCGACGTGGATCGAGCCGCCCTTGGCGGTGCTGCGGGTGGTGAAGGTGTTGCCGCAGGAGCAGGTGACGTCGGTGGTCACGTACTCCGGGTGGATGTTCTGCTTCATGTCGCCTCGGTCCTCTCGTCGTGGTCGCCGGGTCGCCCTGGCGCGCCGCTGCGCGCCGATGATTGGGGCGTGAACCGGAACCGGTGGCCGATTGACCAGTGTGCCATGGGCCTCGACCGGCCCCGGAATCGGGCCGCACCAGCTGGTCGCCGGTAGCAACATCAGGCCGTCCGTACGCATTCCCGGCATCCGCGCGCAGTATTCCTCCGGCTGCCCTTCGGCACCGCCGGTTCCACGGCCGCCGCCCGGCCTCCTGCCGACGTGATCGGCCTGCCGGGCCTGCCGGGGCCTGCTGGCGGAGATACCACCCCCTGTGCGCCCTTTGCTCTGCTTCAACCAGCGCATCGGTTTCGGCCGGTTTCGTTGCGTGGAGTGAAGCAGAGCAAAGGGGCCACGACCCAGGCACGGGCGGAGGCGGTCGGACACCTACGCGAAGGGGCGCGGCCAACTGGCCGCGCCCCTTCGTCGATCTCCGTCGGCGGACGTTACTCCCCCGGCGTCGACTTGGCGATCTGCATCAGGAACTCGATGTTCGTGCGGGACTGCTTGAGCCGGTCCAACAGGAGGTCGAGCGACGCCTGCGAGTCCAGCGAGTGCAGCACCTTGCGGAGCTTGTGCACGATGGCCAACTCCTCCGGCGCGAGCAGGATCTCCTCCTTGCGGGTGCCGGACGCGCTGACGTCCACGGCCGGGAAGGTCCGCTTGTCGGCGATCTTCCGGTCCAGCTTCAGCTCCGCGTTACCGGTGCCCTTGAACTCCTCGAAGATGACCGTGTCCGCCATCGAACCGGTCTCCACCAGCGCGGTGGCGAGGATGGTCAGCGAGCCGCCGTTCTCGATGTTGCGGGCCGCGCCGAGGAAGCGCTTCGGCGGGTACAGCGCGGTGGAGTCGATACCACCCGACATGATCCGGCCACTGGCCGGCGCCGCCAGGTTGTACGACCGACCGAGCCGGGTCACCGAGTCGAGCAGTACGACCACGTCGTGGCCCAGCTCGACCAGGCGCTTGGCCCGCTCGATCGCCAGCTCGGCGACCGTGGTGTGGTCCTGCGGCGGACGGTCGAACGTGGCCGCGATGACCTCGCCCTTCACCGAACGCTGCATGTCGGTGACCTCTTCGGGCCGCTCGTCGACCAGCACCACCATCAGGTGGCACTCCGGGTTGTTGTGCGTGATCGCGTTCGCGATCGCCTGCAACACCATGGTCTTACCGGCCTTCGGCGGCGAGACGATCAGCGCCCGCTGCCCCTTGCCGATCGGCATGACCAGGTCGATGACCCGGGTGGTGAGGATGTGCGGCTCGGTCTCCAGCCGCAGTCGCTCCTGCGGGTAGAGCGGGGTGAGCTTGTAGAACTCCGGCCGTCGCTTGGCCTCGTCCGGCTCCATCCCGTTGATGGTGTCCAGCCGGACCAGGGGGTTGTACTTGTCGCGACGCTGCTCGCCGTCCCGGGCCGCCCGCACCGCGCCGGTGATCGCGTCACCGCGTCGCAGGCCGTACTTCTTGATCTGGGACATCGACACGTAAACGTCGTTCGGGCCGGCCAGGTAGCCGGTGGTCCGGACGAAGGCGTAGTTGTCGAGCACGTCGACGATGCCGGCCACCGGCACGAGCACGTCGTCCTCGCCGACCTGCGGCTCACGGCCGCCCTCACGGCCGCCCTCGCTGCCAGACTCGCCGCGCTCGCCACGGCCCCGCCGACGGTCCCGGAAGCGGCTACGCCGGCTGCGCCGGCCGCCGTTCTCGTCATCGTCGTCGGTGTTGTTGTCCCGCTCGGTACGCTGCCCGCGCTCGCCACGGTCCCCGCGCTCGCCACGCTCGGCGGCACGCTCACCACGGTCCCCACGCTCACCGCGCTCGGTGGCACGCTCGGCACGCTCACCGCGCTCGGTGGCACGCTCGGCACGCTCACCGCGCTCAGCACGGTCCCCGCGCTCGGCCGCACGCTCCGCACGCTCACCGCGCTCGGCGGCACGCTCCGCACGGTCCCCACGCTCGGCGGCACGCTCCGCACGCTCACCGCGCTCGGCACGCTCACCGTTGCGATCGGCCGTACGCTCGGCACGCTCCGCAGCACGCTCACCGCCACGCTCGGCGGCGCGGGCGGACCGGCCCTCGCTCCGCTCGCCCGTCTCGGCGGCGGCTTCCTCGGCGCGCGGCTCCGCCACGGCGGTGGCCCGGCTGCGCCGGGTCCGGGTACGGCCCTCGGTCTCCACGCTCGCCGCTGGTTGCTCGGCGGCGCGGCGCCCGGCCTCCGGCCGCTCACCCGTCTCGCGTACCTCGGCGTGGACCTCTTCACGAGCCGGCGCAGCGGCCGCCGCGACCTCGGCCCGTGGTCGAGGGGCGCCCGCGGCGCTGCCCTGCCGCTCGGTGATCGCGCTGATCAACTCGCCTTTGCGCATGCGAGCCGTCCCCGAGATGCCGAGCGACGCAGCCAGGCTCTGGAGCTCCGGCAGCAGCATCGCCGACAAGCCGGTGCCGCTGCGCCGGCGGCGGGCAGGAGCAGCGGTGGTGGCATCGCCAGCGACGTTGGAAACATCCGACGTCACGTCGGTGGTGTCGCTCAATGGATTCCTTCCCTCGATAGGCCGGGACTGCCCGGAATCGAACTACAGGTGGCCGGGCGGCCTCGGTGCACCCGCCTCGCATGACGCTTCGCGGGAGTCTGTAACACAGCAGCCGGTCGGTCGCCCGGCCCACCAGGAAAGCGGTGAGCAGGGTATCGCCGTCTGCGGCGACCAGTGACGACTGCGGTGCGGCGTGGGCCTAGGCAGGGGTGACGGGCTTACCGCCGAAAGCTTCGGGGGTGCGCCGACCCGCAGGAGATCGCATGCTTCGCGGCTGTGCTAAGTCTAGAGCGTAATCAACTCTTGCGACCTGCGGCAACAGGGTCCCGCTCCGCGTGTCCGAGTCTACCTTGCTCGACCTGTGCGCCGTGCACGTCTACCGGCAACCGCAGAATCTGCCAATCTGTTCCCGCGTCGAAACCTTCGGGCAGGTCAGACAGGGCGAGCACGGTGGGGCCCGCCCCGCTGACCACGGCTGGCACACCGGCCTCACGAAGCGCTCGGACCACGGCGGTCGTACCCGGCATCGCAGACGCCCGGTAGTCCTGGTGCAGTCGGTCGACGGTGGCCGGCAGCAACAGATCCGGTCGCGCGGTCAACGCGTGCACCAGCAGCGCCGCCCGGCCCGCGTTGAGCGCGGCGTCGCCGTGCGGCACGGTCGCCGGCAGCGCCGCCCGGGCGGAGGCGGTCAGGCCACGCTCGGTGGGCACCAGCACCGTGGGGCGTACGCCGTCGGCCACCGGCAGCGACACGGCCCGCGCGCCGGACGGTTCCGTCCAGGCCAGGGTGAACCCGCCGAGCAGGCAGGGCGCGACATTGTCGGGGTGACCCTCGATCCGGGCCGCCAGCCGCAGCACGGCCGCGTCGTCGAGCCGCCGCTGCCCGTCGGTCACCAGCGCCCGGGCCAGCAGCACCCCGGCGACGATGGCGGCCGAGGAGGAGCCGAGCCCCCGGGCCTGCGGGATGCGGTTGACGCACTCCACCGCCAGCCCGGACGGCTGCCCGCCGAGTTCGTCGAAGGCCGCCCGCATGGCGCGTACCACCAGGTGGCTGTCATCGACCGGCAGGTCACCGACACCCTCACCGACCACGGAGACGGTCACGCCGCTCGTGGTCACCTCGGCGGCCACGTCGTCGTAGAGCGCGAGGGCGAGCCCCAGCGCGTCGAAGCCGGGCCCCAGGTTCGCGCTGGTGGCGGGGACCCGGACCCGGACCGGGCCGGCGGCGAAGGTGGTCGGCACGCCGCCCATGCTAGGACTCGACCGGCGAGGTCCGGCGCGAATGCCCGCCCCCTGAGACGTAACTCGCGCCGCAGCGCGCCGGCGCGACGTGGGCCGGGCGGGTCTACCGGGTTCCTGTCTCGGCGACGGTCGGCGCCACGGCGGCGAGCGAGAGCCGTCGGGTGGCGATCCGCCAGCCGATCGCATAGGTCAGCGTGACCAGCCCACAGCCGGCCAGTACGACCCGCTCGTCCACGACGTCGACCACGGAGGCCACCACCAGTTGGCTGACGGAGATGGCCAGGGTCGCCAGCATCATGTCGGTGGCGAAGACCCGGCCGCGCAACCGGTCCGGCACCTCGCCCTGCAACGCGAAGTTCGACATCACCCAGTTGCTGCCACCGGCGAAGTGCGCCACGAAGACCAGGACCAGCACCAGCGGGAACCAGGACACCACGGACGTACCGAGGTAGGCCAGCCCGTACGCCGACATGGACAGTGCCAGCCCCGGCAACAGCCAGGCGCGGTTGGTCAGCACCCGGCGCATCAGGATCGGGCCGACCAGGGCGCCCGCGCCGCGTACCGCGAACAGCAGCCCGGCGCCGAGCGGGCCGACCCCGTACAGCCCGGCGAGCAGGGGGAAGACGGTCAGGACGCCGTTGCCCAGCCCCACCGCGGACTTCACCGTGACCAGAGCCAGCACCCGTGGGCGGTGTCCGATGTAGCCCAATGCCTCGCGGATCGCGGTCCAGGTCTGCGGTACCGGCGCGTCCTTGTCGCGGGGTGCCTGCAACGGCCGGCGGATGCGCCCGGCCAGGCCCGCGGCGACCACCAGAGCGACCGCGGCCACCCAGAAGCAGACGTACGGGCCGGTGACGGCGGTGAGCACGCCGCCGAGTGACGCACCGACGATGGTCATCGTGCCCCAGGCCGACCCGGCCACCGCGTTGCCCGCGGCTAACTCCTCCGGTTCGAGGACGTTCGGCAGGGCGGCCTGCGCGGCCGGGGAGTAGAAGGCCTTGGCCACCGCGACCACGCCGATGCCCAGCATCGCCAGCCACGCCGTACCGGCGTCGCGTACCCCGAGCAGGAGCAGCACCCCGACGAGCGCGGCCACGTTCGCCACGATCATGATCTTGCGGCGGTCGAACCGGTCGGCGATCGCCCCGGTGTACGGCAGCAGCAACGCCACGATGCCGGTGTCCACGGCGAGCACCAACGCACCCCACACACCGCTACCGGTCAGCTTCGGCAGCAGGACGAGCAACGGCACCATCACGAACCAGTCGGCACCGAAGACCACCAACTCGGCCAGGAACAGATTCCGGAAGTTCCGGTTGCGGGTAAGGACCGAGAGGGTGGACGTCACGAGGCGGACCATACCTGGCAGGTGTCGCGGACTGAGTCGTGGCGCGGACATCGACGGAGACACGCCACGATCGCGTAAACCAGGTCGTCACCGAGGTGCGGACGGGCTCAGAGGTATGGACGGGCTTGGCGGTACGCACGGGCCTGCCGGACGCCGACGCCCCCGGCGGTCGCCGAGGGCGTCGGTCGTGGTGCTGGTGACGGTCGTGGTCTGGCGGCCGTTACTCCACGGGTGGGAAGGGCGAGTTGCGGCTCTTGGGCAGCCGGAGCACCTCGAACTGGTCGGTGCCGTCCACCAGCGCGCCGGAAGGCGCTGCCGGTACCGGCCGGCTCTGCGCCGGGCGCTGTTCGGTCGCCGCCGGCCCCGGCGTGGCGCGCTCGGTGGTGGGTGGCTGCGCACCGTCCGGCCCCGTAGCGTCGGTCTCCGCCACGGCTGCACCGGAGTCGGAGGCACCGGCGGAACGGCCCGACCGCCGGCCGCGCAGTGACTGCTTGGTGTCCTCCACCATGGCGTACAGGGTGGGCACCAGGATCAGCGTGAGCAGGGTGGAGCTGAGCAGCCCACCGATCACCACGATCGCCAACGGGCGGGAGATGAAACCGCCCTCGCCGGTGAGCCCGAAGGCCATCGGCGTCAACGCGAAGATGGTGGCGATCGCGGTCATCAGGATCGGGCGCAACCGGTGCCGCCCGCCCTCGACAACCGCCTCCCGTACGCCGAGTCCCTGCGCCCGGTACTGGTTCACCAAATCCAGCAGCACGATCGCATTGGTCACCACGATGCCGACCAGCATGAGTACGCCGATCAGCGCCGGCACGCTCAACGCGGTCCCGGTGGCCAGCAGCAGGGCGACCGCCCCGGTGGCCGCGAACGGGATGGAGACCAGCAGGATCAACGCCTGCACCACGCTACGGAACGTGGCCATCATGATCAGGAACACGATCGCGATCGCGGCCAGCACGGCCAGGCCCAGGTCGGCGAAGGTCTCCCGCTGCTCGGCGCTGACCCCGCCCAGGGTCAACGTGGCCCCCGGTACGTCGATCGCGTCGAGCCGCTGCTGCAACTCGGTGCTGATCGCGCCGAGGTCGGAGCCGCTGACCGTGCCGGTGACCGAGACGCTGCGCTCGCCGTCGATCCGGCGTACCTGCTGGGGCCCCTCGGTCTCGGTGACCTCGGCGATGTCGCCGAGTTTGACCGGGCCGACCGGCAGTGCCTTCAGCTCGTCCACCGTCAGCGGCGGCTTCGCCGACAGCCGCAGCACCACGTCCCGACTGCCGCCGTCGAGGCTCACCTGACCCACCGGCGTACCCCGGAACGCCTGCGCCACCAGCTGACCGACGGTCGCCTCGGTGAGCCCGGCCCGGCTGGCCGCGACCCGGTCGACGGCGACATCCACCCGTGGTACCTGCTGGGCGAGGGTGGTCGAGACGTCCTCGACGCCGCCGATGCCGGCCAGGGCCGCTCGGGCCTGTTCCGCGGCGTTCGCCAGGGTCTCCTGATCGGCGGCCCGCACGATGACCGCCAGTTCGTTGGCGGACGCGCCGCCCTGACCGGCCGGAAAGGTGATCTCGCCAGCCGTCGAACCGAGCGCCGCGAACCGCTCCCGCAGGATGCCGCGCATGGCCTTGGCGTCGGTCTCGCCGTCGAGTCGCAGCGCGTAGCTGGCCACGTTGTTGCCGGCGCTGCCGGTCCACGGGCTGTCCCCGCCCCCGGCGGTGACCTGGTACGACTCGACGCCCGGAGTGTCCGCCAGCACCGCCTCGACGCGGCGGGCCGCCGCGTCGGTGCCGGCCAGCCCGGTGCCCACCGGCAACTCCTGCCGGATGTTGAGGGTGTCCTGACCGGAGTCGTCGAGGAAGTTGCTCTCCAGTTGCCGGGCCAGCCCGAAGGTACCGAAGAGCACGAGCACGCCCACGGCCAGGGTGGCCCAGCGGTACGCCCGCCGGCCGGTGGCGAACCGGATCACCGGCAGGTACGCCCGCTGCAACGGGCTGCGCAGCTCGCGCTCCTCGGCGGCCCGCCGGATCGCCTCGCCGTCGGCGCCGGCAACCGGCTTGAGGAACCAGTACGCCAGCACCGGGATCACCGTCAGCGACACCAGCAACGAGGCGAGCAGCGCCACGGTGACCGTGATCGCGAACGGCGCGAACAGCTGCCCGACGAAGCCGCCGACCAGGGCGATGGGGGCGAAGACGGCGACCGTGGTGAGGGTGGAGGCGGTGACCGCCCCGGCCACCTCGCGGACGGCGGTGAGGATCGCCTCCCGCTTCGGTTCGCCGTACGTCAGATGCCGTTTGATGTTCTCCAGCACCACGATCGAGTCGTCCACCACCCGCCCGACCGCCACCGTCAGCGCGCCGAGGGTGAGCAGGTTGAGCGAGTAGTCGCCGATCCAGAGGGCGAGCAGCGCGACCACCACCGACAGCGGGATGGAGACCGCGGTGACGATCGTGGACCGGATCGACAGCAGGAACACCAGGATGACCACCACGGCCATGATCAGACCCAGCAGGCCCTCGGTGCTCAGCGTCTTGATCGACTTCTCCACGAACGGCGCCTGGTCCAGCACCACGGTCAGCTCGGCCCCGGTCGCGGCCCGCAGGTCGTCGAGCCGGTCGCCGACCGCGTGCGAGATCTCCACCGCGTTGCCGTCCGGATCGGCGGTGACCGCGATGCCCAGACTCTCCCGGCCGTTGGTACGGGTGATCGCGGTGGCCGGCGTCAACTGCTCCTCGACCGTGGCGACGTCACCGAGCCGCACCGGGCCGGCCTTCTTGACCGGCGGGGCCACGATCACGTCCCGCAGTTCGCCCAAAGTGGTCAGCGGAGCGCCGACCTGCACCGGCAGGCTGCGCTCGCCGTCCAGCACGACACCGGCCGGCACCGCCACGCCGTTGGCCTTCAACGCGGTGGTGATCGCGCTCGGCTGCACCTTCGCCTTCGCCAACTTCGCCGGATCCGGCGTGATCACCACCAGTTCGTCGCGGACGCCGGTCAACTCGACGCCACGTACGCCCTCGATCGCCGCCAACTCGGGCACCACGACGTCGCGCAGCTTCGCCGCGAGTTCCCGCTCGTCGCCGCCGCCGGACGCGGCCAGCACCACCGCCGGCAGGTCGTCGGTGCTGCCCGCGAAGACCTGCGGCTCGACGCCGTCGGGCAGCCGGGTGCGGTTCAGCGCGGTCTGCATCTTGCTGACCACGTCGTCCAGGTCGGTACCGAACTCGTACTGGACGGTGATGGTGGTCAGGCCCTCGCGGGAGGTGGAGGTGACCGTGTCCAACGCGGGAATGCCCCGCAGGCTGTTCTCGATCGGCTCGGTGACCTGGGACTCGACGACCTCCGGCGCGGCGCCGGGGTACGAGGCGACGATGAAGGCGGCGGGAAACTCCAGCGAGGGCAGGAGTTGCTGCTTCAGCGACGGCACGGCGTACGCACCGAACGCCGTGGTCACCACCGCGATGAGGGCTACCAGCCCCCGGTTGGCGAGGCTGAATCTGGCGAGCAGCGACATCGGCGTGACTCACTCCTGGGGGAGACGGTCGTGGGGCACGAGCAGTGTGCCCGACCCGTTCCGTTCGTCAGCTTCCGGGGCGGTCGTGACCATTTCCGTCGCGGTGCCGATACGCAGTGACGCCACCAGGTCCCGGTACATCTCGTCGGTACTCAGCAGGGTGGCGTGGTCGCCGACGGCCCGGATCCGGCCGCGGTCCATCACCACGATCTGGTCGGCGTCGAGCACGGTGGAGAGTCGGTGCGCGATCGTCACCACCGCACCCTGCTCGGCCCGCTGTCGGACGCACCGGCTCACCACCGCCTCGGTCAGGCCGTCGACCTGCGAGGTGGCCTCGTCGAGCAGCAGCACGTCCGGCGTACGTAACACCGCCCGCGCCAGCGCGATGCGCTGCCGTTCGCCGCCGGAGACGGTGGTGGCCGATAGCGGCGTGTCCAGCCCGAGTTCCAGTGCGGCCACCTTCTCGTGCAGGTTGACCGCGCGCAGCGCGGCCCACAACTCGTCTTCGCCGGCGTCGGGATGGGTGAAGCGCAGGTTGTCGCCGATCGTGCCGGGCACCACCGGCGCCTCCTGCTCCACGTAGGCCAGTCGGCCCCGGATCTGCGCCGGGGTGTGGTCGGAGTACCGGCGGCCGTCGAGCAGCAGTTCACCGCGCTCCGGTTCGAGGAAGCGCAGCAACAGGGAGAACAGCGTGGTCTTGCCGGCTCCGGAGGGCCCGACCAGCGCGGTGTGGCCGACGCGGGGGATCTCCAGTTCGATGTCCCGCACGGCGGGTGACGTTCCGGGAGCGTACCGGGCGGTGACCCCGCGCAGGGCCAGCACCGGCCCGGCGGTACGACCGGCAGGGGCGCCCTCGTCCTCCGGCCGGCCTGCCGGTCCGACCTCGGCCGGCGCCGAGCCGGGCTCCACAGCGAGGGCCTCGATCTCACGCAGCCGGCCGGCCGCCGCGATGCCGGCCTGCATGGCGGTCAGGTTCTGGGTCAGCTCGCCGATCGGCCCCATCAGCCCGAAGGCGTAGAGCAGGAAGGCGATGAGGGTGGAGACCTCGATCAGGCCGCGTTCGGCCCGCGCGGCGCCGACGCCGAGGATGACGATGACCGCGAGCTGGATGCCGGTCCAGGAGATGGTCCACACCAGGGCGGTACGCCGGGCGGCGTGGATGCCGTACCGGGCGGAGTCGCGGGCGTGCGTGGTGAGGGCGTCGGTCTGGCGCTGCTCGGCGCGGCTGGCCTTGACCGTGCGGATCGCACGTAGGGAGCCTTCCAGGGCCCCGCCGAGTCGACCGACCGATTCCTGGGCCGCCTCCTGGGCGCGGCCGATGGAGGGCAGCAGCAGTCCCATCAGCACTGCCACCACGACCACCGCGACCATGGTGGCGCCCAGCAGCACCAGGTCGAGCGTGCCCATCAGCACCAGCGTCCCGACCAGCGCCAGCGCTCCGTTCGTCAGTCCGACGATGCTGCCGGATGCCTGGTGCAGCAGCGCCGGGTCGGAGGTGGCCCGGGTGACCAGTTCACCGCCGGGGCGGCGGGTCAGCTGGTCGATCCGGGCGGCGAGGTAGCGGCGGATCACCCCGGTGCGGGCGTCGAGCACCACCCGCTCGGCGATGCGGCCCATCAGGATCCACTGCCACAGCGAGATGGCGGCACCGACCACCACGAGCACCAGCAGCACGGTGACCGGTCGAGCCAGGGACTCACCGGCACCGAGGGTGTCCAGCACCCACTTGGTGACCAGCGGGGTGGCCAGCCCGGCCGCGTTGGCGACCAGGCCGAGCAGCAGGCCGACCAGCATGGCCGGCCAGTGCGGCCGGAGGTAGGCCAGCAGCAGCCCGGTGCGGGCCCGCTCGGCGGTCGGCTCCGGTTCGGTCTGGGTGGGTATGGTGGCTGTCGTCACCCTGCAATGGAACACCACTGTTCCATTGCGGGCAAACAATATTCCGAATCCGTACGTTGATAGCCTCTCCGGCGTGGTGACCACCGACGAGAGCGGCAGCCGGGCGCGGACCCGACAGGCCATCCTGCAAGCCGCGATCGAGGTGCTCAGCCACAACCAGGCCGCCAGCCTGGGCGAGATCGCCACCGCCGCCCAGGTCGGCCGGACCACCCTGCACCGGTACTTCGCCGAACGATCCGACCTGCTGGCCGCCGTGGCCGCCGAAGGTGCGACCCGGCTGGGCGAGGCCACCGCACGCGCCCGCCTCGCCGACGGCACCGGCGCCGAGGCACTGCTGCGGCTCTGCGCCGAGTACTTCGACCTGGGCGATCTGCTCTCGCTCGTCTTCGCCGAGCCGACGCTGGTCAACGACCCGGCCTGGGGCACCGGGGTCTGCGACGACGACTTCTACGCCATGGTGGCCCGGGGCCACGCCGACGGCAGCATCGACCCGGCGCTACCCGGGACGTGGTTGCAGTCAGTCCTCTGGTCCCAGTTGTACGCCGGCTGGAGCTACCTGACCGAACACGACGTCTCCCGGCACGAGGCCCTCGGCCTGGTCATCCGCACCCTCACCGGCGCAGTCAAACCCCGCACCGCGTGAGGTTGATCAAGAGGTTTGCGTCGGACATGGCGCCGACCACGACGCAAACCTCTTGATCAACACGGGGTCGGACGGGGGCCGGGCAGGGCGGGCGACGCGGGCGCTGTCAGGCCAGGTCGAGGGAGCGGGCGGCGGCCAGCGCGTCGTTGGCGATGGTCACCGGGGCGGGAGCGGTGGAGATGGCCCACTCCGGGTCCTTGAGGCCGTGCCCGGTGACCGTGCAGACCACGGTGGAACCGGCCGGCACCCGACCGGCGGCGGCCTGCTGGAGCAGACCCGCCACGCTGGCCGCGCTGCCCAACTCGACGAAGACGCCGACCTCCCGGGCCAGCAGCCGGTACGCGGCCAGGATCTCCCGGTCGGTGACCGCGTCGATCAGACCCCCGGAGGCGTCCCGGGCGTCCAGGGCCTTCGTCCAGCTCGCCGGGTTGCCGATCCGGATTGCGGTGGCGATGGTCGACGGCTCCGGGACCACCTGCCCGGTGACGATCGGCGCGGCACCGGCGGCCTGGAAGCCGTACATCCGGGGGGTGCGGGTGGCGTTGCCGGCCGCCGCGTCCTCGGTGTAGCCCATCCAGTAGGCGGAGATGTTGCCGGCGTTGCCCACCGGCAGACAGTGGATGTCCGGCGCGTCACCGAGCGCCTCGACGATCTCGAACGCCGCCGTCTTCTGGCCGTGCAACCGGTCGATGTTGACCGAGTTGACCAGCGCCACCGGGTAGTCCTGGGCGAGCTTGGCGGCCAGCGCCAGGCAGTCGTCGAAGTTGCCGTTGACCTGGAGCAGCTTGGCACCGTGCACCAGCGCCTGGGCCAGCTTGCCCAACGCGATCTTGCCCTGCGGCACCAGCACCGCACAGGTCACCCCGGCGCGGGCCGCGTACGCGGCGGCGGAGGCGCTGGTGTTGCCGGTGGAGGCGCAGATGATGGCCTTGTTACCGGCCTCGACCGCCTTGGAGACGGCCATCGTCATGCCACGGTCCTTGAACGAACCGGTCGGGTTCGCCCCCTCCACCTTGAGGTAGACGTCACAGCCGAGCCGGGCGGAGAGCACCGGGGCGGGCAGCAGCGGGGTGTTCCCCTCATGCAGCGTGACGACCGGCGTGGCGTCGGTGACCGGCAGTCGGTCCCGGTAGGCGTCGATCAGGCCCCGCCACATGTCGTTCTCCTCATCTCAGGTCTGCCCCGTCGGCCACCACCAGCGTGGCGCGGCTGCGCCAAGCGGGTGCCGGCGCACCCTCGCCCAACCACCTGGCGAGACACCGGCGGCCACCTCACCAGTCAACCAGCCGGCCCGAACGCCCCTGGCAGCGGCCTCGCCACCAGGTCACCACCGCAGTGTCGGCGCGGTCAGAGGCCGCCCTCGACCCGCAGCACGCTCGCCACCGACCGGACGATCTCCAGGCCGCGTAGCTCACCGACAGTGGCCGCGAGCGCCGCGTCCGGCGCGACATGGGTCACGATCACCAGTACGGCGTCGCCGTTGTCGCCGCCCGCCGGGCCCTGCCGCACCGTGGCGATGGAGACGTCGTGTCGGGCGAACACCCCGGCCACCGCCTCCAGTACGCCCGGACGGTCAGCCACGTCGAGGCTGATGTGGTAGCGGGTGAGCGCCTCCCCCATCGGCCGGACCGGCAGGGCAGCGTACGCGGACTCGCTGGCCGAGCGGACCCCGGCGAGCCGGTTGCGAGCCACCGCCACCACGTCACCGAGCACCGCGCTGGCGGTCGGCGCACCACCGGCACCCCGACCGTAGAACATCAGCTGCCCGGCCGCGTCCGCCTCGACGAAGACCGCGTTGAACGCGTCGCCGACGCTGGCCAGCGGATGGGTCAGCGGGATCATCGCCGGGTGCACCCGGACGTTCACCGACTCCCGGCCCTGCCCGTCGGTGCCCCGGGCCGCGATGCAGAGCAGCTTGATGGTGCAGCCCATCGCCTTGGCACTGGCCACGTCGGCGGCGGTGACCTCGGTGATGCCCTCCCGGTGCACATCGGCCGCGCCGACCCGGGTGTGGAAGGCCAGCGAGGCGAGGATCGCGGCCTTGGCCGCCGCGTCGAAGCCCTCCACGTCGGCGGTGGGGTCGGCCTCGGCGTACCCCAGTTCGGTCGCCTCCTCCAGCGCCTCGGCGAAGCCGGCGCCGGTGGCGTGCATGGCGGAGAGGATGAAGTTGGTGGTGCCGTTGACGATGCCGGTGACCCGGGTGATCCGGTCGCCGTGCAGCGACTCGCGCAGCGGGCGCAGCAGCGGGATCGCCCCGGCCACGGACGCCTCGTAGTACAGGTCGCCGCCGCCGTCGACCGCCGCGTCGTGCAGCGCGCCGCCGTCCTCGGCGAGCAGTGCCTTGTTGGCGGTGACCACGCTCTTGCCGGCCCGCAGCGCCTCCACCAGCCAGCTACGCGCCGGTTCGATGCCGCCGACCACCTCGACCACCACGTCGACGTCATCGCGCTTGATCAGCCCGAGCGCGTCCGTGGTGAACAGCGCCGGGTCGACCGGCAGCTCACCACGGTCACGACCGATCCGGCGTACGGCGATGCCGGCGATCTCCAGCGGGGCACCGATCCGGGCGGCGAGGTCAGCCGACTGCTCGTGCAGCAGCCGGACCACCTCGGCACCGACGGTGCCACAGCCGAGCAGGGCCAGGCGCACAGGTTGTTTCATCCCACATCCAAGGCGAGCAGGTCAGCTTCGGTCTCCCGTCGAACGATCAGCCGGGCCTGGCCGTCCCGTACCGCGACCACGGGGGGTCGGAGCACGTGGTTGTAGTTGCTGGCCATGCTGCGGCAGTAGGCACCTGTGCCGGGCACCGCGACAAGATCTCCGGGCTGCACGTCGGCGGGCAGGAATTCATCCTTCACCACGATATCCCCGGACTCACAATGCTTTCCCACCACGCGGGCGAGCATCGGCTCGGCGGTGCTCGCCCGGCTGGCCAGGGTCGCCGAGTACGAGGCGTCGTAGAGGGCCGTCCGGATGTTGTCGCTCATCCCGCCGTCGACGCTGACGTACGTCCGGATGCCATCGACGTCCTTGACCGTGCCCACCTCGTAGAGGGTGAACACGGCCGGACCGACGATCGCCCGACCGGGCTCGATGGACAGGTGCGGCACGGTCAACCGCTCCGCCGCACACTCCGAGTCGACGATCTTGCGCAGCCGCTTGGCCAGGTCGTGCGGGGCGGCCGGGTCGTCCTGGCTGGTGTACGCGATGCCGAAGCCGCCACCGAGATCCAGCTCGGGCAGTTCCACCCCACGGGCGTCGCGGATCTGCGCCTGCAGAGCCAGCACCCGGCGGGCGGAGACCTCGAAACCGCTGGTGTCGAAGATCTGCGAACCGATGTGCGAGTGCAGTCCGCGCAGCTCCAGCACGCCCTCGTCGAGGATGCGCAGGGCGGCGGCGATGGCCGCGCCACCGGCGAGCGAGAAGCCGAACTTCTGGTCCTCGTGGGCGGTGGCGATGAACTCGTGGGTGTGCGCCTCGACGCCGACGGTGACCCGGATCAGCACCCGCGGGCGGACCTCCCGCTCGCGGGCCAGCGCGGTGAGCCGGTCGATCTCGGCGAACGAGTCGACGATGATCCGGCCGACGCCAGCGTCCAGCGCCCGCCGCAGCTCCGCCTCGGACTTGTTGTTGCCATGGAAGCCGATCCGCTCCGGCGGCATCCCGCCGGCCAGCGCCACGGCCAGCTCACCGCCGCTGCACACGTCGAGGAACAGGCCCTCCTCGGCGATCATCCGGACCACCGCCCGGCAGAGGAACGCCTTGCCGGCGTAGTAGACGTCCTCGGACGGGAAGGCTGCCCGGAAGTCCCGGCAGCGCGAGCGCAGGTCGTCCTCGTCGAGCACGTAGACCGGGGTGCCGAACTCGGCGGCGATGTCGCGTACGCGCAGGCCCGCGACGACCAGGTCGCCGTCGTCGCCGCGTACCGTGTTGCGCGGCCACAGCTGCGGCATCAGGGCGTTGACGTCGGCCGGGGTACGCAGCCAGGCCGGCCCTCGGTTACCGATGTCGCCGTGCAGCGCACCGGCCTCATGAGCACGCATCAGTTGTCTCCACTTCGCGACTGCGGGGCTCGCAAGCTCACTCCTCGCGCTCGCATTACTTGTCTCCACTTCGCGACTGCAGGGCTCGCAAGCTCACTTCTCGCGCTCGCACGGAACTACATCCTCTCCGGGGCCGAGACGCCGAGCAGGCGCAGGCCGTTGGCGATGACCACCCGGGTGGCGTCGTTGAGCCAGAGCCGGGCCCGGTGCAGGTCGGTGACCTCCTCGTCGCCGCGCGGCAGGATCCGGCAGTTGTCGTAGAACCGGTGGTACGCCCCGGCCAGGTCCTCCAGGTATCGGGCCACCCGGTGCGGCTCACGCAGCTCGGCGGCGGCGGCGACCACGGCGGGGAACTCGGCGAGCGCCTTGAGCAGCTCGTTCTCCTTGTCGTGGTCGAGCAGCTCGGGACGGAACGCGTCGGCGTCGCCCCGGGTCAGCCCGACCTCGGCGGCGTTGCGTCCGACGCTGGCCGTCCGGGCGGCCACGTACTGCACGTAGTAGACCGGGTTGTCGCGGGTGGCCCGGGTCCACAGCTCGATGTCGATGTCGATCGGGGAGTCGCTGGAGTAGCGGGCCAGCGCGTACCGGGCGGCGTCCACCCCGATCGCGTCGACCAGGTCCTCCAGGGTGATCACCGTGCCGGCGCGCTTACTCATCCGCATCGGTGCGCCGTCGCGGACCAGGTTGACCAGCTGACCGATGAGGATCTCCAGGCTCTGGGCCGGGTCGTCGCCGAAACAGGCGGCCATCGCCTTCATCCGGCCGATGTAGCCGTGGTGGTCCGCACCGAGCATGATCACGACCCGGTCGAAGCCGCGCTCGCGCTTGTCCAGGTAGTAGGCGCAGTCCGCGGCGAAGTACGTCCACTCGCCGTTGGACTTGCGCAGCACCCGGTCCTTGTCGTCGCCGAAGTCGGTGGTGCGCAGCCAGGTGGCACCGTCGGCCTCGAAGATGTGCCCCTGCTCACGCAGGCGGGTCAGAGCGTGCTCCAGCTCACCCCGGTCGTGCAGGTCCTTCTCGTTGAAGTAGGTGTCGAACTCCACCCCGAAGTCCCGCAGCGAGGACTTGATCTCTTCGAACATCAGCTCGACGCCCTCGACCCGGAAGACCTCCTGGGCGGCGTCCTCGTCCAGCGACAGCACCTCCGGCCGCCGGGCGGTGACCTCGTTGGCGATCTCGGCGATGTACGCCCCGCCGTAGCCGTCCTCCGGGGCGGGCTCCCCCTTGGCGGCGGCGAGCAGCGAGCGGGCGAACCGGTCGATCTGGGAGCCGGCGTCGTTGAAGTAGTACTCCGTGCCGACGTCCGCGCCGGCGGCCCGCAGCAGCCGGCTCAACGCGTCACCGACCGCCGCCCACCGGACCCCGCCGATGTGCACCGGGCCGGTCGGGTTGGCCGAGACGAACTCAAGGTTGATCTTCAGTCCGGCGAGCACGTCGCCCCGGCCGTACGCCTCGCCCGCCGTCACGATCGTGCGGGCGAGCTGGCCGGCGGCGGCGGCGTCGAGCCGGATGTTCAGAAAGCCCGGACCGGCGATCTCCACCGACTTGATCCCCGACATGCTGGCGAGCTGGGCGGCCAGCCCGGCGGCCAGCTCGCGCGGCGGTACGCCCACCTTCTTGCTCAGCTGCAACGCCAGTGTGGCGGCGTAGTCACCGTGCTCGGGATTACGCGGTCGCTCGACCGTCGTCTGCTCCGGCAGCGCCGCGCGGTCCAGGCCTCGTTCGGCAAAGACGGCGTGAGCGGCGGCTAGGACAGCTTCGGCGAGTTCTGCGGGAGTCACCGAACCATGTTATCGGGGGTAGACTCGGCCTCCGCGGCGGCGACCCGGCATCGGGGGCCGGGCCGCCAGATCCCCTGACCGACCGACCTGACGAGGACCGATGAGCATCAGCACCCCGGGCGGCCCGCAGCGCCGCCCGACCGTGGTCAGCACCGGCAAGAAGCCGGCGGCGGGGCGGCCGGCGGCCGACACCAAGGCCGCCTCCACCAAGCCGGCGACTCCCAAACGTGCTGGTGGGGGTGGTAAGGGCCCACGAAAGCCGATCACCCCCGTCAAGGTCAGCCAGGGCCGCCCCTGGGGCCCGATCGCCCTCTTCGTCGCCGTCGGCGTGCTCGCCACGTCGATCATCGGGTACGGCGCCTGGGCTGCCATCCGGGGCGCCCAGACGTGGGAGGAGAAGGCGGCGCAGATCGAGGGCATCGTCAACTTCCGCGAGACCGACCCGGAGGCCATCTCCAACTCGGAGCACCGGTCCGGCAAGCAGGAGTACGCGCAGAGCCCGCCGGTCGGCGGCCCGCACAACAACACCTGGCAGCGCTGCCTCGGTGACGTCTACGACGCGCCGATCGCCAGCGAGCACGCCCTGCACAGCATGGAGCACGGTGCGGTCTGGCTCACCTACCGCCCCGACCTGCCCGCCGCCGACGTGGAGAAGCTGGCCGGTGTGGTTCGCGGTAACGACTTCATGCTGATGAGCCCGTACGAGGGCCTCGACAAGCCGGTCTCGATCCAGGCGTGGGGCTACCAGCTCAAGGTCGACAGCGCCGACGACCCGCGGATCAAGGAGTTCGCCACCACGCTGGCGCGGAACGCCACGGTCGAGCCGAATGCCACCTGTTCCGCCGGCAACTACACCACCGGCACCGGCACGGAGCCGCGTGACCTCCAGCCGTCGATGGGCGGCTGACATGCCCAGCGCGGTGCAGGAGACGGCGGTCGAGGAGCGGGCCGCCTCGGCCGAGCCGCGGCCGGGGTCGCCGATGCTGCGCTACCTGACGCTCGCCATGACGGCGTTGCTGCTGCTCGGCGTCGGCTGGACGGCCGCCACGCTCTACGCCGGGCGCACGCCGGGTGAGACGTCGGCCGAGGCCGGGTTCGCGCGGGACATGTCCCGCCACCACGCCCAGGCGGTGGAGATGGCCATGGTCGCGTACGCCAAGGGCCAGGATCCGGCGGTGCGGCAGATCGGGTACGACATCGCCCTGACCCAGCAGGGCCAGATCGGGCAGATGCAGCGCTGGTTGCAGGAGTGGAATCTGCTGCCCACCGGCTCCCGGCCGGCCATGGAGTGGATGCCCGACGGGGTCACGGTGAACGCCGACGGCCTGATGCCCGGCATGGCCACCCGCGAGGAGATCACCAGCCTGCACGAGGCCCAGGGCGCCGAGGTCGACCGCCTCTTCGTCGACCTGATGATCAAGCACCACATCGGCGGCGTGCACATGGCCGACGGGGTGCTCGACGCCTCCGACCGCCCCGAGGTGGTCCGGCTCGCCCAGTCGATGAAGCAGGGCCAGCAGAAGGAGATCAACGAGCTGCGGAAGCTCCAGCAGGGCGCCGGCTGAGACCCCGACCCGTAGTTTGACCGGTGCCGCCCCGCTCACGTCGAGCGGGGCGGCACCGTTTTTCCTGCTCAAGAGCCCATGTTCCGGCAGGCGCGCCAGCGCCGGCAGCCCAGCGCCGACCCACTGCCAGCGCCCAGCCCTGGCCCGGCCCCGGTCGACGCCCAGCCGGCAGAGCGTCCGGGATCAGACCCTCCGTCACACCTTGGTGGCATACGACCGATTTTCCCTCTAGGGGTTACTTGGGGAGAAGTGCGCTCGTTGTCCAAGACGTGGGGGTTGCACTCAGAGACGCACGGCGTTCCGTCACCAGCTGGTGCCGGCGCCACACCATCGGCGGTGACGGGACGGTGGCAGCCGTCCGTCGCGGACAGCGGCAGGGCGAGCCGGGAGCGCTCAGCCGCGAACAGGAGTTGGAACTGATCGACACCCTCCGGGGCGTCCACCCCGACGAGTTCGGCCTGGACGACGAGCTGTGGACCCGGCAGAGTCTGCACGCCCTGATCCAGCAGCACTTCGGGCTGACCCTGGAGGCCGGCGCGGTCGGGGCGTACCTGCGGGCCTGGGGGTTGGGTCCCCGCGAGCCCCGCGAGCGGGCCTGCGGCCTCTGCGTCGGCGCGGTCGAGCGCTGGGTACGCAGTGAGTACCCGGCGATCACCCGGGCCGCCCAGGAGCACCTCGCCGAGGTCTACTGGCTCGGCCGGATCCGGCTACGCGGCACCATGCCGGCCGCCGACGTGATCTCCGCCGTCTCGTCCCGGGGCCGGGTCCGCTTCATGATCACCACACCGTCGCTCGACCCGGCGCTGCCCCGGGACTTCGTCCTGCGGCTCAGCGGCGCGGAGCAACGCACGGTACACCTGATCGTGGACGGCTCCTGGGCCCGCAACGAGTGGCCCCGCCGACTGCCCCGGCGCATCGTGCCGCACCCGCTGCCGAGCTGTGGACGCGCCGTGGCCGCGTGACGTCGACCACCCGGTTGACCAGGGCTGGATCGGTCTCGGCAAACACTCGCACCCGACCGGAAGCATGATCACGGCCGGGCGGGTACCGATTCGGCGATTCGAGGAGGAGTTTGCTAGTCTTCTCCAGTCGCTGAGCCCCCGTAGCTCAGGGGATAGAGCACCGCCCTCCGGAGGCGGGGGCGCAGGTTCGAATCCTGCCGGGGGCACCAGATTCAACCAGCACGAAAAGGCCGCTGACCAGGACGAACCCGGTCAGCGGCCTTAGTCGTGTGTCCGGCTGTGTCCGGCCGTCAGCGGCCCGTGGCGGTCATCTGCGCCATATACGTGCCCAAGTTTGGGCGCGGGTCAGCCGTGGCCTAGCGCCATCTCGATGCGCTGCCGCAGGGCCGCGTCACCGCCGTCAAGGCACTTGGCGTAGATCCTCAGCAGCACCTCCACCGACTGTCCGGCCCACTCGGCTACCTGAGTCGGCGGCACTCCCCCGTTGAGCCAGGTCGACACCGCCGCGTGCCGCAGGTCGTACGGCGTGCGGGCCAGCGGCGAGGCGTAGACCTCGGGCGTGAACACGGCGGCCCGTGCCCACCGCCACACGCGGTTGATTGTGCCCTTGGGTAACTCGTCCTTGTTGCGCTCCCCCACGAACAGCCGACCGGTCGGACCGAACCCGAACAGTTCGACGTGCGCGTTGATGATTGCGGTCAGTTCCGGTGGGCAGGGAACCGTTCGCGTCTCCCCTCTCGCCCGTTGCTTGAGTTGGCGACTGTCCCGATTTTTCCCACTGTCGGTCCACTCCCGACCCGCGTGCGGTTCCGCTCCGTCGAGGGTGAATTCGCCCCACCCTTCTTCGGGTAGGTGCAGGTTCGGTTTGGCGAGGCGGACGGCTTCCTCAGGCCGCATTGCCGCGTAGTACAGGCAGGCGTAGAAGGCGACCATGCGCGGCCCGATGCGGCCCTGTTCCCTGACTCCTTCCAGGAGCGTTCGCGCCTGCACCGGGTTGGCCACTGACCGGCGGTCAATGGTGTTGACGGTTTTCGGCGGCTTCCATTTCAGCTGCGGCAGCGGGTTTGCCGGCAACAGGCGTTTCTCAACCGCGTATTCGATCGCTGTGTTGAATATCTTCCGGCGACGGCTGATAACGCTCGGTGCGGCCGGCGCTCCGTCAAGCCGAACGGTCAGACCATCCAACACCGGGCGCAGAATCTCGGGGCGACCCAAAGCCGCCACGTCACGAGTGTTCCGCTTCACCCATTCAAGAGCGGCCCGGACATCTTCGGGAACGTCCTCCGCCTCACGGCGCGGGGTGTTGAATGCCCAGCGACCCAGGGCGTAGCGCAGTATCTTGCCGTCCGGGCGACCCCTTGTGCTGGTCAGCATGAGCACGGTAAGCGCGGTCAGTGCTTCCGCGTGAGTGCGGCGAGTCGTGGCGGCCACATGCTGCCACTTCATATCGGCAAACGAACAGGCCAGGTCGTACCAGGAACTGACAGTTGCCGTCGAACGCATCGAAAGAGGGCGGCCCGTCTCGATGTCGAAAGCCTCACCCTTGCGGGTCGCGGTGATCAGTTCCGATCGGAAACCGTCCGCAAGAGCCTTAGTCTTGAAGACCGCCTTGTGTTGCCGGCCAGCCACCCGCCAGCGAACACGATAGGTCTTCCCCCTTTTCCCCTCATAGGTTTGGGTTGACCAGATACGTACGTCATAGCTTGTGTTCAAGCGACCTCCTCGTAGAGCGACTCAAGCCAGGTTTCGTAGTCGCTGCGGTCAATCCGAATCTCCCCGTTCGGCAGCTTGCGGGACGGCGGACCCTTCCGCTTCGCCCGCCAGTCGTAGAAGGTCGACCGGCTGATGTCGAGGTCATCGCAAACGTCAGCAACGGTGAGGTGGCGGGCGGAACGAGGTGCCCCCTTCTTGGGGCGAGGTGGCGCGGTCATTGGCGGGCGTCCTTCCTCGGGGTGGCGTCGAGGTAGATGCGCTGGAACATCGGGGATCGGCGGTCGGGGTAGGGCCGGGAGACGTGGCGGATGTGCAGCACTTGGGCGATAGCGGACAGGGCTGCGACTGTTTCAGCGGGGGTGCCGTGCAGCCTGATTCGCACGCTGAGGGCCTTTCGGTCGCTGGCGGTCACTTATGGAGGAACAGGGAGGCATCGCCACAGAGGGGCGTAGGACGACCCGCTGATAGCGCCGTAGACGCAAGATCCGGGCAGGGTTGGTGCAAGGCATGGGGCCGAACCGTCTGTGTGGCTCTGAGCGGGCCGTTTCCGGGGTGCCGGTCGGTGGCTGACGGCCCGGTGCGGGCGGTGTGGGGCCGAGTAGCGGTGACACGGTGACAGTCCGGCTACTGGCCGGGTGTTTGTGCTGGTCAGCGGGTGTTTGAAGCTGTCACCGTGGGGTGGTGACAGGTGGTGACAGCGGTGACAGCCGCCGGGGGTGTCACCGCTGTCACCGGGGTGTCACCGGGGGGTGGTGACAGGGTTTTAGGTGGCGTGAGCTGCGGAAACGTGGCCGGCGGGCGGGGTTGTCACCGTGTCACCGCTGTCACCGCCCCCGCCGGCCAGCTCGGCGGCGCGGGGGTGGACTTCGTAGCCGCCCCCGTCGTTGCTCCTGACCCAGCCGTGGGCAGTGAGCACGTCCAGGACGGCGGTCACGTCGGCGGCGCGGGGCAGTTGCCGGTGGCAGCGTCGGTGCAGTTCCCGGCGGGTAAAGGTGGTCATGCCCTTGGCGGTGACGATGGCCAGGACACGGCGGGCGGTTTCGGCGGTGGCGTCGGCGGTGATGGTGGCGACAGCGGCCCGGTAGTGGGCGGCGAAGAAATCCGCGAGGCGTACCGCGTCGGTCATGCGGTGGGTGTCGATGGGGCGTCGCCATGCGTCGGCGGGGTGGTGGGCGACGTGCAGTAGCCCGGCCAGCCGCAGGGTTGCGCCGGACAGCTTGTTGCCCCATTCGCGCATGTCGTGGAGGCTTCCGCCGGGCCGTAGCTCGGCTTCGACCTGCTCGGCGGCGGCCCGCCGCACCTTCCCGGCGTCCTCGGTGAGCACGACGACGGCCGGGTCTTCCCACTCGGCGAACGTGGCGGCCAGGTCGTGGATTCGGTGGCGGTAGCCGGCTGCCACCTGTTCCGGCACCGGGGGCGTGTCCACGGGCCGATATCCGGCCATCGACGCGGGCAGCGCGAACAGGAACCGGGCCGGCAGGCCACGCCCGGCCAGGCCGGCGTTACCGCCGAACTGGCGCAGCACCACCGGTTGCGCCATCACGCACACGGTCAGCGCTGGCTTGTCGACGGCGGCGCCTTCGCGGGTGGTCCGCTCGTTGCTCATCGGCTGCCCGGCGTGGCCTTTCAGGTACGGGTCAAGGTTGGGAGCGCCGGAGTAGCGGCCGGCAAGCGTGTCGAAGATCCCGCCTTCATCGCTGATGATGGCCATCCGTCCACCGTTGGCGGCCATCAGGCTAATGAGCGCTTCCGGGGTGGCGTCGTCGGTGATGAGTTTCGGCAGGCCGGGAACGGTGATGGCCTCGGCGGCGATAGCGGCGGCCACCGCATCGGCGGTGGCGTCGTCGCGCTTGCCGGGGTCGGTGGCTTTCGCGGCGGCGGCTTTGGCCTGCTCGGCTTGCCGGTCGGCGATGTCGCGTAGGGCGGCGGCCTCAGCGATGCGGGGCCGCATCGCGTCAGCGAGGGTGGACTGTGCGGCGAACAGGGGCGCGGTCATCGCGCGGTGTACCGGGCTCTTGCGTTCACCGGGGCCGGCGATGACGGCGGCGAAGATGTTCACCGGTTCCCGCCACCCGGCCACCGGCTCCACCTCCAACCGCCCACCCGCGCACGCAGACAGGGCGGCTACGGCAAGGGTGCCGGCCATGGCCGGATCGGTGGCGGTGAACCGGGCCACCCCGGTCACCATGTCGGCCAGCCAGGTCGGGAACACGTCGACCGGAAACGGCGGGGTTGCGGTGGCGGCGCCGGTCAGTGGCACGGGCACGTCCCACAGCGGACCGCCGGTGGCCGGCTGTTCGTCGGGGTGCGGGTGGTCGGGGTTGACGAGGTGCAGACGGGCGGGCGTCATGCGGCGACTCCTTCGGCACGGAAGCCACCACGGATGGCGGCGCGGATATCGCGGTCGGTCTGCTCGGCGCGGCGGCCGGCGTCGGTGAGGGCGGCGATGGCGTCGGCGTGGTCGATGGCGTCGGCTTTAACCATCCGGGCCACGCCCCGGGAGGCGCCGTAGAGGGTGGTGCGGCGGGCGCCTTCGGGGGCGCCGGTCACGCGGTCGAGTAGCACGGCCAAGAGGCGGTCTGGATGGGAGATGCCCCCCGCCTCGCGTAGCTGCGTCGGGCCGGTCGCGGCCGGGATGGGCGGGGCCGGCGGCGGTAGGCAGGCCGTGAGCAGGGCGGGGGGCATCTCCTTCACGGGCTGGCCCGTTATCCACCGGTAGGGCCGTCCGGTACGTGGATGCACCGATGGTGGGAGAACGACGTAGCCGCCGTCTGCCCTCACGTCGATGCCGGGGCCGAGTCCTTGACCGGGCTTGCCCTGGCTACACGGCACCCGGCGGCCCGGGTGCCGGTAGTACAGGTGCAGGCCACCCGATCCGGTGCGGACCCGCGCCGTGGGCGGGATCAGACCAGCGGCGATGAGCCGTACCAGGGTGGCTGCTCCGTCGTGCGCCGGGTCGACATCGACTACCACCACCCCGGCCGTCGTGCCAGTGCGCAAGGCGAGTTGCCCGCACGGTACGGCGGCCACGATCGCGGCGATCCGCGCCGGGTCGGTGGTCGCGGCGTAGAAGCCGTGGCAGGTCAGGCACGGGCAGGCGTCCTGATCGTGGGTCGGGTCTTCGTCCGCCTTCGGGCAGTCGGGACAGTTGGCAACGGGCCGTTTGGAACGGCCAAGCATGAACACTGGCCACCCGTGTTCGGCGTAGCGCAGGGCAGCGGGGAGCAGGTCAGGCAATGGGTGCCTCCTGATCAGGCGATATGGCGTTGGGCGCGGGCCGTGTCGAGGTCGATCAGCGCCGCGTCGGCGTTGTCGGGAATCCCGCCGGGCCGCCGTGCGGCGGTGGCGACGGACAGCCGCAGGTACAGGCGGTATCGGCCGGCATCGGCGCCGGCCAGCGGGCGGCGGGTACCGCGCTGAGCGAGCCGCCCGGCAGCGGCGAGCGCGGCCGTGGCCGCGTCCAGCTCGGCCAGCGTGCCGGCTAGCCAGACCTCCAACCCGGACAGCCGGCCGTCACGCGGTGAAGCACCGTCGCGGCGCGGTCCGGCCATCAGGCGGCCCGCCGGGGTCGGGGCCGTGCCGCGATGGCCGCGCGGGTGACGGCGTTCCGCAGGTCGCCGAGCAGTCCGACCAGCTGACGCCGTGCGGCGGGTTCGGTCGGGGCGAGGGCGACCCGGATGCGGATTTCGGCGTGGTCGCGGCCGGCGGTGGTCCGCACGCGCACGAGCACGGCACGCGCCCGGCCGGGGATGTCGACCACGATTTCCGGGGAGCGGTGTTCGTTGAGGTTGCAGCGGTGGTCCCGTCCGCACCAGTCGGTGTGACCGGTCCGGCGGTTCATCGGTGTGCCTCAGCGCGTAGCCGGTGAACCACGTTGTAGATGCGCCGTCCGGTGCGCAACCTGGTGCCCCGGTCGCAGCGGCGGCAGGCACGCGGCCGGCGCAGGAACCGGGTGGTGGTCTGCCCGGTGCCGGCGCAGCGTTGGCAGGTTTTGAACGGGCTGACCCAGCACAGGACGCCGTAACCGAGGGTGATCAGTGTGGGGATGGTGGCGAGGGTGATAGCGGCGAGGGTCAGGGGGTCCACGGCAGCCTCCTGGGCCGGTTTTTGGGCGTGTGGGGCTGTGAGCTGCTATCCGCTAGAGGGCAGCTCATGATTCGGTTTGGGTGCTAGCGGGGGTGCTAGCGCTAGCAGTACGGGCCGCTAGCGCTAGCACTCTGGCGGCTGGTTAGCCGGCGGACCGTTTGCGGTCACGCTCCGCGATCGCGGCGAGTAGGTCGGTGTGCTTGATGCCGCGCCGGGTGACCGGCTTGCCGTCGATGCGGCGGCCCACGTCGGCGACCTTGACGGCGGGGTGGGGTTTGAGTGCGGTGGTGAGCTGGGCGGCTTCCCATCCGCCGTAGACGTTGGGTCGCAGTTCGGCGAGCAGTCCGCACAGCGTTTCGTTCCATGCCGACTTGTCGTCGCCTGGCCACACGCGGGCGAGGTCGCCGAGCACGTCGGCGACCGGGGCGATGTCGCGGGTCTGCTCGTCCGGCTTCGTCAGCGTCCCGGCGGTCTGCCGCAGCGCTACCGCGCGGGTGACGATGCGGGCGGCGGCGGTGGTGTCGACGTAGAACGACCGGACCGCCGACGCTTTCGGCCCGAAGCCGCGCAGGATGCCCCACCCGGCTTCGATGACCGGCTGAAACACGGTCGCCCGGTATCCGTTCTTGTACGCCGAGGTGCCGAGGATCATGTCGTTGGCGGTCTGGTCAGCGACGCTGAGGCAGAAGCGGGAGTTGACGTTGCGGGTGATGCCGGTCGGCAGGCTGTCCTTGTCGGGGATCTGCGTGCCGATCAGGATGATCACACCCAACGCCCGGCCGAGCTTGATGACCTTTTCTAGGAGTTCCCCGGCGTCTTTGCCGTACTTGCTGGTCATCAGCTCTTGCAGCTCATCGAACCACGCCACCAGGGGGTGAAGCCCCGAGCCCTTGAGCGACGCCAGTTCGGGGGTGACCTTGTTCTCCGGTGCCTTGCCGAGCCTTGCGTAGTGCTCGATGCGCTTGGAGCGGCGGCGGCATTCCTCGTACAGCCACTCGATGAAGGCGAAGCAGCGGGCGAGGGTTTCGTCGTCGAAGCCGTTGCCGTACTCGGCCATGACCGGTTCCAACACGGCGAAGTCACCGACGCCCTTGAGTTCGTAGCCGCGGATCTCCGTGCGGGGGTCGAGGGCGGCGGCCAGGATCAGATCCCGCAACGCGAACGTCTTCCCGCTACCGGGCTGACCACCGAACAGGAAGTTGCGGAACATCAGGTCCACGCTCACCACGTCGAGGCGGGGTGTGGTGGCGAACGGGAACGGCTTGAACACGTCCACCTTCACCCCGGCGTTGAGCAGCGGCCAGGCGGGTTGCTTCATCTGCGACGCCGGTTCATACCCCACCCACAACGCCAAGCGGCCCGTGTGACCGGGGGCGGGTTCGGGCCACACCTGATCCAGCGGCAACCGCATCGCCGACGCCAGCTTGCCCCGGCGGGCGACCACCTCGGCGGCCTCCACCCCGTAGGGCAGATCCACGATGGCCAAATGGCCGGGGCCGTCCCGATGGATGTCGACCGGGAAGCTGATGGCCTTCGGGTCTTTGGCCACCGCCGAGTTGATGGCGGGCATTTGCAGCGACGTGAGGGCGCGGCGCACCAGGTCGGCGGTCAGCTTGCGGTAGCGGGTGCCTTCGGTGACCCGGTCCGTGATCGGCCGGTCCGCCGGGCGGCCTCGGGTGGCCAGCCACGGCACCACCACCGCGCCGGCCACCGCCGACCACCAGCCCGGCCCGGCCGCGAGCACGATGATGCCGGTTCCGGTGCCCGCGGTTCCGGCCGCGAGCACCCACCACCGCCACACCGACTGGCGCTGACGGCGCGCGTCGAGCTTCAACCAGGTGTCGGCGTCACCGCGTGAGGCGGCGGCTTGTCGTAGGTGCCAGTTCCCTTCCTCGGCGGCGGCCCAGCGCAGGGCTTGGCCGATGCTGCGGACCGCGCCGATCGGTGCCCATGCCAGGGCTTTCACCGCGTACTTCGGCAACCGGACACCGTGATACGCGACCACATAGCCGGCGTCCTTGCTCTGATGCTTCACTGCCGCGCGCAGGGCACGGCCGGAACGCGCCCACTCGGCCAGGATCGGCCGACGCTCACGCTGCCGGGCCACCACTTCGGCCGGGATGTCGTCGGCCATGTCCACCGGCCCGCCGACCCGCTCCGGTCCGTCATCCACCGTTTCGGCGTCGGCGGTGTCGGGGTCGGGGTCGGCCGGTGGGCGGGGACGGGGAGCACGACGGGCGCGGGCGTCATCGAGGTCGACCACCTCGGCATCCGGGCCGATGGTGAGGTCGTCTTCGGTGGCGTGCCAGTCGAAACGGTCGTTATCGGGGGCAGTCATGATGGGGGTTCCTCCAACGGTCTGTCGGATCGGTAGGGGCCGGCGGCACGGCGCAGGTTGGGAAGCCAGGGGCCGTGCCGCCGGGCGGGGTCAAGGACGGGCGCCGGGTCGGGGCGGCCGGGTCGCCATCGCGGCCACCGCGAACGCGGCGGTGCCGATGGCGTGCAGCACGCGGCCGGCGGTGTCGTCGGCGGTGACCATCAGGACCAGGTTGGCCAGGGCCAGCAGGTTGAACAGGTGCCACACGCGGCCGGCGGGGCGGCGGGCCGGCGGCAGATCAGCGGGGTTAGTCATCGGTCAGTGGTCCTCTCGCACAAGGTGAGCCAGAGCAGCGCCCATGCCAAGCACGGCCACAGGCAGAACGGAAACGGCAGTGGTGATCCACCACGGAGCACCATCGGGCGGCGCTACCAGCAGGTGATAGGCAACCTGCCCAGCCGCACCGACCAGCAGCGACGCGATGGCGGACCACTTCGCGAACCGGCGCGCCCGGTCCGGTACCCGGCCGGACAGCCACACGTACAGGGCGTACGCGCCGTACGTTTCGACACCGATCGGCAGGGTGATCGCGGTGTTGATCTGGAAGCTGTCCCAGATACCCGGTAGCGGGTGCACCACCCCGAACCCGGTGAGTCCACCGAGTCCAACCCACCCGGACCACACCGCCACGAACGCGGGCAGGGCCAGCAGCACCACCGGCCACGCGACCACCGGCCGAATCGGCTTGACCGGCGTGGGCGGGGTGGGCGTGTCCGGGTGACCGACCGGCGTGGCCTCGGCCGACGGCGCGGGCGGCGCGATCATCGGCGGGGCGGTGGCCGGTGGCGTGTGCTCGGGTACGGCCGGTACCGGTGCCGGGTCCGGGCCGATCGGCTCGGCGTAGTCCAACCGAGGTACGGCCGGTGCCTCGGTGTCGGTGTGGGTCTGCTCGGCTCGCAGTCGGGCCAGCAGTTCGTCGGCCTTCGGTGCGCCGATGCGGAACTCGCGCATCAGCCGGTTGCGTGACGGGAGCTCCTGCCCGTCGGGCAGGTCCAGGGCGCGGGCGGCGGGCAACAGCGTTTCGATGGGTTGTGGGTAGCGGGTGCCGTTGAGGGTGGGGGCAGTCATGACGGGGTGTCCTCCCGGTCAGTGAGTGAGGATGTCGGCGATCAAGTCGCGGTGGGCCGCGAACACCTGCCCGCCGTAGGTGTCGGCCAGGTGGGCGGTGAGGCTGGCGTAGTCGGTGGCGGGGAGCCAGGCGGCGCGGCGGGCGTCGTCGCGGCCGGTCACCGGTGGTGGGGTGTGCCAGCCTCGGCCGAGGTCGATGCGTACGGGGGTGGTGACCATCCACGACTCGTCGGAGGCGCGGGGGTCGGGTACGTAGCGGGCCGGCAGCGTCCTTACCCACGGGTCGGTGGGGTCAGCGGTCAGGCCGGTTTCCTCGGCCAATTCACGGAACGCGGCAGTGGTGGGGTCTTCGCCGGGATCGACGTAGCCGCCGGGCAGCGCCCACCCGTGCCCGTCGCTGCGCTCGATCAGCAGCAGCCACCGCGTGTCGTCGGTGTCGACGGCGGTGACGATCGCGTCGGCGCACTGCTGCTCACCCCAATGGCCGAGCTCGTTGCGGCCGTGTCGGATACCGGTTGGCGCGTACGGGTTGACCGGCCGTCCGTCGACCAGCGGGAACGGGATCGCGGCGGCGGCGCGGCGTGCCGTCCAGTCGATGTCGGCGGGGTTCATGGTCGGATCGGCCCACGGTGCTCTGGCGGTGATACCGGCCAGCACGGAGGGATGGGTGAACGTCCGGGCGGTCATCAGGCCACCGCCAGCGCGGTGAGCCGGTCGATGGTGGTCGGGTCGAGGTCGGGGCCGGTGGTGTATTCCTTGGCGTGGGCGTAGATCTCCCACCCGTGCAGGGTCGGGTAGGCGTACATGACCTGCCAGGGGCGGCCGTCGTCGGTGGTGCCGGTGTGCTCGGCGGTGAGCGTGTCCGGGGTGTTGAGTCCGGCGAGGTGAAGCCAGGACCGTAGTTCGGCAATGCGGTCGAAGGACACCGCCAGGGCTACGCCGTCGGTGTGGGTGCGGATCTCCGCCGGGTCGGCCAACAGCAGGATCTCGGCCATCACGGCACGTCGGGTCTTACGGGGGCTGTTCACGCGGACTCTCCTTCGGGATAGGCACAGTCGACGCACTCACCGAGCGAGCGCGGAATGCAGTACGCCCGGACCACACCGCAGACACGGCAGGTACGGCGGGCGGTCAACGCCGCGCGGATCGCGCGCAGCTGCGCGGGGGTGGCGGTGCGCTTCGGCCGGGCCAAATCCAGCCGGTACAGGTAGGCGGTGCGGGTACCGCCGACGCCGCGCCACAGGATCTGTGCGGCGATGGGTTGGCCACCGGGGCGTAGGCCGGCGGCGCGGAGTTGACGGCGGGTGGCGTAGCCGGCAGGTGCGCCGCGCCACCAGTAGGTCGGGATGCCGTACTTCGTCCCGTCCGGGTCGTAGTAGGCGGCACGGATGCGCGACATCAGGCCGCGCGCTGCGGGTCGTTGGTGCGGGTGGCCACCTCGGCGGCGGCACGGGTCACGCGGGCCTCAGCCCGGCGCAGCCTGCGCCAGTCCAGGGCGGTCGGTCCGCCGTGGTCTTCGGCGTAGATCAGGGTGATCTGCGCGTCCAACACGTCCAGCTCGGCGGCGATCAGCGGCCACTCGGTGTCGATCGCGGCCAGGTCGGCCGCGGTCGGCTCGGCGATGACGAGAGCGAGGTGCTTCCTCACGGGGAACCTCCGGTGATAGGTACGAACGGGTGAAGCGCGGCGGCACGGACCAAAGCCCGCGCCGCCGCGCGAATCAGGTGGAAGAGATGCACGGCCCTCAGCCGTGCGAGGCGACCTTTTCGGTGGGAGGTGCAACCCGATGCAGTTTTCAGCGGTACGACCAGACACGGCGGCTCGTAGGCGCGCAGCGCAAGCGCTGCCTTCCTCGGCGACCACCAGCTATGTCGAGTCCGTCCATACTGACTAGACAATGACTCTGGGCACAGGCTGCCAGGCGGCCGATGCGGGTGTCAAGGGTCTTGCCTAAACTGTCTAGACAGATGTGAGCGCGAGAGGGGGCGGCATGGCCGCAGCGAGGCAGGGCAGGGTGTCGGTGTGGGCTCAGATCGCCGAAGACCTGCGGTCAAAGATCGCGGACGGCACCTTGGCCGCCGACAGCCGGCTACCCACGGAGGCGGACCTTACGGCGCAGTATGGCGTAGCCCGTGCAACGGTCCGGCAGGCGCTAACAGCCCTTATCAATGAGGGGCTGATCGTTCCGCAAGCGCCGCGAGGCTACTTCGTCAGACATCGCAAACCGCTTTTTTACCGGCCCCAGACGGAGTTCCGGCCGCAGCCAAAGACTCCGGAAATGGACCGCTTCATGGCTGAGCATTCTGCGGACGGTCGTGAGCCTCGCCAGACGATTGATGTTGCAATCGTAAGCCCACCCCCCAACGTGATGCAGCGATTAAGGCTTGAAGCAGGCGAGTTGGCGCTAGTGCGCCGCCGAGTGCGCTACCTCGACGGCGAGCCATTCAACACAAACGACAGTTACTATCCGCTGCACCTAGTGCAGAGTACAGAGATCATGCACCCTGTCGACATCGCGCGCGGCGCCAATCAAGTGCTCGCCGATCATGGCTATCCGCAGGTGCGGGCGCTAGATGAGATCTACCTCCGGATGCCAACGCCGGAAGAGGTGCAACGCCTCGAATTGACCCCCGGAACTCCTGTCGCCTGTCATATCTGCACGGGGCTTTGCCCCGACGGCACGCCCGTTCGTGTCGTGGTAAACATCCTGCCGGGTGATCGGCATGTCATCGTCTACGAACGGGATGGGTTAACAGTGGACGGCGATGAGTGAGTTACGGATACGCGCCGCTACCCCAGATGATGCCCAACGGCTCCTAGATCTGTACGAGAGTGCACAGCGATGGCTTATCGGCCAGGGCACCGACCAGTGGGCAAACAATACGCGGGAGAAGATGCACCCAAGGTTCATGCGCTCCATCAAGCAGGGCGAGTGCTACGTCGCAGAAGATGACGCCGGACTGGTGGGAATGGTGACAGTTGACGAATACGCCGATCCGGAGTTTTGGCGGCCTGAGGATGAACCCGCCGATGCGCTATATGTGCATCGTATGGTCGTAGACCGGGCCAGGGCTGGCGGGGGAATTGGCGCTGCGCTTTTAGATTGGACGGCCAAGGTTGCGGCATCAAAGGGGCGCTGCTGGCTAAGGCTTGACGCCTGGCGGACCAATATCCCGCTTCACAGCTACTACGAGAGGCAGGGCTTTACTCCGGTCCGCATCGTTGAGCTTGCGCATAGAGGATCGGGAGCACTCTTTCAACGCCGCGTGAACTCGGCAGGCTAGCAGCGGAGTGATTTCCGCGCAGCGGTGGCGCTTCAAGGCGGCAGACCTTCCAGCCGCCGCTAATGCCACGCTCTGGCCTCGTGCGGAATCGCCATTCATAGGAGTCCCACTATAGAACGTTGCGCGTCCGCCACATCCGTGAATCGGAAGCTGCCCATTGCCGATCCGATGACCGTCGTCCGTCGTCCAGTCGGTTGACTCTTCCGACTCCCGCAAGGGAATTCGAGGTAGCTATTCTCTACTCTCCCTTATAGCCTGGACTGTTCGGTCCGGGCTCGCCCAACTGATGGCGAAGATGGATAAGCTTTTCCCGGGCCGACAATATCGTGCCTTCTAAATCGACCAGCTCCCGCTCCTTCAGTGCAATTTGCGCAACGACTCTCTCATGCTCGGTGTTGATACGCTCAAGCATGGCGTGCCGCCGATTGGCCTCCATCGGGCTAACGTCGCTCAGGCCAGTCTGTAAGCCGTAGGCACGCGCTTGAAGAGCTTGTAGCCGGTCGTACAAAGCCGCCATTTCGCTTTTCGAGATCTTTAGCGCTTCCTCGGCTGTGCGCATCCACGTTGCAAGCGCGGCCAAATCCTCCCGAGCGGACTCGATTTCTCGCAGCTCCCCTGCCTGCCGGATAGTCTCATTGCTAACGTCGGCGTTCAGGTACTTCCTGGCGTGATGCAGCAGTGTTTGCGTACTCATCAGTACGAGCTGCGCGTTACAGAAATCCCTAGCCTCCTGAGCGAGTTGAGGGTCCGCAATATGTTTGCCTTTCACCTTTAGGTACCAGTCATCTTTCTGGTCATTGGTGACGAAGACGAGGTGCTGGGCAGACCGGCGCTTCGCTTCATCGAGGGTCTGACGCCACAAAAAGTAGTCGCCGTAGAATTCCGGCTTGTCTGCATCTTTAAAGCCTGGCGGAATTCTTGCCACCTTCCTGCGCTCAGCCTCCTGCAAGGCATCCTTCCTTGCTTCCGCCGGGAAATCCTCACCGATGTTCTCACCGATAATCGAGTGAAGGCGTAGAAGGATAGGATCATCATCATGAATCTCGATGGCGCTGTGATCGTCATTCAATCGCTCGACCATTTTCCTGAGCGGCTCAAGGCCGTCTTCAAGTTGGCCAAGTAGAGCAAGCCTGTCCTGCCCGGTCAGCGCTGCCCTGTTGGAAAGTTGCCTAATTGAGTCTCCAATCTCCTTGCTCAACTCTGACTTGTGTTTGACGATCAGCCCCAATACAGTCTCGTACGCCGCACGCTGTTCGGCTATAACGTCAAGGCGGCGGCGGTGAAATTCGAGACCAACCCTGTGTGGCACCCACACCCGATCCTTCAGCTGATCCATCGTGGACAACAATTGCTCGCGGGCTTGCGGAGCAAATCGGTATGCCGAAAGAAGGACGTTCGTGTCAAAGACGACCATGCCAGTGGTAAGTGCCGTCTTGACGGCACGCTCGCTAGGCACTAGGTAGTGGGTAAAAGAAGAGCTGAAGGTGCGTGACATCGGCACTCCTTAGCAGGTTCTTGGCCACGCGCTAGTCGCTAAAGGTTACGGCCTGCGACTCAAGGAGCAAAGATCGCCACTCCTTCCGTAAGGGCTGTCGGGGGTCGGTTGGCCGCCAGGGGGCACACCACAGGCAGCGAGACCCGCGTTCTCTGCGCCATATACGTGCCCAAGTCACCCGAACTCTGGCACGTCAACTGGCGTAGGCCCAGCTCAAGGGAGGGGTGAGGCCGAAAGCAACACATCCCTCCGGAGGCGGGGGCGCAGGTTCGAATCCTGCCGGGGGCACCAGATTCGACCAGCACGAAAAGGCCGCTGACTCAGGGGGAACCCGATCAGCGGCCTTAGTCGTATGTCCGGTCACAGTTGCCTGACCTTCGGCACCTCAGAGGGCGTTCGCCCAGCTCAGAGGCGGCTCATACACTTCCCGCATGCCAGATGATCATCACGGGATCGAGCGGATGGCGCGAGCCGCCGCCAGCGGAGACCGGGACGCGCTGGAGACGCTGCTCGCGCAGGTACGGCCGGAGGTGCTCCGGCTCTGCGGGCGGTTCCTACCCAACCGGGAGGACGCCGAGGAAGCCTGCCAGGACACGCTGCTCGCGCTGGCCACCGGCATCGGGTCGTTCGACGGGCGCTCGTCCTTCCGGACCTGGCTCTACCGGGTCGCCGCCAACCGGTCCCGTTCGACCTATCACGTCCTGCGACGCCGGTGGATGGTCGAGACCGTAGGTGCCCTGCCTCCGGACCGGGCCGATCCCGCTCGTACCAGCGTGATCGCCGGTACCCGGCTGGACCTGTTGGAGGGACTCGACGCCATCGGCGCCGACCTCGCAGAGCCGGTGGCGCTGCGGGACGTGCTGGGGTTGAGCTACCGCGAGGTCGCCCAACTACTGGGGTTGCCCGAGGGCACCGTGAAGTCCCGCCTTCACGAGGGACGGCGCCGGCTGCGCGCCCGACTCACCGACGCCGGGTAGCACTTCAACGGCCTCCCAACGGGCTGAGGGCCAGGTCACAGCGGGTGGACCGAACAATCCCGACGCGGAAGTGGACCAACACTATGAAGATCCACTGACCCAAGGAGATGACCGCATGCCTCGCCGACCCCTCCGGCGTCTCTCCCAGGCCATCGCTCTGGCGGTGGCCATCCCGGTGCTCGCTGCCGGATGCGCCACCGAGGAACCTGTCGCCCCGCTCGACGATCAACAAGCCGCCGCAAACCTCGATACCGAACCCGACACATCGCCGACGCCGGGCGCACCGGTCCCGCTGGCGGGCTTCATCCCCCGGTCGATCTCGTACCTGAACGCCGAGATCACCGTGACCGGGGTGGAGGTGTCCCAGCAGACCCCGCGCAGCTACGGCGACGCGACCGGCACCCCCGAGTACGGCGATGCCCACTACGCGTACCTTGCCGTGAAGGTCGCCAACCAGCTCAACTTCACCACCTTCCTCGTCCAGGACGGTGTCTTCCTGGCGCTCGCCGACGACGAACTGATCCCGCTCGACTCCTCGGGCAGCCCGGCGACCGACGTGATCGCTCCCGGTGCGACCGCCACCGGGTGGTACGCCTTCGAACTGCCCGCCGGGGCAAGCCTGGAGAGGGCTTCGCTGGTGTTCGGCCCGGCCGGTCACCGGCAGGAACATCTGCCGCTGATCGGCGACCTGATCGAACCGGACTACCCGAAGCCGATCACCGTGGCCTCACCGGGCACCGTGCTCACCGGCAACAGCGGCTGCCCGCTGAAGGTCGAGGTGGAGGAGGCGTACCTGGCCCACTGGGTGGGCTTCGACCAGGACGGCCGGTCGCACACCACCAAGCAGGCCGAGGCCGGCCGGCTCAAGCTGCACCTCGGGCTCGCGGTCACCGGGCCGGCCGACCGGAGCGGCTGCTTCATCGCCACCGGCAGCGGCGGTGACGTCCACCTGATCGTCGACGGCGACCGGCTGGGCGACTACCCCGAGCTGGGCGGCACCACGAACGTCGCCGCCGGAGCCACCGACCGCCAGTACCTCGTCTACGACATCCCCGACTCCGGCCAGGTCGAGATCGAGTGGGGCCGGCTCGGTGGCAAGCAGGTCCGGATCCCGGTGCCGCTGCCCTGAGTCACCCGGATACGCGCACCCCGGCAAGCAGCGAGTCGACAAAACTCGTCCCGCCGCCTGCCGGGGGCGCGACCTGCACATACACCAGTCGACTGCCGTCCGGGGTGAGTCCTGCGGCCTCGATGACCTCCGGTTTGCCGTGCGAGCAGCCGGTGAACGACGCCACCACCCAGTCGATGTCGGCCTGGCGAGTGGTACGCACCCCCGAGGCCACACACTGGGCGTGTTCCCGGTCGGTGACGAGTTGGCGCGGGGTGGTCCGAGCTGCCAGCTGAGCGGACGCCCCGACGAACGCCCCCGGCACACCCGGGTCCGACGCCCAGCGGTCCGGGTCGGGCGAGATCAGCATCGCCGGCTCCAGCCCCCCGTCGGCGTTGCGCTGCCCCGACCAGCCGGAACCGGTGACGCGCCAACCGTCCGGCAGGGTGACGCTGACCTGTCCACTCTGGTCCGTGCCGGTCTGCGGACCCCGCTGAGACCATGCCCAGGCCGCGCCGCCGATGGTTCCCGCGAGCGTGAGACCTGCGACGGCCGCCGTCGCGCTCACCATTGCCAGGCGACGGCGCCGGGGCGGCGTGGGAACGCCCGGCTCGGCCACCTTCGACGGCACCGCGAGCGCCTTGTCGAGCGCTGCGCCGAAAACCGCCGCGTCCGGGTACCGATCGGCCGGGACCGCAGCGGTCGCCGTACGCAACACCGCCGCAACCGCCGAGGGCACCTCCGGCCGCAACCGGAACTTCGTCGACGGCTGCTGCCCGTCCTGGGGCACGGCCAGCAGCGTGACACCGAGACGGCCGAGGCCGTAGACGTCGGCACGGGCGTCGACGATCGCCAGCGGATCGTCCTGTTCCGGTGCCATGTAGCCGGGGGTACCGGCCCGGGCGGTCAGACCGGACGCGGCCGCGAGCGCCTTGGCCAGGCCGAGATCCGCGATGAGCACCTGTTCCTCGCCGGTGGCGCGGGTCCGGAACAGCACGTTGCCCGGGGTGATGTCCCGGTGCACGACGTCGCTGTCGTGGAGCACCGCCACGCCCGCGGCCACCTCGCGCAGCAGCCGGACACTCTGCGCTGCCGGCAACGGTCCGTCCGCGAGGCGGTCGCGCAGGCTACCGCCGTCCGCCCAGGCCAGCACCGCGTACGGCCGACCGTCGTCCAGTGCGCCAACCGCGTGCACGCTGACCAGCCGCTCGTGGTCGAGCCGCCACAGCAGTCGAGCCTCCTGGAGGAACCGTTCGCGTACCCGCAGGTCGTGACTCCAGTTCTCGGCCAGCACCTTGATCGCGACACGCGCGTCGAGCGACTCGTCGTACCCGAGCCAGACCGTGGCGAAAGAGCCGACCCCCAGCAGCCGCTCGATGCGGTAGGAGCCGATCCGGGTGGGCTGCACAGCCCGCACCGTACCAACCACCCCGTCGCGGCCGGCCCGGCAGCTGACCGGCTGCCGCCGCCGTACTCGGTCGACGCTCGCCCGGTGGCGTCATCGGGTCTGGAGCAGCCCGCGTTCGGTCATGAAGGCGCGCAGCGTCTCGGCGTCCTCGGCGGACATCAGCCAGCGCGGAATCACGGTCGCCGGCATCCCGCCGACGTACACGATCCAGAAATCCGGGGTGCCCTTCACCCGGGCGACGCCGTCCCAGGCGATGCCCCCGGACTCCGTACCGCTGCGCATCAGGATCTGCTCATCGGTGATCTCGTAGCTGCCGTCCACGGCGTAGCCGCTGGAGCGGCGTCGAGCCCGCAACTGCAACCACGGCCAGTAGAGCATCGCCAGCAGGCCACCCACGGCCATCGTCACCCAGAACGGCGAGATCAGCTCACCCCAGGAGGTCCCCCGGGAGACGACGAACCCGATCGCCCCGACCGCCGTGAGCACGGCGCCGGCGTAGCCGTACCTGCGTAGCCGGTCACCGCTGAGCGCAGCGGCCACCCGGCCCGGATAGGCGGGATCCGCGGGGACGTCGAACCGGATGTGCACGCCAGAACCTTACCGGCGCGCAGGTTCGGCGCTCCGCTGGCCGCCTACCGCCACCACGGCGGTACGGGAGCCGGGGCTGAACGTACCCCCTCAGGTCGGGACCTTGGTCCCGGTGGCCTGGGGTGTTCCGGCCCGCGCGGCGGCACCGCCTCCGGGGCGACAGTAGTGGTGACGGAAACAGACACCGGAGGCAACGATGACCATCCACCACAACACCCAGCGTTCGATCGAGCGGCCCCTTGAGCGGGCGGAGATGCCCGGCTCGATGTTGACCACCACCGCCGCCCGCGCCCTGGCCGTGCTGCGGGTCGCCACCGGCCTGATCTTCGGCTGGGCCTTCCTGGACAAGATGTTCGGCCTCGGCTACTCGACCCCGACCGAGCGGGCCTGGATCAACGGCGGCTCCCCGACCAAGGGCTTCCTGGCCAACGTCGACGTCGGGCCGTTCCAGTCGATCGCCCACTCGATCGCGGGCACCTGGTGGGCGAACCTGCTGTTCATGGTCGGTCTGGCCGCCATCGGTGTCGCTCTGCTCGCCGGCATCGGCCTGCGCATCGCGGCCGCCTCGGGCAGCCTGATGATGGCGCTGATGTGGCTGGCCGACTTCCCGCTGGCCCGGTTCAACGCCGCCGGCGACCCGACCGGTTCGACCAACCCGGTTGTCGACTCCCACCTGATGTACGCCGTGGTGCTGGTGGTCCTGGCCGCCGCGTACGCCGGACACACCTGGGGTCTCGGCCGGCGCTGGGCGCAGCTGCCCTTCGTGCAGCGCAACCGCTGGATGCTCTGACCTGCTCGACCACCGGTGCGCCGGACCGTCACCACGGTCCGGCGCACCGCCATGTCCGGGACAGCTCGACGCGATCTGCCGAAAGACCGGCGTGGCGGCCAGCACGGGAGCAGCGGTCGGCCCTGGCGTAACAGCCAGCGCGGGAGTAGGAGCAGGGTGCGGGTGCCGTCGGGTCAGTCGGCGGCGGCGCGGCGGGCAGCGGCGCGGCGGCGGCCCTCGTGCATGGCCTGCACTCGGGGCACCGGGATGGCCCGGCCCTCCTCGATCAGGTCGGCGGGAAGGGCTTGCGGTCGCGGCATCAGCTCCACCCACGGGTCACGCCGGGCCAGCAGACCCGGAACGGTACGGATGGTGAAGTCCGCCGGGGTCACGGAGGCCAGTTCGTCCCAGGGCACCGGGAAGGAGACCGGTACCTCCGGACGCAGCCGTGGACTGTAGACGCCGACGACGGTCGCACCCCCGGTACGGGTGGGATCGATGAAGACTCTGCCGCCCCGGTCCTCACGGATGAAGGCGGTGGTTGCCAGCGCCGGGTCCAGCCGTTGCGCCCGGGCAGCCAGCGCCCTGGTGGCCGCGGCCAACTGCTCGGCATCCGGGCCGGGTGCGATCGGAACGAAGACGTGCACGCCCTTGGCGCCGCTGGTCTTCACCGCACCGGCCATCCCGGCGTCGGTCAACGCCTGCCGGACCAGCAGTGCGGCGGCCACCCCGGCGGCGAAGCTGTCGCCCTCCGGCGGGTCGAGATCGAGCACCAGGTGGGTGGGGCGGCTCAGGTCGTCGACGGTGGCCAGGGTCGGGTGGTACTCGACCGCCCGCTGATTGGCGAACCAGAGCAGGGTACGGCGGTCGTCGCAGAGCGCGTACGCGATCTCCCGCCGGGACGCCTCGGCCCAGATCGGCACCCGCCGCACCCAGTCCGGGGTGTACCGGGGCAGGTTCTTCTGCATGAACGGGGGCTGCCCCGGGCGTACCCGGACCACCGACAGCGGCCGGTTCCGCAGCTGCGGAAGAATCCGGTCGGACACCGCGTCGAGATAGTCGACCAGGTCGCGCTTGACCGCCCCCGACCCGTCGAACAACGCCTGACCCAGGTTGGTCAGCGCCACCCCGTCCCGGGTCTCGTCCGCCCCGCTCACCCGACCACCATCCCGGTTGGACGCTCGGCGGTCAACCGCAACACGGCGATACCCGTGCGACGCTCGCGCAGCGCCAGCCTTCGCGTGCCGCCCGGCTCACCCGTCGATCCGTTCGCGCTGTCAGCTCGACAGTGCCCGAACCAGGCAGAGCGTCGGCCGGCGACCGCAACGCACCGTCCGCCGGCGGACAGACCGCTCAGGCGAGCCGGTCTCCAGCGGCGACCGAGGCGAGCAGTCGGGCGGTGTGCGCTTGGGTGGCCGCGTACAGGCCGGGGCCGTAGCTGATCCGGGCCACGCCGAGGGCGGCGAGCTCGGCCGGTGCCGGTGCCGCCGGGCGGGCCAGCACATTCACCGGACCCGGCACCGCCTCGATGAAGGTACGCAGCTCGGCGGGGTCGGCGAGGACGATCGGGTAGACACAGTCGGCACCGGCCGCCCGGTAGAGCTGGGCCCGGCGGATCGCCTCGTCGAGTCGTTCGGCCGGATCGCCGTACGCCCGGAGGAAGACGTCCGTCCGCGCGTTGATCACGATCGGCACCCCGGCGGCGTCGGCCGCGGCCCGCACCCCGGCCAGCAGCTCGGCCTGCGCCTGCGGGTCCACCATGGAGCCGTCGTGCGGTGCGGAGTCCTCCAGGTTCAGCCCGACGGCCCCGGCGTCGAGCAGCCGTTCCACCAGCTCGGCCGGCGGCAGTCTGTAGCCCCGCTCCAGATCGGCGGTGACCGGCACACCGACCGCGCGGGTGATCCGGGCAACCGCGGCGAGCATCTCGCCGACCGGGGTGCCCTCGCCGTCGGCGTACCCGAGTGACTGGGAGACGGCGGCGCTGGCGGTGGCGACCGCGCCGAAGCCGGCCTCGACCACCGCGCGGGCCGAGCCGGCGTCCCAGACGTTCGGCAGCACCAGCGGGTCGCCGGGTCGGTGCAAGGCACGCAGGGCGGCCGCCCGGACCGCCGGGGAATTGGTCATGGTGACGATTCTCGGCGATCCGCAGAAAGCTGGCGGAGATCCAATCCAGGGGCGGTGGTTTGTGGGGAACGCCACGAATCTGACCGTTCGGTCAGCACCTGACCGAACGGTCAGGCATGCTGATGGTCATGGCCCGCCCCACCCCGCAGACCCACGACGAGATCCTGGCCGCCGCGGCACGGCGTTTCGGCGTCACCGGCTACCGGGGCACATCGTTGCAGGACATCGCCGGCGAGGTGGGCTGTTCCAAGGCGGCCGTGCTCTACCACTTCGCCAACAAGGAGGCCATCCTCACCGAGCTGATGGCCCCGGCGATCGGGGCGTTGCGCTCGCTCGATGAGCGGATCATGGCCCAGCCGGACCCGGCGACGGCCCAGCGGGTCGCCGCCGAGGGCTTCGTCGATCTTGCGGTCCGCTTCCGCACCGAGATCGCCCTGCTTCGCGGCGAGTTCCCGGAACTGCTCCAACAGCCCGTCTTCGCGCACATCCAGCAGATCTCCGAACGGCTGATCGACGCCCTCGCCGGGCGCTCCGAGCGGGCACCGGCGCGGATCTGCGCGCTGGTGCTGCTCGCCGGCATCGCCGAGACCTGCGGCGAGTTCGCCGACGTACCCGACGACGACCTGCGCGACGCCCTGCTGGCGTTGCTGCGGCGGGCGTTGGAGCCCGCCCGTTGACCCGTCCCACCATTCACGATTGAGGGAAAGGACCTCATGGCGACCCTGCTCTACCGGCTCGGCCGGGGCTCGATGCGCCGGCGGCGACTCGTCGCCGCGATCTGGCTCGTCGTACTCGTCGCGCTCGGCCTGGCTGCGGCGACCCTGCGCGGCCCGACGGCCAGCAACTTCTCCATGCCCGGCACCGAGTCCCAGCGTGCGCTCGACCTGCTCGCCGAGCAGTTCCCGGCGGCCGCCGGCGCGACCGGCACGATCGCCGTCAAGGCTCCGAACCCCGGCCAACTCGGCACGCCCGAGGGCCAGGCGGTGGTCCAGACAGTCACCGAGGAGGCCACTGCCCTGCCCGGCGTGGTCGGCGCGGTGAATCCGTTCCAGGTCGGCGCCGTCTCCCCCGACGGCCAGTACGCGCTGATCCAGGTGCAGTTCAGCGGCGGCGCGGACACGGTCACCGACGAACAGCGGGACGCCTACGAAAAGGTGGGCGCCCAGGCGCAGGAGCAGGGTTGGCAGGTCGCCCCCGGTGGTGAGGTGCTCAACACCGAGCCCGAGGTCGGCTCCACCGAGGCGATCGGCGTCGCGGTGGCCCTCGTCGTCCTGATCATCACCTTCGGCTCGTTGGTGGCCGCCGGAATGACCATGCTCAACGCCCTGATCGGCGTCGGTGTCGGCATGGCCGGCCTGTTCGCGCTCAGCAGCGTGGTCGAGTTGACCAGCACCGCGCCGATCCTGGCGCTGATGCTCGGCCTCGCCGTCGGCATCGACTACTCGCTGTTCATCACCTCCCGCTACCGGCAGAACCTGCTCGACGGACTCCCCGCCGACGAGGCGGTGGGTCGAGCGGTCGGCACCGCCGGCTCGGCGGTGGTCTTCGCCGGCGCCACCGTGGTCATCGCCCTGGCCGGTCTGGCCGTGGTGAACATCCCGTTCCTGACCGTCATGGGTCTGGCCGCCGCCGGCACGGTGACCGTCGCGGTGCTGGTGGCGATCACGCTCCAGCCTGCGCTGCTGGGCTTCGCCGGTGGCCGGGTGCTGCCCCGGCGGCTGCGCTCCTCGGTCCCGGTGACGACCGAGGACAGTTCCCGGATCGCCGACGGCGCCGGCAGCGCCTCGACCGACCATGCGGCGCCGGAAGCGGCCACCCTCGCCGGTGAGGACCGCTCGGCCTTCGGGTTCCGCTGGGCCCGGCTGATCACCCGGTTCCGGATTCCGGTGATCCTGGTCGGCGTACTCGGTCTCGGGTTGCTCGCGCTGCCCGCGCCGGACATGCGGCTCGCCCTGCCGGACGCCGGCACCGCGCCGGCCGGCTCCCCCGCCCGGGTCTCCAACGACCTGATCACCGAGGGCTTCGGGCCCGGCTTCACCGGCCGCCTCGCAGTCGTCGTGGCCAGCGACGATGCTCAGGCCACCGCCGCGGCGATCCCGCAGGTGACCAACCTCGTCCAGGGCACCGAGAACGTGCTGGCGGTGGCCCCGCCGCAGTTGAGCCCCGACGGCAAGACGGCACTGCTCGGCGTGATCCCGCAGACCGGCCCGACCGACCCGGCCACCGAGACGATGGTGCACAACATCCGTACCGCCGTCGCCGACGTGCCCGGCGCCGACGTGCTGCTGACCGGCGTGACCGCGATCGGCATCGACATCTCGGAGAAGCTCTCCGACGCGATGCCGATCTACCTGGGCCTGGTGGTCGGGCTGTCGATCCTGCTGCTCATGCTGGTGTTCCGCTCGCTGCTGGTGCCGGTCAAGGCGGCGCTGGGCTTCCTGCTCACCGTCGCCGCCACCTTCGGCCTCACGGTGGCGGTGTTCCAGCAGGGCCACCTGGCCGACCTGGTCGGCCTGGACACCCCGGGCCCGCTGATCAGCTTCCTGCCGATCCTGCTGATCGGCATCCTGTTCGGCCTGGCCATGGACTACGAGGTCTTCCTGGTCTCCCGGATGCGGGAGGATTTCGTGCACGGCGACACCGCCCAGCAGGCCACCATCAACGGGATGGGGCACGGTGCCCGGGTGGTCACCGCCGCCGCGCTGATCATGACTGCGGTCTTCGGCGGTTTCGTCTTCCTCGACGACCCGGTGATCAAGTCGATGGGCTTCGCACTGGCCATCGGGGTGGCGATCGACGCCTTCGTGGTCCGGATGACCATCGTTCCGGCGGTGATGTCCCTGCTCGGCAAGGCCGCCTGGTGGCTGCCGCGCTGGTTGGACCGGGCGCTGCCCAACGTCGACATCGAAGGCGAGAAGCTGCGCGCCGAACTCGACGACAAGGCAACGGTGTAAGGAGGGGCCCCCTGTTAACGCCTCGTGCATAGCAGGGGGCCCCTGTTAACAACGCGTACCCGGCACGGCGTCACACGCCGGCCGGGTACGTTTCCATCTCGCCGGGCGTGGTGAGTGCGGGCAGCGGATGCAGCGCGGTCGTCTCGTCGCACCAGATGAACGCGTCGTACCGCTGCCCCAGCCGGGTCGGCACGTAGTTGCCCCACGACTCGAAGGACGGGTCGTACACCACTCCGATCGCCCGGTGGTCGAGCGTGTCGGTGACCCAGCCCGGCTGGTCGGGGCCGCCGAAGACCAGCACCGCCCGCTTCGGCATGAGCTGGTGCAGCAGATGCTCCACCGAGCCGGACCGGGCCGGCGGTACGACCATCGCCTCGGCCGGCGAGCCCCACCGCGGCGCCGCGATCACCGCGCCCCGCCAACTGCCGAATCCGATCAGTACGACCTCGTCGGCGCCGTGGCGTTCCCGGGCCAGCTGGCCGATGTTCACCATCCCGTCGGCGGCCATGTCGGTCGCCCGCGCGTCACCGATGTGCGTGTTGTGCGCCCAGACCACCCCACGGGCGTCCGGGCCGTAGCGTTCCAGCAGCCGGTCCAGCGTGTCGGCCATGTGGATGTCCCGGACGTTCCACGACCCCGGACCACCGGCGACCATCTCCCGGTAGTAGCGCTCCGCCCCGGCCACGACCTCCGCGTTCTGCCAGGCCGAGAAGGCGTCCGGCCCGTCGGTGGCGGCGATTTGCCGGGTACGCGCCAACAGCCGCACCACCTCCTGTTCACAGCGGGCGGAGACGAACCGGCTGGCCATCCCGTACTCCTCGACCCGTTTGCCGTACGGCTCGAAACATCGGTACGCGTCCTGCGCCGCCTCCAGCGACGCCGGGTCCTCCTCGCCCAGGTAGTCGAAGATCGCCTGCATCGACTCCCACAGGCTGTAGACGTCCAGGCCGTGAAATCCGACCCGGGACGGCTCAGCCCGATCCAGGTTCCACGCCCGCAGCCAACTACAGAAGCGGGCCACCTCGGCGTTGGCCCACATCCAGGTCGGCCACCGCTCGAAACGCTCCAGCGCGACCTGTGGCTCGACCGCGCCGCCCGCCGCGGCGACCACGCAGCGGTGCACCCGGTCGCAGTCGGGCCAGTCACCCTCCACCGCGACGAAGTCGAATCCGCACTCGGCGATCAACCGCCGGGTGAGCTGCTCGCGGATGCGGTAGTAGTCGTGGCTGCCGTGCGTCGCCTCCCCGATCATCACCACCCGGGCGTCCCGGGCTCGCTCCAGCAACGGGTCGAGGTCGCTCGGCGCACCGAGCCGCTGTACCAGCATGCCTGCGGCTACCCGGCACCCGGACGGGCAAACGCGAGGGCCGTCCGGGTGGTGTGCCGACCCGGTTACGTGGGTAGATCGGACGTCATGACCGAGCGCGGCGGCGCCTTGCCGGAGTACCTCGCGGGGCTGGACTATCCCGTCTCCCGCGAGGACCTGATCCGCTGGTGCCAGGAGAACGGCGCGAGCACCGAGCAGCTACAGGCCGTACGGGCCCTGCCGGTGGAGCAGATCGGCTCCGCCGCCGAGTTGTCCGACGCCCTGCCCGCCCCGTGGGGCCATTGATTCAGCGGGCCGGCAGGTCGATGAAGGTGCCCCGGGCGCGGGCGGTCTCGGCGGCGGCGAGCACGGTCACCACGTCGCGGCCGAAGCGCACGTCGCACCGGTGGTCCCGGGTGCCGGCGTCGACCTCGGCGAGCAGTTGGTCGATCGCCACCCCGAAGGCCGTCGCCGGGCTCGCGCCGCCCGGCGGGAGGGTCTCGATGCCGTTGTCACCGTAGAACGTGAACTCCGCCGCCACCGCCGCGGGCGGGGCGTCCAGGGTGAGCGACACCGTGCTGGTGGCACCGCCGTCGTGGGTGAGCAGCAGATGCACCAGGCCACCCGGCCCGTCGCCGGCCGCCACCCGGGTCACCCGACCCAGCACCGGCAGCAGGATCGCCAGCGCGTGCGGACCGATGTCCCACAGCGCGCCGTGTTCGCGGCGCCAGGGCGACTGGGCGTACGGGCTGCCGGGCTGGAAGATCGAGGCGAAACGGATCGCGTTGGCGGTGTGCCAGCCACCTGCGGCAGCCGCTGCGGCGACGAAACCGGCCACGTCCGGCTGGTAGCGGCCGGTGAAGAAGACCACCGAGGCCACGCCCGAGCGGGCCGCCGCGTCGACCACCCGGTCGGCGTCGGCGACAGTCAACGTGAGCGGCTTGTCCAGCAGCAGGTGCCGCCCGGCGACGGCGGCCCGCACGGCGATCTCCGCCTGCACGTCCGGCGGCAGCGCTACGGCGACCGCCTCACACGCCTCGATCAACGCGTCGACCTCGTCGAACGCCGGTACGCCGTACCGGGTGGCCAACGCGGCGGCCCGGTCCCGGTTGCGCCCCCACACGCCGACCAGTTCCGCCCTCGGGTGCCCTTCCAGCGCCGCCGCATGCGTCTGGGCCGCCCAGTGGCCCGTGCCGAACAACCCGAACCGCATCACACGTACCTCCAGCGTCGTCTGCGCCCACGCTAACCGCTGGCGCACCAGCACATCTGACCGCCGGGAGGCGGGCGCGCCGGCTCGTCTTACTACGCGGGTTAGTAGAGTGGTCCGGTGATCGGAACCAGCACCGGACGGGTCAGGTGAACGCCGCCGGGTCGCCGGTCGACGGTGCACTGGCCGTCGCCGCCATCGTGTTGTCCCTGCTGGTCGCCGTATGGGCGCTGATCGCCACGCTGCGCCACCGGCCCCCGGACTTGATCCAGCTGATCGGGCTGGGCGTACTGGAACTCGCTCTGCTCGGGCTGGCGGTGCTGGCGGGCGTGGCTCTGGCCGGCGGCGAGCAGCCGGGTGAGCCGGGGGCCTTCTTCGGCTATCTGGTGACGCTTGTCTGCCTGCCGCCGCTGGCCGGGGTGCTGGCCCGGATGGAGCCGACCCGCTGGGGCTCGGCGATCGTCTGCGCGATCTGCCTGGTGACCCCGGTGGTCGTGGTACGGCTCCAGCAGACCTGGGAGGTGCTCGGTGGCTGAGGTGCGTACCGAACAGCCGATGCGGACCAACAGCGGTCCCGGCCGGCTGCTGATCGCGGTCTACCTGATCTTCGCGATCGCCGCCACCAGCCGCGCCGCCCTACAGATCGTCACCCGGTTCGACGAGGCCCCGCTGGCGTACCTGCTCTCCGCGCTCGCCGCGGTGGTCTACATCGTGGCGGCGGTGGGCCTGGCCCGGGCCGGGCACGCGGGCCGTCGTGTCGCCCTGGCCTGCTGCGCCGTCGAACTGGTCGGCGTGGTGGGGGTGGGCGCGTTCAGCCTGGTGCGGCCGGACCTGTTCCCGGACGAGACGGTCTGGTCCGGCTTCGGCAGCGGATACGGATACATCCCCCTGGTCCTGCCCGTCCTCGGCCTCGCCTGGCTCTACAAGACCCGGTAAGGAAGGGCCCCTTCTTAACGCCTGCCGCATAGGAAGGGACCCTTCTCGACATCGGGTCGCGTCGCGGTGGGGTCAGTCGCGGGGGCCGCCGGCTACGTAGATGACCTGACCGGAGACGAAGGACGCGCCCTCGCTGGCCAGGAACGAGATGGTGTGGGCCACGTCCTCGGGCCGGCCGACCCGCCGGACCGGGATCTCCGACTCGGCGTGCTTCTGCATCGCCTCGAAGTCGATCTTCATTCGGGCGGCGGTGGCGGCGGTCATGTCGGTGACGATGAACCCGGGCGCGACCGCGTTCGCCGTCACCCCGAACGGCCCCAGCTCGATGGCGAGCGTCTTGGTGAAGCCCTGGAGGCCGGCCTTGGCCGTGGCATAGTTCGCCTGCCCCCGGTTACCCAGCGCGGACGTGCTGGAGAGGTTGACGATCCGGCCCCACTTCGCCTCGACCATGTGCTTCTGCGCGGCCTGACTGAACAGAAAGGCACCCCGCAGGTGTACGCCCATGACCGTGTCCCAGTCGACGTCGGACATCTTGAACAGCAGGTTGTCCCGAAGCACACCGGCGTTGTTGACCAGCACCGTCGGGGCGCCCAACTCGGCGGCGACCCGTTCCACGGCGGCCTCCACCTGGGCCCGGTCGGACACGTCGGCGCCGACCCCGAGGGCACGGCCGCCAGCCGAGGTGATCGCGTCCACGGTCTCCTTCGTCGCCGACTCCTCGATGTCGACCACAGCGACGGCCAGGCCGTCGGCCGCCAACCGGCGGGCGGTCGCCGCGCCGATGCCACGTGCGGCTCCGGTCACGATGGCGATGCGGGGCTGCTCCGACATGCTTACCTCCCGGTAACTTATGCTCGATCGGAGGAGCTTAACCCAGCCGTACGCCCTCTCCGGGCCGGCGAAGGCGGAGCCGGATCCGGTCCCGGCCCTTAGCCCGCGCCTACCGTTCGTGGCCCAGGCGCAGCCGGATCCACCGGTAGCCGTGGCCGGCGAGCTTGAGCCGGTCGAGCTTGCCGACGTCCTCGTAGTTGCGGTCGCTGAGCACGTCGATCGGCTGGTCCGCCTCCGAGGCCAGCATGCTCAGGTCGACCTGGACCTCCTCGGTACCGAGGTTGTGCAGGAAGACCATCGTCCCGGTACGCCCGTCGGCGCGGTGCGCCAGCACGCCGGATGGCATCGGTACGTCGATGTGGGTGGTGCTGCCGGAGCCGGTCTCCGGCGCCTCCCGCAGCGTACGGATCATCCGTTCGAACCAGCCCAACAGCGAACGCGGATCCTTGCGCTGGGCGGTGACGTTGACGTGCTGGTAGCCGTACTCCCCCTTGTCGATCACCGGGCGGACCAGCTTCTCCGGCTCGGCGGTGGAGAAACCGGCGTTGTCCTGATAAGACCACTGCATCGGGGTACGGATCGCGTCGCGCCCGTCCAGCTTCAGGTCCTCCCCCATCCCGATCTCCTCGCCGTAGCGCAGCACGGGGGTGCCGCGCAGTGAGAACTGGAGCGAGTAGGCCAGCTCGATGTGCCGGCGGTCGTTGTTGAGCATGGGGGCGAGCCGACGGCGGATGCCCCGGCCGTAGAGCTGCATGTTCTCGTCCGGCCCGAACTTCGCGAGCACGTCGTTGCGCTGGTCGGCGGTGAGCCGGGACAGGTCGATCTCGTCGTGGTTGCGCAGGAAGGTCGCCCACTGGCCACCGGTGGGCAGCGTCGGGGTGTCGCGCAGCGCCTCGATGATCACCTCCGGATCCTCCCGGGCGAGGGCGAGCATCAGCCGGCCGTTGAGCATGAAGTCGAAGAGCATGTGGATCCGGTTGCCCGAGCCGCTGCCGTCGCCGAAGAAGGCCGGCAGTTGGTCCGGCTCGACGTTCGCCTCGGCCAGCAGGACGGCATCCCCGCGCCGCCACTGCACGTGCTGGCGCAGGTCGGTGAGGAAGTCGAAGTCCTTGGGTGAGTTCGGATTGCCGGGTTCGGTGCGTTCGATGATGAACGGCACCGCGTCCATCCGGAAGCCGGAGACGCCAAGCTGAAGCCAGAACGAGGTGATCTTCTTGATCTCTGCCCGGACCTGCGGATTCTCGATGTTCAGGTCCGGCTGGAACTTGTAGAAACGGTGGTAGTACCAGGCCTTGGCGGTGCGGTCGTAGGTCCAGGTCTCGTGCTGCTCGCCTGGAAAGACCATGCCCTGGTGCCGGTCCGCCGGCTCGTGCTCGGACCAGACATACCAGTCGCGGTACGGCGAGTCGGGCGAGGACCGGGCGGAGACGAACCACGGGTGCTGGTCGGAGGTGTGGTTGACCACCAGGTCGATGATGACCCGGATGCCCCGGTTGCTCGCCTGGTGCAGCAGTTCGGCGAAGTCGCCGAGCGTCCCGAGTCGCGGGTCGACGTTGTAGAAGTCGGTCGCGTCGTACCCGTCGTCCTCGTTGGGCGAGGGATGGATGGGGTTGAGCCAGAGGCAGGTCACCCCGAGTCGGGCGAGGTAGTCGAGCCGGCCGATCAGACCCTGGAGGTCGCCCACCCCGTCGCCGTCGGAGTCGGCGAACGTGTCGATGTCGAGGCAGTACACGACCGCCTCCGAGTACCACCTGTCAGACATGCCCCAGTACCTTCTCCCGACCGGGGCGGCAGCAAACCCGAGGGCCCGTTACGGTTCCGTGATGCGGAGCATCGAGTGGTCCGGTGGCAGTTGGCACCGGCAGCCGGTACGGGCAACCGAGGACGCCGACGGTGGGTTGTGCGTGCAACCGGACGCAGGCAGCGACCTGTGGCGGCACACCAGCTACGGGTTCGTGCACGACGACGCCCCGGCCCTGCTCGTCGACTTCCCGGTCGGCAGCGCGGTCGAGGTGGACTTCCGGCTGGACTACGCCGAGCAGTTCGACCAGGCCGGGGTGCTGGTGCGGGTGGACGACCAGAACTGGGTGAAGGCCGGGGTGGAGGTCAGCGACGGCCAGCCGCAGGTCGGCGCGGTGGTGACCCGGGAATTCTCCGACTGGTCGGTCGCGCCGGTGCCGCAGTGGGCAGGCCGGGAGGTGACCGTACGCGTCAGCCGGGCCGCAGACGCGCTGACCGTACGCGCCCGGGTAGTCGGCGAGCCGTGGCAGCTGGTCCGGCTCGCCCCGTTGTCCCCGGACGCCCCAGCAGCCGCAGGGCCGTACTGCTGCTCGCCCAGCCGTGGCGGGTTGACCGTCCGGTTCAGTGGCTGGCGGCAGGGCCCGGCCGACGAGGCGCTGCACCCACAGGGGTGACGGACCCCGCGGCCTGGTGTTTACCGGCGCCCCACCGGGTAGGAACATCGGCACGCCGACTACCCGCGGAGGCATCAGCATGGCACTCGCCCAGGATGTCGATCCCGGTCAGATCGGTGGGCTGACCGGCTGGGTGGCCGGAGTGATCGACGCGGCCGGCCCGCTGGGCGTCGCCCTGCTGGTCGCCCTGGAGAGCATCATCCCGCCGATCCCCAGCGAGATCGTCCTGGCGATGGCCGGCTATCTCGCCGGCGAGGGCCGGTTCAACGTCGTGGTGGTGACCGTCGCGGCCACCATCGGCTCGGTGCTCGGCGCGCTGGTGCTCTACTGGCTCGGCGCCGCGCTCGGCGAGGACCGACTCAAACGCTGGCTCGACCGGCTGCCGCTGGTGGACCTGGAGGACCTGGAGAAAGCCGACCGGTGGTTCGAGCGGTACGGCCGCTGGGCGGTCTTCTTCGGCCGGATGGCCCCGGTGGTACGCAGCCTGGTCTCGGTGCCGGCCGGCGCGAACCGCATGCCTCTCATCGAGTTCATCACCCTCACCACGCTGGGCAGCGCCCTCTGGAACGGCCTCTTCATCGCCCTCGGTTATGCGTTGGGCTCCCGCTGGGACCAGATCGACCGCTACAGCTCCTGGTTCGACTACGCGATCCTGGCGATCCTGGCCCTGATGCTCGCCTCCTGGGCCCTGAAGAAGCACCGCCGCCGCACCCACCCCCGCACCCCCACCCACCCCCACCCCTAACCGCCCCCACCGCCCCACCGCCCTTCGCCCGTCGCCCCACCGCCCTTCGCCCGTCGCACCCCTCGCCCCGCCGCCCCGTCGCCCCACCGCTCCGTCGATCTTGCACTTTTCGTCGGGTCAGATCGGGGCATAAGCCTCGTAATGGCGACCGGAAGTGCAAGATCGACGGGCCGAGCCGGGCGGGGACGGGCGGGCGGGCGGGCGGGGACGAGGGGGGACGGGGTTAGGGGAGGGTGCGGAGGTGGGGGGCTACGGTGCGGGCGAAGGTGTTGTTGTGGGTGACGTCCCAGTTGATGGACCAGGTCATGGCGCCGCGTAGGGCGGGGTAGGTGCGCGGGGGACGGAAGCTGCCGCAGTTGGTGCCCCGGGTCAGGCAGTCCAGGGCGGCGTTGACCACGCTGGGCGCGACGACACCACCACCGGCCGCGCCGGGACCGGCCGGCAGGCCGAGCCCGACCTGGTCGGGCCGCAGGCCCGCCTCCAACTGGATGCAGGCCAGCGCGACGATGAAGTTCACCGACCCCTGGGCGTACGCGGCGTTGTTGTCGCAGCCGAGCATCGCCCCGGAGTTGTAGAACTGCGTGTTCACCACCGTCAGGATGTCTTTGATGTCCAGCGCGAGCTTGAAGTAACTCGTGGTCGGGTTCTGCATGTCGATGGTCTGCGGGGCCATCGCGATGATCAGTGAACTGCCCACCTTGGCCCGCAGCGACCGCAACGCCTGCGCCATGTAGGTCGGGTTGAGGCCGTTCTCCAGGTCGATGTCGACGCCGTCGAAGCCGTACCGCTGGATCAGCGCGTACACACTGTCGGCGAAGGCCACCGCGGACGCCGAGCTGTTGACCACCACCCGGCCGGTCTCACCGCCGACCGAGATGATCACCTTCTTGCCCCGGCTCTGAAGGGTGCGTACGTCGGCGGAGAAGTCGGCGTCGGTGTAGCCGCCCAGCGACGCGGACAGGCCCGGGTCGATGGCGAAGCCGACCGCGCCCGGCGTGCCGGTGGCGTCGGCGAAGGCGACCGCGACCAGGTCGTACTCGGCGGGCACGTCACGCAGCCGCAGCTCGACGGCCGGATTGTCGAAGTTGTGCCAGTAGCCGGTCAGGATGTGCTTCGGCAGCCCGGTCACCGGCGGCGGACTCGTCGGCGGTGGCGTGGTCGGCGGCGGGGTCGTCGGGGGCGGCGTGGTCGGCGGCGGCGTGGTCGGGGTGGTCCCGCCGGTGCAGGCCACGCCGTTCAAACGGCAGTTCGACGGTACGCCGGAACCGCTGCCCAGGAAGCCGAAGGAGACCGACGCGCCGGGGGCGATGGTGCCGTTCCAGGACCGGTTGGTGAAGGTGTAGCGCTGGCCGCTGGAGGTCAACAGCGCGTCCCAGTAGGTGCCGACCGTGCTGCCGGTGGGCAGGTCGAAGCCGAGGCTCCAGCCGTTGACGGTCGCGGTGCCGCCGTTGGTGATCGTGTACTTGCCCTCCCAGCCGGACCCCCAGTCGGACGTCTTGACGAAGCTCGCGGTGACTCCGGCGGCGTACGCGGCCGGCGCCAGCCACACCACTCCCAGAGCGGTGGCCAACGCACCGACCACCGACAACACCAGGGCTCTGGACCGTTTCATGTCTGCCTCCAGACCGGACATACATCCATGTACATCAACCTGGCGCCTATTATTAGGAGTGTTAACTATTCATGTCCAGCACTGGCGCTGGTTTTGTTAACAGGGGCCCCCTGCTCTACCGGAGGCGTTAACAGGGGGCCCTTCCTTGCACCTCAGCGGCGGAAGTGGAACCAGTTGACGTTGACGAAGTCGTTGGGCTGGCCGCTGCTGAAGGTGAGATAGACGGTGCGTCGACCGGTCACCGACGACACGTTGCCCGGCACCGACCGCCAGCTCTGCCACCCGCCGGTGTTCGCGATGGCGAAGCTGCCGATCGGCGTACCGGTCGGGCTGTCCAGCCGCACCTCGACCAGGCCACTGACCCCGCCCGCCGCACCGGAGGCGACCCGGGCCACGAAGTCACGCGGCCCGCTGGAACCGAACTCGACGTTGTCGTAGCGCACCCAGTCGCCGTTGCGCAGTGCGCCGATGTTCTGCCCGCCCTCGGAGCAGGCTTCCACGAGCACGCCGTTCTGGGCGTTGAACGACTCGGCCTGGATGGTCGCGTACGCGTCCCGCACGCCACCGGGCGGCGGGGTGGTGGGCGGTGGGGTCGTCGGCGGCGGGGTGCTGCCGCCACCTCGGCTGTAGACGGCCACGTAGTCGACCAGCATCGGTCGGCCGGGCACGGTCGCCGAGGTGGGCGTGGCGCTGCCGGCCACCCCGTTCGGGAAGGCCCCACCCATCGCCACGTTGAGCAGCAGGAAGTAGCCGGCGTGGCTGGTCATCTGCGACCAGTACGGCTCACCGACGCGGGTCTGGCTGACGGTGTGGTAGAGCTGCCCGTCGACGTACCAGCGCAGTTGTTGCGGGCTGACCGAGGCGTCCCACTCGAAGCGGTAGGTGTGGAACGCCGACTGGCAGGTGCTGCCCGGGCAGGCCCGGGAGGCGCCGATGCCGTTGAACTCGTCGCACGGGCCGCCGGGCGCCACACCGCAGTGCAGCACGCCCCACACCGTGTTGAGCCCGTTGACGTTCTCCATCACGTCGAACTCACCGATGCCGGGCCAGTTGTGATAGTTGCCCCGGTACGGCGAGCCGAGCGCCCAGAACGCCGGCCAGTAGCCGGAGGCGGCGGCGCCGGTGACGTTGGGCATCTGGATCCGGCCCTCGATGGCGAGCACTCCGCCGGCCGGGGCCTTGAAGTTGCTGCGCACGGTCTCGATGCGGGCCGAGGTCCAGTTGCCGGCGCCGTCGCGTAGCGGCGTGATCCGCAGGTTGCCGGCGCCGTCGTGGCTGACGTTGGCGGTGCTGTTGGTGTACGTCTGGATCTCGCCGGTGCCCCAGTTCGGTGGGCCACCCGGGTAGCTGGTGCCGGTGTCGATGATCCAGTTGCTGGCGGACGGGAGCGTGCCGGCGGCGCCGGTGAAGTCGTCGCTCCAGACCAGGCTCCAGCCGGACGGGGGCGGCGGCACGGCGGCGTCGGCGGTCGCGGCGAGCCCGGCCAGGCCGGTGGTGGCGGCGACGAGCACGGCCAACGCCAGCGGCAGTCGGCGTCTGGCGGGCGGGGCGGCAGCGGCCGCCGAGGTAGGTGTCATGGGCTTTGCCTCTCTGCGGGACGGTTGAGAGAGCGCTCTCTGGAGGAGTTGTACGTCCCACCCGGACAGTTGTCAATGTCGATCTGCCTTGTCCGGCCGACCACGGCCGAACCGGCCGAGTCGTACGCCACGCGGGGGCGGCGTTTCCGAGGGCCGCCACTACGGGTAATTGCCCGCCCGACCCGGTGCGGACCTACCGCCCCGGTTGAGGCGGACGGTGGTGGCGATGGTCAGGCAGCCTACGGTGGCTCCGAACCCTCCGGCGGAACAGACCGACCTGCTCACCGTCGGTGTCGAGGAGGAGTTCCTGCTCGTCGACCCGGACACCGGGGCCGCGGTGCCCGCCGTCGACGAGGTGCTGGAGCAGGTCCCGCCGGAGTTGCGCGGGCAGGTGGAGCGCGAGTTCCAGACCAGTCAGATCGAGATCGGCAGCCCGCCCGGGGTGGAACTCTCCTCGATCCGGCACTCGCTCGGCCTGCTGCGCGCCGCGCTCGCCGCCGCCGCCGAGCGGGCCGGCGTACGGCTGCTCGCGATCGGTACCGGGCCGGTCGACGGACCGGTACCGCCGGTGGTCGACAAGCCGCGCTTCGACCGGATGGTGGAGCGGTACCGGTTGCTGGTCCCCGGGCCGGGCAACAACGGGATGCACGTACACGTCGGGGTGCCCGACCCCGACACCGGTGTGCAGGTGCTCAACCACGTACGGCCCTGGCTGCCGATCCTGCACGCGATCACCGTCAACTCGCCGTTCAGCCGGAGCGCGGACACCGGCTACGCCAGTTGGCGTTCGATCGAGTGGGAACGGTGGCCCTCGGTGGCGCCGACGCCGTACCTGGCCTCGCACGAGCACTACCGAAGGCTGATCCGCCAGCTGATCGGCAGCGGCGTGATGCTCGACGAGGGGATGCTCTACTGGTACGCCCGCCTGTCGGCCAAGTACCCGACGGTGGAGCTACGCATCGGTGACGTCTGCCCGACGGTGGACGACGCCGTCCTGGTCGCCGCCCTGGTCCGAGGCCTGGTGGCGACCGCGTTGGACGACATCGCCGCCGGTCGGCCACCCCTGTCCACCGACCATCACCTGCTGGTCGGTGCGCACTGGCGGGCCGCTCACGACGGGTTGGAGGGCAGTGCGGTCGAGCCGACCAGCGGCGAGGTGCGACCGGCGTGGGACCTGCTGCACCAACTGGTCGGGCGGCTCGGCCCGGCCCTGGAACGGCACGGCGACCTCGCCGAGGTGACCGGGCTGTTGGAGAGACTGCGCGAGCACGGTACCGGCGCGGCGCGGCAGCGGATGGTGTACGCCCGTACCGGACGGTTGGAGGATGTGGTGGCGCAGGTTGCGCTACAGACCCGGGGCGAGGCCCGGGCGTGACAGGAGGATTGCGGTGGCCGAACGTTTGATCGTCATCGGCGGCGACGCCGCCGGAATGGCGGCCGCCGCCCAGGCCCGCCGCCGCCGTGACCGGGACGACCTGGAGATCGTCGCGTTCGAGCGGGGGCATTTCACGTCGTACTCGGCGTGTGGGATCCCGTACTGGATCAGCGGTCTGGTGCCCGAGCGCGATCAGTTGATCGCCCGGGATCCGGCAACCCACCGGGAACAGTTCGGCATCGACGTACGGATGCGGCACGAGGTGGTCGCGATCGACCTGGACCGCCGCGAGGTGACCGCGGTGGACCTGGAGGGCGGCGGCGAGGTCCGCGAACCCTTCGACATCCTGATGTACGCCACCGGAGCGGTGCCGACCAAGCCGGACTGGGCGCGGACCGACGCCGCCGGAGTGTTCGGGGTGCAGACGCTCGACGACGGATCGGCGCTGCGCGAGTGGCTGGACGCCGACCCGCGGCCCCGGCGCGCGGTGGTGGTCGGCGGCGGCTACATCGGCGTGGAGATGGCCGAGGCGCTGGTGCTGCGTGGCCTGTCGGTCACCCTGGTCGAACGGGCCGAGCAGCCGATGTCCACCGTCGACCCGGACATGGCCCGGCTGGTCACCGATGCGATGCGCGGGCTGGGCGTGGACATCCGCACCGGCGTGCAGGTCACCGGGCTGTCCGAGCGCGACGGCCGGGTGGCCGCCGTGCAGACCGACGCGGGTTCGATCCCGGCCGACCTGGTCGTCCTCGGGCTCGGCGTACGCCCGAACACCGCGCTCGCCGAGGCGGCCGGCCTGCCGGTCGGACCGACCGGTGGACTGCGGGTGGACCGCCGGATGCGGGTCTCGGGGGTGCCCGGAGTGTGGGCCGCCGGTGACTGTGTGGAGACGCTGCACCGGGTCAGCGGAATGCCGGTGCACGTACCGCTCGGCACGCACGCCAACAAGCAGGGCCGGATCGCCGGTATCAACATCGGTGGCGGGTACGCCACCTTCGCCGGGGTGATCGGCACCGCCGTGACCAAGGTCTGTGACCTGGAGGTGGGGCGTACCGGGCTCCGCGAGCGGGACGCGCTGGCCGCCGGTTTCGAGTTCGTCTCGGTGATCGCCGAGTCGACCAACCGGGCCGGCTACTACCCGGGATCCTGCCCGATGACGGTGAAGCTGATCGCCGAACGGCCCAGTGGCCGGCTGCTCGGGGCGCAGATCGTCGGCTGGTCCGAGGCGGCGAAGCGAATCGACACGCTGGCCGTGGCGTTGTGGAACCGGATGACGGTGGACGACATGACCGCGCTGGATCTCGGCTACGCCCCGCCGTACGCCCCGGTCTGGGATCCGGTGCTGGTCGCCGCCCGCAAGGCCGTCGACGCACTCGCCCGCTGACCGTTTCTTGTCGGTGGGGGCGGTTAGCGTTTGCCCGCCGCCCGGTCAGGGTTGGCGTCACCCCTCGGAGGAATGCCCCATGTCGCAGGAGACGACCTACCTCGAACTGTCCGAAGTGGACGGTGGAGCGCACAAGTTCTACGAGGTGGTGGTCGAGGACACCACGATGACCGTGCGCTACGGCCGGATCGGCGACCAGGGCCAGGTGAAGATCTCCGGCTACCCCGACAACGCGCGGGCGCGGGCCGCCGCCGCGAAGAAGATCGGCGAGAAGGTCCGCAAGGGGTACGCCCCGGCGGTGCCCGGCGTACGCCAGAAGCGGTCGGTCTCCCGGCGGCAGATCGTCAGCACCCGCTCCACCGCCCGCACCGCCCCGGTGCTCTGGCGGTACGACTCCGGCGCACCCGCCTTCGGCATCTTCATCGACGACCGCACCTGCATGGTGGGCAACGAACGCGGCGTGATCACCACCCTCGACCACGACGCCCGGGTGCTGGACCAGGTTCGCCTGCCCGACGGGGTGAAGTGCATCGTGGCCGACGACGCCTGGATCTACGCCGGCTGCGACGACGGCAACGTCTACGACCTCTCCGGCAAGATCCCCCGGGTGGCGTACGCGATCGCGCCCGACATCGACATCTACTGGCTGGACATCCACGACGGCGTGCTCGGGGTCTCCGACGCGGACGGCGGGATCGCCGCCATCGACCACGAGGACGAGTTCCTCTGGCGCCGGGCCGGGCGCGGCCGGTCGGCCTGGATGGTGCGCTGCGACACCGACGCGGTCTACCACGGCGACTCGACCGGGGTGAGCGGCTACGACTGGCGCACCGGGCGGGAGCTGTGGCACACCCGCACCGGGTCGGTGCTGTTCGGCTGGCAGGAACGCGACGCGGTGTTCGCCGGCACCGCCACCCGCGAGGTGGTCCGCGTCGGCAAGGACGGCCGGGCCGAGCAGACCTACCGCGCCGACGCGCCGGTCTTCTCCTGCGCCACCGCCTCCGACGGCCGGTACGTCTTCGCCGGTGACAGCCAGTCCTCGATCTACTGTTTCGACGCCGACGGCACCCGGCTGTGGAAGCTCGGCACCGGCTGCGGTTCGGCCTACTCGATGCAGTACCACGACCAGCGCCTCTACGTGGTGACCACCAGCGGCCACCTGGCCTGCATCGACGCCAGCGAGCCGGCGATCCGGGCGGCCGAGGCGGGCAGCGTGCCCGAGGTGGTCGACGTCAAGGCCCCGGCCCGACTGCCGGAGCCGGCCGCGTTCACCCAGGTCGAGGTGGTCAGCGGCGGCGGTGACGGGGTGATCGTGGAGTGCGTCGAGCGCGGCGGACGGCTGCGGGTGCACGTGCTGTCGACCGGCTACCACCGGGACTGGTCGGTGCAGTTCCCCAAGGGCATCCGCGAGCCGGGCGCCCGCTACCTGGTCACCGAGATCCGTGCGTCCGGCCGGGGCGGCTTCTACCGCGCGTACGGCGACATCCGCCGCCTGCGCTGACGCCTGTCGAAGACAGATCTTGGTACGAAACTGCCCCGTGCGGGGCGGAAGCGCACCAAGATCTGTCCGGCGGGCTGTGTCAGGCGGCCTGGCAGGTGGGGCACCAGTAGAGGTTGCGGGCGGCGATGGTGCCTCGGTTGATCGGGGTGGCGCAGACGTGGCAGGGCTGATCGGGGCGGCGGTAGACGTACACCTCTCCCCCGTGCCGGTCGACGCGGGCCGGGCGACCCATCGCCTCGGGCAGGTGTTCGGCGCGAACGGTGTCGATCCGGCCGGTGCCGACCGCCAGCCTCATCAACTCCACCAGGTCGGCCCAGAGCGCGTCCCAGCCGACGCGGGTCAGCTTCCGACCGGGCAGGGTCGGCGGGAGCCCGGCCCGGAACAGCGCCTCGGTCACGAAGATCAACCCGGTGCCGGCCACCACCGACTGGTCCAGCAGCAGCGCCGCCAGCGGCGTCGAGCTGCGGGAGATGCGGGCGTACCCCCGCAGCGGGTCGGCGTCGCCGCGCAGCGGGTCGGGACCGAGGCGGGCCCGCAGCACCGCTGCCTCGGGTGGGGTCAGCAGTTCGCAGGCGGTCGGTCCGCGCAGGTCGAGCCAGTGCCGGTCACTGGCCAGCCGCAGGCGGATCTGCCCGACCGGCTCCGGCGGCTCACCGTCACCGTCGGTGACCTTGCCGTACAGGCCGAGGTGCACGTGCAGGATCCGCTCACCGGCGTAGTGGTGCAGCAGGTGCTTGCCGTACGCCTCGGTCTGCTCCAGGACGGATCCGGAGAGCAGCGCGGCTCCCTCGGCGAACCGGCCCTGCGGGCTGGTGGCGAGCACCTTGTCCCCGGCGAACAGCTCCGCGTGTCGGGCCGCCAGGCGATGAATCGTGTGTCCCTCTGGCACGACCACCAAGCGTAGCCACCCCCACTGCTGGAAAGGAGGGGCCCCTTGTTAACGCCTCCGGTATAGGAAGGGCCCCCTATTAACAATCCGGCGCAGCACACACGGCTACTCAGCGCGAGGTGCGGTGCGGTGCGGTGCGATGCGGTGCGGTGCGGTGCGGTGCGGTGCGTGCGGTTCAGCTTGCGGCGGGCGCGGCCCGGGCCGTGCCCCGACCTCGCCGAGGACGGCAGCCCACCACTACTCGCCGGTAGGGATCGGGCAGGAACGTCTGGTTCAATTGCGCCTCAGGACGCCGGGGACGGCGGATGCCACGCGGTGCGAAAAGGGACGGTGGTCATGACGGATCGGCTGCGCTGCGCGGTGGTGGTCGGCAACAGCGACGGGATCGGGCTGGCGTTCACCCGTCGGCTGCTGGCCGACGGGTGGCGGGTCGCCGGACTGTCCCGCCGGGACAACACCATCGCCGTCCCCACGTACACCCATCACACCGTCGACGTGACCGCGCCGGACTATCCGGAGGTGCTCGGCAAGGCGATCGACGAGCTGGGCCAGGTCGACCTCTGCGTGTACGCCGCCGGCATCGGCGAGCCCGTCGACCTGGCCGACCTGGACACCCAGACCCGTACCTTCGAGGTCAACCTGATGGGCGCGGTACGCACAGCGGCCACCGTCGTACCCAGGATGACGGCGGCCGGTGACGGGCACCTCATCGGACTGTCCAGCCTCGCCGACCGGCTGGTCTCCGGGGATGCACCCGGCTACGCCGGTTCGAAGGCCGGGCTGTCGTCGTACCTGATGGGGTTGTCGGCGGCACTGCGCGGACAGGGCGTGAGCGTCACCACCGTCCGGTTCGGCTTCGTGGACACCAAGATGGCCAAGGGATCGGTACGGCCGCTGATGATCTCGGTCGACCAAGCGGTCGAGGTTCTCGTGCGATGCGTACGCGACCGCCCGGTGCTCGTCTCCCGGCCGCGCCGCCTGGCCCTGCTCACCTCCGTCCTCTCTCCCTTCACCCGCCCCCGCCGCTGAAATCGGCTGATCTTGGTGCGAAACCGCCCTCGGGCAGGCGGTTTCGCGCCAAGATCTACTATGGGAACGTGTCGGCAGGAGGGCGGGTGGGTACGTCTGGGTCGTATTGGCGCGTGCAGGTGGTAACGGGGTGGGGCCTGCCACGCATGACCAGGAGGTGACACCTATGAGATTTCCTTCGCTGTCCCGCCGGACGGAGCCGGCGACGACGGTCGACGAGGACGCCGACCGCAGTGCCACGGTCGCCACCGACACCCGTCCCGCCGCGGAACGTGACAACGGTGGGACCTACCGCGGCGGCACGACAGCCCTCACCGCCGAGCGATCCGCCACCCCGGCCACCGCGGGCCGCCCGGCCGACCAGACCACCACCAGGCGCGGCACGGCCACCGGCGGCGCCACGGAAGCTGCGTCCGGGCAGACCGGCAGCAGCGCCGAGCAGCCTGCCGCCGAGCGAGCGGCCGCCCGAGCCGCCACGGCCCGTTCCGGCGTCGACGGCTCCCGCCGAGCCCGCGCCACCGCCCCCGCACCACCCCGCGACCGCACCACCACCCCGGACCGCACCACCACCCCGGACCGCACCACCACCCCGGACCGCACCACCCAGGAGCGCACCACCGGCCAAGACAACACCACGGCCCGGAACGGCGTGGTCGACCGGGACCGTACGGCCGATCTTGAGCGCGACGCAGAGGTTGAGCGGGACGGCAGCACCGAGCGCGGCCGGAAGCCGGCCGTCGCTGGGGACGACCCGCAGGTGGTCTCCGATCGTCGGCGGCCTCGGACCAGCCTGCTGGCCACCCTCGGCCTGATCGTCGGGGTCGCCGGCCTGCTGTTCGTACTGACCGGGACACTCGCCGGGTACGGCATCGGCATCGGTGCGTTCGGCGCGGTCCTCGCCGTACTCGGGCTGATCGCAACCCGGCGTCGGCACATCGCAGGCAAGCCCGATGCCCTGTTCGGGATCGCCTTCGGCCTCGGCGCGGTGGTGCTGGGCGTGCTGGCGATGACCGGGCAGTACGACTGGCCGACCACCGACGGCGACACGGTGGCCCGGCTGCGCGAGTGGCTTGATTCACAGTTTGTGGATCGAATCTAGCGGGCACTTCTCGCCGCGCCGGTGGTTCACCGGCGCCCGGCCGGTGAGGAACCGGCCGCCGGCCCGACCAGTTCTGGTGGTTCACCAGCCGGGCACACACTTCGTCAGGGGCGGCGTTTCGCCGCCCCTGACGTGTGTCCTTCGCCGTTTCGCCGGGATGCCGGTATCGAGACAGGCCGGATACCGCCATCCCGGCGAAATGGTGTCGATCAAGCGGGTCCGACGCGGCGGACCGGCGTCGATCAAGCCGGGCCGACGCGGCGGATCGGTGTCGATCAAGCCGGGCCGACGCGGCGGATCGGTGTCGATCAAGCGATGCCTGCAACGATCAGTCGGTAGAAGCCGCTCAAACGCAACGATCAGCTGCTTCCTGCAAGGCTCAGCGGTGGATCCTGCGGGTCGGCGCCGCATACCGTTGAGCCACGCGCCAGCCCGTGGGCCGACGGTGGCCAGGGCGCGCGGAGACCCTGGGAGCAGGACAATGACGATGGACGCCACCCGAGCGCGCTTTCTGATGTGCCGGCCGACGTACTTCGCCGTCGACTACGCGATCAACCCGTGGATGGACCCGACCGCCCCGGTCGACACCGACCTCGCCATCCGGCAGTGGGAGCGGCTGCGGCAGGTCTACCGGGACCTGGGGCACACCGTCGAGGAGATCACCCCGGTGCCGGGCCTGCCGGACATGGTCTTCGCCGCCAACGGCGGCACCGTGATCGACGGCAAGGCGATGGCGGTGCAGTTCCGCGACCCGCAGCGCGCCGACGAGGCCCCCGCCTACCGTGCCTGGTTCGAGCAAGCCGGCTTCGAGATGTACGACCCGAAGCACGTCAACGAGGGCGAAGGCGACATCCTGCTGGCCGGTGACTACCTGCTCGCCGGCACCGGATTCCGTACCGCACACGCCTCACACGCCCAGTTGCAGGAGGTCTTCGGCTATCCGGTGATCACCATGCAGTTGGTCGACCCGCGCTTCTACCACCTGGACACCGCGCTGACCGTGCTCGACGAGCAGACCGTGGCGTACCTGCCGGAGGCGTTCTCCCCCGGCAGCCAGGCCGTGCTGCGTCGCCTCTTCCCGGACGCGGTGCACGCCACCATGGCCGACGCCCAGGTGCTCGGCCTCAACGCGGTCAGCGACGGCCGGCACGTGGTGCTGCCCGAGCAGGCCACCGGCTTGGCCGCCAAGCTGCGTGACCGGGGCTACCAGACCATCGGCGTCGACCTGTCCGAGCTACGCAAGGCCGGCGGTGGCCCGAAGTGCTGCACGTTGCGACTCCGTCAGGGAAAGGCAAGCCGATGATCGAGGACATGCTGCGGACCCCAGCCGCGGTGCAGGACGCGGAGCGCCACACCGCGCACAATTACCACCCGCTGCCGGTGGTGATCTCCTCCGCCGAGGGCGCCTGGGTGACCGACGTGGACGGTCGGCGCTACCTGGACTGCCTGGCCGGCTACTCGGCACTGAACTTCGGCCACCGCCACCCGACGTTGATCGCCGCCGCGCACGCCCAGCTCGACAGGCTGACGCTGACCAGCCGGGCGTTCATCCACGACCAGTTCGCCGACTTCTGCCGGGAACTGGCCGCGCTGTGCGGCAAGGACCTGGTGCTGCCGATGAACACCGGGGCCGAGGCCGTGGAGACCGGCATCAAGGTGGCCCGCAAGTGGGGCTATCAGGTCAAGGGGGTGCCGGCCGGTCAGGCCAACATCGTGGTCGCGGAGGGCAACTTCCACGGGCGTACGACCACCATCGTGAGCTTCTCCACCGATGCCGACGCCCGCGCCGACTTCGGGCCGTACACCCCGGGTTTCAAGATCGTCCCGTACGGCGATCTCACCGCGTTGGCCGAGGCGGTCGACGAGCACACCGTCGCGGTGCTGCTGGAGCCGATCCAGGGCGAACAGGGTGTGGTGGTGCCGCCGACCGGCTACCTGCCGGGGGTGCGGCAGCTCTGCACCGAGCGCAACGTGCTGTTCATCGCCGACGAGATCCAGTCCGGCCTGGGGCGTACCGGTGCCACGTTCGCCTGCGAGCAGGAGGGTGTCGTACCGGACATGTACCTGCTGGGCAAGGCGCTCGGCGGGGGCATCGTGCCGGTCTCCGCAGTGGCGGCCGACGCCGACGTGCTCGGCGTGCTCAGGCCGGGCCAGCACGGCTCCACCTTCGGCGGCAACCCGCTCGCCTGCGCGGTGGCCACCGAGGTGGTCCGGCTGCTGGCCACCGGCGAGTTCCAGCGCCGCTCGGCCGAGCTGGGCGAGCGGCTGCACGCCGGGCTGCACGCCCTGATCGGCAAGGGTCTGGTCGCCGTACGCGGCCGGGGCCTGTGGGCCGGGCTGGACATCGACCCGGCGCTGATGAGCGGCCGGGAGGCCTGCGAGCGGCTGATGGAGCGCGGCGTACTGGCCAAGGACACGCACGGCTCGACGATCCGGCTGGCACCACCGCTGACGATCACCGCCGAGGAGATCGACCACGCGGTCGAGCAGTTGGCGGCCGTACTGGCCGGCTGAACAGCCGTACCGACGCGGGTGGGTGCCAGGTCCCGGGCGCCCACCCGCGTCGCGGCGTCGGGTCAGCGGGGCAGGCGCATCGCCATCGTCGGGGCCTCGGACATCACCGAGTCGGGGTTGTACGGCGCACCCGTCGGCAGCGCGGCCGGACGACCGATCTGCACTCCCGGGTACAGCTCCACCATGTCGCCACTGGCCAGCACCCGGGACTGTTGCGGGGCCAGCGGGATGCGGTCCGCGTCCGCCAGCGAACCGGCCGGGCGGATGCCGGAACCGTTGGTACTCACGTCGGTGATCACCACGTCGCCGCCGCGCAACTCCAACCGCAGGTGGCTGCGACTGATCCACCGGCGGGCCTCGTCGTTGAGCCACTGGCCGAGCATGATGCCGCCGGTGCCGTCCGGCGCCCGACCCACCAGCACCGACTGTTCCTCGGTAAGCACGAACCGACGCCGGATCAGGCCACCGACGCGTACCGCGAGGACCTCGCTGCGTGGCCGGGGACCGGCGTCACGCAGCCGGGTGCCGTGCCGGGGACAGGTCGGTACGCCGTTGCGCAGCGACGGCGGCGGCTGACCGGTCGGCGCCCGGTCCACCCGGGCCAGGTCGGCGAAGGCACCACCGCCTCCACCGCCACCGAACAGGTTGCAGCCGGATTCGGAGCAGCGCCATTCACGGGCGAGCAGTTGGGCTGCGGCCGGCGCCGGTGGCCCGGCCACCGGCGTGTGACCGCCACCGACGTGGGCGATGAACACCGGCCCGCCGGCACCCGGGACCGGGGCGAGCACCCGACCAGGCTGCTCGACCAGCCACGGGAACCGCCCGCGCAGGCCGTCGAAGCGCACCCGGCTGAGCATCGGCAGGCCGAGCAGGTCGGCCACCTCCAGCATCCGGTCACCGGGGTTGTCGAGCACCTCGACCAGGCCGTCGTCGGCCCAGCGACGCACCACCATCCGCTCGTTCGAGGTCAGGTCCGCGTCGGAGAGCACCCCCCGGTGCACCACCGCGTAGACCGGGACGCTGTCCTCCTCCAGGCTGCGTGCCAGCGCGTCGATGACCATGCCGAGGCGCAGCGTGCTGGCCGGACGACCACCGTCGAGGTCCTGATACCGGATGATCTCGGCCAGGTCGACCACTGCGCGGGCCAACTGCGGATCGGTGCATACCCGACCCTCGATGGCGTCCAGCACCTTGCTGATCTCGAATCTCACCGGTCGTCTCCCACGATCTCGTCGATCCGCCGAGCCAACTCGATGTCCCGCCCGGTGACGCCCCCCGCCGAGTGGGTCACGCAGTGGAAGGTCACCGTGCGCCAGCGGATGTCGATGTCCGGGTGGTGGTCCAACTCCTCGGCCGTCACGGCCACCCGATCGACCAGCGCGATGGCGTCCGGAAAACTGGCCAGCTCCACGGTGCGGGTGATCCCGGCGGAGTCCTGCGACCAGCCCGCCAACCCACCCAGCTCGTCTCGTACCGCCTCAGCGGTGAGCACCTCTGCCATGGCCAGACCCTACCGCTGCCCTCCGCCACCACGCCGACCAGCAACGATCGATCGGCGGTGACCGCACCCCGCTCCGGCCGGCAGGCGGCTCGGGTCCGTGATCAACTCCGTTCTGCCGGCTTCAGCTCATCCGGCTGACCGTGGCGCGGAGGCGGAGCAAATCGCGGCGGCGACGCTCGTAGGTGGTGGCCAGGGCGATCAGGGCCAGCCCGGCGGCGCCGAGGTAGGCCCATCGGGGCAGCAGGTCCCAGCTGCGTACCAGCTCGTGCAGGGCGAGCACGGCCAGCGTCATCCCGCCGAGCAGCACCGGCGCCTGCCAGCGCCGGCTCGCCCCGAGCAGCGTCGCGGCGAGCGCGGCGGCGCCGAGCAGCAGCCGCCGCCACGGTTGCGGGTCGGCGCCGAACAGCACGGCGGCCAGGCTGGGCAGCAGCACCGCGGCCAGGCCGGGACCGAGCGCGAGCCAGCTGGTCAACCCCGGTCGGGTACGCAACGCCGCCGTGCCCGCACCGAGCGCCAACACCGCCAGCGGCACGGTGTACGCCTCCAGCACCGTCACGCCACCGGCCACCAGCAGCAGCCAACTGGCGAGCAGCACGTTGCCGGCGGAGATCGCGGCGAAGACCCACCGCCGCGCGGTCGACTCGCCTCGGCCCAGCAGCCGCAGTCCGACCGCGACGGCCCAGAGCACGCAGACCGTGGCGGCGTGCCGGGACGCACCACTGGTGAGCAGGAGCGCGACCAGCGCCACCGCCTGCGCGGCGGCGTCCAGTGCCCGGCTCAACAGCGCCGCCGGCGGGGCCGGCACGCCCGAGGTCTGGCCGGTGGCCCGGCGGGCAGGCCCGATCGCGGCCAGCGCCAGCACCACAGCGGCCACGCCGAGCACCGCGAACGCCGCCACCCGTAGCGGCAGCCCGCCGGCCAACGGGGCGGTGATCGCGAAGCCGGTCGCCGCGGTGACCGCGATCAGCCAGCCGGCCATCCGCACCGCGAGGCGCCGGGCGGCCATCCCGGCCACGGTCGCCGCCACCACCAGCAGGCCCAGCGCGGCGAGCGTCCCGGCCCGGGTGGCCTGGAGGTTGACCAGTCCGGCCCCGGTCAGCACCAGCCCCACCGGCACACCGACCGCGACGAACACAGTCGCGGCAGACCGCAGCGCGATGACCAGCAGCAGCGCCACGCCACCGAGCAGGGCCATCCCCGGCACCAGCGGCCACGGTGCGCGGGCGGCCACCAGCAGCACCGGCCCGGCGAGCGCCACGAACGGCAGCACCGCCGCAGCGAGACGCCACCCGCCGGCCCGGTCGGTCGGCCAGGCCGCCAGCACCGCTGCCAGGGCCAGCACCGCCAGGGCCAGACCGACCGGCACCGCGCCCGCGACCGACTGCACCGGCGGTGCACCGGACCAGACGGCGGGCGGCGGTCCGTACGGGGTCATTAGCGCGGTCAGGGCCACCGGGACAGCGGCCAACACCGCCACGGCGGCCAGCCCGAGGCCGGCCACCGACAACGCGACCGAGGGACGGCAGCGGAACCCGGCCAGCGCGACCAGCAGCGCCGCCCCGGCCGTGTAGAGGGCCAGCGGTTCGTCGGCCGGTACGGCAACCGACGCGAGACCGGTCAGGGCGGCCACCACGGCGAACCCGGTCGAGGCGTACGCCCGCAGGTCGGGCCAGTGTGCACGGAGGGTGAGCAGCGCGACCGCCGGCAGCGCGAGGGCCGCCAGTGCCGCCCGGGCCTGCCACCAGGGCGGCGCACCGGCGCCGATCAGCGCGATCGCCGCACCGGCCGGCACCACGAGCACCGCCGCGAGCAGGGCGTACCCGGCCACCACGCGTTGTGCGGGTACGCCGCGACGCCCCACGGCGGCCACCCCGAGGCCGGCGATGAGCACCACCGCACACGCCGCACCGGCCCCGGCCGGAGCGGCCAGGCCGACCAGCAACCCGTGCCCGAGCAGCACGGCTCCGGCCAACGCCGAGGCCAGCACCGTCGCCCGGCGCACCGGGCGGGCCACCGAGGCGGCCAGCAGTGCCACGGCGACCAGCAGGTCCAGGGCCACCACGGCCGGCCACGGGGCGGCCCAGGCCACCGGGAGGGCGAGCGCCGTCGCGGCGACGCCGACCGCCGCGATCGCCGGACGGGCGGCCCGGGGCAGCAGCCAGGCCACCGCCGCCGCACTCAACGCCACCGCGACCGGCAGCTGCCAGCCCCAGGCCAAGACCGGCCCGGCCGTGGCCCCCCGCCACGGCGGCAACGACCGGCCGACCGCGGCAACCGCCCACACCAACGTGATCAGCATGGTCAGCTGCGCAGCGGCGGCGGCCACCAGCACGGCGCCGATCCGGGGACCGGACTGCCAGCTCACCGGAAGCAGTCGCACCGCACCGGCCAGCACCGCCACCACCAGTGCCGCCACCACCAGCATCACCGACCCGCGCAGTTCCCCGACCGGGCGGATCAGCGCCAGGGCGAGCACCGGCACGAGCGCGCCAGCCGTCACCGCCCGCGCCGTCGAACCGCCGAGCAGCAGCGCCGCACCGAGCAGGGCCAGCGCCACCAGCAACATCGGTACGCCGGCCAGCACCGCCACCCCACCGGCCCGCCCGACGAGCAGCGGCACCAGCGCACAACCTGCGGCCAGCAGCAGCGCCACGGCGTACCCGGCCCCGGCGGTCACCTGGCCGGCGATCCGCACCGCCGAGGTCGTCGTGGCCCCCTCGCCCGCGACGTCCCCCGGCCGGCGCCGCAGCGCGACCAACACCGCCAGGTCGACCAGCGCCACCCCGACGAAAACCACCGCCAGACCGGCCGTCTCCGGCCGGGCCTCGGCGGCGAGCAGCGGCAGCACCGGCTGCCCGGCGAGCAGCGCCGCGAACCACGGCACGGTCAGCCGGCTGAGTCGGGCGTACCCGACGGCCAGGGCCGCGCTGACGGCCGCGACGAGAGCGGCGTACCGGCTGCCCGGCCAGCCGGTCACCCCGAACAGGTCCACCGACCAGGCGGCGTACCCGTCGAGCACCACCAGCAACAGCCCGACGGCGGCGAACGTCTCGGCGGTGCCGCGCAGCCCACGCCAGCGCGCCACCAGCGGAACGGCGAGCAGCAGCATGGTGAACGCCAGCAGGATCAGTGCCCGGCCCGGCACCCCCACCGAGGCCCAGGCCACCGCCGTGAACACCGTCGCGGCGGTGCCCAGCAGCAGCCCACCCAGGACGAACAGCAGCCCCTGCACGGTCCGCGTCGAGGCCTCCGCACCGCCCGGACGGGTCGCCGGGCCGACCGGCGTCATGCCGGGCCACCCGACCGGCCCCGCCCCCGCCCCGCCCGGCCCGTGCGCTGCCGGCGACGGCACGGCGCCCGGCACCGGAGCCGGCGGTACGACGCCGGGGTGGACGGCGATGCCCGGCGCACGGGTCACGATCGGCGTCGGGAACTCGGTGCGTATCGCGGCGGCCAACTCGGCGCGTCGCTGCTGCGCCGCCACGAGCCGACCGGTCAACCCTTCGTACGCCGCCCGAGCCCGCTGCGTCTCCGCGCCGAGCCGGAGGATTTCCTGGTCGAGCCGGATCACCTCGGCTGCGGCCGGGTACGGCGGGCGGCCGCAGCCGGGACAGCCCGAGGTGAGGTTCGCCGACGCACCACACGCCGGACAGGGGTAGCCGTTCACGCAGTCATCTTTGACTCGCGTGGCCGGTCGCACCAGAGTCCGGGTACTCAGGGACGGGTGTGTTCGAACACCCAGGCGGCGTACTCGGGGTGGCCGCAGTCCACCCGGCTGACCAGGATCTCCGGCACCTCGTACGGATGGCTGGCGCGGATCTGCTCCACCAGAGCGTCGGCCCGGTCCGTTGCGGTCTTGAACTGCACCGACCATTCGGTGCTGGTCTCCACCCCGCCCCGCCACCAGTACGTGCTCTCCACCTGGCCGCCCACCTGAGCGCAGGCCGCCAGCCGTCCGGCCACGGCAGCGGCGGCCAGCAGGTCCGCGACCGAACGCGCGTCGACCACCGTCGTCACCACGCTGATCTGGTCCATTCACGAACCCTACGCGGCGCCGTCCCGATTCGCGGCGATCCACGCGTCAATCTGACTCCACCAGTCGTACAACCAGTCGATGCGCTGTTGCCGCTCGGCCGGGATCTCCTCCGGCGGCACCGACCAGAACCGCATCAACAGCTGCTTGTCCATCGGCAGTTCCCGCCACACGTCACCGACGGTGAGCATCTTGTCCAGACCGGTGTGCGCCACGAAGATCACACCGGCGTCCGGTGCGGCGTCCAGCGCCGCCAGCAGCCCGCCGGGCTGCGGGGCGAGCACGTGCCGCATGGCCTCCGCCTTGAGCGCCATCCGATGGTGTCCCCGGTCCCGCAGCCGCTCGATGGCCCGCACCCGGCGTCTCGGGGTGAAGTTGCCGCCTTCCGGGAAGATCACGAAGGCGTCGTCGTCGTCCAGCCCGGTGGCCAGGTGCCCGACCTGCTCGCTGAGCGAGCCCCGGCCCTCCCGCCCGGGTGCGATGAAGCGACTCGGCAGCCGGTTGAGCAGCACGTCGATCGCCGGATCCCACTGAAGGGTGTCCTTGAGGACGATCCGTGGCTCCCGCTGGAACCAGTTCACCAGGGCGTGGATCAGGATGAACGAGTCACCCGGCCCGGCGTGCCGGCTGACGACCAGCTCAGGACGGCCCGGCAGGGCGGTGTCCGGGTCGGTGCCGACCACCTCGATGCTCAGTCGAAGCGCCCACCGGGCCTGCCAGAAGAACACCCGCAGGAACCAACCCGCCAGCACGTAGTGGGCGCGTTGGAAGGCCGGCGCGCTGACCCGCCAACCGAACCCGGACGCCAGCCAGAGCACGAACAGACAGATCAGTGCCGCCGCGTCCCAGATCAGGTAGAAGAAGCCGATCCAGAGCAACCGCAGCGGGCGCAGCCGCCCGGGTACGAACGGCGAGGCGGCCAGAGCGAGCAAGGCCCAGAACGGCACCGTGGTCACCAGCAGGGCGGCCAGCAGCACCACGCCGGGTGCCAGCAACAGACGGCGTAGCCACCTGGGCGGTAGCGGCATCAGCGTTCCAGGTTCGCCAGGTAGTGCCGGGACGCCGCGTAGGCGCGGCTGATCCGCCGGCCCACCGCCGCCATGTCCCGGTACGCCCACGGGGTGTCGTCGCGCGGCTCCAGGCCGCCGGTCGGCAACACGTGCACCTCCACCCCGTCGGGCAGGGCGGCCATCTCCCGGGCGAACCGGTGCCGGCGCGCGATCTCGAACGCGACCTGGGCGATCTCCCAGGGCCGCCGGGGCGGGGTCAGCGCCCGCTCGATCCGGCCCACCTGGAGTACGAAGATGCGGCTGGCGCCCGCCGCGACCGCCTCGCCGATCGGGATCGAGTTGACGATGCCACCGTCGACGTAGTGCTGGTCACCGATCCGTGCCGGCGGCAGCAGCCCGGGCACGGAGGCCGACGCGAGCACGGCGGGCACCACCGGGCCGCTGACGAACCAGTGCTCGGCAGCCCGCTCGATGTTCGCCGCGCAGCAGCGGAAGGGGATCTTCAGGTCGGCGAAGGTGGTCTCCGCGCCCAACTCGCTCTCCAGCAGCTTGCGCAGCGGTCGGGGCGAGTGCAGGTGGGTACGGGCGGCGAACCGGCGCAACTGCCGGGCGACCGAGTCGCCGTACACCTCGCTCGCCTCCGGCGAGGCCCAGAGCCGGACCAGCCGGTCGGTGACCGCCTCGGACGGATCGGCGGCCACCAGTGCACCGTTGACCGCACCGATCGACGTGCCCAGCACCATGTCCGGGCGGATCTCCGCCCGGAACAGCGCACGCAACATGCCCACCTCGACCGCGCCGAGCACTCCCCCGCCGCCGAGCACGAACGCCACCGGTCCCCGCGCCATGCCGTTCATCCTGGCACGCCCAGGCCGTAACCCGTTCACCCTGGTACGCCAGCCGGCGCCACCCCAAGCCCGTTGACAGGACGGCAACATTCGCGCAACCTGATACCGCTCCCAGCTATGAGGCAGGTGCAAAACGTGAAGCCGGCACTGCAGCCCGGCCGGTTGCTGGCCACCCGATACCGGCTGATCGACCAGATCGGCGCCGGTGGCATGTCGGTCATCTGGCGAGCCCACGACGAGGTCCTCGACCGGGTGGTGGCGCTGAAGGTGCTCGCCCCGTCACTGGCCGCCGACGCCCGGTTCCGCGACATGGTCCGCGAGGAGGCCCGGGCCGCCGCGCAGCTCGTCCATCCACACGTGACGTCGGTCCACGACTACGGCGAAACGGTGTCACCGGACGGCACCATCACCTCGTTCGTGGTGATGGAGCTGCTCTCCGGCGAGGAACTGGAGTTCCGGCTCACCGAAGGGCCCCTGCCCTGGCCTGAGGCGATAGAGATCGCCGCGCAGGTCGCCGACGCTCTCGCCGCCGCGCACCGGCTCGGCATCGTGCACCGGGACGTCACCACGGCCAACGTGATGATGACCCAGGTCGGGGCGAAGGTGCTCGACTTCGGGATCGCGACCCGGATCGGCGCCCCCGACGACGACGAGGACGGCGCCACCTTCGGCACCCCGGCCTATGTCGCCCCGGAGCGGCTCGACGGGGCACCGTCCCAACCGGCCACCGACGTCTATTCGCTCGGGGTGCTGCTGTACGAGACGTTGACCGGGCGGGTGCCGTACCCGGCGGAGACCTGGGAGGAGCTCAGCCTCGCGCTGGCTGACAGCTCGCCGCCCTCGCTCAGCGAGGTGCCCGGGCTACCGCCGGCCGTGGCCCAGATCTGTCTACGCTGCCTGTCCCGCGACCCGGCCGACCGGCCCACGGCCCGCCAGGTCGCCACTGTGCTGCGCGAGCAGATGCTGCCCGCCGATCCGCAGGCGAACACGATGCTCGCCCCGACCGTCACGCTGCCTGCGGTCACCGCACCGGTCACCGTCGCGTCCGCGCCCGGCACGGTCGGTGCACCGGAGGCACCGACCACCGGGGCGCCGGTGGTCGGCGTACCGCAGTCGGTTCCCGCCGCGGTCGGGTCCACTCCGGCCGGCGAATCGGATGCCCGTCGCGACGGCGGGTCGACCGTCGAGGGACGCCGGTCGTGGCTGCGTCCGGCGCTCGTGGTCCTGGTGATGCTCGTCGGGGCGGCGCTGGTGGTGCCGGCATTGTGGCCGGACGACGCCGATCCGCCCGCCGCGCTACCGACCGCCGGGCCGACCGAACCCCCGGAGCCGACGACACGGGCCACCGAGAGCGCCAGCCCGCAGCCGTCGGTCGCCCCGCCGACCAGTCCCGCCACGCAACCCAGCCCGACGGTCGTACCGTCCGCGCCGGCAGCACAGGACACCCTGATCGAGGCGGCGAATCGGCTCGAAGACGTGATCGGCTCCGGGCTGGCCGACGGCGGCATCCGCGAGGATGTCGGCCTCGACCTGCGCAACGAGTTGCGCAACCTGACTCGTGCGGTCAGCCTCGGCGAGGGTGAACTCGGTCCCGGGGTCACCCGGCTGCGCGAGAAGGTGGCCACCCGGCTCCGCGAGGACGGGCTGAGCCCGGCGTACGCGCAGCAACTGGAGGCTGCCATCACCGCCCTGAGTGCCGCGCGGGTCTGACCCGGCCGTTCAATTTCAGCCCGGGGTGATCCGCGCTGGTTCCCGCATCGCCGATCGCGGCGTCGCCGCCACGAGGAAACGGCGGTACACCTCCTCGTAGCCGGCCGCCATCCGCTCGATGGAGAAGGTCCGCGCGACGTGCGCCACACAGTCCGCCGGATCGAGGTGTGGTGCTTCGCGCAGTGCCGCCGGCAACTCCTCCGGCCGCTGGCAGATCAGCCCGGTGACGCCCGGCCGGACCAATTCCGGCACCGCTCCCCGGTTCAACGCCACCACCGGTGTGCCGGTGGCCATCGCCTCCAGCATCACGATGCCGAACGGTTCCTCCCACTGGATCGGCATGATGAGGCAACGCGCCTCCACCAGCAGGCGCAGCACGGCCTCCCGGTCGGCGTCGAGCACCACGGTGACGTCCGGGCCGAGCATCGGCGCGATGACCTCGCCGTAGTAGCGCCGCTCGGCGGGCTCGTTGCACTTGCCGGCCAGCACCAGCGGCAGGCCCGCCGCCCGGCACGCCTTGATGGCCACTTCCGGTCCCTTGTCCGGGCTGAACCGGGCCAGCCACACCACCGGGCCGTGACTGGGCCGGTGCTTGCGCGGGAAGTCGCCGATCTCCATCGCGTTGTGCACCGTACCGATCCAGGGCAGGCGGGGGTTCAGTCTTCGTTGGGCGTGGGAGATGGCCACCAGACCGACGCCACGGTCGGTGTCGCTGAGCACGGTGCCGTACTCCCCCACCGGATTACCGTGCACGGTTGCCACGGTGGGTACGTCGCGCCGCCCGGCGATCAGGGGACCGATCGTGCTGTGGTCGTGGACCACGTCGAAGTCGGCTGCGCTGATCAGATGGTTCACCCGGGCCAGGTGGGCCAGTTCGGGCAGCGACTCACCGAGTCGGTCGTACTGCAACTCGTCGAGGGTGGCCAGGAACTCACCCGTGGTGCCGTGTTCGTCACCGGCGCCCATCAACGTCACCGCGTGTCCCCGATCGACCAGCGCGTCCACCAGGCCGGCCACCACCTGTTCCAACCCGCCGTAACCGGGTGGCGGCACCGACAGCCAGGGTGGAACCACCATCGCGATCCGCAACTGGCGTTCGCCCGCAGCGTGGTTGTGGGCCACGAATCCTCCCCCGTCGGTTTGTGGCGCCGACCCGGTCCGCCGTATTACGCGGGCCGGGGATCGAAGCGGTTTCCCGGTTCCGGGTACCGGCAAACGAGACACCGGGCGATGCTCAACCGCCCACCAGCAGCTCGTTACGTACCGCACGGACACCCTCGGCCGACCACGCCACCCGGTCCGCCTGGTCCCGTTCCCACCAGGAACGCACCACTCCGCTCAGGGTCACCGTGTCGCCGTGCACCTCGACCGTCACCCGTTCGGTGCCGATCCCGCGCAGCAGTGCCCGCTGCACGTCGCGGCGGGTCCGGTCGGTGTCCGGGCGGGCCGATGGCCGTACCTCGATCAGGTTGGTCACCCCGCGTACGCCCCGGATTCGGCGTAGCTCCCGTTCGGCGGTACGCCGCTGCCAGCCGAACTCCACCTCGCCGCGCAGCATGACCCACCCGTTGGCGACGGTGATGTCCAACCGCTGGGCCGGTACGAAGCTGTTCCACTCCAGTGCCCGGCTGACGGCGATGGCCAGCGCACCGTCGGTGATGTCGACCGGCCCGACCGGAATCACCTCGATGTCATCGGCGACCGCCCGTACGCCGCGGATCCGCTGCGCGCTACGTACCGCCGCCCACCTGCGGGCGTCGCTGTCCACCTGGCCGGTCAGGGTCACCACACCGTCGGACACGGCGACACCGATGTCGGTCGCGCGAACTTGCGCGTCCCAGGTGAGTTCGTCGAGGACGTCGCGCTGGATCTGGTCGTCGGTCCGGGCGGCGGACGCGGTGGTGGTCATGTCACCCCCATACCTCTGCGGGTCTTCACCGCCGAGGCTGCCCGCGCCCAGGGTGAGCCGGGTTCATCCGGTCGGGGTGATCCGGGCCTGGCAAGGGGTGCGGCAGCCAAAAGGAGGGGCGGCGGGCGCCGCGACCAACCCCCTTGGCCGCGCCACCCGCCGCCCGGTAGGGAGGCAGGTCTTGACTTATGACGCTTCGGCGAGCGTCACGGTTGCCGATGATTCGGCACCATTTCGCTGGAAGGTCACCTCGACCTGATCACCGACCTTGCCGGCCTGCACGGCACCGACGAGGTCGTTCGAGTCATTGATCACCTTGTCGCCGAAACGGGTGATCACATCCCCGCGTTGCAACCCGGCCCGCTCGGCCGCGCTGCCCGGCGTGACGGCGTTGATCAGCGCCCCGCCGTCGGTGGTGCCGGTCACGCTCACTCCGAGCGACGGGTGACTGATCTTCTCACGTCGCTGGAGCTTGTCCGCAATGTCCTTGGCCTTGTTGCTCGGAATGGCGAAACCGACGCCGATGTTGCCGGTGTTGCCCTGCCCGGCGGTGGCGATCGCGGTGTTGATGCCGATCACCTCGCCGCGGGTGTTGACTAGGGCCCCGCCCGAGTTGCCGGGGTTGATCGGCGCGTCGGTCTGCAGCAGCCCGGAGATCGAGCTGACCGCCTGGCCGGGCAACTGCTGGCCGCTGCCGGCCTGGATGGTGCGGTCGCGGGCGCTGAGGATGCCGGCGGTCACCGAGCCCTGCAGGCCGAGCGGACTACCCAGAGCGAGCACCTGGTCGCCGACCTGCATCGCGTCGCTGTCGCCGAAGGTGGCCGCCTTGAGTTCGCTCACCCCGTTGGCCTTCAACACCGCCAGGTCGGTCTTCGGATCGGTGCCGACGATCTCCGCCTGGGCGTTGGTGCCGTTGGCGAAGATCACCCGAACGGTGTCACCACCCCCGGCGATCACGTGGTTGTTGGTCAGCACGTAGCCGTCGGCGGTGAGCACCACGCCGGAGCCCTCGCCACTGCCGGTGGTGATCGACACGACGCTGTCCTGCACCGACGCGGCGATGCGCGGCAGGTCGGCGCTGTCGATCACGGGAGCGGCGGAGAAGGTGCGGGTGATCGAGCCACCGTCGCCCAGCGCCAGGGCGAGCGCTCCGCCGGCGACACCGCTGCCGAGCATCAACGCGAACACCGCTACACCGGCGCCGGCGAACTTGGCGATCCGGCCCGGCCGAGGCCCGGTGGAATGCTGCGGTGCCCACGGCGCCGGCTGCCCGGGGTAGCCGGCCGACGACGCACCCGGATGCCCGGGGTGGTATCCGGGATGCCCAGGCCCGCCGGGCGGGGTCTGCTGCGGCTGGCCGGCCCAGCCGGACTGGCCCGGGTACCAGGGTGCGGCGGGATAACGCGGCCCGGGCTGGTACGGGTGCGAGCCGGGGCCCCAGGGATGCTGGCCGGAGACCGGCTGGGCCGGTTGGCCCGGGACCTGCTGCGCCGGTTGGCCGGGACCGGGGCTGGGCGGGCCCGCCTGCGGGGGCGGGGACGAGCCGGCGACGGGCAGTCCCGCCAGGGTCGGCTCGGCGTCCTGATCGCGGGGGGCCGACGTCTCGACGGCACGGACCGGGACGGTCGGTGCCTCGGCGGTGGAATCGGCCACCGGAACGGATGGGGAGTCGGACCGCGCATGATCGGCGCGGGGCAGCTCGGGGTGCGACGGCTCGGCGTCGGTAGGGGCCGGCCGGCGCGGGTCGGACTCGTACTCGGTCATGTCCCCACCTTCTCCCATCGCTCTGCGTTCCGCCTTAGCCTGGCCTGAGCGTTCGCTGAAAGTCACTCTGGCTCGCCGTCGATGTCCGGGGCGAGCGGCAGCCGGACCCGGAAGGTAGCACCCCCGCCCGGTGTGTCGGTCACCTCCACGGTGCCCTGATGCACGGTCACCAGCGCGGCGACGATGGCCAGACCGAGCCCGGTGCCGGTGTTTCCGCCCATCCGCCGGGTCCGCGAGGCGTCCGCCCGGTAGAAGCGCTCGAAGACCCGCTCCGCCTGATCGGGGGTGAGCCCCGGGCCGGTGTCGGCCACCTCGATCACCGCCAGGTTGCCCGGTTCGGCCCGCAGTCGCAACGTCACCGACGCCTCCGACGGGGTGTGCCGCACCGCGTTGGTCATCAGGTTGCCGATCACCTGCCGCAGCCGCGCGTCGTCGCCGCGCACCACCAGCGGCCCCGAGCCGGGTGCGATCTCCAGCTCGATCCGCCGGTCCGGCGCCATCACCCGGGCGGCGGCCACCGAGTCGGCGGCCAGCACCGGCAGTTCCACCGGGGCGAGGGAGAGCGGGCGCTCGCGGTCCAGCCGGGCCAGCAGCAGCAGGTCTTCCACCAGCAGGCCCATCCGGGCGGCCTCGTCCTCGATGCGGCGCAGCAGGTCGGCGGTCTGCTCGGGGGCGCGGGCAGCACCCTGCCGGTACAGCTCGGCGAAACCGCGGATGGTGGTCAGCGGGGTACGCAGTTCGTGCGAGGCGTCCGCGACGAACTGCCGCATCCGTTCCTCGGACCGGCGGGCTCGGGCCTCGGAGGCGCGCGCCGCCTCGGCGGCGTCCCGGGCCGCCGACTCGGCCGACCGGGCGGCGCTCTCCGAGGCCGCACGGGCGGTGAAGGCCATCTCGATCTGGCTGAGCATCGCGTTCAAGGCCCGGGAGAGCCGGCCCAGCTCGGAGGTGGGACAGGGCTGCCCGTGTTCCGGGTCGGGCACCCGGCGGCTGAGGTCACCGCCGGCGATGGCGGCGGCGGTACGTTCGATCTCCACCAGCGGTTTGAGACTGGTCCGGACGATCGCCGCACCGATCGAGGCCAGCAGGATCAGCACCGCCCCGCCGACCAGCAGGTCGATCCAGATCAGCCGCTTGACCGCCCGGTCCACGTCGGTCAGGTGCTGCCCGATCGCCGCCCACTGCCCGTTCGGCAGCTCGGTGTAGAGGATCCGCCAGCGCACCTCGCTACCGCGGGCGCGGGTGTCGAACGGCTGTCCGGCCTTCTCCTCGAAGCCGGCGACAGTGGTGGGCCAACGTGGCAGGTCAGCCTCGCCGAACCGCTTGTTGTCGAACCCCACCCCGTCGACGAGGCCGGTGCTGCTGTCGATGACCACCACCAGGTAGTCGGTGGGGATGCCGAGCGTGCTCGACCGCGCGGTGATCACGGCGGTCTCGATGGTGAGGCTGGCGCTCCTCAGCTCGGCGTCCACCTGGTCCACCAGATAGCTGCGCAGGAAGATCGTGGTCAGCGAGGCGATCACCAGCAGCGCGGCGGCGACCAGAGCGAGGACGGCCGCGACCAGCTTGACCCGCAGCGGTACCGCGCGCAGCCGGGTCTTGCCCTGCTGTAGCGCGTTCACGCCGCCGGCTTGCGCAGCACGTAGCCGACCCCACGCAGAGTGTGGATCAGCCGGGGCTCGGTGGTGTCGACCTTGCGTCGCAGGTACGAGATGTACGACTCGACGATGTTGTCGTCACCCCGGAAGTCGTAGTTCCACACGTGGTCGAGGATCTGCGCCTTCGACAGCACCCGGTTGGCGTTGAGCATCAGGTAACGCAGCAGCTTGAACTCGGTCGGCGAGAGCTGGACACGCTGGCCGGCGCGGTAGACCTCGTGGGTCTCCTCGTCCAGTTCGAGGTCGGCGAAGGTGAGCCGGGCCGGCGCCTGCTCGCCGCTGCTGGTGCGGCGCAGCACCGCACGGATCCGGGCGGTCAACTCCTCCAGGCTGAACGGCTTGGTGACGTAGTCGTCGCCGCCCAGGGTGAGGCCACGGATCTTGTCGTCGGTGGCGTCCCGGGCGGTGAGGAAGACCACCGGCGTACGCGTGCCGCCCTCGCGCATCATCCGGATCACCTCGAAGCCGTCGAGATCCGGCAGCATGACGTCGAGCACCACCAGGTCGGGCCGGTGGTCACGGGCCGCGCTGAGCGCAGCACTGCCGCTGGTGGCGGTGGCCACGTCGAAGCCCGCGAAGCGCAGGCTCGCGGAGAGCAGTTCGAGGATGTTGGGATCGTCCTCGACGACGAGCAGTCGCGCCTCGGTCTGGGTAGCCGCCATGTCGCCCATCATCCGTGTCATCGCTGCACCCGTGCTGGGCGGTACCTGAAAAAAGCCTGTGCTCATCGGCGGCGATCGGGCGTGGCCCACCTTCCGGCGTCCCAGGCAGATCGTGCGAGGCTGCCGGGGCGGCCGGCGATCGGCCGGTACGGCGGGAGGAGACCGATGATCATCGAGGCACGGTTCAACGGACCGCCCGGCTCGGGCAACGGCGGCTGGAGTGCGGGCGTCTTCGCCACGGCGTACGGCGGACAGCGGCCGGTCGAGGTGACGCTGCGCCAACCGCCGCCGCTGGACACCCCGCTGACGCTGGCCGGTGACCAGGTGCACGATCCGGCCGGGGAAGTGGTCGCCCAACTCCGTCCGGCGGAGCACCTCGACGACGTGGTGCCGCCGGTCGACCTGGCGACCGCACGGGCCGCCTCGGCGGCGTACCCCGGCCTGACGGAGCACCCGTTTCCCGGCTGCTACGTCTGCGGGCCGCAGCGGGTCGACGGGCTCCGGATCTTTCCCGGGCGGTTGCCCGACGGCCGGACGGCCGCACAGTTCTCGGTGCCCGCGCAGGTGACCACCGCCACGGTCTGGGCCGCCCTGGACTGCCCTGGGGGCTGGGCGGTGATCGAGGCCGGTCGACCATACGTGTTGGGCCGGATCGCGGTCCGTATCGAGGCACTGCCCCGGCCCGGTGACGAGTGCGTGGTGACCGGCGCGGTGGTGGAAGCCGTGGGACGTAAGGCGATGGTGCGCACCAGCCTGTACGGGCCGGACGGTGCCCTGCTCGGCCGCGCCCGCGCCACCTGGATCGCCCGGTAGGAACGGCCGTCGATCACGTAATACCTGGGGATGAGGCGGCTCCTGCCTGGGGCGGACTGCGATCTCCGGAGCGCGCCCGATTGATTTGGTTGACGGCTACCGTCACGCTGTGCAACGGCGCATCTCGGCGCCACGGGAGGAGAATGATGTCCGACGGGCAGTCACGCCCCACCAATGACGCGCAGATCGTGGTATCCGGCCTGACCAAGCAGTACCGCAACGTGCTCGCGGTCAACAACCTGTCGTTCACGGTCGCGCCGGGCCGGGTCACCGGCTTCCTCGGCCCGAACGGCGCGGGTAAGACCACCACGTTGCGCATGCTGCTGAACCTGGTCACCCCGAGCGCCGGCACGGCGACCATCGGCGGACGCCGGTACCCGGAGCTGGCCGAGCCGCTGCGACACGTCGGCGCTGTGCTGGAGGCGTCCAGCGCGCACAAGGGCCGGACCGGGATCAACCACCTGCGGGTGATCTGCGCGGCGGCCGGGCTGCCACGGCAGCGGGCCGACGAGGCGCTCGCGCTGGTCGGCCTGACCCCGGCGGCGAAGCGCAAGTTCAAGGGCTACTCACTCGGTATGAAGCAGCGCCTCGGTATCGCCGCCGCGATGCTCGGTGACCCACGGGTGCTGATCCTCGACGAGCCGGCCAACGGGTTGGACCCGGAGGGCATCCGGTGGATGCGTGGGTTCCTCAAGGCGCTGGCCGCCGAGGGCCGCACCGTGCTGGTCTCCAGCCACCTGCTGTCGGAGATGCAGTTGCTCGCCGACGACGTGGTGATCATCGCGGCGGGTCAGCTGGTCCGGCAGGGTCCGGTCGAGCAGGTGATCGGTTCGATGGCGCAGAGCGTCCGGGTCCGGGTGCGTACCCCGCAGGCGGAGGAGCTGACCAGGGCGCTGGCCGATGGGCCGGCCACGGTGCAGACCGACGAGCAGGGCGCGCTGCTGATCGGCGGGGTGGACGCCCCGACGGTGGGCCGGGTGGCGTTGACCGCCGGTGTCGAGTTGCACGAGCTGACCACCGAACGACCCGACCTGGAACGCGTGTTCCTTGAGCTGACGGCTGGAAAGGCGGGCATTCGATGAGCAACCTGGTCCGCTCCGAACTGCTCAAGATCCGCACGACCAGCACCTGGTGGTGGCTGGCCATCGGGGCGCTCGTGTCGATCGCCATGGCCTTCCCGCTCAACGCCTGGCTGTTCAACACGACGGTGGACGGCGGCGGCGAGGACCTCGGGGTCACCGGCGACGCCGCGTCCGCCCCGGCGCAGGCGGCCAACCTCTACACCTCCGGCCAGTACCTGGGCCTGCTGTTCGTGATGCTGATCGGCATCCTGATGGTCACCAACGAGTTCTTCCACCAGACCGCGACCACGACCTTCCTGGCCACCCCGCGGCGCGCTGCGGTGATCGTCAGCAAGCTGATCGCGGCGAGCCTGCTCGGTTTCGCGTTCTGGCTGGTCACCACGGTGATCGACCTCGGTGCCGGGGCCGCCTTCCTGACGCTGAACGACCACGGCACCCTGCTCGGCGAATGGGAGGTCCAGCGGGCGCTGCTGCTCAACCTGATGGCGTACGCCATCTGGACCGTGCTCGGCGTCGGCATCGGCACCCTGATCACCAACCAGCTGGGTGCGGTGATCACCGCCTCGGTGCTCTACCTGATCGGTACCCAGGTCATCGGCGTGCTCTTCCTGCTGCTGTCGAGCTGGCTGGACAGCATGGCCGTACTGAAGTGGCAGGTGATCTGGCCGGCCGCCGCGTCGCAGATCATGATCACGCCCGGCGAGAGCGAGATGTTCCCGCCCTGGTGGGTGGGCGCGCTCGTGCTGGTCGGGTACGCGCTGGCCAGCGGCATCGTCGGTCTGCTGCTCACCCGGCGGCGCGACATCTCCTGACGGACGCGGGAGCTCACCCGCCTCAGCGCCCTGACGATGGGCCCGGTACACCGGCGAGCGGCCGGACCAACCGGGCCCATCGGGTCGTTACAGCCAGCAACTGGACACGTGGCCCTTACCGAACTTCTAGCATCTTCTGTGAATCGGACCACGCGGCGGAGGCGGAAATGCCTTGGCGATCGGCACGGCGTAGCCTGGGATCCGTCCTCTGCGCCCGTTCCGGCGCCGGCGGACACCGCGTGACATACAAACCCGCGTGAAAGAGGCGATTACCGGCCGTGTCGACCCAGCAGACTTCGCAGGAGAACCCACTGGCGGGTTTCGGCCCGAACGAGTGGGTCGTCGAGGAGATGTATCAGCGCTACCTCGCCGACCCCGGCAGCGTCGACCCGGCCTGGCACGACTTCTTCGCCGACTACCGGCCCGGCCCGGGCGCCACCCGCTCGGCCGAAGGTGACGGCGCCGGCCGGTCCACGACCAGCACCGCCGAGCCCGCCCGCAAGGAAACAGCCCCGGCCAAGACCACGCCGGCGGCCAAGCCCGAGCCGGCCGCCAAGGCCGCCGCCGAGAAGGCCGAGCCGCGCACGGCGCCGGCTCCGGCGAAGACCCAGCCGGCGAAGGCCCAGCCGGCCAGGACCGAGGCGGCGAAGGCGCTCGCCAAGGCCGCGTCGGCGAAGACCGCCCCGACCGCCACCGGCCCACAGAACACCCCGTTGCGCGGCGTCGCCGCCAAGATCGTCCAGAACATGGACGCCTCGCTGGCCGTGCCGACCGCGACCAGCGTGCGCGCCGTCCCGGCGAAGCTGCTGGTGGACAACCGGATCGTGATCAACAACCACCTGGCCCGGGGGCGTGGCGGCAAGGTCAGCTTCACCCACCTGGTCGGTTACGCACTGATCCGGGCGCTGGTCGCGCACCCGGAGATGAACAACTCCTACGCCCAGGTCGACGGCAAGCCGACCATGGTCCGCCCGGAGCACGTCAACCTGGGCATCGCCATCGACCTGGCCAAGCCGGACGGCAGCCGCAACCTGGTGGTCCCCTCCATCAAGGGCTGCGAGCAGATGGACTTCCGGCAGTTCTGGCAGGCGTACGAGGACGTCGTCCGACGCGCCCGCCGCAACGAGCTGACCATGGACGACTACTCCGGCACCACGATCTCGCTGACCAACCCGGGCGGCATCGGCACCGTGCACTCGATGCCGCGCCTGATGCAGGGCCAGAGCGCGATCATCGGCGTCGGCGCGATGGAGTACCCGGCGCCGTACCAGGGCATGAGCGAGGCCACCCTGGCCGAGCTGGCGGTCAGCAAGGTCATCACGCTGACCAGCACGTACGACCACCGGATCATCCAGGGCGCGCAGTCCGGTGAGTTCCTCAAGGTCATGCACGAGCTGCTGCTCGGTGAGCACGGCTTCTACGACCAGATCTTCACCTCGCTGCGCATCCCGTACGAGCCGGTGCGTTGGATGCGCGACGTCGCGGTCGACAGCGAGGGCCAGATCAACAAGACCGCTCGGGTGCACGAGCTGATCCACTCGTACCGGGTCCGCGGTCACCTGATGGCCGACACCGACCCGCTGGAGTTCAAGATCCGCAAGCACCCGGATCTGGACGTGCTCCAGCACGGGCTGACCCTGTGGGACCTGGACCGCACCTTCCCGGTCAACGGCTTCGCCGGCCGGCAGCGGATGCGGCTGCGGGAGATCCTCGGCGTGCTGCGCGACTCGTACTGCCGCCGGGTCGGCATCGAGTACATGCACATCCAGGACCCGGCCGAGCGCCGCTGGATCCAGGAGCGGGTCGAGCGCAAGTACGAGAAGCCGTCGGCCGACGAGCAGAAGCACGTGCTCAACCGGCTCAACGCGGCCGAGGCCTTCGAGACCTTCCTCCAGACCAAGTACGTCGGTCAGAAGCGCTTCTCGCTGGAGGGCGGCGAGTCGCTGATCCCGCTGCTCGGCGAGATCCTGGAGTCCGCCGCCGAGAACGACCTGGACGAGGTCGTCATCGGTATGGCCCACCGGGGTCGGCTCAACGTGCTGGCCAACATCGTCGGCAAGCCGTACGAGAAGATCTTCTCGGAGTTCGAGGGGCACCTGGACCCGCGTTCCACCCAGGGCTCCGGCGACGTGAAGTACCACCTCGGCCAGAACGGCAAGTTCACCACCCCGGACGGCGACCACTCGGTCAAGGTCTCCGTGGTGGCGAACCCGTCGCACCTGGAGGCGGTGGACCCGGTGCTGGAGGGCATCGTCCGGGCCAAGCAGGACCGGATAGACCTCAAGCTGGAGGGCTACACCGTGCTGCCGCTGGCGGTGCACGGTGACGCCGCCTTCGCCGGTCAGGGCGTGGTGGCCGAGACGCTCAACCTCTCCCAGCTGCGCGGCTACCGCACCGGCGGGACGGTGCACGTGGTGGTCAACAACCAGGTCGGCTTCACCACCGCCCCGGAGTACAGCCGCTCCAGCCTCTACAGCACCGATGTGGCCCGGATGATCCAGGCGCCGATCTTCCACGTCAACGGCGACGACCCCGAGGCCGTGGTGCGGGTCGCCCGGCTGGCCTTCGAGTACCGGCAGACGTTCAACAAGGACGTCGTGATCGACATGGTCTGCTACCGGCGGCGCGGGCACAACGAGGGCGACGACCCCTCGATGTCCAACCCCCAGATGTACAAGATCATCGACTCGAAGCGTTCGGTCCGCAAGCTCTACACCGAGGAGCTGATCGGCCGCGGTGACATCACCGTGGAGGACGCGGAGGAGCTGCTGCGCGACTACCAGTCCCAGCTGGAGCGGGTTTTCAAGGCCACCCGCGACGCGGCCACCACTCCACGCCAGCTCGCCCGGCCGCCCCGGCAGGACGAGCCGGAGCCGCAGGTGGACACGGCCACCGACGCGTCGGTGGTCAAGGCCATCGGCGAGGCGCACATCAACCTGCCCGACGGCTTCACCCCGCACAAGCGGATCCAGCAGCTGCTCGACCGGCGGGCCAAGATGGCCGTCGAGGGCAACATCGACTGGGGCTTCGGCGAGATCATCGCCTTCGGTTCCCTGCTGCACGACGGCGTCACCGTCCGGCTCGCCGGGCAGGACTCGCGGCGCGGCACCTTCGTGCAGCGGCATGCCTCGATCGTCGACGCGCAGACCGGCGACGACTACCTGCCGTTGCAGTCGCTCACCGGTGACGGCGAGCGGTCCCGGTTCTTCGTGCACGACTCGCTGCTGTCCGAGTACGCCGCGATGGGCTTCGAGTACGGCTACTCGGTGGAGAACCTCGACGCCCTGGTCTGCTGGGAGGCGCAGTTCGGCGACTTCGTCAACGGCGCCCAGTCGGTGATCGACGAGTTCATCTCCTCCGGCGAGGTGAAGTGGGGTCAGCGCTCGGCGGTGACCCTGCTGCTGCCGCACGGCCACGAGGGACAGGGCCCGGACCACACCTCCGGCCGCCCGGAGCGGTTCCTCCAGCTGTGCGCGGAGGACAACATGCGGGTGGCCATCCCGACCACCCCGGCGAACTACTTCCACCTGCTGCGCCGTCAGGCGCTGTCGCCCAAGCGCAAGCCGCTGGTGGTGTTCACGCCGAAGTCCCTCCTGCGGCACAAGCTCTGCGTCTCCTCGGTGGAGGACTTCACCACCGGCACCTTCGCCCCGGTGCTGGCCGATCAGGCGGCGCCGGCTCCGGAGCAGGTGAAGCGGGTGCTGCTCTGCTCGGGCAAGGTTTACTACGACCTGTTCCAGGCCCGGCAGGAGCGCGGCGTCACCGATACCGCGATCATCCGGCTGGAGCAGCTCTACCCGATGCCGGTGGAGGAGATCCGGGCCGCGCTCGCCCAGTACCCGAACGCCGAGGACTTCGCCTGGGTGCAGGAGGAGCCGGCCAACCAGGGCGCCTGGTCGTTCGTGGCGCTCAACCTGCTGGAGCACCTCGACGGGGTGCGACTGCGCCGCATCTCCCGCCCTGCCGCCGCCGCCCCGGCCGTCGGCTCGGCGAAGATGCACGAGGTCGAGCAGACCGCCCTCATCGAGGCGGCCCTTCCCCGACCCTGACGAGACTCATCCCGGTCCCGTCCCACCCTCGAGTGGGACGGGATCGGCCGGTTTCACCGGTACGACACCGGTGAGGAAGCGAGTAGGCGGATGTACTTCACCGACCGGGGCATCGAGGAACTGGTCGAGCGGCGGGGCGACGAGCAGGTCAGCGTGGAGTGGCTCGGGCAGCGGCTGCGGGACTTCGTCGACCTGAACCCGGAGTTCGAGACGCCGATCGAACGTTTCGCCACCTGGCTGGCCCGGCTCGACGACGAAGACGACGACTGATCGCAGCGGCGGAGGGCCCGGATACCCGGGTACGAGGACCCGGGCGGGAGCGACCTGGATCTTGTAGCGTGAGTTCCGTGGCCCGAAGCGTGTACCTGACCAGTGTCGGCTCGGGCGGGGGGAAATCGACCATCGCCCTCGGCCTGGCCGAACTGCTGTCCCGACAGGTCGGCCAGATCGGCGTGTTCCGTCCACTGGTCACGTCGGACCGGCCGGACCCGATCCTCGCCCTGCTCAGCGAGCGGTACCGGGTCGGACTGCCGGTGGCCGACCTCTCCGGCACCACGTACGCCGAGGCGACCGCACTCGTCGCCGACGGCCGGCGGGAGGAGCTGATCACCCGGATCGTCGAACGCTACCGGGACGTGGAACGACGGTTCCCCGCCATGGTCGTGGTGGGCAGCGACTTCGCCGACGCCGGTGACGGTGCCGGCCCCCGCGAGCTGGCGTTCAACGCCCGGCTGGCCACGGAGTTCGGCAGTGTCGTGGTGCCCGTGGTCGACGGACTCGGGCAGCAGCCGGCGGCGATCACCGCAGCCAGCCGGGGGGCGTACCACGACGTGGTCGACCTCGGCGCGACCGTGCTCGCCGTGCTCGCCAACCGGGTGCCGGGCGACATGCAGCTGCCCCGCCTGCCGGTCCCCGCGTACGCGATTCCCGAGGTGCCCAGCGTCTCCGCGCCGACGGTGGCCGAGGTGGCGGCGGCGCTCGGCGCCACCCGGCTGGCCGGCGACGACACCGCGCTCGCCCGCGACGTGCTCGACTACGTGGTCGGCGCGGCACACGTGCCGACCGTGCTGGAACACCTGACCGAGGGCGCCCTGCTGATCATGCCGGGTGACCGCGACGACCTCCTGGTCGCCGCGAGCGCGGCGCACGTGGCCGGTCAGGTGTCGCTGGCCGGGCTGGTGCTCACCCTCGGGGTGGCGCCCGACCCCCGGGCGATGCAGCTGGTGGAGGCGCTCAACGCCCGCCTCGCGGTGCTCTCGGTGCCCACCGACAGCTACCACACGGTGGCCGCGTCGAGCCGGATCGAAGGTCGACCCAGCACCGCCAACGCGCGCAAGGTGGAGGCCGCGCTCGGCGCCTTCGAGGCACACGTGGACACGACCGAGCTGGCCAGCCGGTTGCGGGTCAGTCGCTCCACCCGGGTCACCCCGCTGATGTTCGAGTACGACCTGATCGACCGGGCTCGGAGCCGACGCCGACACCTGGTGCTGCCCGAGGGCACCGAGGAGCGGATCCTGCGCGCCACGGAGATCCTGCTGCGCCGGGGGGTGGCCGAACTGACCCTGCTCGGTCGGCCCGAGGAGGTCGCCCGTCGGGCCCGCGAGCTGGGCGTGGACGTCGGCGCGGCGCGGGTGGTGGATCCGGGCAGCAGCCAGTGGCGCGACGAGTTCGCCGAGGCGTACGCGAAGTTGCGCGCCCATCGGGGCGTCACCGCCGAGCTGGCGTACGACATCGTGGCCCAGCCGAACTACTTCGGCACCATGATGGTGTGGGCCGGCTATGCCGACGGCATGGTCTCCGGCGCCACCCACACCACGGCGGCGACCATCCGGCCCGCGTTCGAGATCGTGAAGACCATGCCGGAGGTTTCCGTCGCCTCCAGCGTCTTTTTCATGCTGCTGGCCGACCGGGTGCTGGTCTACGGCGACTGCGCGGTCAACCGCGACCCGGACGCCGCCCAGCTCGCCGACATCGCGATCTCGTCGGCCGACACGGCGGCCCGGTTCGGCATCGAACCCCGGGTGGCGATGCTGTCGTACTCGACGGGCAGCTCCGGCGCGGGTGCCGATGTGGAGAAGGTCGCGGCGGCCACCGCGCTGGTCCGTCGGCGCCGGCCCGACCTGGCCGTGGAGGGACCGATCCAGTACGACGCCGCGATCGACCCGGCCGTGGCGGCGACGAAGCTGCCCGACAGTACGGTCGCCGGCCGGGCCACCGTCTTCATCTTCCCGGACCTGAACACCGGCAACAACACGTACAAGGCGGTGCAGCGCTCGGCCGGAGCGGTGGCCGTCGGTCCGGTGATGCAGGGTCTACGCCGCCCGGTCAACGATCTATCCCGAGGGGCCACCGTGCCGGACATCGTCAACACCGTGGCGATCACCGCCATCCAGGCTGCCGCGCTGGCCGACGATGGGGTGACGTCGTGAGCAAGGCGCTCGTGCTCAACTGCGGCTCGTCCTCGGTCAAGTACCGGCTGTACGACGAGGAGCGCGTCCTCGCCAAGGGCACCGTCGAACGGGTCGGCGAGCCGGACGGCGGGCCGCCCGACCACGCCGCTGCGGTCCGGCAGATCCTCGCCGGGCTGGACCTGAGCGGGCTGACCGTCGTCGGGCACCGGGTGGTGCACGGCGGCCGACGCTTCACCGCTCCGGCGCTGGTGGACGATGCGGTGCTGGCCGCCATCGCCGACCTGGTGCCGCTGGCCCCACTGCACAACCCGGCGAACCTCGCCGGCATCACGATGGCTCGCGAGGCCCTGCCGCAGGTGCCGCAGGTCGCCGTCTTCGACACGGCGTTCCACCACACGCTGCCCGAGTCCGCCGCCACCTACGCGATCGACCGCGACACCGCACAGCGGTACGGCATCCGCCGGTACGGCTTTCACGGCACCTCGCACTCGTACGTCTCGCGGCGCACCGCCGAACTGTTGGACCGCCCGTACGCCGAGGTCAACACGATCAGCCTGCACCTGGGCAACGGGGCCAGCGCGTGCGCGATCGCCGCTGGACGCAGCGTCGCCACCTCGATGGGCATGTCCCCGCTGGAGGGTCTGGTGATGGGCACCCGCAGCGGCGATCTGGATCCGACCATCGTGTTCCACCTGCGTCGAGAGGGTGGGCTGGGGGTCGACGAGATCGACGACCTCCTCAACCACCGCAGCGGCCTGCTCGGGTTGACCGGCGTCAACGACATGCGCGAGGTGTTGGCCCGGCGGGCGGCCGGAGACGAGGCGGCCACGCTCGCCTTCGACGTCTACTGCCACCGGATCACCGAATACGTCGGGGCGTACTACGCCCTGCTCGGACGGGTGGACGCGGTCACCTTCACCGCCGGCGTCGGTGAGAACGCGGCACCGGTGCGGGCCGCCGCGCTGGCCGGGCTCACCCGGCTGGGCATCACCGTCGACGCGGAACGCAACGCGGGCAGCGGCGACCGGTTGATCTCGCCGGCCGGCGCCGAGGTGGCAGTCTGCGTGATCGGCACCGACGAGGAGCGGGAGATCGCCCGGGAGGCCAGGGCCGTGGTGGCGGCCGGCTGACTCCACCCGCGAGCAGATGCCCGGCCCGCGAGCGGATGCCCGGCCGCGGTGCGGCGCGCGGAGCCGCAGAGGTCAGCTGAGGGCGATCCAGCCGGCAAGGACGACCAGCAGCACCGCGACCACGGCCACCCCGACGATCAGACCGGTACGGGAGGACGACTCGGTCGGTGTGTCGGCGGTGTTGGCGGCGAAGGCGCGGAAGGCCTGTGTGTTGCCGCTGGGGTCGGTGTAGTTCTCAGCCATGCCGGAACCTTAGCGAAACAGGTCCAGTCGAATGGCCCGTGCCAGTCGGCCGAACGGCTCGCGTAGGGCACCGGGCAACCGGACCCGGGCGGGTGATCGCGGGATCTACCGTGATGCCGTGGGGATCAGGCAACGCTTCGCCGCGTCGACGGTGGCCCTGCTGTTGGTGTGGCTGACGGGTTGCGCCTCGCCCGGTGAGCCGCCCGGACGACCGGTACCGACCAGGGCCGCACCGCAGGTGCAGTACGCGGTCGGCGTCCGGGACTTCGTCGTCGACCCCGACTCGGCCCGCCCGCTGCCGGTGACCCTCTGGTACCCGACCCAGGACGCTCAGGTCGCCGAGGGGCGGTTCCCGGTGGTGCTCTACAGCCACGGTCTGGGCAGCCTGCCCGAGTTGCACGCCGGGCTGACCACTCGCTGGGCAGCCGCCGGTTTCGTGGTGGCCGCCCCGGCGTACCCGCACACCCGGCGCGGCGCCGCCCAGTTCTCCCGCGCCGACGTACGCCACCAGCCCGCCGACGGGTGGCGGGTGATCCGGTATCTGGTCCGGCTCGACCGCCGAGCCGCGGACCCCCTCGCCGGCCATCTCGACGTGCAGCGGGTCGCGGCGGCCGGCCATTCGGCGGGCGGTTTCACCACCTCGGGCATGTTCACCAGCGGACGTCCGGCCCGGTTACGCGCCGGCATCGTGATCGCCGGCGGCGGGATGGCGGGCAGTTTCGCGGAACCACCCGCACCGATGCTCTTCGTGCACGGCACCGCCGACTCGGTGGTACCGCTCAGCGTCGGCCGGGCCGCCTACCGCCGTACGACCGGACCGGCCAGCTTCCTCAGCCTGGTCGGCCAGGGACACGGCGAGTACCTGACGCCCGGCCGTCCCGGCTTCGCCCAGGTCCTCGGCAGCACCACAGACTTCCTCCGCTGGACCCTCTACGGCGACCAGCAAGCCGCCCGCCGCCTCCCCACCCACGCCCACCTCCCCGGCACCACCACCTTCGAAACCCGCCTCCCCTCCCACCCACCCCCACCCTGACCCACCCCCTCCCCGCCCTCTCTCCCGCGTCGATCTTGCACTTTCCGCCTCGACATAACCTGCCAAAGCGGGCATTCCGGCGACCAGAACTGCAAGATCGGCGCAGAGGGTGGGGTGGGGGTTGGGGCGGGGAGTGTGGGGTGGGGGAGGCAGAATTGGGGGCATGTCGCGTCGTGGTGTCTCCGTTCTGCTCGCCGGTGCGCTGGTTGCCAGTGCGTTAGTGGGGTGCTCCGCCGATACCGAGCCTGCCCCACAGGCGAGCGCGAGTGTCACACCGGCGGTCACCGCAGCCCCGTCGGCCAGCGCATCGGCACCGGCGATTCCCGCCGGCAATGCCCCGGCCAGCACCTTCGCGGTCGGCGTACGACAGCTGAAGCGCAACCGCGACGGCGACCGGCCGCTGCCGATCACCATCTGGTACCCGGCGGCCGGACGCGCGGGCGGGAAGCCGACGAACTCGCCGCAGGCCGCCGACGGACGGTTTCCGGTGGTCATGTTCAGCCACGGCCTGGGCGGGTCACCCAAGGATTATCAGGCGTTGCTGACCCGGTGGACGGCGGCCGGTTTCGTGGTGGCCGCGCCGACCTTTCCGCACACCTCCGGGTCGGGTCAGCCCAACGTGCTCGACGTGCTCAACCAGCCGGCCGACGTGTCGTACGCGCTGACCCAGGTGCTCGCCCTGGACGCCCGCGACGGCGATCCGCTGCGCGGCCGGCTGGCCACCGATCGGGTGGCCGCTGCCGGACATTCTGCGGGCGGGGTGACCACGATCGGGCTGTTCACCACCGGCCGGGACGAGCGGCTGGCGGCCGGGATCGTCTTCGCCGGCACCGCGCTGGGCGTGGGCACCGCCTTCGCGGGCGCCACGGCACCGCAGTTGTTCGTGCACGGTGAGGCCGACGAGGTGGTGGAATACTCGGCCGGCAAGGCGGTGTACGACAAGGTGCCCTGGCCGAAGGCCATGCTGAGCCTGCCCGACGGCGACCACGGCCGGGCCCTGCTGGGCGACAACACCTCGCTACGGGTCGTCGCCGACACCACCACCGAGTTCCTGCGCTGGACGCTCTACGGCGACACCGACGCGAAGGGTCGCATCGCCACCGCCGCCGCCCGCGACGACATCGCCACCCTCGACAACCACCTGTGATGGAAGGAAGGGCCCCTTCTTAACGTCTCAGGTAGAGGAAGGGCCCCCTTCTAACATCCTCGCGTCACGCGGTGTGATCGACGACGACCTTGCCGAAGACGGCTCCGAAGTGCAGGCGGGCGAAGGCGTCGGCGACCCGGCTGAACGGCACCACGCTGTCCACCACCGGGCGGACGTTCCGCTCGGCGCAGAAGGCGAGCAGGTCGGCCAGGTCGGCGGGGGTGCCCATCGAGGTGCCCAGGATCTCCAGCTGCATGGCGAAGACCCGGCGCAAATTGACCTTCGGCTCGTGACCGGCGGTCGCGCCGGAGACCACGATCCGGGCCCCGGTGGCGGCCGACTTCAGCGAATGGTCGAAGGTCGCCGCGCCGACCGTCTCGATCACCACGTCGACCCGTTCGGGCAGTCGAGCACCCGGCTCGACAGCGGTCGCGCCGAGGCCGGCGACCCGCTCCCGCTTGGCGGCGTCACGGCTGGTCGCGTACACCCGTTTGCCCATCGCGGCGGCGAGCGCGACCGCCGCGGTGGCCACGCCACCCCCGGCGCCCTGGACCAGCACGGCCTCGGCCTCGTCGACGCGGCCCTTGGTGGTGAGCATCCGCCACGCGGTCAGCCAGGCCGTCGGCAGGCACGCCGCGTCGGTCGCCGCCAGCCCCGCCGGCAGCGGCAGCAGATTCGACCGGGGTACGGCCACCCGCTCGGCGAGGGTGCCCGGGAAGTGCTCGGAGAGGATGGAGATGCCGCGCGGGTCTCCCGGGGTGGGCACCACCGGGTAGACGACCATCTCGTTGCCGTCGGGGTCGATGCCCACCGCGTCACAGCCGAGGATCATCGGCAGTTGCTCGGCGCGCAGCCCGACGCCGCGCAGCGACCACAGGTCGTGGTGGTTGAGCGAGCTGGCCGTGACGCGCAGGGTCACCCAGCTGTCGTCAGGCAAGCTCGGCTCGGGCTGCTCACCGACGGTGAGCGCGGCGAGCGGGTCGGCGTCGTCGAACCGGGAGACGTAGGCGGCACGCATGATCGGCACGGTAACAAGCTGCGCGTCTGTTAAGAAGGGGCCCTTCCTCTACCGGAGGCGTTAAGAAGGGCCCCTTCCTTACACCTCAGGCGCGGGCGACGCCGTCGCGGCGGGCGGCTTCGGCGACCGCCTCGGCGACGGCGGGGGCGACCCGCGGGTCCAGCGGGGAGGGCACGATCGCCTCCGGGGTCAGCGACTCGGCCACCACGGAGGCGATGGCGTCGGCCGCCGCGACCTTCATCGCGTCGGTGATCCGGCTGGCCCGTGCCGCAAGCGCACCCCGGAACACACCCGGGAAGGCCAGCACGTTGTTGATCTGGTTCGGGAAGTCGCTGCGGCCGGTGGCAACCACCGCGACGTGCCGCGCGGCCACCTCGGGGTGCACCTCCGGCGTGGGGTTGGCCAACGCGAAGACGATCCCGCCGGGCGCCATCGCGGCCACCGCGTGCTCGGGGATCTGCCCGCCGGAGACGCCGATCAGCACGTCGGCGTCGCGCAGCGCCTCGGCGATGTCGCCCTGCCGCCCGTCGGCGTTGGTCAGCTCGGCCAACTCCGCCTTCGTGCCGGTCAGGCCGGTGCGGTACGCGGAGATGATCCCCCGGGAGTCGCAGACCACCACCTGGTCCGGGTCCACTCCCCCGGCCACCAGCATCCTGGTCACCGCCACGCCGGCCGCGCCCGCGCCACTGACCGCCACCCGCAGGTCGCCGAGCTTGCGGTTGAGCAGGGTGGCCGCGTTGCGCAGCGCGGCCAGCACGACGATCGCCGTGCCGTGCTGGTCGTCGTGGAAGACCGGGATGTCCAGTGCCTCGTCGAGGCGGCGTTCCACCTCGAAGCAGCGGGGTGCGCTGATGTCCTCCAGGTTGATCCCGCCGAACGAGGGCGCGAGCGCCTTGACCACCGCGACGATCTCGTCGACGTCCTGCGTGTCCAGGCAGACCGGTACCGCGTCGACCCCGCCGAACTGCTTGAACAGCACGGCCTTGCCCTCCATCACCGGCAGCGCGGCGCGCGGGCCGATGTTGCCGAGGCCGAGTACGGCCGAGCCGTCGGTGACGACCGCTACGGTGTTCGACGCCCAGGTGTAGTCGTGGGCGAGCGTCGGATCCGCGGCAATGGCCTCGCAGACCCGGGCCACACCCGGGGTGTACGCGAGGGAGAGGTCGTCCCGGCTGGTCAGCGGGACGGTCGAGACGACGGCCATCTTGCCGCCCCGGTGCAGTTGGAAGACGGGATCAGCAGGGTCCACGGTGGACGAAGGCATGGTGACTCCAGGATCTGTCGAGCAGAGAACCAGCCGGTCGGGCACACGGTGAGGCGACGAGCGGCGGCGCGTGGTGCGGGGGGTCACCCGGGCACTTCCGAGCATAGTTGGATGGGCAGGTCCCCCATGTGAGCAGGGTCATAACGGTCGGGGCCGTACCCGCCCGGGGTGGGGCCAGTACCGGGCCACCACCCGGCCGACCACGTCGGCCACTCCGTACGCCCGGGAGTCGTCGGTGACCAGGTCGTTGTCCCCGTACACCCACCACCCGCCGTCGGTCGGACGGACCGCACGCTTGACCACCAGCAGGTCGGGACGGGTGCGGAAGACGGCGATCACCACGTCGCCGGGGCGGATCCTGCGGCCACCCCGGCGGACCAGCACCGCGTCGCCGTGCCGCAGCGTCGGCGACATGGAGGGACCGGTCACGAGTACGGGCGACAGCGGCCATCGCAACTGCGGCACGGACACCCGTTTCACCTCCACCGGTCTCGGGGACCTCGTCCAGGAGTAATGTCGTCTTGGATCATCGCAAACGTCTGATGGAGGATCCTGATGCGACTTGCCCGCATCCTTGCGCCCCGCGTGACCGCCAGCGCGCACTGCGACCTGCCCTGTGGTGTCTACGACCCCGCCCAGGCTCGGATCGAGGCCGAGTCGGTGAAAATGATCTGCGAGAAGTACCAGGCCAACACCGACCCGGAGTTCCGGACCCGCGCCATCCTGATCAAGGAGCAGCGGGCAGACCTGGTCAAGCACCACCTCTGGGTGCTGTGGACCGACTACTTCAAGCCGCCGCACTTCGAGAAGTACCCGCACCTGCACCAGCTGTTCAACGAGGCCACCAAGCTGGCCGGTGCCGCCGGCGCCAAGGGTGCCACCGACCCGGCCAAGGCCGACGAACTGCTCCAGAAGATCGACGAGATCTCCAAGATCTTCTGGGAGACCAAGCAGGCCTGAGTGCCCGCCCACGCGGCCGGCCCACCCCACCGGGGGCGGGCCGGCCGTCGGCGTCCTGGGCAGCGGCGTACGCCCGTTGTCGGTGTCGATGCACATGCAGCCGCCGTGGCCAGGTCTGCCGTGGCCGGCATCGGGCCAACCGCCGGCAAACGATGACGTGAGTCAACCGTCCGGCCCATTCAGCGGGTAGAGTCCCCGACCGGGGGGATGAGTGGTGACTCAACTGACCGGCCAACCGACGACCGAAGACGACATCGTGCACCTCACCGTGCCTGCCGACGGCGGGTACCTCGGCGTGCTCCGCACCGCCACCGCTGGCCTCGCGGCCCGTCTGCAGTTCGCGCTCGACGAGATCGAGGATCTCCGCATCGCTGTCGACGAGGCCTGCGCGATGCTGCTCGCCATCGCGCCCCGGGGCGCCGAACTCGACTGCCGCTTCGCGGTCACCGAGGATGCGCTGACCGTCGAGGTGACCGTGCCCACCGTGCGGGGGGCCAAGCTGCCGGCCGAGTCCTCGTTCGCGTGGAAGGTGCTGACCGCGCTGACCACGTCGGCATCGGCGACCGCAGCCGACAACCGCGCCACGATCTCCCTGCTGACCCGCCGCGCGTCAGGCTGGTGACGGCCGGCTCACTCGAACCCGAGGGCGCGGGTCGTGGGCGGGCTCACCAGTAGCCAGGTGACGCCGAGCCCGAGCGCGATCAGCGGCACCCCGAGCCAGCCCATCCCCCCTTGGATCATGAACCAGCCGATCGGCAGGAGCATGAGCTGGAGCACGATGGCGGGCGCGCGGGCACCCGCCCGGCAACGCACCAGCGCGCTGCCCAACGCCCAGAGCACCACTGCGGCGCCGATGGCGAAGGCTGTGACCAGCAATGCCGACGTCAGGTCAGTGGTGCTGGCCGTGAGGTCGGCGACGACCAGCCAGGCGGCGATCAGCCCGACGGCGACCGCCTCGACGCGCAGCAGCCGGACCGCCCAACGGAGCGTGACGGGGGTCGGGTTGGAGTCGATGGTCACGCGGTCACGATACCCGTGCCGTCGCGAGGTACAGTGCCGCCCATGCGGGCCGTCCTGCTGGTCAATCCGAAGGCCACCACCACCAGCGAGCGAGCGCGGGACGTACTGGTCCGGGCGCTGCGCAGCGAAGTCGACCTCTCCGTGCGGTACACCCGCCAGCGTGGTCACGCCACCAAGCTGGCCAGAGAGGCCGCCGTGGAAGGCGTTGACGTCGTGGTCACCCTCGGTGGCGACGGCACAGTCAACGAGGTGGTCAACGGGCTGATGTCGGCGACCACCGTCGGCGGGCAGCCGCCCACCGCCGAGCGGTTGCCCGCACTGGCCACCGTGCCGGGTGGCTCGACCAACGTCTTCGCCCGGGCCCTGGGTCTTCCTCGGGAGTGGGCGGAGGGCGCCAGCATGCTCATGGAGGGGCTGCGACTGGGCCGGCGCCGCACGATCGGCCTCGGCCGCGCCGACGACCGCTACTTCACCTTCTGCGCCGGTTTCGGGCTCGACGCGGCGGTCATCCACCGCGTCGAGGAGGCCCGTCGCCGTGGCCGGGTCTCCTCGCCGGGCCTCTACTTCCGCGCCTTCACCGCGCAGTTCCTGTTCGGCGCCGAACGGCGCCATCCGGCGATCCGGCTGGAGCAGCCGGGTGAGGCGACAGAGAGTGACCTGGCGAGCATCATCGTGCAGAACACCGCCCCCTGGACGTACGTGGGGGATCGGGAGGCCAACCCGAACCCGGAGGCGTCGTTCGATCTGGGGCTCGATGTGCTGGCCTTTCGTCAGCTTGGCGTTGCCAGCACAACACGCACAGTGACGCAGTTCCTCTCCGCCGCACCCAATCCGCGCGGTCGCCAACTTTTGCGTCGGCACGATGTAGCGGAGTTCACGCTGGTCGCGAGCCGTCCGCAGGCTTTCCAGCTCGATGGCGACTATCTTGGTGAGCGGGAAAAAGTCAGATTCACCTCCGTTCCCGCCGCACTCAGAGTAATCTGTTAGGTCTCCGGTACCACCGGACGGAGTTCTGGTCGACGCGACCCCCAGCGCGACGACCGCGACACCCCGACCGATGCCGGAAATGTCAGCATTGTCCGGCGGACTGTACTATATTGATTCTCGACTGTGGTAAGCCGGGTAACTGGAGTGATCCAGAACTCGGACAAAAGGGTTGTGGGCTTGCTCACCGCGCGGAGTTTTTCCGAGCGCCACCCTTGACATTGCGTAAGTTCGTGAAAGTATTCACAAGCGAACTTGAGTTGCCGGGACATTGCCTGGATACGCTCGACAGGTTGAGCTGTTCCAGCAGGTCCCGGGGCTAACAGCCTGCTCACGCATTGCCGAATTGACGATCGCGAACCGTCACCATCGGCATTGCGGATGCATATAGGAAAAGCACCAACTGCAACATCTGCCACCCACCCAGAATGAGGAGTGTTGCCGCCATGGACTGGCGTCACCATGCTGTCTGCCGCGATGAGGACCCGGAACTGTTCTTCCCGATCGGGACGTCCGGTCCGGCTCTCCTGCAGGTCGAGCAGGCCAAGGCCGTCTGCCGGCGCTGCTCCGTGACCGACCAGTGCCTGCAGTGGGCGCTGGAGTCCGGTCAGGACGCTGGCGTCTGGGGCGGGATGAGCGAGGAGGAGCGGCGCGCTGTCAAGCGGCGCGGTGGCCTCCGGGTGCTGCGCGCTCACTCCGCCTGACCTGCCACACACGCACCCCAGAACGCCCCGGCCGGCCCCCAAGCCGCCCGGGGCGTTCTGCCGCCCGCCCCACCCGTCAGCCCAGGTTGATCATGAGGTTAGCGGCAGTTCAGAGATCAACGACTGCCGTCAACCTCATGATCAACAAAGGCTGGCGGGTGGGTGGGAGAGGCGGTGGAGGATGAGGTTCACCAGGTCGGGGGCGTCGGTCAGGGGGGCGGCTACCGCGACTGCGCCGGCAGCCTGGGCGGCGGCCGTTACCGCGTCGTGGAACAGGCCGGGTGCCAGGAAGTACGCGGCCACGGCGACCCGGCGCGCGCCAGAGGCTTGTAGCCGCTGCACCGCCGCGCCGACGGCCGGGGGTGCCGCAGAGGCGTACGAGACCCGGGTCGGCGTGCCGAGGGCCGTACCGAGAGCCCGAGCCACCCGACCGACGGACGCGCGTGCGGCCGGATCCCGGGTACCGGCCGCAGCCAGCACCAGCGCGTCGAACCGGCCCGGCTCCGCCTCGTCCAGCCGGCGGCGCAACGCGGCCAGCAGCGCCTGATCCACCTCGTCGCCCACCGGGCCGAGCACGTCGGTGATGCCGACCTCGATTGGCGGCCCGGACTGCCGGGCGGCGGTGACCGCCGCGGGAATGTCAACCCGCCGGTGGTACGCGGCGGTGAGCAGCAGCGGCACCAGGATCGCCCGACGATGCCCGGCGGCAGCCAGCCCACGCAACGCCTCGGTCGGATCGGGCGCGGTGTGGTCCAGCCAGCTCGCCAGCACCGGCGCGCCGGGCCGGGCGACCGAGACCGCCCGGGCCAGCGCCCGGATCGCTTCGGCCGCCCGGGGATCACGGCTACCGTGGGCCACCAGGAGCACCGGCTCCCCGCCCGGCCCAGGCCCTCCGGACCGGGCCAGGCCGTCGAGCGAGCCCAGGCCGTCGAGCGAGCCCAGGCCCTCAGACCTGGCCAGGTCTTCGGACCGGGCCAGGTGGTCGGAGGGCTCCGCTCGTTCGGTCAGAGGTGCAGCCCGCACTCGGTCTTCTCGAACATCGCCCAGCGGCCGGCGCGCGGATCCTCGCCGGACTTCGTCCGCCGGGTGCACGGCCAGCAGCCGATGGAGCCGTAGCCGCGCCGGAACAGCTCGTTGACCGGTACGTTCCACCGAGCGATGTACGCGTCGACGTCCGCCTGGGTCCACGCCGCGATCGGGTTGACCTTGACCTTGCCCCGGCGGGCGTCGAAGGTCACCACCGGCGTGTTGGCCCGGGTCGGCGACTCGTCCCGCCGCAACCCGGCGGCCCAGGCGTCGTAGCCGGCGAGCGCCCGCTCCAGCGGCTCGACCTTGCGCAGCTGGCAGCACTCGTCCGGTGACTTGTTGAACAGCCGTGGCCCGTACTCGCCGTCCTGCTGACCGACGGTGAGCCGGGGCCGGATGGAGCGGACGTTGACCGGCAGCCGCCGGGCGACCGCGTCCCGGACGGCGAGGGTCTCCGGGAAGTGCAGACCGGTGTCGAGGAAGACCACGTCCACCCCGGGGGCCACCCGGGACACCAGATGGGCGAGCACCGCGTCGGCCATCGAACTGGTCACGCAGAACCGTGCACCGAAGGTCTCCGCGGCCCACCGGGCGATCTCCAGCGCGGGCGCGCCCTCCAGCTCCCGGCCGGCACGCTCGGCCAGTTCCCGCAGTTGCTCCGGCTCCCGCCGAGCGGCGCCGGTCGGCGTACCGGTCGGGGTGGGTGTGGTGCTGACCAGCCCCAGGCCGGCGGCAGAGACCAGGGCGCTCACTGCTGCACCGCCCGGGAGAGCAGGCCGGTGAAGCGTACGGTGAAGACCCGGGCACAGGCGTGGCATTCCCAGGCGCCGGGCCCGGTCTCGCTCGGCCGCAGGTCCTCCTCGCCGCAGTACGGGCAGTACAACGGTGCGGCACGGGTCTCGCTGCTCATCGCGTCACCTCGCTCATCGCAGTTGCTCCTCGTCGGCCCTGATCACCCAGTTGGCGAAGGTCTCGCCCGTGGTGCGGCCAGCCAGATAGCGCCGGGCCAGCCGCTCGACGTACTCGGGAAGCTCGTCGGCGGTCGTCTTCAGTCCGCGCAGCTTGCGGCCGAAGCCGGCGGTCTGCCCCTCGGCCATGCCCAGCCCACCGCCCAGGTGCACCTGGAAGCCCTCCACCTGACGGCCGTCCGGCCCGGTGACCAACTGCCCCTTGAGGCCGATGTCGGCGACCTGGGTGCGGGCGCAGGCGTTCGGGCAGCCGTTGATGTGGATGGAGATGTCTGCGTCGAAGTCCCGCAGCCGCTGCTCCAGCCGGGCCACCAGTTCCTCGCCGCGCGCCTTGGTCTCGACGATGGCCAGCTTGCAGTACTCGATGCCGGTGCAGGCCATGGTGCCGCGCCGCCAGGCCGACGGCCGGGCCTCCAGGCCGATCTCGCGCAGGCCCGCGACCAGTGACTCCGTCCGCTCCGGCGGCACGTCGAGCACCAGCAGCTTCTGGTACGGCGTCAGCCGCACCCGATCGCTGCCGTGCGCCTGCACCACGTCCGCCAGTTGGGCGAGCTGGGTGCCGGAGACCCGACCGACCACCGGGGCGGCACCGACGTAGTTACGGCCGTCCCGCTGGGGGTGTACACCGATGTGGTCGATCGGCTTGTCGGGTAGGTCGGGGCCGGGCCCGTCGAGCAGCGTCCGGCCCAGGTACTCCTTCTCCAGCACCTCACGGAACTTCGTCACGCCCCAGTCGGCGACGAGGAACTTCAGCCGGGCCCGGTGGCGCAGCCGGCGGTAGCCGTAGTCCCGGAAGATGCCGACCACGCCGGCCCAGACGTCCGGCACCTCACCCAGCGGCACCCACACACCGAGTCGTTGGGCCAGCATCGGGTTGGTGGACAGCCCACCGCCGACCCACACGTCGAAGCCGGGGCCGTGCTCGGGGTGGTCGACGCCGAGGAAGGCGATGTCGTTGGCCTCGTACGGGGTGTCCACCAGCCAGGAGATCGACGACTTGAACTTGCGCGGCAGGTTGGAGTACTGCTTGTCGCCGACGTACCGCCGGACGATCTCGTCGATCGCGGAGGTGGGGTCGACCAGTTCCGCCTCGGCCACCCCGGCGACCGGGCTGCCCAGCACGATGCGGGGACAGTCACCGCACGCCTCGGTGGTCTGCAGGCCGACCGCCTCCAACCGCCGCCAGATCTCCGGCATGTCCTCGACCCGGATCCAGTGGTACTGGATGTTCTGCCGGTCGGTGATGTCGGCGGTGTCCCGGGCGAACTCCCGGGAGATTTCGGCGATCGTCCGCAGCTGGGCCAGGTCGAGTTGACCGCCGTCAACGCGCACCCGGAGCATGAAGAACTCGTCTTCCAGCTCGTGTGGTTCCAACACGGCGGTACGACCACCGTCGATTCCTGCCTTACGCTGGGTGTAGAGACCCCACCAGCGGAACCGGCCACGCAGATCCTGTGGGTCGATGGAGGCGAAACCACGATGAGCGTAGATGTTCTCGATCCGGTCCCGCACGTTCAGCGGGTTGTCGTCCTTCTTGGTCCGCTCATTGGGGTTGAGCGGCTCGCGGTGCCCGAGCGCCCACTGGCCCTCACCACGGGCCCGGCGAGGCGCCCGTGGTGGGCGCGCCGATGGTTCCCCGGTGCGGGCCGGAATGTCGCTGACCGCCATCGCGGCGTCCTCCGTTGTCTGCGGTGCCTCGACTGGGTACGCGGACGTGACGACCGGCTCCCGATGGGGCCGTGGACAACGGTGTCTTGGGCGGTCGGCGCGCTGCGTACCCGAGGCAGAATGGTCGGGCGTCGTCAGTGGGCCGGACAGATGGCGCTGCGCACGCGGCCGTAATCGACGTGGCGACGAGCCACGAAGCGGCGGACCACGGCAGCAGTCATGAAGGCCATGCTGCCACACCGTCGACAGGCCAGCCAATGAGCGCGTGCGGGATCCCACATCACGGGCGGTCGCTGCCGGCAACGGCGGACACGATCGTGTGGCAGGCTCACGTCATGGGGGATTTGTCCGGTAGGTCGATTCCGGCCGCCGGAGCGGGCGTACGGCTCAACGGCTGGCGCCTGCGCTCCCTGCCGGTGTGGCTGCTGCCGGCGGTCCTCACCATGTTCGTCACGCTGGTCGGGCTGGACGCCGCACAGCCCTGGCGGGACGAACTGGCGACCTGGAGCGCCGCCACCCGGGGAGTCCCCGGCCTGCTCCGGCTCGCCGGCACCATCGACGCCGCGACCGGGCCGTACTACCTGCTCATGCACGCCTGGCTGATGCTCGCCGGGGACACCGTGGCCGCGCTGCGACTGCCGTCCGCGTTGGCGATGACGGCAGCCGCCGGGCTGACCGCCGTACTCGGTCAACGGCTGTGGAACACCCGGGTCGGCATCCTCGCCGGCCTGCTGTTCGCGGTGCTACCCGCCACCGCCCGGTACGGCCAGGAGGCCCGGCCGTACGCCCTGGCCACTGCCCTCGCCGCACTGAGCACCCTGCTGCTGGTCGACGCCCTACGCCGGCCCGGCCGGGGTCGGTGGGTGGCGTACGCCCTCACGACGGCCGCGCTCGGACTGACCCACCTGATCGCGTTGACGCTGGTCGCCGCGCACGCCGTCGTGGTGCTCACGCATCGGCGTCGAGCCACCGCACCGGCCGACGCCGAGCACGCCACGGCCGGCCGCCCGCCGCCGGTGCCGGACAGCTCCGGTCGTCATCGGGCGGGCCCGTTCGGGACACTGGGCTCTTTCCTGCTCGCGCTGGTGCCGACGGCGCTGCTGGTCACGCCGCTGGCCCTGCGTGCCCGGGAACAGCGGGAGCGTCAGTTGGACTGGGTGGACACCGCCCGGCTCGGCGATCTGGCCACGCTTCCCGGCGGTCTGGCGCAGACCGCCGCGGTGGGCGGCCTGCTGGTGGCGCTCGCGGCGCTCGGCGCCGGACGACTCGGCCGACGCGCGTCGCTCCCGGTCGCCTGCCTGCTGCTACCGGTGCTGCTGCTGTTCGCCGCCGGGCTGGTCGTCCCGCTGTGGGTGCCCCGCTACCTGATCTTCGTGGTGCCCTTCGGCTGCCTGCTGGCCGGTGCCGCGTTGGCCTCGGCGCGTTTTCGGGTCGCACTCGTCGTGGTGAGCCTGGCCGGGCTGCTCGGACTGCCGGATCATGTCGCGCTACGCCGTACGCACGAATGGCCGCGCACCGCCACCGTCGACTACCAGGGGGCGGCCCGGATCATCGCCGCCGGTCAGCGTTCCGGTGACGCGGTGGTCTACCACCCCCGCGACAGCTGGCTCTTCCTCGACCTCGGCCTGCGTTACCACCTGCGCGAGCAGGCACCCCACGACGTGCTGCTGACCGAGGGCCAACACCGCCGGGGTGACCTGTGGGCCGCCGAGTGCGACCGGCCGGCCGACTGCCTGGCCGACGTGCACCGGGTCTGGCTCGTGGTCGCCGGCCGAGGTGAGGGCCCGCTGGCCGCGGTTCCCGGTGCCAAGGGGGACGCGCTGCGCGCCGTCTACGCCGTCGAGCGGACCTGGCCCCTCTCCGGCCTCACCGTCGCCCTGCTCAGTCCTTCCGACTGAGCAGGACCAGGCGTACGCCCTCGAACTGGTCGTCCTGGATCACCTCGAACTTGCGCAGCAGTCCGGCGCGCTGCGGCGGGAGCCCCTCCAACGGATCCGACGAGTAGGTCGTGCTGATCAGCCAGATCCGGTCCGTGTTGCGCAGGCAGGCGGCCGAATCCCGGTCCTCGCACTCGGAGGCGGAGTACGACCCGCGGTCGACGGAGGTGACGGCGAGGAAGACATCCCGAGGCTTCACATCGTTACGCATCTCGTAGTCGACCGCCTCCCGGGCGAGGTCGGAGAGCTTGCCGAAGACATCGTTGTAGGCCAGTCCGTCACCCGGCTGCATGCCCCGCCGTATCGCATCGATGGCACCCTGGTAGTCCGGCTGGCCGGCGACCGGACTTGCCCGCACCACCCGATGGTCGGGTAGGACCAGATAGGCCAGGCCCGGCAGCACCAGCATCGCGGGCAGCAGCCAACTCCAGGCGGTGGTGGACCGGGGCAACAACCGCGCCACGGAACAGACGCCGATCGCGGCCAGGATCGCCCATGCCGGCAGGGTGAACAGCACGTACCGGGGCAGGAAGAGGTGCAGCACGTCGAAGGTCACATAAGCGAAGACCGGTGGCAGCAACGCCCAGGTGAGCAGTGCGGGCAGCATGCGGTTGCCAGTACGCCAGGCCACCAGCGCGCCGATTACGCCGAGCCCGACCACCGCCGCCATGCCCCGGGTGGACAGGAACAGGTCACTCGGAAAGCGCAGCACCGCGTCGAGATCGGCCTTGATCCACGAGATCGACGCGGACTGACCGGAGGCGACCGTCAGCAACGGCAGGACCAGGAGGCCGGCACCGCCGACATAACCGAACCACTGGTACCGGCGGTTGTCGTCGCGGTCGACCGTGCCGCGCAGCATCATCAGCAGGTGGGCGGCGAGCACCAGGAACGACACGAAGTGCAGCCAGCCCATCAGAGCGACGGCCAACAGGTAGAGCACCCAGCGACCGCGTACCGGCTTCTCCAGCGCCCGCAACAGCAGCAGGGTCGCGAGGGTGGCCGCCATGGTCACCAGCGCGTACGACCTGGCCTCCTGCGCGTACCGGCTCACCGAGGGAATGAGCACGAAGATCAGACCGGCCACCAGCCCCGGACCGGTACCCGCCAACCGGCGACCGATAAGTGTGGTGGCCGCCGCAGCGATCGTCATCGCCACCAACGAGGGCAGCCGCATCGCGAGTGGGTCGTCGCCGACCAGTTGGATCCAGCCCCGCACGATCATGAGGTAGCTGACGTGCACCAGGTCGGTGTTGGAGAGCAGGTGCCGCAGGTCTGCGGTACTCAGCACGGCGGCGTGCCAGGTGGCGTACTCGTTGTTCCACATCTGCCGATCGGCGGCACCCTGATAGCCGACGGCGAACGCCGCGAGCGCCGGCAGCAGCGCCAGCCATCCGGTGTGGCGGCCCGGGGAGACCTTTTCCTCCCGCGCCTGCGCCGGACTGCCGGCGGCAGCGCCACTGGTCAGCCGGTCGGGGAGGAGAACCTGGTTCGACATCATCCGCTCACCTCACCGGGAAGCCGTAGGTGGCGTTCTTCGCCTGCTGCCGAAACGCCCGGATCGCCGCAGTGTCACGGTCGATGTTCCACTTGGCCGAGCCGTCGTTGTTGAAGAAGACGAACCCGATGACTTCGGGGTCCTTGGCCACCCCGGTGAACAGGTCGGCGAGCCATCTGGGTCGTAGACTGCCCGGCTCGGCCGCGGTCTCCACGATCAGGAAGGGCTTGTCGGTGAAGCCTCGGACCTGCTTCATTGTCGGTCCGAAAAGTGCGGCGTAGGTGTTCGCCCCGTGGTGGGTGTAGTAGCCGTCGATGCCGATCCAGTCGACGTACCGGTCGCCCGGGTAGAGCGGCTTGAGCTTGACCTCCGGCATGGGATTGATGACGTTCGGCGTCCAGGCCCAGATGACGTTTGTCGCGTCGGCCTCGGCGAACAGCCTGTGGAGATGCTTCCACGCGGCCACGAAGTGGGCGGCCTTGTTCCCCTCGCGGCGCATGCCCCACGAGTACCAGTTGCCGTTCATCTCGTGGGCGAAGGTGAGCATGATCGGCAGGTTCACCTTCCGGACGCCCGCCGCGAACTCCTTGATGTAGTCGTCGTACCTGCCGGCGGCGATGTCCGACAGCTTCGCGTCGAACGGCTCCCAGCGCACCGCCGGCAGCGCGCCGTACTCGTAGATCTGCCTGACCTCGTCGGCCGCGAACCCATCGTCGAAGCTCAGGTAGAGCGTCACCACGTTGGGCTTCTTGCCGGTCTTCCTGGCGAACGTCTCGAGCAGTTCCATTTTCGGGGGCGCCCCGTCGATGGCCACGCCCAGGTACTTGCCGTCCTCGGGGCGGAGCAGGTGCGTGGGGTCGTACACCGGCAGCACGGATGATCCGGCGCTGACCGCCGCGTCGGCCTGCTGTCGAACAGCGGCATCGCCGGCGAGCATGCGGGTGACGTTCAGGTTCGCCACCACGGCGTACTCGATCGCGGCCAGCGCGATCAGCACAGCTCCGATGATCAGGTGACGGGTCTTCACCTGATCACCTCGACGTCCTTCTCGGGCTCCACCATGAGCGCCTGCGCCACAACCAGCAGGAAGAAGACGCCGCTGAGGAAGGCCGGCAGGAAGATCAGCGGGTCCGCTCCGGAGACGAGCCGCCACCCGGCGAGCCCGACCCAGACCAGGCCGCTGCCGGCGGTCCAGAACTTCAGCCCGGTCCAGAGCCGCTTGGTCTTGCTCTTCTTGGCGGTGCCGCCGGTGGGCTGCCAGCCCATCCGTCGGCCACGAATGATGTCGACGATGGCGAAGGCATGCGCCCAGCCGTAGATCATCTTCACGGTCCAGCTCTCCAGGCGGTACGAGGTGCGATGCCAGAGCGGGAAGATGATGAAGTTGTAGATCACGCTGGGCAGGATCAACGCGTAGTTCGCCAGGGCGATCTGGTCGGCGAAGACGGTCAGCATGAGGATCGGGATGATCGGCGCGACGAATGTGAACAGTCCGGTGTGCAGGTAGTAGCAGAAGCCCGAGATGTAGCTCAGCCGGGCCCGCCAGCGCAGCTTGGTGTCCCAGAACTTGCGCGATCCCATCAGGCTCATCGAGCCGGCGCACCAGCGGTACTGCTGGGTGAAGAACGAGTCGACGTCCGCCGGGCAGAGGCCGGCCGCGAGCACCACCGGGATGTAGCGCAGGTTCCAGCCCTGCCTGCGCAGGTCGAAGCCGGTGTGTACGTCCTCGGAATGCTCGATGAGGGTGGAGCCGCCGATCGAGTTGAGGGCCGTACGCCGATAGATGGCACAGCTACCGACGCAGATCGCCGAGTCGTGTGCCTGCCGGGACACCTGGACCGAGCGGTAGAAGAGTTCCTGGACCGCCCCGGCGCCCCGCTCCACCCAACTCTGCCCCTTGTGCACCCGGAAGTACTGCGGGGACTGCACGATGCCGGCGCGCGGTTCGGCGTCGAACCAGGGCAGCATCTGGTTGAGCATGTCCTTGCGCGGGACGAAGTCGGCGTCGAGGACGAGGATGAAGTCACCGAGGGTGCGCTCGAAGGCGTACCGCATGTTGCCGGCCTTCTTGAACCAGCCCCGGTTGGGCCGCCGCTGGTAGACGAAGCCGAAGGCCAGCGACATCCGCTCCATGGCCTCGTTGGGCGAGTCGTCCAGCACGTACACGACCACGTTGCCCTGGTAGTGCCGCTGCATGGCGCGGACGTGCTCCCAGGTGTTGCGCAGCACGTGCGGCGGCTCACCGCAGACCGGCAGGAAGACGTCCACCGTCGGGTAGCGCTGTGGCCGCCACTCGCGCACCAGCCGCTTGTGCCGCTCCATGTCGAAGCCGGGGGTGAAGGCGTTCACCCCCAGCGAGATGACGTAGTAGATGACCGTGAAGAACAGCAGCGGGGCGAGCAGCCACAGCCACGGGGTGAGCCGGACGAACAGCATCTGGCTGGTGATCAGACAGGCGAAGCTGATCAGCGACGGCACCATCAGGCTGGTCAGCCGACGCTTACGGTACGAGTAGAGCTCCTCGTCCGTCGGCGGCAACGGCACCGGCGCGTACGCGGGCCGCTGCTGGCGAAGCTCGTCGGCGGACCGCGGTGCCCACTTGCTGGTCAGCTGCCGTGGCACCCGCAGCTCGGCGGTTGGGTCGGCCACGGTCGTCGTCGACCGGTCCGCCGCCGGCGGTGAACTCATCCCCGTATCCCCGTTCTCCAGACAGCCACGGTCGTTCCCGAAGGTGGTGGACGACCGGTGCGCCTGCGTTCAGGAAGCCGGGCACGGCGGACGACCGTGCCGGTCGATGGTTGTCCGAAACGTATTCAGCAGGTCCTGGGGGTGTCAACCGGCCCGGCGCCATACGCCGCCAATCGTGATAGAGCAGACAGCAATTCTGCTCTATCACGAGCGCACCGGACATCGATCGAGCGGTCAGCTCCCGGCGCGGTCCGGGCTGCTGCGGGCCAGTGGGACGGTGAGGACGGCCTCGGTGCCGCCCTCGGATCCGGGGCGCAGCTGGATGCTGCCCCGCAGTTCCCCGGTGACCAGCGCGCGGACGATCTGGAGCCCGAGCTTGGCGCCGCCTTCGGCGTCGAACCCGGTCGGCAGTCCCCGACCGTTGTCGGTGACCGTGACGTGCAGCGTCTTGCGCAACCGGTGAGCGGAGACCACGACCTGCGGCGCCTCCTGCGGCTCCTGCGGTTGCGGCTGCGGCCCTTCCTCGTCGGCCTCATCGGCGGACGGGAAGCCGTGTTCGACGGCGTTGAGCAGCAGCTCGTTGAGGACCATCACCAAGGACGTGGCGATCTCGGCGGGCAGTACGCCGAAACTGCCCTTGCGCCGCATGCCGACCGTCACCTCGGTCGCCGCCACCTCGGTCGCCGCGCTGGCCACCCGATCCACGATCCCGTCGAACTCGACCGCCTCGTCGCTGGACATCGAGAGGGTCTCGTGCACCAGCGCGATCGACGCCACCCGGCGTACCGACTCCTCCAGCGCCACCCGCGCCTCGGGCATGGCGACCCGGCGGGCCTGGAGACGCAGCAGTGCCGCGACCGTCTGGAGGTTGTTCTTCACCCGGTGATGGATCTCCCGGATGGTCGCGTCCTTGGTGATCAGCGCCCGGTCGCGGCGGCGTACCTCGGTGATGTCGCGGACCAGGACCAGCGCGCCGATCGGCACTCCGGCGGGCATCAGCGGCAGGGCCCGGGTCAGCATGGTCGCCCCGCGAGCGTCGATCTCCCGCCGGGGTGGCGCCTCGCCGCGCAGCGCGGCGAGGATGCCGTTGGCGGCCTCGGTGCCTTCCAGTGGATCGTTGGCCAGCCGGCGGTGCAGCGCCGCGAGATCCTCACCCACCAGGTGGGAGGCGTAGCCCAGCCGCCGGTACGCCGACTGCGCGTTCGGGCTGGCGTAGGTGACCTTGCCGCCGGCGTCCAGCCGGACCAGGCCGTCGCCGACCCGTGGCGCCGAGGTGGTCTCGCCCGGATGCCGGGGCGGCGGAAAGGTGCCGTCGGCGATCATCTGGGCCAGGTCGTCGGCCGTGGTCAGGTAGTTCAGCTCCAGCTGGCTGGGGGTACGCGCGGTGGACAGGTTGGTGTCCCGGCCCACCACGGCGATCACCTCGCCGGACTCGCCGTCGGCGGCCCGCAGCCGGACCGGGATCGCCTCGTGCCGGGCGGGCACGTCGCCGTACCAGACCGGGTCGCCCTCCCGCCAGATCCGCCCCTGCCCGTAGGCGACCTCCAGGTGCGCCACCTCCGGTCCGCCGACGATCCGCCCCACCTGGTCGTCCTGGTAGGCGGTGGGCGCAGTCGTCGGGCGGACCTGGGCGACGCAGAGGAAGCTGCCTTCCCCGTCCACCGGCACCCACAGCAGCAGGTCGGCGAAGGAGAGGTCGGACAGCAGTTGCCAGTCACCGGCGATGCGGTGCAGGTGGTCGATGTCGGCCGGGCGCAGACGGGTGTGCTCCTCGGCGAGGTCGCGCAGCGTGGACACGCCGACCAGCGTGCCATGCGGGCGGTCACATCGTCGCGGTGACCTTCTTCAACCCGCGCGGCGCGTCCGGGTCCTCACCACGGGCCAGGGCCAACGCCAGGGCCAGCCGTTGCAGCGGCAGGATGTCCAGCAGCGGGGCGTACCGCTCGTCGACGTCGGGTACCGCGATCCGGGTGGCTCCGGCGATCTCGGCGGAGCCGACCACGACCACGTCGGCCCGTCGCTCGCCCAGCCGGGGCAGCACCTCGCCCATCGCCTGGCCGCCGGGGCCCGAGCCGACCACGGCCAGCACCGGCACGTCGGGGTCGGTCATGGCCAGCGGACCGTGCAACAGGTCGGCTCCGGAGAAGGCCAGTGCCGGCAGGTAGGAGGTCTCCATCAGCTTCAGCGCCGCCTCCCGCGCGGTCGGATAGGCGTACCCCCGACCGGTGGTGACCAGTTGGCCGGCGAACCGGTAGCGCGGCGCGAGTTGGGTCGCGGTGGGGTCGGCCAGCGTACGGGCGGCCAACTCGGGCAGGTCGGCCAGGGCCCGGCGTTCCGGCTCGGGCAGGACGCCGTCGCCGGCCCGGATCCCCTCGACCAGCATCAGCAGGGCGAGCAGCTCGGCGGTGTACGTCTTGGTGGCCGCCACCGCCCGCTCGTGCCCGGCGGCGATGTCGACGCCGAGTTCGGCGACGCCCGCCAGCGGCGAGTCCGGCGCGTTGGTGACCGCGAGGGTGAGCGCGCCCGCCTCGCGGGCGACCCGCAGCACCTCGGTCAGGTCGGGCGAACCGCCGCTCTGACTGACCCCGACGACCAGCGCGTCGGAGAGGTCCGGTCGGGCACCGAAGAGGGTGATCGCGCTCGGCGAGGCGAGGCCGGCGGGCAGGCCGAGTCGGATCTCGGCCAGATAGGCCCCGTACAGCGCGGCGTGGTCGGAGGTGCCCCGCGCGGTGAAGACCACGTGCCGCGGCCGGCGTTCGGCGATGGCCGCCGCGACGCGGGCGATCGGTGCGGCGTACTCGGCGGAGAGCAGTCGCTCGTAACCCGCCGGCTGCTCGTCGATGTCGGCGGCCATGCCGCTTCCTGGGCGCGTCACGAAAGCTCCTCCCCTGCGCGATACTCGCGCGCTTCCTGCTCATTCTTGCACCTTTGAACGCCTGCAAGCAATTTAACGAGCAGGATCGCGCAGCTGATCACCAAAAGTCGATGCCGTCACCTACGCTGACTCGGCCGCACCGCCAACCGGTACCGACCAGTGAGAGGACGACGTGGCCGAGGGAACGGACGATCGGGCGCTGCCGGCGACGGAGGAACTGGCCCTGGCCCGCAGCGCCCTGGAAGCCGGCAATCTGGCGCACGCCGCCGACCATGTCGCGGGCGCCCTGGCTCGGGCGCCGACCCTGCCCGAGGTGCACGAGACGCTCGCCCGGCTGGCTGCGGCCAGCGGCTCCGGCGGGCTGGATCTCTTTCCGCTGCAACATCACACCTTCGTCGGAGCGGTGGTCGCCCGGGCGCATCTGCTGGCCGCGGCCGGCCGCCCGGCCGAGGGCCTCGATCTGCTGGTCGCCGCCGCCGCGCACGCACCCGGTACGGACTGGGCGGGGGTGCCCTGGGTCACCTCACCCGAGTTGGCCGAACGACTCGGCCCGGACCAGGCGGCCCGGGTGCTGATGCAGGTCTGCGCCGCCGCCCCCGATCCGGTACCCCGCTCCGACCGGGCCGCCCTGGCGCCGTACCTGACACTGGCCCGCAACGCGATCACCATCCACCCCGAGCACGCCCTGCTGCTGGGCACGGCGTCCGCGCTGGCCCGGCGGATGGGCGAGGTGCCGCTCGCGGTCCGCTGGGCCAGTCGGGGCGTACGCGCGGTACCGTCCAAGATGGGCGAGGTCTGGCTCGGGTACGCGCTGCGCAGCGCCGGTCGGACCCGAGAGGGACTCGCCGCGCTGCGCCGCGCCGTCGACCACGACCCGGACGACCTGGCGGTGTACGCCGACATCGCCGGCACGTTGGCCGATCACGGCCGGCTGGACGAGGCCCTGAACTGGATCGAGCAGGCACTGGTACGCAACCCGTCCTTCGACTGCGCGGTGCACACCGCGCACCGGCTGCGGTTCCAGCGGGACGGCGACGTACGTCATCTGGTCGCTCTGGCCGACTTCATCCGGGACAACCCGGACGACTCACACGAGCACGCCGATCTGGCCGAATGCTGTCGGGGTCGTCCGTGGTTGGGACAGTTGACCCCGCCGTCGGTACGCCCGCAGCCGTCGCTGCCCGCCGGGTCCGATCCGGGGCGGTCGGCGCAACATCCGGGCACCCCGCCCCCCTCGGCGGAAGCGGCCCGCCGGCTGCGCCAGTTGACCCACCTGGCCTGGGCACACCCACTGGCGGCGTACGACACGGCGGTGGCGCTGGCCACCCTCGACCTGACCGACCTGCTCGGCCTGCTGGCCCACCCGCCTGAGACCCCGCAGAACGCGTTGGGCCGGGTGCTCAACGGCCAGGACCCGGCGCTGTGGATACGTTGCGTGCAGGTGTGGACCTGCCTCGGCCTGCTGCACCATCGCACCGACGAGCCCTGGGCCTCCTCGACCCGACGTCAGGTGCTGGTGGAGCTGGCCCACGCGCCGGAGGTCACCGAGGCGGCGCTGTTCGCTCTGGTGACGGCCGCCTGGGTCGACCCGTCGATCCGACCCGACGTGGCCCGGGTGGTCACCGAACGCCTGGCGGCGGCGGCCGGGGACCGGGCAGGCCCCTTACCGGTGACCGTCTCCCTGGCCCATCTGGCACTGGCCACCCCCGGTCTCGATCCGGAATGCACCACCCTGGCCCGCATGCTGGCCGGCCTACCCACCCGACCCGGCCCCGGCCCCCTACGCGCCCTGCTCCACCGCATCACACGCCCCTTCCGCCCCCACCTACCCACCCCCCCACCCCCACCCTGACCCACCCCACCGCCCCCGCCCCCGCCCCCGCCCTCCCCGCACCGCCCGCCCTCCCCGCCCCCGCGATCTTGCACTTTCTGTCGGGGCGAAGACGACAAAAGGGGTGTTTCGCCGACCAAAAGTGCAAGATCGGCGGCGGGTCAGGGTCAGACATCCCAGGAGCTTGGATGTCAAGCAGCGACGGGTTGGGTTCGGTGTGACCAGGCGGTTGCCTGGTCGTAGTGGGTGGCGGTTTTGA
>NZ_JBFBAY010000013.1:0-160692 GCF_040682415.1 Micromonospora sp. NPDC051196
GGAAGCTAAGCCCTCCAGCGCCGATGGTACTGCACTCGGGAGGGTGTGGGAGAGTAGGACACCGCCGGACATCTTCTAGATTCGAGGGCCACCCCGCATGGGGTGGCCCTCGAATCATTTCACCCACAAACCGCCACCACGCGATCCACAACCACCCGACCCCGAGCCCGCTGCGGGTCGGGGTCGGTCCGTTGCCCGCACCCGGGTACCAACTGCCGACTGTGAGGGCGCCGACGCTGGCGCCGGCCACAGTGGTGGGCTGGCCTGCGGAAGGCGGCGAGGTCAGCTGCGGACCTGAACAGACTCCCGAATCTGTCGCAGCAGCCCGGCGGCGTCGTCGATCGAGCGGAAGGGGAACATCGCGATGGCCACGCTGCCGTGGTCAGCCCAGCCGCAGACCGCGAAGTCGCCGCCCTCGCCACTGGTGCTGCCGCACTTCATCACGCCGCCGAGTTGGCCCGAAGTCACGTCGCGTAGGCCGGTCACCGCGCCGGTCTCGTCCGACATCAGGCCGAACAGGCTTTCCAGATCTCGCTCCGGCTGCCACAGCAGGGTGGTACCGCCGAAGAAGAGCACCGACCGACGTGCGTCGGCCGGGTCCTGGTAGACAGCGCCGAAACTGGTGTCCAACTCGATGTCGGCTGCGAGGCCGCTGCGCAGGTAGTCGGCGGTGCTGACGGCCCGTTCGCTGTCGTCCCGGGTCAGCCCCGCGACCTGGTTCGGCGTGGCGATCTGGGTGTCCTTCTGCTGGGCGATCCGCCAGCCCCAGGCACCCAGCGTGCCGACCCCGGTCAACGCGAGAACCCCCAGCAGCGCGATCGCGACCCGACGCCGGCGGCCGCGGCCCGCGGTGCGGTCAGGTGCCTCCTGCGAGTCGCGGTTGCTCAGCTCGATCGGCTCGTCGGTCAGGTCGACCGGCGGGGCGCCCTCGCCGAGCTGGCGGGCGGTGAGATGTGCGTCGGACATAGCCGCCACCGTACGCGAAACCACCGGTGGCCCACGTCGGGTCCGCAGAAGCCCTCCGTAGACTTTCTTAGGTGACCGAGAATCTGGATGCCCGACGCCCCGACGCCCCGACCATCGCCGGCCAGTACCAGCCCGGCGAGGTAGAGCAGCGACGGTATGAGCAGTGGGTAGCCGACGGTCGTTTCCGGGCGTCGGCTCACAGCGACAAGCCGCCGTTCACCATCGTCATCCCGCCGCCCAACGTCACCGGCTCGCTGCACATGGGCCACGCGCTCGACCACACCGTGCAGGACGCGTTGGTGCGGCGTAAGCGGATGCAGGGCTTCGAGGCGCTCTGGCTGCCCGGCATGGACCACGCCGGCATCGCCACCCAGAACGTGGTGGAGCGACAACTGGCCGCGCAGGGCCTGTCCCGCCACGACCTCGGCCGGGAGAAGTTCGTCGAGCGGGTGTGGCAGTGGAAGGCAGAGTCCGGCGGCGCCATCCTCGGCCAGATGCGTCGTCTCGGCGACTCGGTCGACTGGGAACGCGAGCGCTTCACCATGGACGAGGGCCTGTCGCGCGCCGTACTGACGATGTTCAAGAAGCTGTACGACGACGGCCTGATCTACCGGGCGAACCGGATCATCAACTGGTGCCCGCGCTGCCTGACCGCCCTGTCGGACATCGAGGTGGAGCACTCCGACGACGACGGTGAGCTGGTCTCGATCCGCTACAGCGACGACGTGGTGGTGGCCACCACCCGGGCCGAGACCATGCTCGGTGACACGGCGGTGGCGGTGCACCCGGACGACGAGCGGTACCGGCACCTGATCGGCACCGAGGTGGAACTGCCGCTGACCGGGCGCCGGATCCCGATCGTCGGTGACGCGCATGTCGATCCGGCCTTCGGCACCGGCATGGTGAAGGTGACCCCGGCGCACGACCCGAACGACTTCGAGATCGGGCAGCGGCACAACCTGCCCGCCCTGACGATCATGGATGAGCGGGGTGTGATCACCGCGCCCGGTCCCTTCGAAGGGCTGGACCGGTTCGAGGCTCGCCCCGCGATCGTCGCCGCACTGCGCGCCGAAGGGCGCATCGTGGCCGAGAAGCGGCCGTACGTGCACGCTGTCGGGCACTGCTCGCGGTGCCGGACCACGGTCGAGCCGCGGCTGTCGTTGCAGTGGTTCGTCAACACCTCCCCGCTGGCCAAGGCAGCCGGCGACGCGGTACGCGACGGCCGGGTCAAGATCGAGCCGGCGGACCTGGCCAAGCGCTACTTCGCCTGGGTCGACAACATGCACGACTGGTGCATCTCCCGGCAGCTGTGGTGGGGTCACCGCATCCCGGTCTGGTACGGCCCGGACGGCGAGGTGGTCTGCGTCGGACCCGACGACCAGCCGCCGACCGGCGAAGGCTGGCATCAGGACGAGGACGTGCTGGACACCTGGTTCTCCAGCGGACTGTGGCCGATCTCCACCCTCGGCTGGCCGGAGCAGACCGCCGACCTGGCGAAGTTCTACCCCACCAGCGTGCTGGTCACCGGGTACGACATCCTCTTCTTCTGGGTTGCCCGGATGATGATGTTCGGCCTGTACGCGATGGACGGCAAGCAGCCGTTCGACGTGATCGCCCTGCACGGCATGGTCCGTGACGAACACGGCAAGAAGATGTCCAAGTCGTTCGGCAACGTGATCGACCCGCTGGACTGGATCGACCGGTACGGGGCCGACGCGACCCGGTTCACCCTGGCTCGGGGCGCCAACCCCGGCGGTGACGTGCCGGTCAGCGAGGAGTGGTGCCAGGGGTCGCGCAACTTCTGCAACAAGCTGTGGAACGCCACCCGCTTCGCGCTGCTCAACGGGGCACACACCGAGGGGCCGCTGCCGGGCGCCGCCGAGCTGTCGACGGTCGACCGGTGGATCCTGTCCCGGTTGGCGCAGGTCACCGCCGAGGTGGACGAGCAGTTCGAGGCGTACGAGTTCGCCAAGGTCTGTGACCTGCTCTACCACTTCGCCTGGGACGACGTCTGCGACTGGTACGTGGAGTTGAGCAAGCCGGTGCTGGCCGCCGGCGGTGTCGCTGCCGACACAAGTCGCCGGGTCCTCGGGCACGTGCTGGACCAGTTGCTGCGGCTGCTGCACCCGGTGATCCCGTTCGTCACCGAGGAACTGTGGACCGCGTTGACCGGTGGTGAGACGGTCGTTACGGCCGCCTGGCCGGTCGCCGACCGGGCCCGGATCGACACCGGCGCCGAGGCGGAGATCGCCACCCTGCAACGGGTGGTCACCGAGGTCCGTCGCTTCCGCTCCGACCAGGGACTCCGGCCGACCCAGCGGGTCGCCGCCCGGCTCGACGGGCTGGCCGGTGCCGGCGTCGCGGCGCACGAGCCGCTGATCCGGTCCCTGGCGCGGCTCGACGTGGCCGGCGACGACTTCCAGGCCAGCGCGAAGCTGGCCATGCCGGGTGAGGTCAGCGTCGCGCTGGACACCCGGGGTTCGATCGACGTTGCCGCCGAACGAGCCCGGCTGACCAAGGACCGCGCGGGGGCCGAGAAGGAGGCCGGGCAGGCGCGGGCGAAGCTGGACAATCCGGCGTTCGTCGGCAAGGCCCCGGAGCAGGTGGTCGCCAAGATCCGTGATCGGCTGGCCGCCGCCGAAGCCGACCTGGCCCGTATCGACGCCGCTCTGGAGGCGCTGCCCTCGTGACCGACAGCAACGAACGCGACGACCACAGCGGCGCGGGTCGACCGGCGGACGCCGGCCGGCTCGGCCGTGCCGTGGCCGATGACCGCACCAACCCGGATCGCGCCGCCCGGAGCAGGCCCGCCGAGCGGGCCGCCTTCGCCGAGGTCGAGGCCGAACTGGCCGGGCGGGGCTTCACCCGGATGGTCTTCGAACTGGACCGCATCTCGTCCCTGCTCGACCTGCTGGGCAGCCCGCAGCGGGCGTACCCGTCGATCCACCTGACCGGCACCAACGGCAAGACCTCCACGGCTCGCATGATCGACTCGCTGTTGCGGGCGTTCGGGCTGCACACCGGCCGCTACACCAGCCCGCACCTGGAGACCGTGCGGGAGCGGATCAGCCTGGACGGTGAGCCGGTGGACGAGGCCCGCTTCACCGCCGTGTACCAGGAGGTCAAGCCGCTGGCCGAGCTGGTCGACGACCGCTCGGCCGAGCCGCTGACCTACTTCGACATGACCACCGCGTTGGCGTTCGCCACGTTCGCCGACGCACCGGTCGACGTGGCCGTGGTCGAGGTGGGGCTGGGCGGGGCCGAGGACGCCACCAACGTGATCCAGGCCGGGGTGTGCGTACTGACCCCGATCGGGCTGGACCACACCGAGTGGCTCGGTGACACCTTGCAGGACATCGCGGTCGCGAAGGCCGGCATCATCCACCCGGGCGCGACGGTCATCGCCGCCGCTCAGGAGGAGGAGGCCGCCCGGCCGATCCTGCAACGCTGCGCCGAGGTCGGCGCCACCATCGCCCGCGAGGGCTCGGAGTTCGGCGTACTGCGTCGGGCGGTGGCGGTCGGCGGGCAGGTGCTCACGTTGCAGGGCCTCGGCGGGGTGTACGAGGAGGTGTTCGTCCCGCTGCACGGCGCCCACCAGGCGCAGAACGCGGCGGTGGCGCTCGCCGCAGTCGAGGCGTTCCTCGGCGCCGGAGCCCGGCGGCAGCTTGACCTGGAGACGGTGCGGGAGGGCTTCGCCACGGCCAGTTCCCCGGGTCGGCTGGAGCGGGTACGCACCGCCCCGACGATCCTGCTCGACGGCGCGCACAACCCGCAGGGCATGGCGGCCACGGTCACCGCCCTTCAGGAGGAGTTCGCCTTCAGCAAGCTGGTCGCCGTGGTGGGCACCCTGGCCGACAAGGACGCGGCCAGCATGTTGGAGCTGTTGGAGCCGGTGGTCGACCAGGTGGTGGTGACCCGCAACAGCTCGCCACGGGCGCTGCCCGCCAAGGAGTTGGCGGCGCTCGCGGCCGAGGTGTTCGGCCCTGACCGGGTCGAGGTGGCCGAGGAGATGCCGGACGCGATCGAGGCGGCGGTGGCGCTGGCCGAGGAGGACGTCCCCGGTGAGCTGACCGGGGTCGGCGTGATCGTCACCGGTTCCGTGGTGACCGTGGCTGACGCGCGCCGGTTGTTGAAGCGATGACAGCGCCGGACGGCCCGCAGCAGCGCCGGTCGGGGCTGCGTGACCCGCAGCGGGCGGTACGCGGCCTCGGCGCCGGCACCCTCGCCCTGGAGGCGCTGGTGCTGCTGCTGGCCATCCAACCGATCCGGCTGGTCGGCGGTGACCTGGGCAGCGCCGCGATCGGAGCGGTGGTGGCGCTGGCCGTGGCCGCCGCCGTGCTGGCCGGCCTGATGCGCCGGCCGTGGGCGTGGAACGCCGGCACCGTGTTGCAGGGGCTGCTGTTGCTGTCCGGGCTGCTGCACTGGTCGCTGTTGGTGCTGGGGGTGATGTTCGCGCTGGTGTGGGCGTACGCCTGGCACGTCCGCCGGGTGATTCTCGGCTGAACCGGTGCGGCTCACGCCTCGGCGCGCTCGCGCCACTGGGTGAGCGCGATCCCGTGGCCGTCCGGGTCACGGAAGGCCGCCGCCCACACCTCCAACCGGTTACCCCGGTTGACGACCCGTGGGGCGTAGGTGAACCGGACACCGGAGTCGCGCAGCCGCTCGTACGCCCCCTGGATGTTGTCGACGTCCAGGTTGACGTGCACCAGGCGACGGCTGACCGGCTGGGCGCCGGACACCTCACGCAACACCAGTCGGGTCGCCCCGGAGGCGAGTACGGCGTTGCCGGTGCCCCGGTCGACCTCGGTGAAGCCGAGCCGACCCCGGTAGAACTCCAGGGACCGGGACAGGTCGGTGACCAGCAGCGTGATGCCGACGCCGCTGATGGGTGCGGCCGAGTCCACGGCGTCGGGGTCAACGGCCTCCGGGTCGTACCCGAAGATCGCTTCGTCCAGTTTCCGGGCCTCGTCGGCGTCGTCGTGCGCCCTGCCGTCGGCTGTGGCCGGCTCCGGGTCGCTCACGGTCGTCGGTAGTGGCGCCGGGTCGCTCGCGGTCGTCGCTCGCGGCTCCGGGTCGTCCAACGGGAGATCGATCGGGTCGAGCGGATCCGTCGTCGGTCGGGGCCCCGGGTCGGCCAGCCGTGTCCCGGTCGGTTGGGTGTCGCCGACAGTCTCCGTGGATGCGGTGGCTGCCGCGAACCGTTCCTCGGCCGGCGTGCGAGGTGCCGGTGTCGCCCGGCGGGGCAGTGGGTGGTCGTTCGACTGCTCCACCACCGTCCCCTCCAGCACGACCGGCCCACCCGGACGTTGACGTACCCGTACCGGCTCCCGTGGCTCGGCCGGTTCGGCCGGTTCGCCGCCGGTGGTGGGGCCCGTCAGCGGGTCGCTCAGCGGGAAGTCGTCCTCGGGTGCCCGACCGGCCCACGGTGGGGCCTCCTGGCCGATGAGGACCTCGTCCGGAGGAGCCTGGCTGGCGTATTCGGGCGGCAGGTCGGCGGGCCCGGTCTCGGCGTGGGTGGGTACCTCGTCCCAGAGCACCCGGACGTGTCGCGGGTCGTCCAGCGCCACCCGGATCGGCAGGCTCTGGCCGACCGACGGCCACTTCGAGACCGGCACCCGGGGCTCGATGATCTTCTTCGACCGGGGCGGTAGGCCTGGGGCGTCGATCACCAACTGGAGTTCGCAACGCCCGAAGGCGTACTGGGTGGGTGGCTCCGATGCGCTGTGCACGTGCCCGGCGCCCATGACCCAGGTGCGCCCGCCGGCGCGTACGGTGGCCAGCGCGATCGCCAGCGCCAGTACGGCGACGCCCAGCGCCACGATGGCCCAGCTGGTCATGCCGAGGCCGAAAACGATGACGAAGGTGGCCACGGTGCCGAGCACCGCAGCGACCAACTTGCGTACCGGTGCGATGGGTCGGTTCCCGCCGTTCGCCACAGTGGACCTCCCGGGTGGTCAGGGCCAGGCTAGGCCGGATCGGGGGTCGGGGGAAGCACCGACCACCGCGCCGGCGCCGGGACCGGGTCGCTAGGCTGACCGTACCCAGCCCGACCGGTTTCCGCTCTGAGGAGGAACCCAGCGTGTCCAGCAGCAGCCCGGACGAGCGTACGCTCGTACTGATCAAGCCCGATGCGGTCCGCCGTGGATTGGTCGGCGAGATCGTCTCCCGCTTCGAGCGCAAGGGGCTGCGGATCGACGCCATGGTGTCCCGGACGATGGACGCCGCGCTGGCCGACGAGCACTACGCCGAGCACGTGGACAAGCCGTTCTACCCGCCGCTGAAGGACTTCATGACCGGTGGTCCGCTGGTCGCCCTGGTGCTCTCCGGCGACCAGGTCATCGACGTGGTGCGCGGCCTGATCGGTGCCACCGACGGGCGTAAGGCCGCAGCCGGCACCATCCGGGGTGACCTCTCGTTGTCCAACCGGGAGAACCTGGTGCACGCCTCCGACTCGGCCGACAGCGCCAAGCGCGAGATCGCGCTCTGGTTCCCCGAGCTGGGCTGACCGCACTTCGCCGGCGCCCCGGATCTGCTCAGACCGCCCAGGCCAGCTTGTCCGGGTTCGCCACCAGGAAGATGTCGGTGATCCGGCCGTCGGCGGTGCCGAGGGTGACCGCGTACGCGTCGCCCGCCGTGCTGACCACCACGGCGGCCGGCTGGCCGTTGAGTTCGATCCGGCGTACGGTCGCCAGCCAGCCCTTCTCGCGGATCCCCAGCAGGAACCGGACGACCCGGTCGGCGCCGGTCACCGGGTTGCGGGCGGCCCGTACCCGGCCGCCGCCGTCGCTCCACGCGGTCGCGTCCGTGGCGACCAGGTCGGTCAGCCTCGCCAGGTCGCCCTCGTCGGCGGCGGCGATGAACGCCTCCAGCAGCCGCTCCTGCTCCGCCCGGTCGACGGTGAACCGCCGCCGGTCGCGGCCGATCCGCACCCTCGCCCGGTGGTGCAGCTGCCGGCAGTCCTCGGCGGAGCGGTCCAGCAACTTGGCGATCTCGGCGTACGGCAGCTCGAAGGCGGTGTGCAGCACGTAGACCGCGCGCTCCGGCGGGGTGAGGCGTTCCAGCAGATGCAGCAGGGCGGTGGAGAGCGAATCGCGCAACTCGGCGCGTTCCAGCGGACCGAACGGCGACGGTGCGGTCGGCACCGGCTCCGGCAGCCACGACCCGACGTACGTCTCCCGGGCCGCCTGTCGGGCCCGGAGCCGGTCCATGGCCAGGTGCGTCACCACCCGGGACAGGTAGCGGCGGGGCTCGCCGACGCCGGCGCGGTTGACGCGGACCCAGCGCAGGTACGCCTCCTGGAGGACGTCCTCGGCGTCGTGCCGGCTGCCCAGCAGACGGTAGGCCAGACCGAGCAGCATCGGCCGGTGTGCGTCGAGCGCACCGGCCGCCTCCGCCGCGTCGACCGGGCTCAGACCTCCGCCGGCAGTTCGTTGCGGAAGGTCACCGCGATCCGGTTCCACACGTTGATTGTGGCAATTGCCAGGACCAGGTCGGCGAGGGCCTTCTCCGGCCAGACCTTCGCGGCGGCATCCCAGACGTCGTCGGGTACGCCGTGCTCGCCGAGCCGGGTGACCGCGTCGGTGAGCGCCAGCGCGGCCCGCTCCCGCTCGTCGAAGAAGGGTGCCTCGCGCCAGGCCGCCACCGCGAACAGCCGTCGGGTCGACTCACCGGCGTCAGCCGCCTCCCGGCTGTGCATGTCGACGCAGTACGCGCAGCCGTTCACCATCGACGCGCGCAGTTTCACCAGCTCCAGCACGGTGTGGTCCACGTTGGCCCGGACGTACTTCTCCAGCCCCAGGACACTCTGAAACGCCCCCGGTGCCACCTCAGCAATATTCATCCGCTGCATGCCGACTCCCCATCCGAGCAGATCTGACACCCCCACGACGCCCCCACCCACCCCCCACGTGACACCCACCCCCACCCCGTGACCCACCCCACACCCACCCACTCGCCCCGCCCCCCACCCACCCCACCCCGCCTCCACCCCACCCCACCCCCGCCCCGCCCCCACCCCACCCCGCCCGTCGATCTTGCAGTTTGTGTCGGGGCATATCGGGCTTAAGGCGCGTAGGGGCGACCGGAAGTGCAAGATCGCGGGGGTGGGGGTTATTGGGGGCGGGGTGGGTGGGTGGGGTGGGTAGGATGGGGGGAGTGGCGATGATCCGGCTATCACCGGGGAGCTTTCGGAAGAACGGCTGGGTGACCGGCTCAGTAGAACCGGACGGGGACCGGCCCGTTACAGCCGGCCAACGAGCGGGCGGTTGATCATTGACCGTCAAGCGGGGTGGTACCGCGGGCCTGGCCCCGGGCGCCGGTGTCGGCGTACCGGTTCGGGCTCGTCCTCGCAGACCCACACGACAGTGAGCGTCAGCGAGGAGAGCGACCCCCGATGGCCTATCCGTTGCACGAGCCGACCGCCGCCGGTGTCCCGGCGAGCCCGGACCTGCCCGCGGTCGAGCGCCGGGTCCTGGAGCACTGGACGGCCGACAAGACCTTCGAGGCGTCCGTCGAGGCCCGTGATCCGGGCGAGAACGGCGGCAACGAGTACGTCTTCTACGACGGGCCGCCGTTCGCCAACGGGCTGCCGCACTACGGGCACCTGTTCACCGGGTACGTCAAGGACGTGGTGCCGCGCTACCAGAGCATGCGGGGTCGGCGGGTGGAGCGGCGCTTCGGCTGGGACTGCCACGGCCTGCCCGCCGAGGTGGTGGCGGAGAAGCAGCTCGGCATCACCAGCAAGGCGGAGATCCTCGACCTGGGCGTAGCCCGGTTCAACGAGGCGTGCCGCACCTCGGTGCTGGAGTTCACCCACGACTGGGAGCGGTACGTCACCCGGCAGGCCCGCTGGGTCGACTTCGCCAACGACTACAAGACCCTCGACCTGGACTACATGGAAAGCGTCATGTGGGCCTTCAAGACCCTGCACGACAAGGGTCTGGTCTACGAGGGCTTCCGGGTGCTGGCGTACTGCTGGCGGTGTGAGACGCCGCTGTCGAACACCGAGACCCGGATGGACGACGTCTACCGGGACCGGCACGACCCGACGCTGACGGTGTGGTTCGAGTTGACCGCCGACGAGTCCGCGCCGGAACTGGTCCGTGGGCCGGTGCGGCTGGGGGTGTGGACCACCACGCCGTGGACCCTCCCGTCGAACCTGGCACTGGCCGTCGGCCCGGACATCGAGTACGCGGTGCTGGAACGCGACGGCGAGCGCTACGTGGTGGGCGCCGGACGGGTGGCCGCGTACGCCAAGGAACTTGAGGGGTACGAACAGCTCGGCACCGTGCGCGGGGCGGATCTGGTGGGACGGCGGTACACCCCGCTGTTCGACTTCCTGGTCGAGCAGGCCGGCGAGAACGCGTACCAGGTGCTCGGCGCGGAGTTCGTGACCACCGAGGACGGCACCGGGATCGTGCACCTGGCCCCGGCCTTCGGTGAGGATGACCAGAACGTCTGCAATGCGGCCGGCATCCCGACCATCGTCACCGTGGACGACCACACCCGGTTCACCGCGCTGGTCCCGCCCTACCAGGGCGAGCAGGTCTTCGACGTCAACAAGCCGGTGATCCGGGAGCTGAAGGACCGGGGGGTGGTGCTCAAGCAGGACACCTACACCCACTCGTACCCGCACTGCTGGCGCTGCGACACCCCGCTGGTCTACAAGGCGGTGTCCTCGTGGTTCGTCGCGGTGACGAAGTTCAAGGACCGGATGGTCGAGCTGAACCAGCAGATCAACTGGACGCCGGGGCACATCAAGGACGGCTCGTTCGGCAAGTGGCTGGCCAACGCCCGGGACTGGTCGATCAGCCGGAACCGGTTCTGGGGCTCGCCGATCCCGGTGTGGCGCTCGGACGACCCGAACTATCCCCGCATCGACGTGTACGGCTCGCTCGCCGAGATCGAGCGGGACTTCGGCGTACGCCTGACCGACCTGCACCGACCGGCGGTGGACGAGCTGGTCCGCCCCAACCCGGACGACCCGACCGGCAAGTCGATGATGCGTCGGGTGCCGGAGGTGCTCGACTGCTGGTTCGAGTCCGGTTCGATGCCGTTCGCCCAGGTGCACTACCCGTTCGAGAACCGCGACTGGTTCGAGCACCACTACCCGGGCGACTTCATCGTCGAGTACATCGGGCAGACCCGTGGCTGGTTCTACACCATGCACGTGCTGGCCACCGCGCTGTTCGACAGGCCGGCGTTCCGCAACTGTCTCAGCCACGGCATCCTGCTCGGCTCGGACGGGCGCAAGATGTCCAAGAGCCTGCGCAACTACCCGGACGTGTACCACGTCTTCGACTCGTACGGCTCCGACGCGATGCGCTGGATGCTGATGTCCTCGCCGGTGCTGCGCGGCGGGGACATGCCGGTCACCGAGTCGGGCATCCGGGACGCCGTCCGGCAGGTGCTGCTGCCGCTGTGGAACGTCTGGTACTTCTTCTCGCTCTACGCCAACGCCGACTCCTACACCGCCCGGCGTCGGACGGACAGCACGCACCTGCTCGACCGGTACGTGCTGGCCAAGACGAACGAGCTGGTGGCGACGGTCGGCGCGCAGATGGACGCGTACGACATCTCCGGCGCCTGCGCCACCGTGCGGTCCTACCTGGACGCGCTGACCAACTGGTACGTGCGCCGCTCGCGGGACCGGTTCTGGGCCGGCGACGCCGACGCGTTCGACACGCTGTCGACGGTGCTGGAGACGCTGTGCCGGGTGGTGGCGCCGCTGGCGCCGCTGACCGCCGAGGAGATCTGGCGGGGGTTGACCGGTGAGCGGTCGGTGCACCTGACCGACTGGCCGGTCGCCGACGAGTTCCCGGCCGACCACGACCTGGTGGCCGCGATGGACAACGTGCGCGCGGTCGCCTCGGCGGCGCTGTCGCTACGCAAGGCCAAGGGTCTGCGGGTGCGGCTGCCGCTGTCGACGCTGACCGTGGCCAGCCCGGTGGCCGAGCAGCTGCGTCCCTTCGCCGACCTCGTCGCCGACGAGGTCAACGTCAAGCAGGTCGTCTTCACCGGCGACGTGTCGGCGTACTGTCAGCAGGTGCTGACCGTGGTGCCCCGGGCGCTCGGGCCACGGGTCGGCAAGCAGGTCCAGCAGGTGATCAAGGCGGTCAAGGTGGGGGAGTGGGAGCTGGTCGACGGATCGCCGGTCGCCGCCGGGGTCACCCTCGCCGAGGGTGAGTACGAGCTGCGCCTGGTCGCGGCCGACGCCGAGCACTCCGCACCGCTGCCCGGTGGCGAGGGAGTGGTGGTGCTGGACACCACGGTCACCCCGGAACTGGCCGCCGAGGGGCTGGCCCGCGACGTGGTCCGGGTGGTGCAGCAGGCCCGCCGCGACGCCGACCTGGACATCTCCGACCGGATCGTGGCGACCGTCGATGCCTCGGCGCAGGTACGCGCGGCGGTGTCGGCGTACGCCGACTTCGTGGGCCGGGAGGTGCTGGCCGACCGGGTCGACTTCGCCGAGGGGATCGACGGCTTTGCCGGCGAGGTCGGCGAGGGCGAACCCGTGACGGTCGCGGTACGTCGCGCCTGACGTGGAAGCGGGGCTCCTGCCGACCGGCAGGGGCCCCCGTCGACAGCTAGCATGCAGCTGACGGACCCGCCCCGACCTCGCGCATGACGACGTGCGCCGGTCCGCTACGGTGTCAGCGCCCCACTGCGTACATCACCCATCGCCGGAGGACCAGTGCCGCTGCTCTACACCATCGGCAAGTTCACCGTGGCGCCCACGCTGCGGCTGGCGTTCCGACCGACCGTGGAGGGACTGGAGAACGTCCCGGAGACCGGCGGCGCGATCTTCGCCGGCAACCACCTGTCGGTGGCCGACGAGTTGTTCCTCGGCACGGTCGTACCACGGCATCTGGCCTTCTGGGCCAAGTCCGAGTACTTCAAGGGCGTCGGGGTCAAGGGGCGGTTCTCGAAGTTCGTGCTCACCGGGCTCGGCGCGATCCCGGTGGAGCGGGCCGGTGGGCGGGCCGCACTGTCCGCGTTCGACGCGGCCATTCCCGCGCTCAAGGATGGTGACCTGGTGGCCGTCTACCCGGAGGGCACCCGCTCGCCGGACGGACGGCTGTACCGGGGCCGCACCGGAGCGGTCCGCCTCGCCATCGCGGCGGGTGTGCCGATCATCCCGGTCGGCATGATCGGCACGGACAAGGTGCAGCCGATCGGCGCCCGGGTGCCGCGCCCCTTCACCGGGAAGATCACCGTCAAGTTCGGCAAGCCGCTGGACTTCACCGGCCGCCCTGACGACCGGCTCTCGCTGCGGCAGATGACCGACGAGATGATGGCCGAGATCCAGAAGCTCACCGGCCAGGAGTACGTCCCCCGCTACGCCCCGCCCCGCGCCGAACCGAAGTCCACGGGCGACGCGAGCGCGGGCTGACCGATAGCGGTCACGGCGGGTTCGAGGAACGGCGTTTCTCCTGATCGCGTACCGCGTCGATGTCGCCGAGCCGGTTCAGTTGGGCCATCGTGCGGGCCATCCGGGCGTTGGCCGGGATCCGGTCTCGGTTGCGATCGAGGAACGACCAGTAGCCGGCGGTGAACGGGCAGGCGTGCTCACCGAGGCGGACCTTCGGGTCGTACCGGCAGCCGCCGCAGTAGTCGCTCATCCGGTTGATGTACGAGCCGCCGGCCGCGTACGGCTTGGTGCTCATCCGCCCGAGGTCGGCGTACTGGCTCATGCCGACGACGTTGATGGTCATCACCCAGTCGTAGCCGTCGACGAAGCTGCGGTGGAAGAAGTCCACCACCTCGGCCGGTCGCCAGCCGCGCTGCAACGCGTAGTTGCCGAGCACCATGAGCCGGGGGATGTGGTGCACCCAGCCGTGGTCGCGCAGGTCGGCCAGGACATCCGACAGGCAGTGCGCCTGCACCGCGTCGGCGTCCAGGTCGCCGAACCAGGCGGGTATCGACGCGCGGGCGCCCAGCGCATTGCTGCGTTGGTAGCCGGGCTCGAAATACCAGTACAGGTTCCAGACGAAGTCCCGCCAGCCGAGGATCTGCCGGATGAAGCCCTCCACGCTGGGCAGCGGCGCCCCCTGTTTGCGGTACGCCTGCTCCGCGCCGCGGATCGCCGCCAGCGGGTCGAGCAGCCCGAGGTTGAACGAGGAGGAGAGCAGGCTGTGCGCCAGCCACGGGTCGCCGGCGAGCATGGCGTCCTCGTACGGGCCGAAGCGGGGCAGCCGGTGTTTGAGGAAGTGCCGTAGCCGCGACTGGGCCTCCCGGGTGGTGACCGGGAAGCGGCGTGGACCGTCCCGCCCGACGAACCGGATGCCTTCCCGTTCCCAGCGATCCAGGTCGGCTCGTACCTCGGCGTCGATGTCGTCCTCGCGGGGCATCGGCGGGGGCGGTATGTCCAGCCGTTCGACGCCCTTCGGTGGGGGTTGGCGGTTCTCGGTGTCGAAGCTCCAGCGCCCGCCGACCGGTTCGGCACCGTCGACGAGCACCCGATGGTGTTCCCGCGCGAACCGGTAGAAGGTCTCCATCCGCAGCGCGCCCCGCCGACCGTCCGCCCAGTCGGCGAACTCGTCCAGCCCGGTGACGAACCCGCGTGGCGGCAGTACGGTCACCCGGTCCAGGCCACGGACGAAGTCCAGCGCCGCCCGGGAGGTCGGGTGGCAGACCTCCAGCGGTTCGCGTACCCGGCGTAGCGCCTGCCGGTAGGTCTCGGCGCGCAGGAAGATCGCCTGGTCGCCGAGTTCGGCCGCCCGGTGGCGCAGGGCGGAGAGCACCAGGTGCGCCTTCTGCCGGTGGAAGGCCCGGCGACGGAAGACCGCCTTCGACTCGATCAGCAGCACCGGCTGGCGGCGCTCGTCGAGGAAGTGTGGTCCGAGTTGATCGGCGAACAGCCAACGCCGAGGCATGGTGTCGATTGTTCCCCGAACGGGCGTCGCTCGGTGGCCGGGACCGGTTCAGTTCATCCGGTCGAGATGATCTGTTCCCGTAGGGTGCCGAGCAGCCGGGCGCTGTCGTCCACCGAGAGGCCGGTGAACACCGCGCTGGTGATGCTGCCGTGGTCGACCGAGGTGCAGACGACCACCCCGACGCCGTCGGAACGGCCCACCGCGCAGCGCTCGTGCCGCCCCCGGACGCTGCTCTCCACCACCTGGGCCGCGCCGAGGGAGTACTCCTCGGTGAGCCGTTCGATCTCGGCGTCGGCGTCGGCCGACGGGGTGAACCGGAAACCGGTGCCGCCGAAGACCGTCACCTGTTTGCCGACGTTGGTGGTGTAGACCCCGGCGAAGGTGTCGTCGGCGAGCAGGTGCGCCTGGCGCATCTGCGTCTCCAGTTTCCGGGCGGCCTGCGCGCTGCGCGGGTCCTCGCGCAGCCGAAGATCGGCCACCTGCGCCGGCAGGCCGGCGTTCGCCGGGTACTGGCTGAACATCGGCATGCCGTAGTAGGCCGGGCAGCCACAGCAGCAGGCCAGGGTCAGCAGCAGCAGCCAGGGCCAGCGGCGCCTTCTGCGTACCGGGACGTACCCGGCGGGCGGCTGCCAGCCGGGCGGCGGTGCGGCCGGCGGAGCCTTCTTGCTCTTCTTCCGGCCCCGGGGCGATGGTCCGGCGGGTGCCGGCGGCCGGGCCGGAGAGATCGCCGGGGCGGGCGGTGGGGTCTGATGGTGCGGCGGATACCCCGGCGGCGGATACCCCGGCGGCGGGTTCTGTCGCGCCGGCGGCACCGGCGGGGCCTGCGCCGCCGGGGGGAAGGCGGCGGGCGGCGGGTACGCCGGTGACTGCTGGGCTGCCCGTGGTTGGTGAGTCGGGCGTGGCTGGTGGGTCGGGGGTGCGGGCGAGACCGGGGGTGCCGGCGGCCCGGAGTACGGCCGGGTCGGCGGTGCGGTCGGGTACGACATCGTCGGCGGCAGGGCCGGGAAGTCTGCCGAAGGCAGGTTCCAGCCGGTGGTGTCGACCCCCGCCCACGGGTCGACCGGGGTCTGGTGCTCCGGCTGGTGGGCTGCCGCGACCGGCGGCGGTGGGGTCGGCTCGGCCGACTCGCCCCACGCGGGACGGCGCGGCGGTGCCGGCGGTACGGCGGCGGATCCGCTCCAGCGCGGCGACGCGGGTTCCTCGTCGGGCAGCGGCTGCGGCATCACGCGGGTGCCCTGTGGGCCGACCTCGACGGCTGTGGACTGGGCAGCGGACGACCCCTCGTCGCCCGGCTCAGCGGCGTCGGTCTCCGCAGCGGCGCTCTGCCGCGTTGGCTGGTCGTCTGGGCTCTGCCGGTCAGCGGAATCCGGTGGGCCAGCGGGGTCTGGCGTGTCGGCGGGCAGTTCGTGGGTGCCGTCAGGGCCGGTGCGGGCCCCGAGGACCACCGGGGTGGCCTGCTCCTGGGTGACCGCCGGCTCCCCGTCCCGGTGTGCATCCGGCGGGTTCCCGTCGACCGGCCGGTCCGTACCCGGCTGCGGCTCCGGCATCGCGGCAATCTCCTCTCACGCCGACCCGAGGTTAGTACCGCTGTGCCACGTTGGCCGAATCAGGCCGCCTTCTGCGCAGGTGGGGTGGCTGCCCGCGGTGACCGATCGCCCGGCGTGTCGGGGGGACAGGTGTGGCGCGGCCGCCGACGGGCGGGCGCGTACCCTTGGGCATCATGAGCGTCCCGTCCACCACACCGCGTCCCGTCGCGGCCAATTCCGTGTGGCCCCGGCTGGAGCCGCTGCTGCCCCAGGTGACCAAGCCCATCCAGTACGTCGGTGGTGAGCTGGGTGCGGTGGTCAAGGACTGGGACTCCGCGACCGTACGTTGGGCGCTGATGTACCCGGACGCGTACGAGGTCGGCCTGCCCAACCAGGGTGTGCAGATCCTGTACGAGGTGCTCAACGAGCTGCCCGACACGCTCGCCGAGCGGACGTACGCGGTCTGGCCGGACCTGGAGAAGCTGATGCGCGCCCACGGCGTGCCCCAGTTCACCGTCGACGCCCACCGGCCGGTGCGGGACTTCGACCTGTTCGGCGTGTCGTTCGCCACCGAGCTGGGTTACACCAATCTGCTCGCCGCGATCGACCTGGCCGGCATCCCACTGCTCGCGGCCGACCGTACCGAGGCCGACCCGGTGATCGTGGCGGGCGGGCACGCCGCGTTCAACCCGGAGCCGATCGCCGACTTCGTCGACGCCGCGGTGCTCGGCGACGGCGAGGAGGCGGTGCTGGAGATCACCGCCATCGTCCGGGACTGGAAGGCCGAGGGCTGTCCGGGTGGGCGCGACGAGCTGCTGCTGCGGCTGGCGCGTACCGAGAGTGTCTACGTGCCGCGCTTCTACGACGTGGACTACCTGCCCGACGGTCGGATCCAGCGGGTCGTACCGAACCGGGCGGACGTGCCGTTCCGGGTGCACAAGCGTACGACGATGGACCTGGACGCCTGGCCCTACCCGCGCAAGCCGCTGGTCCCGCTGGCCGAGACGGTGCACGAGCGGTACGCCGTGGAGATCTTCCGGGGCTGCACCCGGGGCTGCCGGTTCTGCCAGGCCGGCATGATCACCCGGCCGGTACGCGAGCGGTCCATCACCACCGTGGGGCAGATGGTGCAGCAGGGGCTGGAGTTCTCCGGCTTCCACGAGGTGGGTCTGCTGTCGCTGTCCTCGGCCGACCACTCCGAGATCGGTGACATGTGCTCCGGCCTGGCCGAGCAGTACAAGGGCACCAACGTGTCGCTGTCGTTGCCGTCGACCCGGGTGGACGCGTTCAACATCGAGTTGGCTCAGGAGCTGTCGCGCAACGGGCGGCGCACCGGTCTGACCTTCGCCCCGGAGGGCGGGTCGGAGCGGATCCGTAAGGTCATCAACAAGATGGTCTCCAAGGACGACCTGATCCGTACGGTGGTCACCGCGTACACCAACGGCTGGCGGCAGGTGAAGCTCTACTTCATGTGTGGGCTGCCCACCGAGACCGACTCCGACGTCCTGGAGATCGCCGACATGGCCCACGAGGTCATCCGGGCGGGTCGGGCCGCCACCGGCTCCAAGGACATCCGCTGCACCGTTTCCATCGGCGGGTTCGTGCCGAAGCCGCACACCCCGTTCCAGTGGGCGGCGATGGAGCGCCCGGAGGTCATCGACCACCGGCTCAAGCTGCTCAAGCAGGCGATCAACGCGGACCGCTCGTTGGGTCGGGCGATCGGTTTCCGCTACCACGACGGTGAGCCTTCGCTGATCGAGGGCCTGCTGTCGCGGGGCGACCGCCGGGTCGGCGCGGTGATCCGCAAGGTCTGGGAGAACGGCGGCCGGTTCGACGGCTGGAGCGAACACTTCTCGTACCAGCGTTGGGTGGACGCCGCCGCCGAGGTGCTGCCCGGCTTCGGGGTGGACCTCGACTGGTACACCACCCGCGAGCGTGACGAGCTGGAGGTCCTGCCCTGGGATCACCTGGACTCGGGCCTGGACAAGGACTGGCTCTGGCAGGACTGGCAGGACGCGCTCAGCGAGTACGAACAGGACGACTGCCGGTGGACGCCGTGTTTCGACTGCGGGGTCTGCCCGGCGATGGACACCGAGATCCAGATCGGCCCGACCGGCCGGAAACTGCTCCCGTTGACCCCGGTCAACGGCCTGCGGCTGCCCACCGGCGCCCAGCAGTGACCCGGTCGGTCCGCCAGCGAGGAGCATGAAGATCAGTAAGAGACCACAGCCCGAGGGTGGCCAGGCGCCGGTCGTCCAGCGCGTGCGGATCCGGTACGCCAAGCGGGGCCCGTTGCGGTTCACCTCGCACCGGGATTTCGCCCGGGCGTTCGAGCGGGCGTTGCGCCGGGCCGGCGTGCCGGTGGCGTTCTCGCAGGGCTTCACCCCGCACCCCAAGATCTCGTACGCCAGCGCGGCGCCGACCGGGGTGGCGAGCGAGGCCGAGTACCTGGAGATCGGCCTGCGTGAACCGGTCGACCCGGCCGCGCTGCGCCTAGCGCTGGACGCCGCGCTCTCACCCGGCCTCGACGTGCTCGACGCCGTGGTGGCCACCGGCAGCGGGCTGGCCGACCGGATCGAGGCGTCCCGGTGGCACGTCGAGCTGCCGCAGGTGGATCCCGAAGTGCTAACCAAGGCCGTGGCCGCGTTCAGCGCCGCCGAGCAGGTGCAGGTCGAGCGGATGACCAAGCAGGGACGGCGTACCTTCGACGCGCGTGCCGCGGTCATCGCCATCGATGTGAGCGCCCCGTCGGCGACGCCTTCCGGGGCATCGGACGTACCGTGTGCGATACTCGAACTGGTCGTACGGCAGGTCACCCCGTCCGTACGACCCGATGACGTCCTTTCCGGCCTCCGCGTGGTGGCCGGCCTGGAGCCGCCGGTGGCCCCGAAGGTGATCCGGCTGGCTCAGGGCACGCTGACCGCGCAGGGTGCGATCGTGGATCCGCTGGACGCGGACCGCGACGGGGCAACCATCGGCGGACGCTGACCGACGGTCGGCGCCCAGGCAGGCAGACTTCGCCGGTCGCGCACGCCGTGCGCCCGGGGAAATACCTTTTGCGGCATCCCTGCGTGGCAGCGCTCACCCGCGCCCGGGGAAGCCAGAACTGGAGAACGTCCATGCTCGAGAACGAGCCCGAGGGCGGCGAACAGACCGGTGCGAACCCGGCCGCCGAGCCCACCACCGACGCGGCGAGCGAGGCTGGCGCCGCCGGTACGCCGCAGGACACCACCGGCACGGTGAGTGGTACGGCCGACCTGGCCAGCGCGCCTGCCGGAGAGGCGCCGCCCCGGCGGCGGGCCACCCGGCGGCGAGCCACCCCGGCGGCCAGTCAGCCCGAACAGACCGACGCCCCGGTGGAGGCGCAGGGCGCGCCGGCCGTGGGTAGTGGGGAGGCACCCCAGGCGGAGGTCTTCGCCCCGGTCTCCGGCGACCTCGACGCCGCCCCCAAGACCACACGGCGACGCCGTAAGGCGACCACCGCGCAGAAGAGCACCGAGGAGCCGTTGGCCGCGGCCGAGGTCGAAGCAGCCGCCGGTGACGTCGTACCGCCGGTCAAGGTGACCCGTACCCGGCGCAGGAAGGCCACGCCTGCGGCGGCCGAGCCGACGGTCGAGACCCCGGCGGAGCCGCCGGTTGCCGCCGAGCCGGACAACGCGCCCGGATCTGCCGCCGGGACCGACTTCGGAGCCGCAGCCGCTCCGGCCGAGGGCGTCGCCGCCGCACCGGCCGGCGAACCCACCGAAAGTGTCGAGCCGATCGCGGAGACCCCGACCACGGGCGGCGCCGCAGAACCGGCTCCGGGCGCGGAGCCGGTGCGGGGCGCGGCGCAGACGCCGCCGGTTGTGCCGCCGCCGGTTGCGGAGGCGGCCGTCGAGCCGGAGCCGCGGTCGCGCCGCCGTCGGGCCGCGCTCACCGCGCCGACGGTGCTGTTCATGGCGCCCGAGGAGATCACCGCTGCCCGCGTTGCCGCCGCCGCGTTGGCTGCCGAGGAAGAGGTCGCCGAGGAAGCGGCCGAACCTTCCCGTCGCCGTCGTCGTGGCCGGCGGGAGGCCGAGCCGGTGGTGACGGTCGAGGCCGACGAGGAACCCACTGCGGAGGTCGAGGAGGCCGCCGCGGAGGAGGAGGACGACGAGGAGAGCGCCGCCGGTCGGCGGCGTCGCCGACGTGGTCGCCGGGGCCGGGGACGCGGTAAGGGCGGCGCGGAGGAGGCCGAGGACGGCGAGGACGGCGAGGCCGAGGAGGCCGTCGCGACCGAGGCGGACGAAGCGGAAGAGGCCGAGGCTGAGACGGACGAGGCTGAGGCGGACGAGGACGGCGAGGGCGGCGACGGGTTGACCCGTCGGCGTCGGCGGCGCCGTAGGCGGGGTGCCAGCGACACCGAGGGCGCCGCCGATGACGGCGTGCCTACCGTGGTGAAGATCAGGGAGCCACGTCGTACGGTCGACGAGGTGCAGGGCGTCTCCGGCTCGACCCGGTTGGAGGCCAAGCGGCAGCGCCGCCGGGACGGTCGTGAGCAGCGCCGTACCCGCCCGCCGATCCTCAGCGAATCCGAGTTCCTGGCCCGCCGTGAGGCCGTCGACCGGGTGATGGCGGTACGACAGCGTGGTGACCGCACCCAGATCGCGGTCCTTGAGGACGGCGTGCTGGTCGAGCACTACGTCACCCGCAGTTCCGCCGGCACCATGGCCGGTAACGTCTACCTCGGCAAGGTGCAGAACGTGCTGCCGAGCATGGAGGCGGCGTTCGTCGACATCGGCCGGGGTCGCAACGCGGTGCTGTACGCCGGAGAGGTCAACTGGGACACCACCGGCCTGGAGGGCCGCGCCCGCTCGATCGAGCAGGCGCTCAAGTCCGGCGACTCGGTGCTGGTGCAGGTCACCAAGGACCCGATCGGGCACAAAGGCGCCCGGCTGACCAGTCACATCGCGCTCTCCGGGCGGCACCTGGTCTACGTACCGGGTGGCAACGCCTCCGGGATCAGCCGCAAGCTGCCCGACACCGAGCGCAAGCGCCTGCGCGACGTGCTGAAGAAGCTGGTGCCGGACGGCGCCGGGGTGATCGTCCGGACCGCGGCCGAGGGGGCCAGCGAGGACGAGTTGGCCCGCGACGTCAAGCGGCTCCAGGCGCAGTGGGAGGACATCCAGGCCAAGGCCGCCGAGGGTGGCGCGCCGGTGCTGCTCTACGAGGAGCCGGACCTCGTCATCCGGGTCGTCCGGGACCTGTTCAACGAGGACTTCCGTGAGCTGGTGATCGAGGGCGACCAGTCGTACGACATGGTCGAGTCGTACCTTTCGCACGTCTCACCGGACCTGGTCACCCGGCTGCGTCGGCACGTGGGCACCACGGACGTCTTCGCCGAGTACCGGATCGACGAGCAGATCCTCAAGGGGCTCGATCGCAAGGTCTTCCTGCCCTCCGGTGGCCACCTGGTCATCGACCGGACCGAGGCGATGACCGTGGTCGACGTCAATACCGGTAAGTACACCGGTGCCGGTGGCAACCTGGAGGAGACGGTCACCCGCAACAACCTGGAGGCGGCCGAGGAGATCGTCCGCCAGCTGCGGCTGCGCGACATCGGCGGCATCGTGGTGATCGACTTCATCGACATGGTGCTGGAGTCGAACCGGGAACTGGTGCTGCGCCGGCTGACCGAGTGTCTGGGCCGGGACCGTACCAAGCATCAGGTCACCGAGATCACCTCGCTGGGCCTGGTGCAGATGACCCGTAAGCGGATCGGCGCGGGCCTGCTGGAGGCGTTCAGCGAGACCTGTGAGTGCTGCAAGGGCCGAGGCCTGGTCATCCACACCGAGCCGGTGCCGGAGAAGCCCCGCTCCGGCGGCGGGGAGAAGGTCAAGGCGGTCGCCTCGGCTGCTGCCCCGACGACGGAGCAGCCGACCGCTTCGTCGTCCCGGCGCCGGGCTCGCAAGAGCGCTGCGGCCGAGCGGACCGTGGTGGAGGTCACCGAGGCCGACAGCACGAGCAGCGTGGACGCCGGCTACCACGACACCATGGGCTACGACCTGTCGCGCTACGAGACGGAGACCCCGGCCGCGCCGGACGTCGCCGACAGCCAGCAGGGTGAGTCCGCCCGGTTGGCCGCGCCGGACGACCCGGACGCGCTCGCTGAGGACGACGAGGACGAGGGCGGCTCCGGGCGCCGTCGCTCCCGCCGGACTGGCGCTCGGCGCCGTACCCGGCCCTGACCTGACCGGACGCCGCAGCCCCTCCCCGGCGGGAGGGGCTGCGGCGCGTCGGTGCCTGGGCCCGCTTGGTCCCGAGACGACCCGTTGCTCGCGGTTGGGCGGGGGCGGTTTGGGGCGCGAGGCAGGCATGGCGTACGCTTGCCTGCGGCGCACCTTTGTGTGCCGAGTTCCCGCGTGCCCGCGCCGCCGTGCCTCTGCTACCCGGCGAGCCGCCGAGGGGACGACCGACCGGCAACGGTGGGAAAGACGCTAGCAGCCTCAACGACAGGGAGTGCGCCTCCGATGTACGCGATCGTCAAGACCGGCGGCAAGCAGTACAAGGTCGCCGAAGGCGACGTGATCGAGGTCGAGAAGCTCGTCGGTGCCCCCGGCGACGCGGTGAAGCTCGCCGCGGTGCTCCTCGTCGACGGTGACGACCTGGTGACCGACGCGGCGAAGCTCGCTCAGGTCGAGGTGTCCGGCGAGATCGCCGCGCACACCAAGGGCCCGAAGATTCGGATCCACAAGTTCAAGAACAAGACCGGCTACCACAAGCGCCAGGGTCACCGCCAGCCGCTGACCCAGGTCAAGGTGACCGGCATCTCCAGCGGGAAGTAGGTCGTCTCAAGATGGCTCACAAAAAGGGTGCATCCAGCTCGCGTAACGGCCGGGACTCCGCGGCCCAGCGGCTCGGCGTGAAGCGCTTCGGTGGTCAGGTCGTCAGCGCGGGCGAGATCATCGTCCGGCAGCGCGGCACCAAGTTCCACCCCGGTGACCTGGTCGGCCGCGGCAGCGACGACACGCTCTTCGCGCTGGCCCAAGGTGCGGTCCAGTTCGGCACCAAGCGCGGTCGTAAGACCGTCAGCATCGTGCCGCAGCAGTAGCTCATCGGCAGAAGCGGGCCGTGGACCTGATGTCCCGGCCCGCTTCGCCATTTCAGGTGCGGGGGCGGCCCCCGCTGGAAGGATTGCGGCGTGACTACGTTCGTTGACCGGGTCGTCCTGCACCTGCAGGCCGGCGACGGCGGGCACGGCTGTGTCTCGATCCACCGGGAGAAGTTCAAGCCGTTCGGCGGGCCCGACGGGGGCAACGGCGGGCACGGCGGCAGCGTCTCCCTGGTGGTCGACCCGCAGGTGCACACGCTGCTCGACTTCCACTTCCGCCCGCACGTCAAGGCACAGAACGGTCGCGGTGGCGCCGGCTCCAACCGGGACGGCGCCAACGGCGCGGACCTGGTGCTCACGGTGCCCGACGGGACGGTCGTGCAGACCCTGGACGGCACGGTGCTCGCCGACATGGTGGGTGCCGGCAGCACCTTCGAGGTGGCCCGGGGCGGTCGTGGCGGTCGGGGCAACGCCTCGCTGGCCAACGCCCGCCGGAAGGCGCCCGGCTTCGCCGAACTGGGCGAGCCGGGCGAGCAGTTGGACGTGGTGCTGGAACTCAAGAGCGTCGCCGACGTCGGCCTGGTGGGCTTCCCGTCGGCCGGCAAGTCGTCGTTGATCTCGGTGATCTCCGCGGCCAAGCCGAAGATCGCCGACTATCCGTTCACCACCCTGGTACCCAACCTCGGTGTGGTCCGGGTCGACAACCACACGTTCACCGTGGCCGACGTGCCCGGTCTCATCCCCGGCGCGGCCACCGGCAAGGGCCTGGGTCTGGAGTTCCTCCGGCACATCGAGCGCTGCACCGTGCTGGTGCACGTCATCGACACCGCGACCTTGGAGCCCGGTCGGGATCCGCTGGCCGACATCGACACCATCGAGGCGGAGCTGGAGGCGTACGGCGGGCTGACCGACCGGCCCCGGTTGGTTGCGTTGAACAAGGTCGACGTGCCCGACGGGCGTGACCTGGCCGACATCGTCCGGCCCGACCTGCAGGCGCGCGGCCTGCGGGTCTTCGAGGTGTCCGCGGCCACCCGGGAAGGGCTCAAGGAGTTCACCTACGCCATGGCGGAGTTGGTCGAGCAGGCCCGGGCGGCTGCGCCGCCGGCCGAGCCGACCCGCATCGTGATCCGGCCGAAGGCGGTCGATGATGCCGGCTTCACCATCGAGGCGGAGCAGGACGGCTCGTACACCGTGCGTGGCGTCCGACCCGAGCGGTGGGTGCGCCAGACGAACTTCGACAACGACGAGGCGGTGGGCTACCTCGCCGACCGGCTGGCTCGCCTCGGCGTCGAGGACCAGCTGGCCAAGGCGGGTGCCCAGCCGGGTGACCTGGTCCGCATCGCCGAGCGGGAGTTCGACTGGCAGCCGACCCTCTACGCGGGCGCCGAGTTCGTACCGGGGGCCCGGGGTCGTGACATCCGGCTGGAGGAGAAGTCGACCCGGGCCAGCGCGGCCGAGCGGCTGGCGGCCCGGAAGGCGCGCCGGCAGCGGCCCGCCGACGAGGTGGAGGCGGCACCCGAGGCTGCGGCGACCATCGAGGCGGACGACGTCGAGTAAGCCGACCGGACCTCACCGGGACCTGATGCGTCAGGGGCGGTCGATGGGATCGTCGAGTCGACCGCCGGTGCCGATGTTGTTGGACAGCAACAGGCCCAGGGCCAGCATGCCGAAGCCGAGTCCCAGGTGCAGGAAGTCGTCGGCACCGTTGACCGGGATGAAGTTGGCCGTGCTGTCGTCCTCGGTCGCCCACCCGTACAGCCACAGGGCGAGATAGACCGCACCGCCGGCAGCCAGGAAGATCCGCGCGCCGGCCAGCCGGCGGGCCAGCACCAGACCGATCAGGCCGAAGCCGAGGTGCAGCAGGTTGTGCAGGATCGACACCTGGAACACGCCGAACAACTTCGCCCCGGAGTGGTGTCCGGCGAAGGTCATGTCGCCCCAGCCGGTGGTGATGCCGGGGATGAAGCCAGCTACGCCGAGGATCAGGAAGAGGCCTGCCACGGCCAGGGCGGCGAGTTGGACGCGGCTGCGTCCTGGCCGACCGCGACCTGCCTGATGCGCCATTGATGTCACCCCTGTGGATCTGGATACGCCCGCGGCCGAGGGGCGGCGAGCTGCGCACCGCGCATGGCGATCTCGCTGGCCCGTTGGTCCTCAATTGTCGTAGGGCAGCGGTGGTCGCGCAGCGAAACGACCAATCAGGCAAGGCCGGCAGGGCCACCCGGCCTGACGTCTGACGCCGGGCGGGACCGGTCGTCGGGTCGCGGACGCGGCGGCGTGGGCCAACTGGCCCCTCCCGGGAGCCGACGAACCTGGTTCACTGCGGTCAGCGTCGGCGGTGCCGCCCACCCGGGCGGTGTGCACCGCACCGGCCTGTCCGGCTCCGGCCGGAGAGTCGGCGTGCGGAGTGCGGCAGGTGGCCGGCGGCCACGCGGGGGAGGACACATGCGGGACAACAGGCCGGCACACTGGCGGCGGTTGATGGCCGGGGCACTGCGTGGCGGTGGCGACCCGCCGCTGATCGCGCCGACTCGGCGGGTGGTGCGGGCGGATCGCTGCTACACCGCGCACCTCGGGTTCACCGCCCCCGATCTGGCGGCTGCCCGGGAAACGGCGGTCGGATACGCGGAGGCGCTGAGCGTGTTACGGGTCGAGTTCGCGCTCGGCGCGTCCGCAGTGTCCCCGGCGGGCGACTGGCGGCGGGCCGAGCGGCTGTTCTGCGGGGCGGTCGGCCCCGACGGCGAACGCTGCGTCGACGTCGCCGGTCATCCGGGGTTCCATCACGCGCCAGGGCCCGGCGGGCTGGGCTGGGGCGACGGCGATGTCGTCTGACGGTTCGCCCCGGTCCGGCACGGCGGGGTCGAGCCCGCCGACCGGGGCAACACGGCCCGTCGGTCAGTCGAGGTCGAACTCTCCGTCCTGGGCGCCCGCGACGAAGGCGTCCCATTCGGCCTGGGTGAAAACCAGCACCGGGCCGTCCGGCTCGGCGGAGTTGCGCATGCCGATCAGATCGTCGACGAAGGCGACCTCCACGGCGGCTTCGGAGGTGTCGCCTTCGGCCCGCTGCCAGACCGCGCGAGAGAGATCGAAGTCGCCCTTGGGGTGCGTTGTCATGGTCCAGTCCTCCAACCTCGGGGGTAAATGGGGGCGCCCGCTGGCGACCCCATCCGGCAGGATAAGCGGATGCCGAGCCTGAGCCGTGCAGAGTCGACCGCGCGTGGCGCGTCGATCGCCGTCGTGTCGTATCACGTGGACCTCGACCTGACCGAGGGCGGCGAGCGGTTCCGGTCGCAGGTCACGATCCGGTTCACCGCCACCGGCACCGAGACCTTCGCCGAGGTCAAGCCCGCGAAACTGCTGGGAGTACGCCTCAACGGCGTCGACCTCGACCCCGCCGGGCTGGACGACAACCGGCTACCCCTGACCGAGTTGGTCGAGGAGAACACGCTGACCGTCGACGCGGAGATGGCGTACACCAACACCGGCGAGGGGATGCACCGCTTCGTCGACCCCGCCGACGGCGAGACCTACCTGTACGCGATGTCGTTCCTGGACGACGTGCAGCGCATCTTCGCCGCCTTCGACCAGCCCGACCTGAAGGCGCCGGTCACCCTGTCGGTCACCGCACCGCCACACTGGACGGTCGCGGCCAACGCCGAGTTGGCCGCCAGCCCGAGCCCCGGGCGCTGGGAGTTCGCCCCCACCCTGCCGATCGCGACGTACCTGTTCACCCTGATCGCCGGGCCCTGGCACGTCCGCCGAGACGACCACGACGGTGTTCCGCTCGGCATCTACTGCCGGCGGTCCATGGCCGAGCATCTGGACGCCGACACCGAGGAGATCTTCACCGTCACGAAGCAGTGCCTGGACCGTTTCCACCAGCTTTTCGACGAGCGCTACCCGTTCGGCAAGTACGACCAGGCGTTCGTGCCGGAGTTCAACGCCGGGGCCATGGAGAATCCGGGGCTGGTCACCTTCCGCGACGACTACATCTTCCGCTCGGCGGTCACCGACACTCAGCGTGAGCTGCGAGCCACCACCATCGCCCACGAGATGGCCCACATGTGGTTCGGTGACCTGGTCACCATGCGGTGGTGGGACGACCTGTGGCTCAACGAGTCGTTCGCGGAGTACCTCGGCACCCGGGTCACCGCCGAGGCGACCCGGTTCGACCAGGCCTGGACGACGTTCGCGTTGCGCCGTAAGGCGTGGGGGTACGCCGCCGACCAGCGACCCTCCACTCACCCGGTGGCACCGGAGCAGGTGTCCGACGCCGCCGAGGCACTACTCAACTTCGACGGCATCTCGTACGCCAAGGGCGCCAGCGTGCTGCAACAACTGGTGGCGTGGCTCGGCGACGAGCCCTTCCTGGCCGGGTTGAACGACCACTTCTCCCGGCACCGGTTCGGCAACGCCACCCTGGCCGACCTCCTCGCCAGCCTCGGCTCGGCGAGTGGGCGGGACCTGGCCGGCTGGGCGCAGGCGTGGTTGCGTACCGCCCAGGTCAACACGTTGCGGGCCGAGGTGGCCGTGGACGCCGATGGTCGTTACCGGGAAGTGGCCGTCACGCAGACCGCGCCGTCGACGCATCCGGTGCTGCGTCCGCACCGCATCGGCGTGGGTCGGTACGCCGTCGACGGCAGCGCCGACCGGATCGAGGTCGACCTGGACCCGGAGGTCGATGGTGGCCGTACGGTGCTCGCCGAGTTGACCGGTGAGCCGGCGTCGGCCGTCCTGCTGCCCAACGACGGCGACCTCACCTTCGCCAAGATCCGTCTCGATGCCGCCTCGGCCGACGCGGTGCCCCTGCTGCTGCCCCGGCTGGCCGACCCGTTGCCGCGCGCGCTGCTGTGGGGCGAGGCGTTGGACGCGGCGACCGATGGTGAGCGGTCGGTCATGACGGTGGTGGAGCTGATCGGGGTGGCGCTGCCCACCGAGACCGAGGTGATCATCGCCGAGGACGTGCTGGCCCTGAGTCGTTCGCTGGTCGACCGCTACCTCGACCCGTCGATGCGACAGACCGCGCTGGCGATCATCGACAAGGCCTGCCGCCGGATGCTCGACGGGGCCCCCGCCGGCGGGTCGTTGCAGTTGGCCGCCGCGCGGGGTCTGCTCGCCGCGACCACCGACGTCGCCCTGCTCACCGGTTGGCTCGGCGGTCGGGGCGTGCCGCACGGCCTGGCGGTCGACACCGAACTACGCTGGGCGATCCTCGGCCGGCTGGTGGCGCTGGGCGCGGCGGGTGCGGCCGAGATCGAGGCGGCGGCGACGGCCGACCCGAGCGCCGCCGGTGCGGAGCGCGCCGCCCGATGCCGCGCCGCCCTGCCCGATCCGGCGGCCAAGCAAGCCGCGTGGGAGATCATCGTGGCGAACACGGAGCTGTCCAACCGGCTGGTCGAGGCGACTGCGGCCGGTTTCTGGCAGCCCGAGCAGGCGGAGTTGACCGCGGACTACGTGCCGCGCTACTTCGCCGACATGCCGGCCGCCGCGCGGCTGCGTACGCCCTGGGTGGCCGACGAGGTGGCCAAGCTGGCCTTCCCCCGCTACGCCGTGGCGCAGACCACCCGGGAGGCGGCCGCGACGCTGCTGTCCCATGACGACCTCACGTCCGGGCTGCGCCGGGTGATCAGCGACGCCGACGACGACCTGCGTCGTGCTCTGGTGGCGCGGACGGCGATGGCCGCGACGATTGCCTGACCTCTGGTGGCGGGTCGAGTGCTGTCCGTCATGCTCGGCCTGAGATGAGGCCGGCTCAGACTACGATCATGGGGTGACCGAAGACATCCGGCGCATCGGGATCATGGGCGGCACGTTCGACCCGATTCATCACGGGCACCTTGTCGCGGCCAGTGAGGTCGCGGACCGGTTCGGGCTCGACGAAGTGATCTTCGTGCCGACCGGCCAGCCGTGGCAGAAGGAGGATCTTCCGGTCAGTTCGGCCGAGGATCGTTACCTCATGACCGTGGTCGCCACCGCATCCAACCCGCGCTTCCAGGTGAGCAGGGCGGACATCGACCGGGGTGGCCCGACCTACACCGTCGACACCCTGCGGGACCTGCGCGCGATGTACGGCCCGAAGGCGCAGCTGTTCTTCATCACCGGCGCGGACGCACTGGAACGCATCCTGAGCTGGAAGAATCTGGACGAGATCTTCGAACTCGCCCACTTCATCGGGGTGACCCGGCCGGGATTCGCGTTGTCCGACGCACATCTGCCCGCCGACACGGTCAGCCTGGTGCAGGTGCCGGCGATGGCGATATCGTCCACCGACTGCCGGGCGCGGGTCGCCCGCGGTGAGCCGATCTGGTATCTGGTGCCGGACGGTGTGGTGCAGTACATCGCAAAACGGCGTCTCTATCAGGGGTGATCCGTCCGCTTATGGGTTGGATCATGCCGTTTCTGGGCTGAAACTGGCAGGTCGCACTCGCGGGCCGTGTGAGAGGCTTGGGTATCGCACGGTTGATCGAAGGAGAACGGTGACAGTTTCCGAGCGCGCTTACGAGCTGGCGATCACCGCCGCCCAGGCCGCGGCCGACAAGAAGGCTCAGGACATCGTCATCATCGACGTGGGTGACCAGCTCGCCATCACCGACGCGTTCGTGCTCGCCGCCGCGTCGAACGAGCGGCAGGTGCTGGCCATCGTCGACGCCATCGAGGAAGCCCTGCTCGACCTGCCGGAGAAGGCGAAGCCGGTGCGTCGTGAGGGCGAGCGTGGCGGGCGCTGGGTGCTGCTCGACTACGTCGACATCGTGGTGCACGTCCAGCACACCGAGGAGCGCGAGTTCTACGCCCTCGACCGGCTCTGGAAGGACTGCCCGACCATCCCGTTCGTCGACCGGGACCTGGCTCGCGTCGAGGCCGCCGCCGGATCGGGCGAGTGACCCGGCTGCTCGTCTGGCGGCACGGCAACACCGACTGGAACGCCGCCAGCAGGGTCCAGGGGCAGACCGACGTACCCCTCAACGACCTGGGCCGGGAGCAGGCCCGCGAGGCCGCACCGCTGCTCGCCGCGCTGCGCCCGGACGCCATCGTCGCCAGTGACCTGAGCCGGGCGGCGGACACCGCCGCCGCGTTGGCCGCGCTCACCGGCCTGCCGGTGCGCACCGACGCCCGGCTGCGGGAACGCTACTTCGGCCGGTGGCAGGGGCTGCTGCTCACCGAGGTCGCCGAGCGGTTCCCCGACGAGTACGCCCGATGGCGGGCCGGCGATCCGGCTCCCGGCGCGGACGTCGAACCCCTCGACGAGCTGGGCAAGCGGATCGGCACCGCGCTGCACGAGATCGCCGACGAGATGGCCGGCGGCACGATCGTCGTCGCCACCCATGGCGGCGCGGCGCGGCAGGGTTGCGGGCAACTGCTGGGCTGGGACCATACCGTGCTGCGCACCCTCGGTTCGTTGCGCAACTGCCACTGGACCGAACTGCGTCACGACGCCGGGCAGGGCTGGCACCTGCGGGCCCACAACGTCGGCCGGATCACGGTGCCCGCCGAGCCGTCAGCGTCCGTCGGGCCGTCAGCTTCCGCGGGGCCCGGTGCGGCGGTCTCCGCCGAGTCGGTCTGACGGGGTCAGCAGACGCCGCCTGCCGCGAACCGGTCGGGCGGCCGACCGGCGCGATCCGCTACCGTGCCGGCATGCCCGTCGCGGTCGTGACCGACTCCACCACCTACCTTCCGCCTGAACTGATGCGGGCGTACCAGTTGACCGTGGTGCCGTTGACCGTGGTGCTCAACGGCGTCGAAGGGCTGGAAGGGGTGGACGTCTTCCCCGCCGACGCCACCCGTGCCCTGAGCGCGCGGCGGGTTTCGGTGAGCACCTCGCGTCCGTCGCCCGAGCAGTTCGTCCGGACTTACCGCAGCCTGCTGGACGCCGGCGCGGAAGCAATCGTCTCGGTGCACCTGTCGGCCGGGCTCTCCGGCACCGTGGAGGCCGCCGAGTTGGCGGCCGGGCAGTTCGGCGGGCGGGTGACGGTGGTGGACAGCCGCTCCTGCGGGATGGGCCTGGGTTTCCCGGCCATCGCCGCGTCCCGGGCCGCCGCCCAAGGTGCGGATCTGGCGGGCGTACGCGCCGCAGCGGTCGACGCGGCTGGGCGTACCACCATCTTCTTCTACGTCGACACGCTGGAGTTGCTGCGCCGGGGCGGTCGGATCAACGCGGCTGAGGCACTGCTCGGCACGGCGCTGTCGGTCAAGCCGATCCTGCACATGCCCGACGGCGGCATCGTGCTGCGGGACAAGGTGCGTACCGCCAGTCGAGGGGTGGCGCGGCTGGTCGACCTTGCCGTCGAGGCGGCCGGCGACGCACAGGTGGATCTCGCCGTCCACCATCTCGCCGCGCCGCAACGCGCCGAGGATCTGCTCGGGGCGCTGACGGCTCGGTTCGGCGACAGGCTGCACGACGCGTACGTCACCGAGGCCGGCGCGGCCGTCGCCGCCCATGTCGGGCCCGGCCTCGCCTGCGTCGTGATCCACAGACGGCCCGAAGCGTGAGTGAAGGTTGCGGATGTCCTGTGGTGGCGGGAGGCGGTCGCCGCACGCGCTGCTGATCTGGCGCAACGGCACCGACCCCTCACCGGACGTTCCGTTCTCGGCCTCGACCCGGAATCGGCCTAGCACATCGTGGGCATGATCAGGGCGTTGTCCACAGAGCGCCGGTTGTCCACAGCGAAGCGCTCAGGCCCGACGGGAGACGGCCCGCTCATCCTAGCCTCGTGCCGTGTCCAAAGACGAGGAGACGGCGGTACGGGCGCGCCTGTGGCGACTGATGCCCGGCGCGCCCGAGCACGGTGCCGACGTACCGCCGACAGCCGTGCCCGGCGCCCCTTCGGTCGAGCCCGACACCTCGAACAGCCCCTGGGCGTCGATGCGCGGCCTCGACCCGGCGTCGTCGGTCGCGCCGGTCCCGCCCACAGCGCTGGACTGGCCGACGGTGTCCCTGCCCGTTCGTTCCGCCACCGTCGGCCGCGAACCACTCGCGTCGGCCACGGCCGGGCCGAGCGTGGCCGGGCCGAGCCGGTCGGCCCGGCCAGGGTGGACTGATCCCGAGCCGCTGGCCGGGCCGGAGCCGTTGACCGAGTTGCCGTCCGGGCCAGGGCGCGACGCAGCCGAGGCCCCACCGGTGTCCCGGTTGCCGGGGCCGGGCGCCTTCGATCCGGGTCGGCGGGGAGTTCGGGCACTGGCGGTCATCGCGGTCCTGGTGGTGCTCGCCGCCGCCGGCTGGACCTGGCGGTCCCGGCCACGGGTCGAGCCCGTCAGCGCCGTGACCGCTGCGCCCACGCCGGGCCCGTCGGACAGCCCGATGGATGAGCCGGCCGACGGGACGACCGGCGAAGTGGTGGTCGCGGTGGCGGGCAAGGTCCGTCGTCCCGGGCTGGTACGACTGCCGGCCGGTGCGCGGGTCGCCGATGCCGTCGAGGCGGCCGGCGGGGCGTTGCCCGGAGTGGACGTGGCGATGCTCAACCCGGCCCGCAAGGTCGCCGACGGCGAGTTGATCCTGGTCGGCGTGGCGGCCGCCACCCCGGCCGTGGGGGCGGCGCCAGGTTCGGGTCCGGTGGCGGGTGCCGACCCCGGTGCGGGCGGCCGGGTCAATCTCAACACCGCGAGCCAGTCCCAACTGGAAACGCTGCCCGGGGTGGGGCCGGTGCTCGCCCGACGCATCATCGAGCACCGCGACGAGCACGGCGGCTTCCGGTCCGTCAGCGACCTACGCCAGGTCAACGGCATCGGCGACGCACGGTACGAGGAACTCAAAGACCTGGTGACGGTGTGACGACGGACGGGGCACGCTCGTCCCGGCCCACCTCTGCGGTGGCCGGGCCGGTGCGGTCGGGCGACGGCACCTTCGGGGCCGCCGGAGCGATCGTCGGCCTGGGCGGTGCCCACATCCCCGATCTGCGGCTGGCCGGGTTGGCCGTGGCGGCCTGGCTCACCGCCCTGGCCGGGCTGCACGTCGACGCCAGGCGGGCGCTGCTGCTGGCCGCTGGCGCGGCCGGTCTGGCCGGGCTGGCGGCAATGCACCTGCTCGGAATCGCCGGCCGCCCCGGCCCGGCCGCCCGCCGCTACGGCTGGATCGTGGTGGCGGTGCTGATCGGCGTGGTCTGCGGCGCCGCCGCCACCTCGGCCCGGCTGGCCGTACGCGACGCCGAGCCGCTACGCGCACTGGTCGACGACCGGGCCCAGGTCACCGCCGAGTTGGTCGTCCGGGACGATCCACGACCGGTACGCGGCGGCATCGTGGGCCGCCCGCCCACCCTGCTGGTACGCGCCGAACTGGTGACCGTCACCGGCCCGGCGGGGCAGCAGGTCACCGTACCGGCCCGCGTGCTGGTCCTCGCCGACGACCCGGCGTGGCGGGAGTTGCTGCCCGGCCAGCGGTTCACGGTCGAGGGCAGGCTGACCGAACCGCGCGGTGGCGACCTGACCGCTGCCGTGCTGCTCGCCTCCGGCCCGCCCGACCTGCACGGGGCACCCTCGGCCCTGCAACGGGCCGCCGGCCGGCTCCGTGCCGGCCTGCAACAGGCTTGTGCGCCGTTGCCGGACGAGCCGGGCGGCCTGCTGCCCGGGCTGGTGGTAGGCGACACCAGCCGACTGCCCGACGCGGTCGAGGAGGACTTCCGCGCAACGGGAATGACGCATCTCAATGCGGTATCCGGGTCCAACGTCGCGATCATCGTCGGAGCGGTGCTGCTGGTGGCCCGCTGGGCTCGTGCCGGGCCCGCCCTGGCCGCCGTACTCTGCGGGCTGGCCCTGGTGGGTTTCGTCATCCTGGTCCGTCCTTCGCCGAGTGTGGTCCGGGCGGCCACCATGGGCGCGATCGGGCTCGCCGCGCTGGCCGCCGGCCGACCCCGAGCGGCGGTGCCGGCGCTGGCCGCCGCCGTGGCGGTGCTGGTGTTGGTCGATCCCGACCTGGCCGGTGACGCCGGCTTCGCGTTGTCGGTGCTGGCCACCGGTGGCCTGTTGCTGCTCGCACCGAGCTGGCGTGACGGGCTGCGACGGCGTGGCGTACCACCGGGCGCAGCGGAGGCCCTGGCGGTGCCGGCCGCCGCGCAGTTGGCCTGTTCGCCGGTGATCGCCGGTCTGTCGGGCACCATCAGTCTGGTCGCGGTGCCGGCCAACCTCCTCGTGGTGCCGGCGATCGCCCCGGCCACGGTGCTCGGTGTGGTGGCCGCGACGGTGTCGCCGGTCTGGCCGTTCGGCGCCGAGGTCGCCGCCTGGCTGGCGCACTGGCCGGCGTGGTGGTTGGTGCTGGTCGCCCGGTACGGCGCCCGCATGCCGATGGGTAACCTGCCCTGGCCCGGCGGGGCGACCGGGGCGCTGCTGCTGGCAGGGCTGACCGTGGCCCTGCTGATCGCCGCCCGGCGGCCGGTGGTGCGCCGGTTGGTCGCGGTGTGCACGGTCGCGGTGATGCTCGGCACCGTGCCGGTGCGGGTGATCGCGCCGGGGTGGCCGCCGAAGGGCTGGGTCATCGCGGTCTGCGCCGTCGGCCAGGGCGACACCGTGGTGTTGCCGGTGGCGCCCGGGCAGGCGGTCGTGGTCGACACCGGCCCCGATCCGGCGGCGGCGGACGCCTGCCTGCGCCGGCTCGACGTCCGCCGGGTGCCGCTGCTCGTGGTCAGCCACTTCCACGTCGACCACACCGGTGGCATGGCGGGAGTCTTCCGGGGGCGTCGGGTCGACCTGGTGCTGACTCCGCAGTGGCCGGAGCCGGCAACCGGGCGGGACCAGGTCCACGACACCGCCAACGCCCACGGCACCCGGTTGGTGGCCGCCCCGGCAGGGTGGCGGTACCAGACAGGCGCGGTCGACCTTGTCGTCGTCGGACCGCCCTACCCGATGCGGGGCACCCGGTCGGACCCGAACAACAACTCGTTGGTGCTGCTCGCCACGGTGGCCGGGGTGCGGATCATGCTTACCGGCGACGCCGAGACGGAGGAGCAGCAGGCGCTGCGGGAACAGTTACCCGCACACCGGCTGCGGGCCGACGTGTTGAAGGTCGCCCACCACGGCAGCGCGTACCAGGATCCGGCCTTCCTGGACGCGATCAGGCCGGCGGTCGCCCTGGTGCCGGTGGGCGCGGGCAACACCTACGGGCATCCGAGCGATGCCGTGCTGGCCCGCCTGGCCCGGGGCGGGGCACGGGTGTTGCGTACCGACATCGACGGGGACGTGGCGGTGGTGCTCGACGCGGCCGGGCTGGCTGTGGTGCCTGGCGGCGTCGATCTGAGCCGGACCAAACCATGAGACACGTTCAGCATCGCAGGCTCGGAAGAAGTCGCAAATTGACTCTAGTTTATGGGGATAGGCGGCAAATTGGATGTATGTCGGGATTTGCGCTGTGTGCGGGGTCTGCCCGCGCGGTGCGGTCGACCGGACTGGACCGGGCCGCCGAGCGTGCGAATATGGGCGGCGTGACCGCCGCCAGTGCCGCTCCTATTGTGCTCGTCCTCGGCGACGAGGAGCTGCTCGCCACGCGTGCGGTGGCCCAAACCGTCGCCACCGCCCGGGCCGCCGACCCGGAAGCGGACGTGCGCGAGTACCAGGCCGGTCAGCTCAGCGTCGGCGAGATCGACGAGATGCTCAGCCCGTCGCTGTTCGGCGGTCGCCGGGTGTTGGTGCTGCGGTCCGGTCAGGACGCCCGCAAGGACCTGGTTGCCGCCCTGCTGGCGTACGCGAAGAATCCCGACCCGGACGTGCAGCTCATCGTGCAGCACCTCGGCGCGGCCAAGGGCAAGGCGTTCGCCGACGGGCTGAAGGCGGCCGGTGCCCAGATCATGCCGGCCGCCAAGCTGAAGGGGCACCGCGACCGGGTGGCCTTCGTCCGGGACGAGTTCCGCCGGGCCGGCGGGCGGTGCACCGACGACGCCGCCGAGGCGCTGATCGCCGCGGTCGGCAACGACCTGCGCGAGCTCGCCGCGGCCTGCGCACAGCTGATCGCCGACACCGACGGGCGGATCGGTGCCGACACCGTGGCCCGCTACTACCGGGGCCGGGTGGAGGTGAGCGGCTTCACCGTGGCCGACGCCACCATGGTCGGTGATCTGCCGGGTGCGCTGGAGGCGCTGCGGTGGGCCCTGCACGTGGGGGTGGATCCGGTGCCGATCGCCGACGCGCTCGCCGACGGGATCCGTACCGTCGCCCGGGTCGCCTCCGCCGGGCGGGGCAGCCCCTACCAACTGGCGAGCAGCCTGGGCATGCCGCCGTGGAAGGTCGAACGGGCTCAGCGGCAGGCGCGTGGCTGGACGCCCGACGGGCTGGTCCAGGCGATGCAGGCGGCGGCCGAGTGCAACGCGGCGGTCAAGGGCGGCTCCGATGATCGGGCGTACGCGCTGGAGAGGGCCGTCTTCTCGGTGGCCGCCGCGCGGCGGGGCGGCGCCAGATGAGCGGAGCCCTCCGTGGCTCATGGGCCACGATCCCGGCCGACGAGCAGCGGTATCGCCCGCTCTACGCCCGGGTGCTCGGGCTGCGCTTCGTCAACCCGGGTGGGGTGCTCTGCTTCGTGTTCTTCGAGGGGGCGATCGCGTTGGCGGCTCTGCTCACCCTCGCCGAGTTGGTCAAATGGTGGGCGGTCGTGGTGCTGCCTGCGGCGGTGGCCGTCATGGTCAAGCTCAACGACCTGGTGGCCGCGTCGGTGGTCCGGTCGGCGGCCGCCATACCCGAGCAGGAACGCGATCGGTTCCGGCGGCAGATGGAACCGATCGTCGGGCGGGCTCGGGTCGACTGGCTGCCGCACAGCCTGCCCGGCGTGGTGGTGCGGGTGGACGGCGTCGAGCCGGTCGACCATCAGGACGGCCCCGACGGACGAGCCGGCCGTCGGGCGGACAGCGCAGGGCCGGGGCATCATGCCGGCGGCGCAGATGCGCGGGCCCGTGGTGGCGCGGACACGGCCGGACCGGGGGCGTGGTCAGCTCTCGGCGGATGACGACAGCGGACCGGTCTGCCCGGCCCGCCCGCGTCAACCCGTTGTTCGACAGGTACGGGGCAGGTTGCCGCTCAACCAGCCGGCCAGCGGAGCCAGGGCCGCCTGTCGGTCGACGGAGCGGTCGGCCCGGTGGACGCACGTAAGCCCCGGGTGTTGCCCGGGGCTTACGTCAGGTCTACGGTCGCCGGCTCAGGAGGCGAGCGACGCGACGCGCTTGGCGATCGCCGACTTGCGGTTCGCCGCCTGGTTGGCGTGGATGACGCCCTTGCTGGCCGCCTTGTCCAGCTTGCGGGAGGCGTCCTGCATGAGCGCGGTGGCCTTCTCGGCGTCACCGGCCTCCGCGGCCTCGTGGAACTTGCGGATGGCGGTCTTCAGCGACGACTTGACCGACTTGTTACGCAGCCGGCGCTTCTCGTTCTGCCGGTTGCGCTTGATCTGGGACTTGATGTTCGCCACGCGACAGCCTCGTCTTGATAGCTCGGGTTGGTCAGCTTGTGCGCGCGACGAGCATGCGTCATCGCTGCGCGAAGAGCCAGGTTACCAGGTCGGCTCGGACAGGCCAAAACGGCACCCGGCCGCTGGCGGATCCACCGGCTCGTCGCAACGTCGAGGGCCACACCGGTCACCGCGAGAAGTCAGTTCCACGCCTGGCGGTGGGCCAGCCAGGCCAGGGCCTGTTCACCGGTCCACCGCTGGTGCGCGGGTAGTTGGGCCGACGCGGTCGGTGGTGGCGAGGCGGCGGCGGTCAGGTGGTAGCCGGCCAGGGCGGCCAGCGTCACGTCCAGCGCGTCGGCAGGGGCGTCGGCGGCGGCGGGGTGGGCGGCGAACCGGGTGTCGACGTCCAGCCCGCTGGCGTACCCGGTGATCAGCAGACCGACGAGGTCGAACCAGGCCGGCCCGTGACACGACCAGGTCCAGTCGCAGAACCAGGCCGTACCGTCGGTGTCGATCAGTACGTTGTCCACCCGCAGGTCACCGTGGGTCAGGCCGGTGGCGCTGGCGACGTACCCGGGCAGTTTCGACTCCAACGCGACCAATTCGGCCAGCCGGCCGGCCACCGGTGCGGGTAGCGGCGGTGCCGGTTCCCGACCAGCCGCCACCTCGCCCCACCAGAGGATGTCCTCGCGCGCCAGGTCGTCGAGACGGGGCAGCCCGAGACCGACGAGTTCGGCCGGCGGTTCGGTGAGCGCGGCAGCGATGTCGACGTAACCGGCGAGGGTGGCGTCCAGTTCTGTCGGGTCCCACGGCAGCCGGGGCGTGTGCCCGTCGACCGGATCGAGGCAGAGCGCGTACCAGCCCGCCTCCCACAGCGTCCAGCGCAGTCTCGGCACGGGCAGCCCGGCGGGCAGCCGGGCGAGGATCGCGGCCTCCCGGGCGTACCAGTCGACCAGGTGCGGCTGGTACGCCCGGGCGGCGGCCTTGACGAACGCGCTGCCGCCGTCGCTGGTGCGCAGCACCGCGGCGAAGCCACGGGTGAAGCCGGCGGTGGCGACGCGGGCCCCGACCACCGGGGCGCCCAGGCGGGCCGACAACGCCGTCCGGACCGCTACCGGCAGGGCCGCCCAGTCGGGTCGCTGGGCGGTGGCGTGGTACGACACGGCCGGCGGAATCGGGTTGCTCACCCGACCATGCTGCCCGGTAACCGCGACACCGCGTGTCCGCTGTCGCTACCCGGTAACTGCTGTCGATCGCCGGTGGCAGCTCGAACTACCCCGGCGCCCCGGCCCGGCCTCCCGATGGCATCCGCGCGCCGTGCGGTGGTCGCCGTGATGTCTGCCAGACTGCCAGGCCATGAGGACCGACGACTTCTGGCAGTTGATCGACAGCGCCCGGTCCGGTGGGGGAGAGCCCGACGCCATCGCCGCCCGGGCCGTCGCGCTGCTCGCCGCCCGCGACCCCGAGGAGATCGTCGGGTACGCCCGCCACCAGCGGCGTGTCCTCAGCGCCTCCTACCGGGTCGACCTGTGGGGTGCCGCGTACCTGATCAACGGGGGTGCCTCCGACGACGGCTTCGAGTACTTCCGGGGCTGGCTGATGACCCAGGGGCGGGAGGTCTTCGCCCGTGCGGTGGCCGATCCGGACTCGTTGGCCGAACTGCCCCGCGTCCGGTCCGCCTCGCTCAGCGGTGAGGAGTTCGAGTGCGCGGACATGCTGGCCGTGCCGTGGGACGCGTACCGTAAGGCGACCGCGACCGACCTCCCGACGGACCGGGAGCCGCCGCCGGTGCCGGACCTGAACGACTTCTGGGACTTCGACGACGCCGACGAGGCCCGGCGCCGGTTGCCCAAGCTCGCGGCCCTCTTCGTCGAGCCGCCACAGGAGTGACGGACGCCCGGCCGACGCTCAGCGCGGACGTGGGAGCATAGAGGGGGCCGGCATGAGCCGGCCTGCTCACGTCAGCCGACCAGAACGGACCGCTGTGCCACCGACGCTCGATACCGGCGCGAACGCTCCTGGTGCCACCGACCCGGGGCGGATCAGGAACTTCTGCATCATCGCCCACATCGACCATGGGAAGTCGACCCTGGCCGACCGGATGTTGCAGCTCACCGGTGTGGTCGATCCACGGCAGATGCGTGCGCAGTACCTCGACCGGATGGACATCGAGCGCGAGCGCGGCATCACCATCAAGAGCCAGGCCGTACGGATGCCGTGGACCATCCGCGATGGCGAGCGGGCCGGCGAGCAGGCCGTACTCAACATGATCGACACGCCGGGGCACGTCGACTTCACCTACGAGGTGTCCCGCTCCCTGGCCGCCTGTGAGGGCGCGATCCTGCTGGTCGACGCCGCTCAGGGCATCGAGGCGCAGACGCTGGCCAACCTGTATCTCGCCCTTGAGAACGACCTGCGCATCATCCCGGTGCTCAACAAGATCGACCTGCCGGCCGCCCAGCCCGAGAAGTACGCCGAGGAGCTCGCTCACCTGATCGGCGGTGACCCGGCGGACTGCATCAAGGTCTCCGGCAAGACCGGTGAGGGTGTGCCGTACCTGCTCGACGAGATCGTCCGGCAGTTCGTCCCGCCGGTCGGTGACGCCGAGGCCCCGGCCCGCGCGATGATCTTCGACTCGGTCTACGACGTCTACCGCGGCGTGGTCACCTACGTCCGGGTGATCGACGGGCGGATCAGCGCCCGGGACCGGATCAAGATGATGTCCACCGGCGCGGTTCACGAGCTGCTGGAGATCGGCGTCATCTCGCCCGAGATGGTCAAATCCGACGCGCTCGGCGTCGGCGAGGTCGGCTACCTGATCACCGGCGTGAAGGACGTCCGCCAGTCCCGGGTCGGTGACACGGTCACCATCAACGGGCGCCCGGCGGCCGAGCCGCTCGGCGGCTACAAGGACCCCAAGCCGATGGTCTACTCGGGTCTGTACCCGATCGACGGGTCGGACTACCCGGCCCTGCGGGACGCCCTGGACAAGCTCAAGCTCAACGACGCCGCACTGACCTACGAGCCGGAGACCTCCGGTGCGCTGGGCTTCGGGTTCCGCTGCGGCTTCCTCGGCCTGCTGCACCTGGAGATCATCGGGGAGCGGCTGGAGCGGGAGTTCAACCTGGATCTGATCTCCACCGCCCCCAACGTGGTCTACCGGGCCATCCAGGAGGACGGCGCGGAGATCATCGTCACCAACCCGAGCGAGTACCCCACCGGCAAGATCGCCGAGGTGTACGAGCCGACGGTGCGGGCCAGCGTGCTGACCCCGAACGACTACGTCGGCGCGGTGATGGAACTGTGCCAGAGCCGTCGAGGCAGCCTGCTCGGCATGGAGTACCTCTCCGCCGACCGGGTGGAACTGCGTTACACCCTGCCGCTGGCCGAGATCATCTTCGACTTCTTCGACCAGCTCAAGAGCCGCACCAAGGGCTACGCCTCGCTGGACTACGAGCCGACCGACGAGCAGGCGTCCGACCTGGTGAAGGTCGACATCCTGCTGCACGGCGAGCCGGTGGACGCCTTCAGTGCCATCGTGCACAAGGACAAGGCGTACGCCTACGGCACCACGATCGCCGCCAAGCTGCGCAACCTGATCCCGCGCCAGCAGTTCGAGGTGCCGATCCAGGCCGCCATCGGCAGCCGGGTCATCGCCCGGGAGACCATCCGGGCGATCCGCAAGGACGTGCTCGCCAAGTGCTACGGCGGTGACATCAGCCGTAAGCGCAAGCTGCTGGAGAAGCAGAAGGAAGGCAAGAAGCGGATGAAGATGGTGGGCCGGGTGGAGGTCCCGCAGGAGGCCTTCATCGCCGCGCTGTCCTCTGATTCCGGGGACGGTAAACCCACCGGCAAGAAGTAACCGTGCGGCCCGTTCGGGTCGGCGTACGCGGTGGAGAAAAGGCGAACCGACGAGGCGCCGCCAGTCGACCTGACCGGCGGCGCCTTCGTCGTGCCTATCGGAGTGACGGAGAAAGCTAGCGGTTTGAGAACTTCGCGGGTCGGGCATTAGGCGGACACGACAGGAAAACCACGAACGTGGATCGACTTTTGTGAAGGAGAGCGACCATGGAGCTCACCGTCTGGGGCATCATCACCGCGCTGATCGTCGGTCTGATCGTCGGCGCACTGGGCCGCCTGGTGGTGCCGGGCCGTCAGCCCATGCCGATCTGGCTGCACATGCTCATCGGTGTCGGGGCCGCGCTGCTCGGCACCGTGATCGCCCGCGCCTCCGGCTTCGCCGAGACCGCCGGTATCGACTGGCGGGAGCTGATGCTCCAGGTCCTGCTGGCCGCCGTCGCGGTCGCGCTGGTCGCCGGTGTCGGCCGCAGCCGTCGTGGGGTCACCCATCGGTAACAGCTGATCACGAAAAGGCACCCGACCGTTCAGGTCGGGTGCCTTTTCGTTTGCCGTACGCCCAGCCACCCGCGACCACCGCGGTGCAGCAGGTGTCGGTACGGGTGTTAAGAAGGGGCCCTTTTAATACGTGAGGCGTTAATAAGGGGCCCTTCCTTACAGCTCAGCGGAGCCAGGGGATGTTGCGGTTGAGCAGGCCGCGCTGCTTGAGTTCCTTGCGCAGCGGGATCTCGTCGTCGATGTAGCCGTCCCAGTTGATGCCCCAGTAGTTCGCGGTGTGGGTGCCCTCACCGCAGAGCTGGCGCTGCACCGGCGTGCGGTTGGCCCACCACTCGCCGTCGGAGTCGATGTGCAGCTCGTCCAGGGGACGGATCCACCGGTAGGTGTAGCCGACGAAGAGCATCTTGCGGGTGATGGTCGACAGGTTCGTCGACCGGGAGTGCCACTGGCGGCGGTCGAAGATGAAGGCGTCACCCGGCTTGGCGGTGATCTCGACGGTGCCTTCCGGGTCCGGGTTGTGCACCGTGGTGTCCGCCGGGCGGGGCAGCGAGTTCCACAGGTGGCTGCCCGGGATGACCTTGGTCGCGCCGCGACCGGTCTCCGACAGGTCGGAGAGCACGTAGGCGACCTTCAGCGAGAACATCGGCCGGGGCAGGTTCGGGTCCATCGTCTCCGGGTCGGAGTTCTGCCGGTACCCGTCCTGGTGCCACCCCCAGTACGGCTTCTCCGGCTCCAGCGCCGGAGGGGTGACGTCGAGGTGGTTGTGGTGCGAGTAGATGTTCCACCCGGCCAGGCCCCACATGTAGGGGAAGGCGATCGGGTGGGTGAGCAGGTCGCCGAAGAGTTCGTCGCGCTCAAGGAAGCCCAGCAGGTGCAGGGTGCCGTCCTTGGTGGTGTTGCCCTTGGCCTTCTCCTCGGCGTACACCCGGTCGACCGCGGCTTCGAGGGCGGCCCGGTGGTCCTCGGTCAGGACGTTGCGCAGCAGGAGAAAGCCCTGCTCGTGGAACTCCTTGCGGTCGACGTCACTGATCGGTTCATAGCCGGTGCGGTCGCCGTAGTCGAAAGCCACGTCGTACCCCTCCCCAAGAGGTGAAACCATTTCTGGCACAGGTGGCCGATCGTAACGCGCGATCGCACCGACTGCGGGACCACCCGCATCGATCCCGGCGGAGATGGCGACACACCGCATCCACGCGACTACCGCTAGTTACTCAGCGTGGCAACCCCGGGTTGTTGATGGCGAATTGCCGGTTTTTGCGGTCACTGCGGGTAAGGAGATCGGGGTCTCTCATGCGTCCGCGAAGACCTCGGCGACGACCTCGGCGGGCTGCCGCGAACCGTCACCGACCCGGCTCCACGAGCCGCCCCGGTTGGTCCACTCCAGGTCGCCGAAGCGCACCCGCTTGACCCCGTGATCGTTGGCGTGGGCGACCAGCCAGTGCGCGTACCGCCAGCCTTCGAGCTGGTTGGCCGCGGTGACCGTGAGCCCGGTCAGGTGTGCCGTGGTCGCCGCGGCGGTCAGCCCCCAGTCGAGGTTGAGGCCCTCGGTCAACGCGGCGGCGGCGGCCTCGCCGCGCATCGCCGGATCCCCGCCGAAAGTGCAGACCACCGCACCGGTGGCATGGCCGAGCAGCGCGCGGGCGAGCACCTCCGACTCGTCGGCCCACTTCTCGTACGCCTCCGGGAAAGCCGACCGCTGCACCTTCTGCGCCGCGTCGGTGACCCGCATGTCCTCCCAGCCGCGCACCTTCTTCAACGCGGCGTAGAACCTGTCGGCCGCGTACCGGGGGTCACGAATTTCCTTCGGGGTGCCCCAGCCCTGGCTCGGTCGCTGCTGGAACAGGCCGACCGAGTCGCGGTCGCCACCGGTCAGGTTGCGCAGCCCGGATTCCTGGTAGGCGGTGGCCAGCGCCACCACCACGGCCCGGTCCGGAAGCTTGTGCTGGATGCCGATGGCCGCGATGGTCGCGGCGTTGGCCATCTGGTGCGCGTCCAGGGTCACCTTCCCGTCGGCCTGCACTGTGCAGGCCCGGCTGGCCAGTGGCAGCCGCAGTCGCTCTCCCACCTGCCGCATGCCGAGCACGATGCCGATCAGCGCGACCAGCACGAGGACCAGGAAACACGCCACGACCACCCGAGTCCGCACCCACACCTCCCGTACGACGTCCGCCGAAAGCGTACGTCCCTCATCGTCCGACCTGGGTCGTCCGACCAGTTCCACCGCAAGCGCGTGATCCGCGCCGGGACGGAAGTTCCCCGGTACCGGCCGATCCTCACCTGTCGAGTTCGGCGACCCAGCGCGGCGGACGCTTCTCGCGGAACGCGGTGACCCCTTCGACGCCGTCGGCGGACAGGAAGTACCGGGTGGAGAGCGTGCTCAGCTCCGCCAGTTCGTCGCGCAGGTCGGCGGCGGGCGGCCGGCGCAGCAGTTCCTTCGCGCCGGCCAGCGCCGTGGGGGCGCCACGCACCAGCGAGTCGAGGTACCGCCGCACCGTGGCGTCCAGGTCGTCGGCCGGTACCGCAGCGGTGACCAGGCCGATCTCGGCCGCCCGTCGACCGTCGAAGGTGTCGCCGGTCAGGTACAGCTCGGCCGCCGCGCGGGGGTGCAGCCGAGGCAGCACGGTCGCCGAGATCACCGCCGGGATCACCCCGATGCGTACCTCGGTGAAGGCGAACGTGGCCTCGGCCGCGCAGATCGCCAGGTCGGCCGCCGCGATCAGACCGAGCCCGCCGGCCCGGGCCGGGCCGGCGACCCTGGCCAGCACCGGCTTCGAGCACTGCCGGACCGCCGCGAGAACGTCACCCAGCATCCCGGCGGGCACCGTCCCGCTGGCGTACGCCGCCGCCGTCTCCTTCAGATCCGCCCCGGAACAGAAGACCGGGCCGGTGTGGTCCAGCACGATCACCCGGACCGTGTCGTCGGCGACCGCGGCGTCCAGCCCGGCCAGCAGTTCGGTCATCAACGGGGTGGAGAGCGCGTTGCGGTTGGATGGGCTGTCCAGGGTGAGGGTCGTCACCCCGCGGGCCGTGGTGACCCGTACCAGCGCGTCGGGAGAGGTCATGTGAGGGCACACTAGTGGCCATGCCCGGCGTCCTTCCAGCAGGCGAACCCGTTCCGACCGACGGGGCGCTGCCCGCTTCCGCCCGCGCGTCCGTCGGCGACCGTGGCTTCGGGGTGTACGTGCACGTCCCCTTCTGCGCCAGCCGCTGCGGCTACTGCGACTTCAACACCTACACCGCCGAGGAGTTGGGCGGCGGCGCGAGCCGGGAGAGCTATGCCGACACCGTGCTGGCCGAGTTGGCGCTCGCCGCACGGGTGCTGGGTGACCGCCCGCCCCGCCGGGTGGAGACCGTCTTCGTCGGCGGTGGTACGCCCACCCTGCTGCCCGCCGACGACCTGGCCCGCATCCTCGACGCGATCGACCGCACCTGGGGGCTGGCGGAAGACGCCGAGGTGACCACCGAGGCCAACCCGGAATCGGTCACCCCTGCCTCCCTCAAGGAACTGCGGGCCGCCGGCTATACCCGGATCTCGCTGGGCATGCAGTCGGTCGCCCCTGGGGTGCTCGCCGTGCTCGACCGCCGGCACAGCGCCGGCCGGGCCACGGCCGCCGCGATCGAGGCCCGCGACGCCGGTTTCGACCACGTCAACCTGGATCTGATCTACGGGACGCCGGGGGAGCGGCCGGAGGACTTCGCCGCCTCGCTGGAGCAGGTCGTGGCGGCGGGCGTCGACCACGTCAGCGCGTACGCCCTGATCGTCGAGGACGGCACCCGGCTGGCCGCGCGGATGCGTCGTGGTGAGCTGCCGTACCCGGACGACGACGTCGCCGCGGACCGATACCTGGCCGCCGAGTCCGCCCTCGACGCGGCCGGTTTCTCCTGGTACGAGGTGTCCAACTGGGCCCGTACGCCGTCCGCCCGCTGCCGGCACAACCTGCTCTACTGGACCGGCGGTGACTGGTGGGGCCTCGGTCCGGGGGCGCACAGCCACGTCGGTGGGGTGCGCTGGTGGAACGTCAAACACCCCACGGCGTACGCCCAACGCCTGGCCGCCGGCCGGTCACCCGGCCTGGCGCGGGAGGTGCTGACCGCCGACGAGGCCCGGATGGAGGAGGTCATGCTGCGGCTGCGGCTGGCCGGCGGCCTGCCGCTGGACGTCCTCGACGACGCCGGGCGCACGGCTGCGGCGCGGGCGGTGGCCGACGGTCTGCTGGCCGCGCCCGCCCACGCGGCCGGCCGCGGGGTGTTGACCCTGCGCGGCCGGCTGCTCGCCGACGCTGTGGTGCGTGACCTGCTGCCCTGAGCGCGGTGACCGGGCGTCAGCGCTTCACGAAGGTGTAGGTCATCGGGTAGCGGTAGAGCGTGCCCTCGTTGGCCTTGACCCCGCCGATGATGCCGAAGATCACCGGAATGATCCAGACGATCATCGGGACGAAGAACAGCACGAAGCAGGTGATCGTGGCGAGCACCCAGGCCAGCACGCCCGCGACCGCCCAGGTGATCTGGAAGTTGAGGGCGGCGACCGCGTGTGCCCGGACGGCGGGGGACTGCTGCCCGCGGCTCATCATCGCGATCAGCGGCGCGACCCAGCCGAGCAGGCCACCACCGACGATCACGCCGAGCGGGCCGCCGAAGTGGGCGATGAGGGCCCAGGTCTTGTCCTCGCTGCTGCCGTAGCCGCCGCCGGGCGCGCCGTAGCCCCCGGTCGGGTAACCGACACCGGGCGAAGGGTAACCGCCGGGCGGCGGATAGCCACCGGGTGGCGGGTAGCCGCCAGGCGGCGGATAGCCACCGGGTGGCGGGTAGCCGGCCGACGGGGGCTGGTCGCCGGTGGGCGGGGGATAGCCGCCCTGGCCAGACGATCCGGACATCGGAGCCGTGGGATCGTCGCCGAAATTCGGGGGACGAGGTGGTTCAGTCATGGGGCTCACGGTAGGTGCCAGCGGCAATGGCGCACCATAGCGACACCGGCGAGTGTCAACCCTACGATCGGCCCTCGGACACGTCTGTTTTCTTGATCATCGCGCTGCCGGGGGCCTCGACGTAGACTGGCACTCGCTACAGTCGAGTGCCAGGGCGCCCGCTGGCGGCGGTGGACGCTTGACACTGGCCTGCGACAGGAGGTGGGAGATGGGTCTCGACGACCGCAAGCTCGCCGTGCTGCGGGCGATTGTCGAGGACTACGTCGCCACCCAGGAGCCGGTCGGCAGCAAGGCGCTGGTCGAGCGGCACCAGCTCGGCGTGTCGCCGGCCACCGTCCGCAACGACATGGCCGTGCTGGAGGAGGAGGGCTACATCCGCCAGCCGCACACCAGCGCCGGCCGGGTGCCCACCGACCGTGGCTACCGGCTCTTCGTCGACCGGTTGAGCCGGGTCAAGCCGCTCAGCCCAGCTGAACGCCGAGCCATCGAGCGGTTCCTGGCCGGGGCGGTCGACCTCGACGACGTGGTGCACCGCACGGTCCGGCTGCTGGCGCAGCTGACCCGACAGGTCGCCGTGGTGCAGTACCCGAGCCTGGCCCGGTCTCGTGTCCGGCACCTGGAACTGGTGCCGATCTCGACCACCCGGCTGATGCTGGTCGTGATCGCCGACACTGGGCGGGTCGAGCAGCGACTGGTCGAGTTGCCGGCCCCGATCCTCGCCGACGACGTCATAGACCTGCGTCGGACGATCAACGAGAAGCTGGTCGGCATCCAGCTGTCGGAAACCCCGCCGCTGGTGCAGGCCCTCATCGAGGAGTCCGTGCCGCACCTGCGTCCGGCCATGACCACCCTGTCGACCGTGCTGCTGGAGACGCTGGTCGAGCGGCACGAGGAACGGATCGCGCTGGCCGGCACCGCCAACCTCGCCCGCGGCGGGCTGCTGGACTTCCAGGGATCCCTGCGACCGGTCCTCGAGGCGCTCGAGGAGGAGGTCGTCCTGCTCAAACTCATCGGCGAGGTTGAGCCGAGCACGCTGCGGGTGCGCATCGGCGACGAGAACGAGATCGACAACCTGCGGGCGGCATCCGTGGTCAGCACCGGCTACGGCCCGGGCGCGACCATCGTCGGGGGGATGGGCGTGCTGGGGCCGACCCGGATGGACTACCCCGGGACCATCGCCACGGTGAGGGCCGTGGCACGCTACGTGGGCGAGCTGCTGGCCCAGAACTGATCAGTCAGGGCCGACGGTGGGCTGCCGCCGCCGACCGGCGTAACGCGAGACGAACACGAGGACACGGAACGCAGTGGCCAGGGACTACTACGGCATTCTCGGCGTCAGCCGAGGCGCCTCCGACGACGAGATCAAGCGCGCGTACCGCAAGCTGGCGCGACAGTTCCACCCGGATGTCAATCCGGACCCGGAGGCACAGGAGAAGTTCAAGGACATCAACGCCGCGTACGAGGTCCTCTCGGACGATCGGAAGCGGCAGATCGTCGACCTCGGTGGCGACCCGTTGGCCCCGGGCGGCGGCGGTGCCGGCGGCCCGGGTGGGCCCGGCGGTGCCGGTCCGTTCGTCGGCTTCCAGGACATCATGGACGCGTTCTTCGGCGGGGCCACCGGCGCCGGCCGGGGACCGCGACCGCGTACCCGACCCGGTGCCGACGCGATCCTGCGGCTGGAACTGGACCTTCAGGAGACCGCCTTCGGGGTGGAGGCGCCGATCACGGTGGACACCGCCGTGCTCTGCACCACCTGCTCCGGTGCGGGCACCGCCGCCGGCACCCACCTGGCCACCTGCGAGGCGTGCGGTGGCCGGGGCGAGGTGCAGTCGGTGCAGCGCACCTTCCTCGGCCAGGTGGTCTCCGCCCGGCCGTGCACGGTCTGCCAGGGCTACGGCACCACCATCCCGCACCCCTGCCCGACCTGCGCCGGTGACGGGCGGGTCCGGACCCGCCGGTCGCTGACCGTCAAGATCCCGGCCGGGGTGGAGGACGGCATGCGGATCCGGCTCGCCCAGCAGGGCGAGGTGGGCCCGGGTGGTGGCACCGCCGGTGACCTCTACGTCGAGATCCACGAGCGGCCGCACGACGTCTTCTCCCGCAAGGGCGACGACCTGCACTGTCGGGTCACCGTGCCGATGACCGCCGCGGCACTCGGCACCCGGCTGACCATCAAGACGCTCGACAGTGAGGAGCCGGTCGACGTCAAGCCGGGCACCCAGCCGGGCAGCACGTTGCGGCTGCGCGCCCGGGGCGTACCCCACCTGCGTGGCACCGGTCGTGGTGACCTCTACGTCCACCTAGACGTGCGTACCCCGACGAAGCTCGACGCCGACCAGGAGCGGATGCTGCGCGACTTCGCCAAGACCCGCGGCGAGGAGGTCGCCGAACTCACCAAGCAGGGCGGCTTCTTCTCCCGGATGCGTGACGCCTTCAACGGCCACGCCTGAGTCGGTCCTGGTCGAGGCTGCCGGACATGTCCGCTCCGCTGTTCCTGGTCGAGTCGCTGCCCACCGCCGACTCGATGGTGCTCGACGGCCCCGAGGGGCACCACGCCGCCACCGTGCAACGGCTACGGGTCGGCGAGGAACTGCTGCTCGGCGACGGCCGGGGCGGCACGGCCGCCGCCGTGGTCACCGCCGTCGGCCGCGGCACCCTCGACATCGAGATCACCCGGCGGGGGTACGTCGACGCGGCGAACCCCCGACTGGTGGTGGTGCAGGGCATCGCCAAGGGCGACCGGGGTGAACTGGCCGTACAGGCGATGACCGAGGCGGGAGTGGACGAGATCGTCCCCTGGGCGGCCGGCCGGTCGGTGGTGCAGTGGCGCGGTGACCGGGGCGTACGGGCCCGGGGCAAGTGGGTGGCCACGGCTCGGGAGGCGGCCAAGCAGGCCCGCCGGGCGTGGCTGCCGGTGGTGGCGGGCGCGCCGGACGAGCCCACCGGGTCGGTTGCCCGGCGGATCGCCGGTGCCGCCGCCGGATTCGTCCTGCACGAGGAGGCGACCGACCGGCTGACCACCGTCGAGCTGCCCGACCGGGGTGAGATCGTGCTGGTGGTCGGCCCCGAGGGGGGCATCACCCCGACCGAGTTGGCAGCCTTCCAGGAGGCCGGCGCGCACCCGGTCCGCCTAGGCCCCTCGGTGCTGCGTACCTCCACCGCCGGGGTGGCCGCCCTGGCCGTCCTCGCCACCCGCCTCCTGCGCTGGTAGACCCCGGTTTCGGCCTGCTGCGTCAGGTGCGCAGGTAGGAGGCGCCGTTGAGGTCGATGATGGTGCCGGAGGCCCACTCCGCCTCGGGGCTGGCCAGCCAGTGCACGGCCGCAGCGATCTCCTCGGGACGGGCCACCCGGTCGAAGGGGCTCTGGGCCCGGATCGCCGCACCCCGCGGAGCCTTGAGGTGCTCGTTGGTCATGTCCGTCTCGACGAACCCGGGCGCGACCGTGGCCACCGCGATGCCGTACGGCGCCAGGGCCACCGCCAGCGACTGGGCCATCGCGTTGAGACCGGCCTTGCTGGCACCGTACGCCGGATTGGTCGGCTCGCCGCGGAACGCGCCGCGCGAGGAGACGTTGACGATGCGACCACCTCGCGTGCGCATGTGCTGGGCGGCGCACCAGGCGGCGTTGGCCGCCCCGAACAGGTTGGTGTCGCACACCTGTCGCCAACGTTGCCGCCACTGCTCATAGCTGCTGCCGAAGACGGGATGCGGCGGATCGGCCGGTCCGAACACGCCGGCGTTGTTGACCAGCACGTCGAGCCCGCCGAGGCGGTCGGCGGCCTCGTCCACCATCGTCCGTACCGCGTCGGGGTCGGCGAGGTCGGCACGGACCACCACGTGGCCCGTGCCCGGCAACTCGGCCCGCAGTTGCTCGGCCAGTTGGGCCGAGTCGCGGTGGTGGATCGCCACCCGGTCGCCGGAGGCGGCGAAGGCCTGAACCACCGCCCGCCCGATGCCACGTGAACCGCCCGTGACCAGCACCGCCCGTCCCGCCATGCGGGTCATCCTGCCGTACCGCTGGGCAGTGTTGACAAGGGGCCCTTCCTATACCTGAGACGTTAGGAGGGGGCCCTTCCTTACACTGCCCCGGTGAGTACTGCTGACTGTCTGTTCTGTCGGATCGTCGCCGGGGAGATCCCGGCCACGGTGGTCCGCGAGACCCCCACCACGCTTGCCTTCCGCGACATCGATCCGAAGGCGCCGGTGCACGTGCTGGTCATCCCCAAGGAGCACTACGCCGACGTGGCCACCCTCGGCCAGGGCGACCCGGTACTGGCCGGTGAGGTGCTGGCCACGGCCGCCGCCGTGGCCGAGGACGAGGGGCTGCTCGGCGACGGGTTCCGGCTGATGTTCAACACCGGCACCTACGGCGGCCAGGAGGTGTTCCACGCGCACGCGCACCTGCTGGGCGGGGCGCCGCTCGGCCCGATGCTGGCCCGGAGCTTGGCGTGAGTTCGGCCGCCGGCCGTACCGCCGCCGCCCCGCACCTGGAACGGATGGTGTGCCGGGTCCAGGCGCAGGCCCGGGTACCGGCGGTCTCGGCCGCCGTGTACCGGGCCGACCGGGCGGTGTGGACGTGCACGGTCGGCGGCACCGGCAACGACACCGCGCTGGACGAGCAGACCCGGTTCCGGATCGGGTCGGTGACGAAGACCTTCACCGCCGTACTGGTCATGCAGTGCCGCGACGAGGGCCTGCTCGACCTCGATGATCCGTTGGACCGGCACCTCGACCTGCCGGCACACGGCGAGTTGACCGTACGCCGGCTGTTGTCGCACACCGCCGGCCTGCAACGCGAGCCGTACGGCGACGTCTGGGACACGTTGCGGGTGCCGGACGCCGACCGACTGGTCGCCGAGCTGGCCCGGGCCGAGCGGGTGTTGCCGCCCGGCCGCCGGTTCCACTACTCCAACCTGGGAGTGGCACTGCTCGGCCGGTTGGTCGGGCAGTTGCGCGGCGGTACCTGGGCCGAGGTGTTGACCGAGCGGGTGCTGACCCCGCTCGGACTGACCAGCACCACGGTCACACCTGGCCCTCGGGCGGCCACCGGCTATCTGGTCGACGCCTACTCCGACGAGGCGCATCCGGAGCCGCCGACCGACTTCGGTGCCGTCGGTCCGGCCGCGCAACTGTGGAGCACGGCCACCGACATGGCCCGCTGGGCGGCGTTCCTGGCCGATCCGGCGGCGATGGACGCGGCCGGGCGGGTGCTGACCCCGGCCACCGTCGAGGAGATGCGCTGGCCGGTGACGGTCACCGACGAGGCCGTGTGGAACGCCGGCTTCGGCCTCGGGCTGATCCTGGTGCCGCAGGGCGACCGGGTGGTGCATGTCGGGCACGACGGTGCCATGCCCGGCTTCCTCGCCGGGGCGTACGGCCGACGCGGCGGCGAGGGCACACCGGCCGCGTTCGGCACCGCCGTGCTGGGCTCCTCGGGTACTGCGGCGGAGCTGCTGGAACTGCCGCACCGGCTGCTCGCGGCGGCTGTCGAGCACGATCCGGCCGAGATCACCCCGTGGCGACCCGGCGACCCGGCGCCCGCCCACCTGCGCGGGCTGCTCGGCCGCTGGTGGGGCGAGGGCTTCGAGTACGTGTTCAGTTGGCGGGACGCGACCCTGCAAGCCCGGGGCGCGGACGACCCGGCGGGCAAGCCGTCGGCGGTCTTCGCGCCACTGTCGGACCGGCCGGACGTGTTCCGTACGGTCGCCGGGCGGGAGGTCGGCGAACTGCTCCGGCTGACCCGCGACGGCGACGGCGTGGTGATCCGGATGCACTGGGCGACCTATCGGTTCACCCGGCACCAGGAAGCCTTCGACGGCTACGACTTCCGTGCCTGAACCGAACCCGATGCTCAGGCTTTTGTCCGGTTCGTCCGCTGGTGTGCGCCTGTCGCGCCAGCGGAATTGGGCAGCGTGTCCCTGCCGGCGACCCGATACGATGGGGGTAACGTCAGCACGCCGTGGCGCCAGGCCCGGCACCGAGATCGAGAGCAGGTGGCGCAGGGCCCCTCGGCCCGACCTATGACCGGCACCCCACCTCCCGGCCCACCCCGGGTGCAGACCAGGATCACCGTCCCCGACTCGAAGATCATGGTGAACCTGCTCGGCGCGGGTGACGAGATCCTGCGACTGGTCGAGCGCTCGGTGAACAGCGACGTGCACGTACGGGGCAACGAGATCACCATCACCGGCGCACCCGCCGACAACGCCCTCGCCGAGCGGATCTTCAGCGAACTGCTCGAACTCATCGAGAAAGGCGAGACCCTGACCACAGATGCCGTCCGGCGTACCGTCGGCATGCTCGAGCAGGGTGGCACGGAGCGGCCCGCCGAGGTGCTCACCCTCAACATCCTCTCCCGACGCGGGCGCACCATCCGGCCCAAGACGCTCGGGCAGAAGCGCTACGTCGACGCCATCGACGCGCACACCATCGTCTTCGGCATCGGTCCGGCCGGTACCGGCAAGACCTACCTGGCCATGGCCAAGGCGGTCCAGGCGTTGCAGGCCAAGCAGATCAACCGGATCATCCTGACCCGCCCGGCCGTCGAGGCGGGGGAGCGGTTGGGCTTCCTGCCCGGCACGCTCAACGAGAAGATCGACCCGTACCTTCGCCCGCTCTACGACGCGCTGCACGACATGCTGGATCCGGAGACGATCCCGAAGCTGATGGCGGCGGGCACGATCGAGGTCGCCCCGCTGGCGTATATGCGCGGAAGGACGCTCAATGACGCGTTCATCATTCTCGACGAGGCGCAGAACACCACGCCCGAGCAGATGAAGATGTTCCTCACCCGGCTCGGCTTCGGCTCCAAGATCGTGGTCACCGGTGACGTCACCCAGGTCGACCTGCCCGGTGGGACGACCAGCGGACTGCGCGTCGTCCGGGAAATCCTGGCCGGCGTCGATGACGTGCACTTCGCGCAGCTGTCCAGCGCCGACGTGGTACGCCACCGGCTGGTGGGTGAGATCGTCGACGCGTACGCCCGCTGGGACGCCGAGCGGGAGAATCAGCAGGCGCAGGGCGTGCACGCGGTGCCCGGGCGTAACGCCCAGGGCAACCGCGCCGGCCGGCGCCGCTAGACCGAGGGAAGACAGTTGTCCATCGAGATCGCCAACGAGTCAGGTGTCGCCGTCGACACCGACGCAGTGCTGGCCGTCGCCCGGCACGCGCTCGACGAGATGGGGGTAAACCCCCTCGCCGAGCTGTCCGTGCTGCTGGTCGACGTCGACTACATGACCGAGCTGAACCATCGCTGGATGGGCGGTGACGGCCCGACCGACGTGCTCGCCTTTCCCATGGACGAGGGCAGCATCGACCACGGGCCGGGCGAGAACGCCGCTGTCGGCGGCGAGCCGGCCCTGCTCGGTGACATCGTGCTCTGCCCGGAGGTGGCGGCGAAGCAGGCGGCTACCGCCGGCCACAGCGCCGCCGACGAGCTGCATCTGCTCACCGTGCACGGTGTCCTGCACCTGCTCGGCTACGACCACGCGGAGCCGGAGGAGGAGCGGGAGATGTTCGGGCTCCAGGCCCGGTTGCTGTCGAGCTGGCGGTCGACCCGCTCCCGGTGATGGACACTTCACTGGCCGCGTCCGCCACCGGCCTACCCGACCTGCAACTACTCGTCTTCGCCGCCGGGCTGGTGGTGCTCGGCGGCCTCATCGCGATGACCGAGGCCGCCCTGGCGGCAGTCTCGCCGGCCCGCGCCGCCGAGCTGGCCCGGGAGGGTGCGCGGGGCGCCCCCACTCTCCAGGTGATCGCCGGTGACGTGGTCCGTCACCTCAATCTGCTGCTGCTGCTGCGCCTGCTCGCCGAGCTGACCGCCACCACGCTGGTGGCCCTGGTCGCGGTGGACACCTTCGGTGCGGGCTGGCGGGCGGCGCTGGCCACCGCCGGGGCGATGACCGTGGTCAGCTTCGTCGTGGTCGGCGTGGGTCCGCGTACCCTCGGCCGGCAGCACGCGTACGCCGTGGGCCGGTTCGCCGCACCGCTGGTCCGCTGGCTCGGCCGAGCGCTCAACCCGCTGGCGTCGTTGCTGATCCTGATCGGCAACGCGGTCACGCCGGGTCGCGGGTTCCGGGAAGGACCCTTCGCCACCCAGGTCGAGCTGCGCGAACTGGTCGACCTCGCCGAGCAGCGAGGCGTCGTCGAACACGGCGAACGACAGATGATCCACTCGGTCTTCGCGCTCGGTGACACCATCGCCCGCGAGGTGATGGTGCCGCGTACCGAGATGGTGTGGATCGAATCGACCAAGACCCTCGGGCAGGCGTTGGCCCTGTTCCTGCGTTCCGGCTTCTCCCGCATCCCGGTGATCGGCGAGAGCGTCGACGACGTGCTCGGCGTGCTCTACCTCAAGGATCTCATCCGGCATACCCAGGGCGGTGCCGCGGAGGACCGCCAGCTGCCGGTGGGCGAGTTGATGCGGCCAGCGACGTTCGTGCCGGACTCCAAGCCCGTCGACGATCTGCTGTCGGAGATGCAGGCCGCCCGCAACCACCTGGTGATCGTCGTCGACGAGTACGGCGGCACCGGCGGGCTGGTCACCATCGAGGACATCCTGGAGGAGATCGTCGGCGAGATCACCGACGAGTACGACGTCGAGCGTCCGCCGATCGAGCAGCTGCCCGACGGTGCGGTGCGGGTCACCGCCCGGCTGCCGGTGGAGGATCTCGGCGAGCTGTTCGACACCGAGCTGCCGCATGACGAGGTGGAGACCGTGGGCGGCCTGCTCGCCCAGTGCCTCGGCCGGGTGCCGATCCCCGGCGCGGAGGTCGAGGTGGCCGGGCTCCGGCTGCTCGCCGAGGGCACCACGGGCCGACGCAACCGAATCGACACGGTGCTGGTGCGCCGGGTGGAGCCGACCGACACACAGGACAACCCGGGCGGTGGGCCGACCGCCTCCCGAGGCGACACCGACCGATCAGAGGAGAGGCAACCCGCCGATGCCTGAGTCACCCGCCGTACCGGCCGCCGTACCCGCCGGCTCCGAACTCAGCGCCGAGGACGGCAAGCTGGTCATCCTGGCCCGGGGGGCTCGGGGCCGGGTGGGCGCCGTGGAGGGTGCCGCAGTGCGCGACCAGGACGGTCGTACGTACGCGGCGGCCAGCGTCTCGCTGCCCTCGTTGACGATCACCGCGCTCCAGCTGGCGGTCGCCTCCGCAGCCGCAGCCGGTGCCACCCGGCTGGAGGCCGCCGTGGTGGTCACCGAGGCGTCCACTCTCGACGGCGCGGGGTACGCGGCCGTACGCGACCTGGCTGCCGACGCGCCGGTGCACGTGGCCGCTCCGGACGGCACGGTGCTGGGCACGGTGACCGAATGAGCGTCGAGTCGACGCCGCGCGCCTACCGGGCGGGCTTCGCCTGCTTCGTCGGTCGACCCAACGCGGGCAAGTCGACGCTGACCAACGCGATCGTCGGGCAGAAGATCGCCATCACCTCGAACAAGCCGCAGACCACCCGGCACATCATCCGGGCGGTGCTGCACCGGCCGGACTCGCAGCTGGTGCTGGTGGACACGCCGGGTCTGCACCGGCCGCGTACCCTGCTCGGCGAGCGGCTCAACGACCTGGTCCGGCAGACCTGGAGCGAGGTCGACGTGATCGGCCTGTGCATTCCCGCCGACGAGCCGATCGGTCGTGGCGACCGGTTCATCACCGGCGAGCTGGCCGAGTTGAAGGCGACCGTGCTGGCGGTGGTCACCAAGACCGACCTGGTGGACAAGAAGCGGCTGGCCGAGCAGCTGCTCGCCGTCAGCGAGCTGGGCGAGTTCGCCGAGGTGGTGCCGGTCAGCGCGGTCGCCGGGCACCAGGTGGACACGCTGGTCGAGGTGATGACACGTTATCTGCCCGAGTCTCCGCAGCTGTATCCGGACGACATGCTCACCGACGATCCGGAGCAGGTGCTGGTCGCGGAGCTGATCCGGGAGGCCGCCCTGGAGGGCGTCCGGGACGAGTTGCCGCACTCCATCGCGGTGGTGGTCGAGGAGATGATCCCCGAGGGTCAGCTCATGAAGATCTACGCCGATCTGTACGTGGAGCGGCCCAGCCAGAAGGCGATCGTCATCGGGCACCGGGGCAGCCGGCTCAAGGGCGTGGGCACCGCCGCCCGGCGGCAGATCGAGGAGCTGTTGGGCACCCGGGTCTATCTCGACCTGCATGTCCGGGTGGCCAAGGACTGGCAGCGCGACCCCAAGCAACTGCGCAAACTCGGCTTCTAGCCCCGGGCGGCGCCGGTTTGGGGCCGGCGCTGTCGGGGTGGGTCTCGGTGTCGGCCAGGCGAGGGTGCCGGCCGGTAATCCGGACTTCTGTCGCCGCATCTGACTGATCGGTACCGGTCAGGCATATGGGAAGTTTCACTATCCCGCTGGGTCTCTGGGCGTTTCACCGGCTCAACCCGGAGGGTAGATAGACGTACCTATGCCCCCGGATATAGATGCAGGCTGATGCGAAATCGATACCTGGACCTGCTGCGCTTCCTGGCCATCGTGCGAGTCGTCGTCTACCACGTCACCGGTTGGGCGTCGTTGACCCTGCTGTTTCCGGCGATGTCGGTGATGTTCGCCCTCGCCGGGTCGCTGATGGCGACATCGCTGCACCGGTCCGGTCCCGCTGCGGTCGGCCGCCGGCTGCGCCGGCTGCTGCCGTCGCTGTGGGTGGTGGCCGCGATCTTCGTACCGGCGATGCTGTTGACCGGGTTGCCGCTGACGCCGAAGGTGCTGCTCTGGCTCTTCCCGGTCGCCGATCCACCGGCGAACTACTGGGGTGCGTTGGCGCTGAGCCCGATCTGGTACCTGCGGGACTATCTCTGGTTCGTGCTCGCCTCACCGGTCGCGCTCTGGCTGTTCCGGCGTTATCCACTGCCCACCCTGGTCGCCCCGTACTGCCTGCTGCTGGCGATCGAGTTGGGCGTCTACCCGAACGCGCCCAACGTGCTGCGTGAGTTCGGGCTCTACTTCGGTGCCTGGCTGCTGGGCTTCGCCCACCAGGCGGGGATGCTGCGCCGCCTGGCGAACCGGGTGCTGGTGCCGACCGTGCTGGCCCTCGCGGCGGCCGGCGGTGCCTGGATCCTGAGCCATCCCGGACCGCGCGGGTACGACCTGAACGACAACCCGCTCGGCAACGCCCTCTGGTCGGCCGCGTTCATCCTGGTGGCGCTGGGACGGGCCCCGTCGAGTGCGGACTGGGTCGATCGCAGCGCCCTGTTCGGCCGCACGGTGACCGTGCTGAACCGCCGGGCGTTGACCGTCTACCTGTGGCACATGGCGTTCGTGGTGGCGCTCACCCCGCTGGTGGACGTGGTCGGCTGGTCGCACCAGGACCTGCTGGGCCTGGCGATCCGGGTGGTGCTGGTCTTCCTGCTGGTGGGCGTGGTGACCGCGCTGTTCGGCTGGGTCGAGGACGTCGCGGCGCAGCGACCGCCCGAGCTGATCCCCGGCGGACGCCGTCCAGCCGTACCGGCCGCCCGCCAGCACGCGGGGTCCCGCCGTGGCGCCGAGCCAGACCGGGCAGCCGATCCCCGTGAGGAAGCCGTACCCGGTCCGCGTGGCCGGGCCGCCGAGCCCCGCGAGGACGCCGTGGCGGGTCAGCGTGGGCGGGGCGGGGACGTCACCACGAGATGACGGAGATGTCGCCGCTGCCCGTGCGTACGTCGAGCACCAGGGAAGCGGACGGGTTGTTCGGCACGGCTACATCGACGTCGCCGGAACCCGCCTCGGACCGCACCTGGTAGGCGCCGTTGGGCACCCGCAGCTCGACGTGACCGCTGGACGCGTGCGCACGGGCCGAGGCGGGGCGCTCCAACTCGACGGTGACGTTGCCCGACGAGGCCTGCGCGTCCACCTCGCCGCGCAGCCGGGTGGCGTTGATGTTCCCCGAGCCGGCCCGCAGCACCACGGGGGTCGGCACGTCGTACACCTCGATCTCGCCGGAGCCGGTCTCCACCCGCACCGGGCCGGCGGCGCCGGCCACCCGGACGTTGCCGGAGCCGACCTTCACCTCGACCTGGCCCACCCGACTCAGGTCGACGTTGCCCGAATGGGTCTCGCCCTCGATCCGGATGCCCTCGCCGGAGACCACCTCGTAGGAGACGCTGCACCGACGTCCGCACGAGGTGTTGAGCACCAGTTCGCTGCCCTTGATCTCATACGTGGTCGTCGGCTGGTCACCCTGGTAGCGCACCACCCGCTTGATGCGTACCCGATCCGGGTCGCCGTCCGCGCGGACCGTCACGTCACCGGCGCCCGGCAGCAGCCGGATGGTGGTGATCCGGGCCTCCTCGGTGGTGTCGAAGTCGAGCCGGCGGAAGGAGAGATTGTTGCAGCCGGCCAGGACGATCAGGGTGAGCGTCGCGGCGAGCGCCGTGCTGGCCCGGCGGCCAGGAGCGCGTCGAGCGGCACGAGCAAGCCGAGCGGTGGTGGTGGACCGGTGCGAAGCCATGCGGAGGACGCTAACGCCAGTGCCGGTGCACGCACATCCGGGTCAGCCCGCCCCGAACCCCGAGCGGACCCTGAAATCCGACCCGGGGTGCCGGTGGGGGCTGGGCCGGGAGGGACAATGGCGCGATGGCCGGATACCGCCGACAGCTCTACCGCGACGACGCGGTGGTGTTGCGCGTACAGAAACTCGGCGAGTCCGACCGGATCATCACCCTGCTCACCCGGCGCCACGGCCGGCTGCGCGCGGTCGCCCGGGGAGTACGCCGGACCACCTCCAAGTTCGGTGCCCGGCTGGAGCCGTTCGGCCACGTCGACCTGCAACTCGCCGGTGACCCCAAGGGGGAGTTGGGCAGCTCGCTGCACACCGTCAGCCAGGTCGAGGGAATCGACCTGTACGGCAAGCGGTTCCTCGGCGACTATCCCCGCTACACGGCGGCCAGCGCGATCGCCGAGACCGCCGAGCGGCTCACCCCGGTGGAGCGGGAGCCGTCGCTGCGGCTGTTCCAGCTCACCCTGGGCGCGCTGCGGGCGCTGGCCCAGGGTGAGCATGCCATCACCCTGGTGCTCGACGCTTATCTGCTGCGGGGCATGGCCCTGGCCGGTTGGGCACCGGCGCTGACCGCCTGCGCGGTCTGCGGCACCCCCGGTCGGCACCGGGCGTTCTCGGTGCCCGCCGGAGGCGCGGTCTGCCCGGACTGTCGTCCCCCCGGCGCCGCCCACCCCGCACCGGCCACCATCGACCTGATGTCCGCGCTGGTCGGCGGCGACTGGCGGGTCGCCAACGCCACCGAGGCCGGGGTACGCCGGGAGTGCAGTGGGCTGGTCGCGGCGCACCTGCAATGGCATCTGGAGCGCACGCTACGCTCGCTGCCGCTGGTCGACCGGGGTGGCCCGGCGACCGCTGCGGGCCCGCCGACCGGCGGGGTCCGGTCGCCCGGTGGTGGCGTGACCGATGCTGTCCCGCCGCCAGGCGGTGCGGTCGGCGAGGACTGACGCCGACCGGCGTCGCAGGATCAGCCGGGTCCCTCGTGGATCTCGGCCAGGAACAGTGTGAACAGGGAGAGCCGAGTGATCCGATCCACCAGGACCGGCCGGCGGGAGCCGGTGCCGCCGACTCCACACCCGTCGGGTGCCCGGCCGCCAGCGCTGCCCCCGGCGGCGGTGCCCCAGCACGTCGCCGTGGTGATGGACGGCAACGGCCGGTGGGCCAAGGAGCGCGGGCTACCCCGTACCAAGGGGCACGAGGCGGGGGAGTTCTCCCTCTTCGACACGGTCGAGGGTGCCATCGAGATGGGCATCCCCTACCTGTCCGCGTACGCCTTCTCCACGGAGAACTGGCGGCGCTCGCCGGACGAGGTCCGGTTCCTGATGGGGTTCAACCGGGACGTCATCCGCCGCCGCCGGGACCAGCTGGTCGACCTCGGGGTGCGGGTGGTCTGGTCCGGTCGGGCCGGGCGGCTGTGGAAGAGCGTGATCACCGAGTTGCAGACCGCCGAGGAGATGTCCCGGGGCAACTCGACGCTGACCCTCCAGTTCTGCGTCAACTACGGCGGGCAGGCGGAGATCGCCGACGCGGCCGCCGCGATCGCCCGGGACGTGGCCGCCGGCCGACTCGACCCGGCGAAGGTCACCGAGAAGACCATCGGGCGCTACCTGTACCACCCCGAGGTGCCCGAGGTGGACCTGTTCCTCCGGCCCTCCGGTGAACAGCGCACCTCGAACTTCCTGCTCTGGCAGAGTGCGTACGCCGAACTGGTCTTCCTGGACACGCTCTGGCCCGACTTCGACCGGCGCCATCTGTGGTACGCCTGCGAGCTGTACGCCCAGCGGGACCGCCGCTTCGGTGGCGCGCTGCCCAACCCGGTGGCGCCGACCACCTGAGCGCATAGTGTCCGCCTGAACTGGGTACCACCACTGGTAGCAGCCACTGACGGAGGTGAACCCACATGATCCGCAAACGTGTTGCCCAGTGGGCGGTGATGGCCGTGGCGGTTCCGTTGGCGGCAGCGGGTGCTCGCCGGCTCGGCCACTCACTGGAGTCGCGGCGCGGCCCGTCCGGGGCCAGCCGCATGCTCACCCGGGGAGCCGACCTGCTCCGCCCCCAGAAGGCCCGGCGTCGCCGCTTCTTCTGACCCGTACCTGACGCGCCCTGCCTCCGGTGTCCGGCGGCAGGGCGCGTCAGGGCTGGCTCAGGCCTCGACCTCGGCGCGGTCCGGGGTGGCCCAGAGGGTGTGGAAGGATCCGTCGCGGTCGGTGCGGCGGTAGGTGTGGGCGCCGAAGTTGTCCCGCAGCCCCTGGATCAGGGCGGCGGGCAGGCGCTCGGCGCGCAGCGCGTCGAAGTAGGCCAGGGACGAGGCGAACGCCGGCGTCGGAACACCCGCCTGGGCCGCCTCGGCCACCACGCGCCGCCAACTCGGCACGCCGTCGCGTACGGTGTCGGCGAACCACGGCGCCACCAGCAGGGTGGGCAGCTCCGGCTGCTCGTCGTAGGCCTGCTTGATCCGGTCGAGGAAGCGGGCCCGGATGATGCAGCCACCCCGCCAGATGCTCGCCGTGCCGCCCAGGTCGATGTTCCAGTCGTACTCGGCGCTGCCGGCGCGGATCTGGTCGAAGCCTTGGGCGTACGCCACGATCTTCGAGGCCAGCAGGGCCCGACGTACGTCTTCGATGAACGTCTCGCGGTCGGTGACCTGCCACTTCTCCCCGGAGCCGGGGTAGGTGCGCTGCGCGGCCTCGCGCTGGTCGACGTGCCCGGACAGCGACCGGGCGAAGGTCGCCTCGGCGATGCCGGTGATCGGGATGCCCAGGTCGAGAGCGATCTGGACGGTCCACCGACCGGTGCCCTTCTGCTCGGCCCGGTCCTGCACCACGTCCACGAACGCCTCACCGGTGGCGGCATCGGTGTGCGCCAGCACGTCCGCGGTGATCTCGATCAGGAACGACTCCAGCTCACCGGTGTTCCACTCCCGGAAGATCTCCGCGAGTTCCGACGGCGTCGCGCCGAGCCCGGCGCGCAGCAGGTCGTACGCCTCGGCGATGAGCTGCATGTCGGCGTACTCGATGCCGTTGTGGACCATCTTGACGAAGTGCCCGGCGCCGTCCGGCCCGACGTGCCGGCAGCACGGCTCACCGTCGACCTGCGCGGCGATCTTCTCGAAGATCGGGCCGAGCTTGCGGTACGACTCGGCCGAGCCGCCGGGCATGATGCTCGGCCCCCACAGTGCACCCTCCTCACCGCCGGAGACACCGGTGCCGACGAAGTGCAGGCCCTTGGCGCGCAGCGCCTCCTCCCGCCGTCGGGTGTCGGCGAAGTGCGCGTTGCCGCAGTCGATGATGATGTCGCCGGCTTCCAGCAGCGACACCAACTCGTTGATCACCGCATCGGTGGGGCCACCCGCCTTGACCATGATGATCACCGCGCGGGGGCGTTCCAGCGCGGCGACGAAGTCCGCCAGGGACTCCGTCGGGACGAAGGTGCCCTCGTCGCCGTGCTCGGCCACCAGCGACCGGGTCCGCTCCGGCGAGCGGTTGTGCAACGCCACGGTGAACCCGTTGCGGGCCAGGTTGCGGGCCAGATTTCGGCCCATCACCGCCAGCCCGGTCACACCGATCTGCGCCGTAGCCCGATCCGCCATCCTCGTCGCCACCTTCCGCGTCTGCCTGTAGTGCTGCGACGGTAGCGCGCTTCGATGCCAACCTGCGTCATCCCCCCACTGCTGGTCACCATGTGGTCGCGTAGCGCGCGTCAGCTGAGGGCAGGGCGCTCGCGGCGGTCGCCGGTGATTGCGGCCGGGTCACCGGTAATTCGGGTGCGGGCGGCCGGCTAGGGGCATAACGTGAGGCCATGCGCTACTGACACCCGTTTGTTCGAGCCGGTCCGCCGCTGCCCGCCGCCGCGGACCCGTGCGCTCCGGGTGTGTACGCATTCCCTCGCCGCCGTCTCGGCGGCGTCCTTCGTGGCCGCTCCGGAGCGACCTTTCCGCTGATCCGCCCGACCGCCGCCACGGCGGTCACCAGAGACGGCGGTGGCACGGCGTACGCGTCGACACCGCCGAGCGAGGAGGCTTCGTTGCCCGCCAGCCGTAAATCGAAGAAGTCCCGGGCCGCCGCCGATGTGCCCAAGTTGACGCCACCCGATCTCAGTGCACCGGCCGACCAGCGCACGCCGCCAGCGTCGCTCCCCTCCCCGGTGCCACTCGTCACTCCGTCGGAATCCACCACCCCATCGGCACCGGCTCCACCGCCCACCCCGGTCCCGCCCACCCGGTCAGGCCGGAGCAAGGCATTCAGCTCCGGCCGCCCCCAGCGAGCCGGAGCCCTCCGCCGCCACGCCTTCCGCCGCAGCTAACCCACCCCACCCACCCCACCCCACCCCACCCCTGCACGCCCTCTTCTTGCCGTCGATCATGCAGTTCTGGTCGCCTCTTCGGGCTGATTGTCCCTTTCGTCGAGGCAACAACTGCAAGATCGACGCAGCGAGAGGGCGGGGGTGGGGTGGGTTAGGTGGTTGGGGGGTGGAAGGTGCCTAGGCGATGCTGATGGTCAGGGCGGTGGCGGAGAGTGCTGTCGCGCAGATGAGCAGCAGCCAGTCGGCGGTGCCGAAGGGTTGGCGACGGGCGAAGGTGCGGGGGACGGCGGAGTCGAAGCCGCGGGCGTCCATGGCGACCGCCAGCCGGGTTCCTCGGCGGATCGCCCCGACCAGCAGGGTGAACGCGGTCGAGATGAACAGCCGCAGCTTGGCCAACGGGTTGCGTCCGGCCTCCACGCCGCGCGCCCGGCGGGCCATGGCGATCATCTGCCACTCCTGTCCGAGCAGCGGCAACAGCCGGAACGCCGCCAGTGCGCCGATCGCGAACCGGGCGGGCGCCTTCGCGTTCTGCACCAGCGCGTCAGCCAGGTCGGTCGGATCGGTGGTGGCGAAGACGATGATCCCGGGCAGGGCGACCGCGAACAGGCGCAGCACCAGGCCGAGGGCGGTGAGCAGCACCGATGTGGTGACCATGAGTGGCCCGGCGTCGAGCAGCACCCGTCCCGACCGGTCCGTGGCGAACAGGACCAGGGTGACCAGTACGCCACCGGCGGCGAGCAGCAACGGCCAGGCCCGGCGGGCCAGCACCCGGTACCGCAGGCCGAACAACGGCAGCACCGCCAACTCCACCGCGAGCGCGATCGCCGGTGCGACCGGATCCAACGTCGCCAGCAGCGGGAACGCGAACAGCAGCGCCGCCGCCAGCTTGGCCACCGGGTTGCGGCGGGCCAGCGGGGCGTTCGGCCGGGCGACCGGTTCGAGGTCGATCATCGTCGCACCGCCGTCGTCGGCCCGGCACCGTCTGGCGGCGAAGTCCGCTGCCGACTCTCGCTTCCGTCATCCGGCTGGCGGGTCGGTGAGTCGGCGCGCTCACTCTGGCCATCGCCGCCTCGCGATACGGGTCGCAGCGTCACGGTGCGGTCGGCCAGCGCGGCCACGAAGTCGGCATCGTGGGTGACCGTCACCAGGCCGTGGCCGGCGTCGCGCAGTTCCGCGAAGAGGTCCACCAACTCCCGCCAGGTCCGCCGGTCCTGCCCGAAGGTGGGCTCGTCGCAGATCAACAGCCGGGGCGCGGTGGCCAGGGCGGTGGCCACGCTCAGCCGCCGCGCCTCGCCGCCGGAGAGGGTGTACGGGTTCGCCCCCGCCAGCTTGTTCAGCCGCAGCCGGTGCAGCAGGTCGTCGACGCGCCGGCGTACCGCCGCCTCGGTGGCGCCGGTACGCCGGGGGCCGAGCGCCAGTTCGTCGAAGACCGTACTGGTGACGAACTGGTGTTCCGGGTCCTGGAACACCGAGCCGATCCGACGGGCCAGTGCCGGTGCCCGCCACCGGTGCGGTGGCGTGCGGGCGTCGGACCCGGCCAGGTCGGTGCTGGCCGACAACCGCCCGGTGCCCGGCTTGAGCAGCCCGCCGAGCAGCAACGCGAGGGTGGACTTGCCGGCGCCGTTGGGACCGAGCACGGCGAGGGCCTCGCCGGCGCGTACGGTCAGGTCGGTGGGGGCCAGCCGGGGCGGCTGGCCGAGCCGGTCGGCGGTGAGCAGCACCTCGGCGGCCGGGGCGGCGGCCGGGCGCGGCGGGAATTCCCGGCCCGGCACCCAGACCCCGTCGGCGGCGAGGGCGTCGCCGTGCGCGGCGAAGACGGCCTCCGGCGGGCCGTCGGCGCGCACGCCGCCGCCGGGTTCGAGCACCACCACCCGGTCCACCAGCGTCAGCGCATCGGCGATCCGGTGCTCGACCAGGATGAGTGTGGTGTCGTCGTGGACCGCGCGGGCGATCGCGGCGCGGACCAGGTCCGCCCCGGCCGGGTCGAGGTTGGCGGTGGGCTCGTCGAGCAGCAGCAGGTCGGGGCGCAGCGCGAGCGCACCGGCCAGGGCGAGCCGCTGCTGCTCACCGCCGGAGAGCGCCGCCGTGGGGCGGTCCCGGTGGTACGGGAACCCGACCCGGTGCAACGCCTCGTCGACCCGGGGCCAGATCTGCGCGGCCGGCACACCCCGGTTCTCCAGCCCGAACGCCACGTCGTCGCCGCTGCGGGCCATGACGAGTTGGGACTGCGGATCCTGGAAGACGATGCCGACCCGTTCGCGGGCTTCGGTCGGGGGCCGCCCGTCGATCTCGATGGTGCCTTCCTGCTCACCGGAGTCCTCGGGCAGCAGCCCCGCCAACGCGGCCAACAACGTGCTCTTGCCGGCTCCGGACGGCCCGAGCAGCAACACCCGTTCCCCCCGCCGTACCCGCAGATCCACCCCGCGTACCGCCCAGGCCCGCCGCCCGGCATGCCGCCACCCGAACCCCCGCAACCACACCTCGCCCACCCCGCCCCCTTCCCGCCCACCGTGGCCCGCCGATCGTCGCGTTGATCAAGAGGTTTGCGTCCAGAAACCGTGGATTGACGGACGCAAACCTCTTGATCAACAGGGTCGGGGGGTCAGACGAGGGCGCGGTCGCGGCCGGCGGGGAAGCGGTCCAGGACGCCGGTGCGGGCCAGCGACCTGGTGAGGGCGTAGCCGCCGGCACCGGCGACCACGGCGGCGCTGAGCACGGTGAGCAACGCGTACGGGATCCGGTAGCTGACCAGCTCGTACGCGGCGTTCCAGGCGAAGAAGTCGAACAACGCGGCACCGAGGCCGGTCATCGCGCCGGCCAGCAGCGCCGTCGGCAACCGGAACGAGCGGTAGCGGAAGGCTGCGAAGGCCAGTTCCGCACCGAGGCCCTGGATCAGGCCCTGGACGATGGTGACACCGCCCCACTCCGAGCCCAGCAGTGCGCTGACTGTCGCCGCGACCGCCTCGCAGAACAGCGCGGCGCCCGGCTTACGGATCACCAGCCCGCCGAGCACCGCCGGGACCAGCCACACGCCGTACATGACGGCCTGGCTGGCCGGGAAGAAGGCGAAGGCCGGGTCGACGGCCCGCCAGAGCACGCCCCAGGCCCAGAAGATCACACCGAAGCCGACGGCGATCACCGCCGCCACGACGATGTCGATGGTGCGCCACCGGTTGGTGGTTGGTTGGCTCATGATTGCTCCCAGTCCGTGTCGAACCAGGTAAGACGCACGCCGCGCCCGACGGCGCCGGGCCGTGGCGGGCTGGAGGTGGACCGAACTCCCTGCGCTGGCATTACCCAGATCAGGTACGGAGGGTCTGCGGGCGAACCCGCACTCTCAGCGCTGTGCGCTCCCCTGTCGGAGGTGAAGTTGTCTCGCCGACGCTAACACCTTTAAAGATCAACAGGCAATGTGATCTACGCAGGTCACGCCGGGTGCGGCCGGGTCGGCGCCGCACGGTGGTACGGGTCGACCCGCCGACCCGCCCGCTTTCGTGACATCCATCGACGTCACCGGTCCCGGACGGTAATCTCAGCCCGCCGAACCACCAGGGCGAAGAGACGACAGGGTGAGCACAGAAACGAACCACGCCGCGCCGGCCGGTGAACCACAGGGCCGTCCGTCCGGCGTCGCCACCGAGGCGCCTCCGCCCCAGCCGGACGGTGCCGGGCCGCCCCGGCGATGGCTCGGCGACCGGATCGGCTCGGTGGAGGTGCTGGCCGCCCTGCTGATCCTGCTGATCATCTTTCGGGATCCGCTCGCCGCCGCGCTGGACACCCCTCGCCTCCAGACCTGGACCACCGTGTTCGTCTCGATCATGGTGCAGGCGGTGCCGTTCCTGGTCTTCGGGGTGCTGCTCTCGGCCGTGATCGCGGTCTTCGTACCCCGGTCGTTCTGGGCCCGGGCGCTGCCCCGGCACCCGGCCCTGGCGGTGCCGGCGGCCAGTGCGGCCGGGGTGGTACTGCCGGGCTGCGAGTGCGGGTCGGTGCCGATCGCCGGCTCGCTGATCCGCCGGGGGGTCACCCCGGCCGCAGCGCTGGCCTTCCTGCTCGCCGCACCGGCGGTCAACCCGATCGTGCTGACCGCCACCGCGGTCGCCTTCCCGAACAATCCCGAGATGGTCCTCGCCCGGGGCGTCGCCAGCCTCGTGGTGGCCATGGTGATGGGTTGGCTCTGGCTGCGGCTCGGCCGCACCGAGTGGATCAGGATGCCGCGCCGACCGGAGTTGGACGACCCGCACCGCGGTCGGGCCTTCTGGGCCGCCGTCCGGCACGACGTCACCCACGCCGGTGGGTTCCTGGTCCTCGGCGCGATGGCCGCCGCCAGCATCAACGTGCTGGTGCCGGAACGGTGGTTGCAGACCCTCGCGGACAACGCCTGGCTGTCCATCCTGGCGTTGGCGGCACTCGCGGTGCTGCTCTCGCTCTGCTCCGAGGCGGACGCCTTCGTCGCGGCCTCGCTGTCGCAGTTCTCGCTCACGTCCCGACTGGTCTTCCTGGTGGTGGGACCGATGGTCGATCTCAAGCTGATCTCGATGCAGGCCGGTGTCTTCGGTCGCCGGTTCGCGTTCCGCTTCGCGCCGACCACGTTCGCGGTGGCCCTGCTGGTAGCCACCGGTGTCGGGGCGGTGCTGTTGTGAACCGGCAGGCGCAGGCGGTGGTCCTGCTGCTGCTCGGCGGCGCGGTGCTGCGGGCCAGCCTCACCGATCTCTACCTGCGCTACGTCAAGGAAGGGCTGCGACCGTTCCTGATCGCCGCCGGCCTGTTGCTGGTGGTCGCCGCGATCATGACCCTGTGGTACGAGCTACGCCCGACCGCCCGTGAACCCGTCGACGACCACGACGGGCACGGCCACCACGAACCGCGGGTCGGCTGGCTGCTCATCCTGCCGGTGCTCGGCCTGCTGCTGGTCGCCCCGCCGGCCCTCGGCTCGTACGCGGCCAGCCAGGCCGGCACCGCGTTGAACGCCCCGCAGCAGTCGGACTACCCGCCGCTGCCCGACGGGGATCCCGCACCGGTCAGCGTCCTCGACTACGCGGCGCGGGCGCTGTTCGACCGGGGCGCCTCGATCGGCGACCGGCGGGTGCAGTTGACCGGCTTCCTCACCACCGGCGAGGACGGCCGACCCATTCTGGCCCGCATGGTGCTGTCCTGCTGCGCGGCCGACGGGCGACCGGTCAAGCTCGGGCTCACCGGCGACGTCCCCGTCGGGCTGCCCGACGACAGTTGGGTCGAGGTGATCGGCCGGTACAGCGACCGGATCGGTCGTGACCCGGTCAACGACGCCGAGATTCCCTACCTCGACATCGAGTCCTGGCGGCAGATACCCACCCCCAAGCAGCAGTACGACTGAACGTCCACCTCGGTAGGCTGCCGTTCATGCACATCGACGCCCGAGGTCTGCGGTTCGACGTCATCGCCGGCGGTCCGGAGCACGGTGAACCGGTGCTGCTGCTGCACGGTTTCCCGCAGCACGCGGGCGAGTGGAACGACGTGACACCGACCCTGCACGTGGCCGGTCTGCGCACCTACGCGGTCGACCAGCGCGGCTACTCGCCGGGCGCCCGGCCGGCGGCGGTCGAGGCGTACCGGCTGGCGGAACTGGTCGCCGACGCGGCTGCCGTACTGGACGCTCTCGGCGTCGACTCCGCCCACGTGGTGGGGCACGACTGGGGTGCGGTGGTCGCTTGGGCGCTGGCCGCCGGTCATCCGGAGCGGGTCCGCACCCTGACCGCCGTCTCCGTGCCACATCCGGCCGCCATGGCGTACGCGCTCGCCGAGGACTCGCAGCAGAAGGCGCGCTCGGCGTACATGGTGCTGTTCCGCCGGCCCGGGGTGGCCGAGAAGACCCTGCTGGCCCTGGGGGCCCGAGGGCTGCGCCGGATGCTGCGCGGCGTCGGCGACGCGGCGCGGGTGTCCGCGTACGCCGAACCGATGCGCGAACCCGGCGCGTTGACCGCGGCGCTGAACTGGTACCGGGCGATGTCCCGGGCGGACCTGGCGGCGACCGGCCCGGTGACCGTGCCGACCACCTTCGTGTGGAGCGACCGGGACGTGGCGATCGGGCGTACCGCTGCCGAGGCCTGCGCCGGCCACGTGCGTGGGGACTACCGCTTCGTCGAGCTGGCCGGGGTCAGCCACTGGATCCCGGACGAGGTGCCGACCCGGCTGGCCGAGGCCATCGTGGCCCGGGTGCGTTCCGTCGGCTGAGTACGGCGGGCGGCTGCTGTCGCAGGCGGTTTCGGAACGACGGCGGTGGGGCAATCAGCGTTGCCGCCGTCGCCGAATCGCGCCGACGGCGTGCCGTACCCCCGGAGGTCAGCGGTGTCCAAGGAAACCGAGAAGCAGCGATGGCAGCGCAACTTCGCCGACCTGTTGCAGGAATTGCGGGTGGCGCAGACCGGCGTACAGATCCTCTTCGCCTTCCTGTTGACCCTGCCGTTCAGCAACGGCTTCGACGACACCACGCCGTTCCAGCGGGACGTCTACATCGTCGCCCTGCTCGCGGCGGCCGGTGCCACCGCAATGATCATCTCGCCGGTGGCATTCCACCGGGCGCTGTTCCGTCAGGGGCGTAAGCCGGAACTTGTACGGTTCGCGCACCGGATGGCCTCCGGCGGCCTCGCCCTGATGCTGATCGCGATGGTCAGTTCGGTCCTGCTGATCACCGATTTCGTGCTCGCCCGGCCGATCGCCTTCCTGCTCAGCGCGGTTACCGGGCTCTGGTTCCTCACCTTCTGGCTGATCCTGCCGTTCTCCCGGCGCAACTGGGGCGACGACGACATCGACGACGACGAAGACCCCAGCGGCCTGTCCAACGACTGAGCAGTGCGGGGGTGCGCCTGATCGGGCGTACCCCCGCACCCTGTCTGCCCGTCAGTTGCCGCCCGCAGGCCCATCACCTATCTATCGTTTGGGGATGGAGGCCATCGGGCCAGCTGCTGTCAGCGGCCGCGCGGTCGTAGGCCGAGCTGTCGCAACTCCAGCGCAGCCAGGGTTTCCACAGTGGACTCATCGCCGCGACGCCACGCCTCGGCGACATCCGGATGGATGCGGGTCAGCTTGCCGAGCGGCTGAGTGGCCAGGGCGCGCAGCGCGAGCAGGTCCCGGCCGGCGGGTGCGGCGGCCAGTGCCGCCGCCGAGGCGGCCCGACGCATCCAGCGCACCCGCAGCGGCAGCCAGCCGAAGACCACCAGCCCGAGCGGCACGATCAGCATCCCGACGGACAGCGCCAGGGCCAGCTGATCGACGAGTTCCTGCTGGTCGCGTCCGGCCTCGGCGAGCGAGCGGGCCGCGTCGGCCGCCCGCTCGAACGGCGCGGTCAACTCGTCGCCCACCAGCGGCACCCGGCCGACCTTTCCGCCGGCCTCGGCCAGGTTGTCGGCCAGCCCACCACCGGCCCCTTCCAGCTTCTGCCCCGGTACGGCCAGCCGCTGCACCAGGTCGTGCAACCACAGCGCCCCCCGGATCGCCACGTACACCCAGGCGACGACGAGCAGATCGGTGAGCAGCTGTCGGAGTGCGACCGGAAAACGATCAGCGTAGATCTTCACACCGCCCACCCTGCCACGCCTGACCCGGCTCCGCCTCACCCGCCCAGCCCTCGTCGATCTTGCACTTTCGGTCGCCGACCTGCCCCTTTCGCGGCCTTCGCGGCGACACAAAGTGCAAGATCGACGGGGCGGGCGAGGGGCGACGGCGAGGGCGGGGGTGGGGGTGGGAGGGGGGTGGGGAGGGGGGTGGGGTTAGGGGGTGCAGGTGGGGCAGGTGCCGAAGATTTCGAGGGTGTGGCTGACGTTGGTGAAGCCGTGTTGGGCGGCGACCTTGTCGGCCCAGGTTTCCACGGTGGGGCCGGCGACCTCGACTGTGCGGCCACAGGCCCGGCAGACCAGGTGGTGGTGGTGTCCCTGGCTGCACCTGCGGTAGAGGTGCTCACCGCCCGGCGGGCGCATCACGTCGATCTCGCCTGCGTCGGCCAGGCCCTGCAAGGTCCGGTAGACCGTGGTCAGACCGACCCGCTCGCCGCGCTCCCGCAGCATCGCGTGCAGATCCTGGGCGCTGTGGAAGCCTGCCAGCTCGGCCAGCAGGGCACTCACCGCCGAGCGTTGTCGGGTGTTGCGGACCGCCGTACCACTGTCACTCATGACGGCACTCCGCTTCGCTGAGACACAGCCGCACCGAGCCGGCTGCTCCGCTCGCTCATGATCCCTCCCCGGCGTGGCTGACCGCGTCGGCCACGATGTGCGCGACATGCTCGTCGACCAGGGTGTACGCGATCTCCCGGCCGCGCCGGGAACCGCGCACCACACCGGCGCCGCGCAGCACCCGCAGATGTTGGGACACCAACGGCTGGGCGACGCCGAGCTTGTCGACCAACTCGTGCACGCAGCGCTCGCCACCGGCCAGTTCGCTGACGATGGCGAGCCGGATCGGCGCGGAGAGGGCACGTAGGAGCTCGCTGGCGCCCTCGTACGCGTCGTAGCCGGATCCGCTGGTCACTCTGTAACGGTAACCAATACCGGGAAGGCCGGGGTGGTCAGGATCCGCCGAGCACCACCTCGTGTGGCTCCGGTGCGGGCTCCGGCTCCGGCCGCGTCCGGCGGATCCGGCGCCAGCCGGCGGCGAGCAGGGTGACCACCACGAAGGATGCGATCGCGAGCACCACCACCGAGGCGCCCGGGGCGGTGTCGGCGACCGCCGCCAGCCAGATGCCCGCACCGGCCGCGAACAGACCGAGCGCCATCGCCGCCGCCATGGTGGCGCGGAAACCCCGGGTGACCTGCTGGGCGGTGGCCACCGGCACCACCATCAGCGCGCTGATCAGCAGTACGCCGACCGCCCGCATCGCGATCGTCACGGTGATCGCGGTGGTGACGGCCAGCAGCAGGTTCAGGGCGCGCACCGGTAGGCCGGAGACCCGGGCGTACTCCTCGTCCTGACAGACCGCGAACAACGCGGGCCGCAGCGCGATCATCGTGATCAGCACCGCCACGCCGAGCACCGCGATGGTGACCAGATCCGTCGGGGAGGTCGTGGTCAGCGCCCCGAACAGGTACGCGTTGAGGTTCGCGCTGGTGCTGTCGGACAGTCCTACCAGCACCACGCCACCGGCGATGCCGCCGTAGAAGAGCAGGGCCAGCGCCAGGTCGCCGGAGGTACGCCCACGTTCGCGGATCAACTCGATGGTGACCGCACCGATGACGGCCGCGATCACCGCCATGATCACGGGGGAGGTGCCGAAGAGCAGGCCGGCGCCGACCCCGGTCAACGCCACGTGCCCGATGCCGTCCCCGATCAGCGCGAGCCGCCGCTGCACCAGATAGATGCCGAGCGCGGGCGCAGCCAGGCCGATGACCAGCGCGCCCATCAGGGCGCGCAGCATGAACTCGTACTGGAAGAGACTCATGGTGTGCCCCACAGTCCGGCGGGTTCCTCGGGACAGTGCGGATGCACGTGGTCGTGGTCGGGCGCCGCGTGGTGCCCGGCCGGTTCCGGCACCGCGCCGTCGTGCGCGATCAGACCCTGGTGTACGACGACCGCCCGGCTGATCAGCGGCTGTAGCGGACCCAGTTCGTGAGCCACCAGCAGTACGGTGCCGCCGCCGTCGACGAAGGCGCGCAGCGCCTCGGCGAACGCCTCCTGGCTGGCGGCGTCCACCCCGGCCGTGGGCTCGTCGAGCACCAGCAGCTCGGGCCGGCCGGCCAGGGCGCGGGCGATCAGGGTGCGCTGCTGCTGTCCGCCGGAGAGGGTGGCCACCGGGTCCTTCGCCCGGTCGGCGAGCCCGACGGCGCGCAACGCCTCGGCGACGGCCGCCCGGTCGGCGCGCCCCGGTGGCCGCAGTACGCCCCGACGGGCCAGCCGGCCGGAGGCGACCACCTCGGCCACCGTGGCCGGTACGCCGCTGCCCGCACCGAGGCGCTGCGGGACGTACCCGATGCGGTGCCACTGGCGGAACCGGCTCGCCGGCTCGCCGAAGAGGGTGACCGAGCCGGAGCTGAGCGGGACCAGCCCGAGTACGGCGCGGATCAGGGTGGACTTGCCGGAACCGTTGGCGCCGAGGATCGCGACCACCTCACCGGCGGACACGGTCAGCGAGACGTCCCGCAGCACGGGGCGACCGTCGTAGCCGACCACCCCGTGCGTGACGGTGATGACTTCAGGTGTCACGAGCAGCTCAACGCCGTCCGAAGGGTCTCCAGGTTGGTACGCATCACCGAAAGGTAGTCCTGCCCGCCGTTCTCAGCGGACAGGCCCTCCAACGGATCGAGCACCGCGGTCTGCGCGCCCACCTCCCGGGCGATCGTCTCGGCGACCTTCGGGCTGACCAGCGTCTCGAAAAAGATCGTGGTGGCGCCGTGCTCGCGGGCCTCCTCGGTGACCGTGGCCAGTCGCTGCGGCGACGGCTCGTCCTCGGGCGAGAGGCCGGTGATGCCGATCTGCTCCAGCTGGTAGCGCTGCGTGAGGTACCCGAACGCGGTGTGGCTGACCACGATTTCCCGGCGCTGGCAGGTCTTCAGCCCTTCCGTGAACTCGGTGTCGAGCTGCTCCAGCTCGGTGCGTAGGGTGGCGGCCCGCCGGGTGTACTCGCCGGCCCGCTCCGGGTCGACCGCGCCGAGCCGTTCGGCCAGCTTGTCGCCGATGGTGGCCAGCCGGGTCGGGTCGAGCCAGACGTGCGGGTCCTTCGCGCCGTCGGACACCTCGTCGGCATGCTCGTCGCCGTGGTCATGGCCACCGGCAGTGGCGTCCAGCAGAGGCTCGACGGCGGCCACGTCGAAGGCGCGGTCACCGCCGTTCTGCTCGATCGCCTCGTCCACCGCGGGCTGGAAACCGTTCAGGAAGACGATCAGCTCCGCGTCGATGATCTGACCGACCTGGCGTGGGTTCAGCTCCAGGTCGTGCGGCTCGGCCCCCGGACGGGCCAGGTTGGTCACCGCCACGGCGTCCCCGCCGATCCGCTCGGCCAGGAACTGCAAGGGGTAGAAGCCGGCCACCACGTCGACCCGCTCCGGGTCGGCGCCGGCTGCGTCGTCGGTGGTGCAGCCGGCGACGCCGGCCAGGGCGAGCAGCGCGGCCGTGGCGGTGGCCAGGACTCGGGGGGCGGTGCGGAAGGTCATGTCAACGACTCTCCGCGACAACGACAATGATTGTCAAAAACGCATAGTTGCATGTCAGGGCAGGTGGATCACAGCAGCTTCACCAGGCCGGCGGTGACCAGCAGGGTCAGAACCAGCAACCGGATCACCCGGGTCGGTGGCGTCTGCACCGGCCAGGTCGTCACCAGCAGGGCGGCCACCGCGGCGGCGAGCAGCAGGGTGAACAGCCCGCCCGGCCAACCCGGAGTGAAGAACGCGACCAGCACCAGGAGCAGGGTGACCAGGAACACGGTCGTCGGGTTGGCCCGGGCCAGGCGGCCGGCGATCCGGCGCTGCGTACGCTGCATCCCACAGACTCTACGAGGAGGAGTGCCCGGTGCTCGTGACCAACCGGTTCGTGGTCGACGACGACGGCGCGCAGGACTTCGCCGCCCGGGCTCACGCAGCCCTCGCGGCGCTCGCTGCCCGCCCCGGTTACCTGCGCGGGCAGTTGGTCCGGGCGCTGGACGACCCGCGACACTGGTGCCTGGTCACCGAGTGGGAGTCGGTCGGCACCTACCGGCGGGCGCTCGGTGGTTTCGACGTCAAGGTCACGGCGATACCGCTGCTCGCCGAGAGTATCGACGAGCCCTCCGCCTACGAGACCTTGGCCAGCGCCGCGCCGGACGGGGACGTGGTGGTGGTCGCCAGCGATCGGGCTGCGGGTCCTTACCGCTGAGCTGTCGGGCACTACGCTGGCTCCTATGACCGATCCCGGACCGGCGGCGGCCCCACCACCCCACCCCCCGCTGCCCGGCCAGCAGAATCCTCAGTCGCCCGGCATGCCCGGCCCGCCACCGGGCCACGGTGCCTATTCACCGCCCGGTGGGATCGCGTCTGCACCGCCCGGTGGGTTCGAGTCGGGCGTGCCGGTGCCGCCGACCGGGCCCGGGGTGGCACCGCCGTTCGCGGCTCCGCCGACCGAAGGCGGTCGGTCCCGGCTCTGGCTCGGCCTCGGCGCCGGGGCGTTGGCGCTGCTGATCTGCTGCGGTGGTGGCGGGACCGCCGTGGTCGGCCTGCTGGTCAGCGGGGTGCAGGCGGTCGAGGAGCAGGGCCGTACGGTCTCCGGCGACTACTACCGCGCCCTGGCCGACGGCGAGTACGGCCAGGCGTACGACCAACTCTGCGACGACGCCAAGCGGCGCGAGTCCCGGCAGGAGTTCGAACGCCGGGCCGCCGCCGAGCCGCAGATCGTCTCCTACCGGGTCGGCAGCGTGGACACCACCACGCTGACCGTGCCGGTGGACGTCACCCTCGCCGGCGGTGGTCAGGAACGGCAGCAGGTCGTGCTCGCCCAGGACCAGCAGACCGGTGGCATGGAGGTCTGCGGAGTCAACTGACCGGCCGCAGGTAATGTGCTGGGTTCGGGACCACGGCGGTCGTACCGTTGTCCCGAACTGTTCCTTCCATCCCATCGCGTCCCCGCCGACCGCCAGTCGGCGTAGGAGGAAACATGCCAGCAGACCGTATCGACGCCATCGTCAGCCTCGCCAAGCGCCGGGGCTTCGTCTTTCCCTCCAGCGAGATCTACGGAGGCACCCGATCGGCGTGGGACTACGGTCCGCTCGGCGTGGAGCTCAAGGAGAACGTCCGCCGGCAGTGGTGGAAGACCATGGTCCAGCAGCGTGACGACGTCGTCGGGTTGGACTCCGCGGTGATCCTGGCCCGGGACGTGTGGGCGGCCTCCGGCCACCTCGACGCCTTCGTCGACCCGCTGACCGAGTGCCAGTCCTGCCACAAGCGGTTCCGCGCCGACCACCTGGAAGAGGCGTACGCGGAGAAGCACGGCAAGCCGCTCGCCTCGCTGACCGAGTTGAACTGCCCGAACTGCGGCAACAAGGGCACCTTCACCGAGCCGAAGATGTTCAACGGCCTGATGAAGACCTACCTCGGGCCGGTGGAGAGCGACGAGGGCCTGCACTACCTGCGCCCGGAGACCGCCCAGGGCATCTTCGTCAACTACAACAACGTGGCCAACGCGGCGCGTAAGAAGCCGCCGTTCGGCATCGCGCAGACCGGCAAGTCGTTCCGCAACGAGATCACCCCGGGCAACTTCATCTTCCGTACCCGCGAGTTCGAGCAGATGGAGATGGAGTTCTTCGTCGAGCCGGGCACCGACGAGCAGTGGCACGAGTACTGGCTTTCCGAACGGTGGAACTGGTACGTCGACCTCGGGCTCTCCGAGGAGAACATGCGCTTCTACGAGCACCCCAAGGAGAAGCTCTCCCACTACTCGAAGCGCACCGTCGACATCGAGTACCGGTTCCAGTTCGGCGGCAGCGAGTTCGCCGAGTTGGAGGGGGTCGCCAACCGCACCGACTTCGACCTCTCCACGCACAGCAAGCACTCCGGGGTCGACCTGTCGTACTTCGACCAGACCAAGAGCGAGCGCTGGGTGCCGTACGTGATCGAGCCGGCCGCCGGCCTGACCCGCGCGGTGCTGGCGTTCCTGCTGGAGGCGTACGACGTCGACCAGGCACCGAACGCCAAGGGCAAGATGGAGGAGCGCACGGTGATGCGCTTCGACCCGCGGTTGGCCCCGGTCAAGGTGGCGGTGCTGCCGCTGTCGCGCAACGAGGCGCTCTCGCCCAAGGCCAAGGACCTCGCCGCGCAGCTGCGCAAGCGCTGGGTGGTCGAGTTCGACGACTCGCAGGCGATCGGCCGTCGCTACCGCCGCCAGGACGAGATCGGCACCCCGTTCTGCGTCACTGTCGACTTCGACACCCTGGACGACAACGCGGTGACCATCCGCAACCGGGACACCATGGCCCAGGAGCGGATCGCCCTGGACCAGGTCGAGCGCTACCTGATCGACCACCTCCCCGGCTGCTGAGGGTGTAAGGAAGGGCCCCTTCTTAACGCCTGGCGTAGAGGAGGGGCCCCTTCTTAACAACGATCTAGATCGGCCGAGCGGGCTGGCCGACGCGTACCCGGACCGTGGCACCGAAACCGCGCCGGGAGTCGTACGCGTCCTCCACCGTGCGGCGCACCCGACGCGGCTCGCGGCGAATCTGCGCCGGCGTGAAGTGCAGCACCAGGACGCCGAGCCGACTCAGCTCGTTGTGCCGGTCCAGCGTGCGGGTCCAGTCCGCAGGGCGGAAGTGGTACTCCTGCGAGTCGACCTCCAGCGCCACCGCCGCGTCGGCCAGATAGCCGTCAGGCGTCGGCAGCGACGCACCGTCCGCGCCGAGCAGCCGGGGATTCCAGCGGATCTCGGCCAGCACGCCGCTGTCCGCGAGGCACTCCCGCAGCTCCGCCTCGGGCGCGGACCGGGTCCCCGCCGCCACCTCCGTGAACGCCTTCCTGATCAGCGCCGTCCGGCTGCGCCGGGCCCGTTTGATCTCCTCGTCCAGGGACGTGAGGTCGGCGTACCCTCGCTGCACGGCCTCGGCCACGATGGCGCGCACCGGGCGGAGTTGCCGCAGGTCGCGCGCCGCGTCGACCACCGCGCGAGCCGGTGAGCACACCGGGTACAGCGGCGTGGCCCGGGCCCGCCCGTCCAGGGCGAGAGCCCGCGAGATCACCGCGTAGCCTGCCGACTTACGTCGTGCGTGATGCGGCACGATCAGCTGTACGTCGTCGCTGCGCGGGCTCTGTCGGAAGCCGTACCAGGTCAGCGCGGCCAGGCCGGTGAGCTGGGCCTCACCACCGGCGTACAGCGCCGCCGAGATCCGCCGCTGCTCGTCGGTCAGGGTGCCGGTGACCAGGGAGTACGTCGCGGGCAGTACCCGCTGCCAGAGGGCGCGCCGGGTCTGCCGGTACAGGTACATGTCGTCGAAGCCGCAGGCCAGCAACTGGGTACGACTGACGATCTGTTGTTGCCGCTCGGCCAACTCGGAGAACTCGGGTGGATGGGTACGCATGCCGCGCAGCATCACCGGCTCCACCGACCCGTGTCCCGCCCGAGCCGGGCAGCTGTGGACGACCGTGCGTGCTGTGGACGGCGCACCGCCTTCGACGCGAGTGTGTTATGCGTCGCGTTAACAAGGGGCCCTTCCTATGCACGAGACGTTAAGAAGGGGCCCTTCCTTACACTTGGGCGGTGACCATGCCGAGCGCTGCCCTGGGGCCGTTGAGCATCGGGCGGCACCAGGTGTGGCCGCCGGTGGTGCTCGCGCCGATGGCGGGCATCACCAACGTCGGTTTCCGGCAGCTCTGCCGGGAGCAGGGCGGTGGCATCTACGTCTGCGAGATGATCACCACGGTCGCGCTGGTCGAGCGGAATCCGAAGACCCTGCGCATGATCGCCTTCGGGGCCGACGAGAACCCCCGCAGTCTTCAGCTCTACGGCACCGACCCGGAGACCACCGCCGCCGCCGTGCGGATCGTGGTCGAGAAGGATCTCGCCGATCACATCGACCTCAACTTCGGCTGCCCGGTGCCGAAGGTCACCCGCCGCGGCGGTGGCGCGGCCCTGCCCTGGCGACGCCGGCTCTTCGCCCGCCTGGTCAAGGCCGCGGTGGATGCCGCCGCACCCGCGGGGGTGCCGGTCACGGTCAAGATGCGCAAGGGCATCGACGACGACCACCTGACGTACGTCGAGGCGGGGCTGGCCGCGCAGGACGCCGGCGTCGCCGCGGTCGCCCTGCACGGGCGTACGGCCGCACAACGCTATTCGGGCACCGCCGACTGGGACGCCATCGCCACCCTCAAGCAGGCCCTCGACGTGCCGGTGCTCGGCAACGGCGACATCTGGGAGGCCGACGACGCGTTGCGGATGGTGGCGCACACCGGGGTCGACGGGGTGGTGATCGGGCGGGGCTGCCTCGGCCGACCGTGGCTCTTCGCCGACCTGGAGGCGGCCTTCGCCGGGCGCACCGAGCGGCGGCTGCCCAACCTGGGCGAGGTGGCGTTGACCATGCGCCGGCACGCCGAGCTGCTGGTCGAGCAGTTCACTGCCGGGGCGCGTAACCCGGCTCGGGGCGAGCGGGACGGCTGCACCGACTTCCGCAAGCACGTCGCCTGGTATCTCAAGGGCTTCCCGATCGGCAGCGAGTTGCGTCGTGCTTTGGCCATGATCGACAGCCTGGCCCAGCTCGACGACCTGCTCGGCAAGCTGGACCCGACCGTGCCCTTCCCGACCGAGACGCTGGGCCAGCCGCGCGGACGAACCAACTCACCCGGGAAGGTCTTCCTGCCCGACGGCTGGCTGGCCAGCCGCGACGACGACACCGTCCCCGAAGGCGCCGAGCTGGACGACTCCGGCGGCTGAGCGCTGACCGGCGGCCTTCGGGCATTACCTGGCAGGTAATCGACTCCGCTCGGGTGATCCGGCACGCTGGCGTCAACGCCCGAGGACGAGGAATCCGATGAACCCTGCCCCCACCGCTGTGTCGATCGGGCCTGGGGCCGCCCGCACTGGACGCGGTACCGCCGGAGCTGCCGTGACGACCACCGTGCCAGGCCTCTCCATCGGCGTGGCGCTACGCCGGTTGAGTCAGCTGGAGTTGGCTGTGCGGGCCGACATCTCCACCCGCCATCTGAGCTTCGTCGAGACGGCCGCTCTCGGCCGAGCGGCGAAATGGTACTTCGCCTCGCCGGGCACCTCGACCTGCCGCTACGCGAACGCAACCGGCTGCTGTTGGCGGCGGGCCTGCCGGGGTTGACGCCCGCGGGTGAACGACGGCAAGGGCCGACCCTCACGGGGTCGGCCCTTGCCGCTTGCGATGGTGGATCGTCAGCTGGTGGCGGTGTAACCGCGGGTGGCGATCCAGTCGGCGAGGTTGTCGATGGTCAGCTGGTAGGAGGCGGTGTCGGGGTTGGCGGAGTCGGCGATGGTGACGGTGTCGCCTCCGTCGTGGTAACCGGTGACGCTGATGTAGTGGCCGCCTTCGAAGCTGTGGGTGGTGCCGTCGGTGTCGGTGGTGGTGCCGGCGATGTTGGCGACTACGGCGCGGCCGTCGTCGACGGTGCGGACGATGTCCTCGCGCAGCTTGTCGGTCTGCTTGGTGTCAGCCTTGGAGGTGGAGATTTCGACCGACTTGTAGACGTCCTTGCCGGTTTCCTTGTTCAGGACGGGCGTGATGTCGTTGATGGAGTCGGTGCCGTTCTCGGTGGTGCCCATTTCCTTGGCCATGGCGTGGACGTCGATGTTCTTGCCCTGCACGCTCAGGGCGTTGCGGGCGGCGGCGGGGCCGCAGTAGTAGAAGTTGGGCTGGGCTTCGTAGCGCACGTCGAGCTGTCGCTCGCCACCGGCCTTGCGGTCGGCGTGTACTCCGGCGGTGGTGCTGGGTGCGGCGTGGGCGGCGACGGCGGGGCCGGCGATGCCACCGGCGGTGGCGGCGGCAGCGGCGATGGTCAGGGCGGTCTTACGCAGCATGGTGGTACGCATGATGGGGTTCCGCCTTCCGTTCGGGGGTGTGCACGACGTTCCGTGAGGGGGTCACGGTGGCCGCGCGAAGGGGGTAGATCGTGCGAAGCAGATGCGGGCGGTAGGCCCTGCTCGGGCATCGTGAGGCCCGGTTCGAACATCGTGGGCCCGCTGGGCCCGCTCTCCGGCCTGGGGCCGCTCACGATGTCCGGGAGATGTGTAACGCCGGGTGGGGGGCGGTCATTCCGGCCTGGGTTCCCGGTGGCGTCGCCGAGGGGCGTCGCGGTTACCCCCTGTACAACGACGGGGGTGGGGACATGATTCCGCCGCCACGGTGACCCAGGCCACTCCCGGATCCGGCATCCGCCGGACAAACCACCCACACATCGCCGACGGTTGTCTCGATCTGGGCTTAACCCTCGGGGGTTGCAGTTCACGCGCGATCTTGCACTTTCGGTCGCGGATCTGCCCCTTTTGCAGCCTTTGCGGCGACACAAAGTGCAAGATCGGCGCGTGGATGGGTGATGTGCGAGGTATCGCGCCCGGGATCAGCCCTGGGCGGATCGGGTCGCGTTTCGCTCCCGCGGTGCGGGTCGGGGCGCGGGGATGGGCGGCTGTGCCGGCCAGGGCACCTCGGGTGAACGGTGGTATTCGACCCCGGCCGCCGTCCAGCGCGGGCCGTGCCCGGCCAACCGCTGCCGGAAGCCGTCCCAGTCGTGCGTCGACCGGGGCGACCAGGCCAGCTCGGCGATCGCGGGTAGCCGGGGGAGGAGCATGAATTCGATCTCGGCGCGGGTGGTCACCGACTCGGTCCACAGCGGTGCCTCGACACCGAGCACCGCGTCGGCCGGTACGCCGGTCAGATGGGTGGCCGGATCCCAGTCGTACGCCCGCCGCACGTCGATGAGGGCGGCCCAGTCGTGCCCGATCGGGGTGTCCGGGGCGTACTTCATGTCCAGGTAGGCGTGGTTGGCGGGGGAGAGGATCACGCGGGCACCCCGGCGTACCGCGTCGGCGGTCACCGGGTCGTCGCCGGAGGTGCCCCACCATTGCAGGACCCGGCCGTCGATGTGCCCGGCGGGGGCGATCTGATGCCAGCCGACGACCGTCTTGCCGAGCCCGGCCACGATCCGCTGTACCCGCTCGACGAAGCGGGCGTAGACGTCGGCGGGCACCTTGAACGCCTCGTCGCCGCCGATGTGCAGCCAGCGGCCGGGGGTGAGCGCGGCGAGTTCGCCGAGCACGTCGGCGACGAAGTCGTACGTCCGCTCGCTGGTCGGGTCGACGTAGCTGAACCCGACCTCGGTGCCGGTGTACGGCGGCGGTGCGGTCTGGTCCGGTGCCAGTTCCGGATGGGCGACCAGCGCGGCATTGGTGTGGCCGGGCAGGTCGATCTCGGGGATGACGGTGATGTGCCGGGCGGCGGCGTACGCCACGATCCGCCGGTAGTCGGCTCGGGTGTAGTACCCGCCGGGGCCGCCGCCGACCTCGGTGGCCCCGCCGACGGCTGCCAGCCGGGGCCAGGAGTCGACCGCGATCCGCCATCCCTGGTCGTCGGTGAGGTGCAGGTGCAGCCGGTTGAGCTTGTACCGGGCCAGGTGGTCGATCACCCGCAGCACGTCGGTGACGCCGAAGAAGTGCCGGGCGACGTCGAGCATCGCGCCCCGGTGTGCGTACCGGGGTCGGTCGAGGATCGACCCGCCGGGCAGCACCCACCGCTCGGCGACGGGCGTGGTGCTCTCGACGGCGGCGGGTAGCAGTTGCCGCAGCGTCTGCACCCCGTGGTGCAGCCCGCCGGCGGTGCCGGCGCGGATGCGTACCCCGTCGGCCGCGACATCCAGCCGGTAGCCCTCGGCGCCGAGGTCGGCGTCGCCGGTCAGGTGCAGGACGATGCCGCCGGCCGGCGGTTGCCCGGCGATGTCGGTCACCGGCAGCGGGTAGCCGGTGGCGGGGCGGAGCAGTGCGGCGAGCTGCTCGGCGACGGCCAGGGCGGCCGGGGCGGCGCTGACCCGGATCACCGCGTCGGCGGGTAGCAGGTAGTCGGCCTCGGGATCGGGCTCGACCCGCTCGGGGGCGGGGACCACCTCGCCCAGCCGGACCGGCGCCGCCGGGGTGAGCAGCGCTGCCGCCGCCCGCTCCGCCGCACCCGCCAACTCCCCGGTGGTACGCGTGCCGGCGATGTCGGCCGGGTCGAGTGGCTTCGGTGTGGTGCCGGGCGGCGAGGACACGAGGGCTCCGAGGGGGTGTATTCGCGGCGGTTGTGGCAATGGTGCGAGGTGTGATGACGGTGCGTGTCGTCAAGAGTACGGCGAGGTCGGCCATTGCGTATTCGTGCTTATGGAAGCGTTCCCAGAAACCCCGACGAACGCGGATAGTCGTGATTGCTGTGCCTATTGTCACCGAATGGCCCCGGGCCGCTCGTTGTTCGCTTAACCTTCGCCCACCGATCGGCACAGCTCTCCGGATTACCAGTGGGTGCTTCCGGGGTACCTAAAAACTGAACCTTCGTTAAGTGTCAGTCCGGGCGCGTGGGAGGCTCTGGTGGCAGCGCAGGAAACGGTCGAGCACAAGTACGTCTACGACTTCGCCGAGGGCAACAAGGATCTCAAGGATCTGCTCGGTGGCAAGGGTGCCAACCTGGCCGAGATGACCAACCTCGGCCTGCCGGTCCCGCCCGGCTTCACGATCACCACCGAGGCGTGCAAGGCGTACCTCGCCAGCGGGGAGCAGCCCGCCGGCCTGGCGGAACAGATCGCCGCGCACCTGGCCGCACTGGAGACGGGGATGGGCCGGCGCCTCGGCGACCCGGACGACCCGCTGCTGGTCTCGGTGCGGTCCGGGGCGAAGTTCTCCATGCCGGGGATGATGGAGACCGTCCTCAACGTCGGGCTCAACGACCGTAGCGTCGTCGGGCTGGCCGCCCAGGCCAACGGCAACCAGCGGTTCGCCTGGGACTCGTACCGGCGACTGATCCAGATGTTCGGCAAGACCGTCTGCGAGGTGCCGGGCGAGGAGTTCGAGCACGCCATCGACGAGGCCAAGCGGGCCAAGGGCAGCACGGACGACCTGGATCTGGACGCGGACGACCTGCGCGCGCTGGTCGACACGTACAAGAAGATCTTCAGCAAGCACACCGGGCGGGAGTTCCCGCAGGACCCCCGCGAACAGCTCGACCTGGCCATCCGTGCGGTCTTCGAGTCGTGGAACGCCGAGCGGGCGGTGATCTACCGTCGGCAGGAGCGGATCCCCGCCGACCTCGGCACCGCGGTCAACGTGGTGGCGATGGTCTTCGGCAACCTCGGTCCGGACTCCGGCACCGGCGTCGCCTTCACCCGCGACCCGGCCAGCGGCGCGCAGGGCATCTACGGCGACTACCTGGCCAACGCCCAGGGCGAGGACGTCGTCGCCGGCATCCGCAACACCGTGCCGTTGCAGGAGTTGGAGCGGATCGACAAGCCCGCCTACGACGAACTGCTCGACTACATGGCCCGGCTGGAGCGGCACTACAAGGACCTGTGCGACATCGAGTTCACCATCGAACGCGGCAAGCTGTGGATGCTCCAGACCCGGGTCGGCAAACGCACCGCCGCCGCCGCTTTCGTCATCGCCGGGCAACTGGTCGACGAGGGCCTGATCGATCTCGACGAGGCGCTGCACCGGGTCAACGGCGCCCAGTTGGCCCAACTGATGTTCCCGCGCTTCCAGCTCGACCACGGGTTCGAGGCGGTCGCCACCGGCATCGGCGCCTCACCGGGCGCGGCGGTCGGCAAGGTGGTCTTCACCTCGGCCCGCGCGGTCGAACTGGCCGGTCAGGGCGAGGACGTCATCCTGGTCCGGCGGGAGACCAACCCGGACGACCTGAACGGCATGATCGCGTCCCGGGGCATCCTCACCTCCCGGGGCGGCAAGACCAGCCACGCCGCCGTGGTGGCCCGGGGGATGGGCAAGACCTGCGTCTCCGGCGCCGACGCACTCGACATCGACGTGCCGAAGCGGCGGTTCACGGTGGCCGGGCAGACGGTCACCGAGGGCGACGTGGTCTCCATCGACGGCACCACCGGCAAGGTCTACCTGGGCGAGGTGCCGGCCACCCCGTCGGAGGTGGTGCAGTACTTCGAGGGTGAACTCGACCCGGCCGCCATCGACGACGCGCTGGTCAAGGCCGTACACCGGATCATGTCGCATGCCGACGCCAGGCGGCGGCTGGCGGTGCGTACCAACGCCGACACGGGCGCCGACGCGGCGCGGGCGCGGCGGTTCGGCGCCGAGGGCATCGGGCTCTGCCGCACCGAACACATGTTCCTCGGTGACCGGCGGGAACTGGTCGAGCGATTGATCCTGGCCCGCGACGCCAAGGAGCGGGACGAGTCGCTGGCCGCGCTGCTGCCGTTGCAACGGGCCGACTTCGTGGAGATCTTCCGGGCGATGGACGGGCAACCGGTCACCGTCCGGCTGATCGACCCGCCGCTGCACGAGTTCCTGCCTCCGCTGGAACAGCTCGCGGTCGACGTGGCGGTGGCTCAGGAGCGCGGTGAGGACGTCGCCAAGGAGGAGGCGCTGCTCGCCGCCGTGCGCCGGATGCACGAGGAGAACCCGATGCTGGGGCTGCGCGGCGTACGTCTCGGCCTGGTCATCCCCGGCCTGTTCGCGATGCAGGTCCGGGCGATCACCGAGGCCGCCGTGGAGTGCACCCGCCAGGGCGTACGCGCCTGCCCGGAGATCATGGTCCCGCTGGTCGGTGCGGTGCAGGAGTTGGAGACGGTACGCGCCGAGGCCGAGAAGATCATCGCTGAGGTGGTCGGTGGCAGCGACGTCGAGGTGCTGATCGGCACGATGATCGAGGTGCCCCGGGCGGCGTTGACCGCCGGACAGATCGCCGAGGCGGCCGAGTTCTTCTCCTTCGGCACCAACGACCTGACCCAGATGGGCTGGGGCTTCTCCCGCGACGACGTGGAGGGCGCCTTCTTCTGGCGCTACCTGGAACTGGGCATCTTCGGCATCTCACCGTTCGAGTCGATCGACGCCGACGGCATCGGCCGGCTGGTGCGGATCGCGGCGGAGGAGGGCCGGGCGGCCCGCCCCGGCCTCAAGCTCGGCGTGTGCGGCGAGCACGGTGGCGACCCGGACTCGGTGCACTTCTTCCACTCCGTGGGGCTGGACTACGTCTCCTGCTCGCCGTTCCGGGTGCCGGTGGCCCGGCTGGAGGCGGGCCGGGCCGCGGTGGTCACGGCGGGCTCGGACAGTCGCTGAGTGGATCGGGTCGGCGGGCGAGTCGTCCGCCGACCCGGTCGTCCTCAGATCGGTGGCCGGCGCCAGGTGATGTGCGGGTCCCGTCGGGGACGCTGACCCGGCAGGGTGGCCATCGGAGTGCGTACGGCCAGCGGGGCGAGCGGGTCGGTCTGGTACGGCGCCGGCGCCGGTGCCGACGGGCGGCACGCGGCCAGCGCCTGACCGGCCCGGTGCACCACCCCCAGCGCCTCGGCCCGCAGCGCGACCAGGTCGGCGCCGGGGGCGGCGACCAGTGTCAACAGCGCGTTCTGTCCGGCCGGATAGGTGACCACGCAGCCCGCCCCGGTGTGCACCACGGATTCGTGGAACGGACCCTGCCGGACCGTCGCCGCCATCCGGTTGCCGACGCCGAAACTCGCGGCGGCCAGGGCCGCCAGATAGGTGGCATCCGGTGTGGGCAGGTCGCTGGAGATCAACAGGCCGTCCGTGCCGGCGAGCACTGTGCCGGTGACCTCGGGGCGGCGTTGGCGCAGCCCTTGCAACTCGGTGCCCATCATCGTTTCCGCGTTCACGAGCGTGTCTCTCCCACCGGTCGTGTCTCCGCCGCCACGGGTGACGTTCCGCGATGGCGACGCTACCCGTGGGCGTCGATTAACGCGATCCTGTGACCGTCGGCAATCGGACGACAACTCTAGTCTGATCGGAGGATGTGAACCCGCCGGCTGTAGTTTGTCGCCGCGCCGTCCGGCGCCGCCGGGCGTAACCTGATGCTCCGTCGTCGCAAAGGGGTGGCCGGATGAGTGTGCGTACCGGGCTGTCAGGTCTCGCCGGTGACCGGCTGGGGGTGTCGGCATGACCAGTGTCTGGGCGAGCCTGACCATCGACGCTCGCGATCCGGCCCGGTTGGCCCGCTGGTGGGCCGAGGCACTCGGCTACCAGGTGGTCACCGAGCAGCCCGACGAGGTGGAGATCCGCCAGTCCGCCGACCGGCTGCCCGGCATCGTCTTCGTGCCGGTCAGCGGCGCCAAGGAGGGCAAAAACCGGCTGCACCTCGACCTTCGACCGGCCGACCGGGAGGCCGAGGTGGAACGGCTCGTCGACATGGGCGCCCGGCACGTCGACGTGGGCCAGGACGGCAGTGACTGGACGGTGCTCGCCGACCCGGAGGGCAACGAGTTCTGCGTACTGCGACCGCGTGGGGATTGACCGCCGGGCCGCCGGGGACGCGCAGCGGCGGGTGGCGGAGCCGGTCAAGGACGCCGGGGGAGGCCGTTCGCCGTACGAGCGGGACCGCGCCCGGGTGCTGCACTCGGCGGCGTTCCGCCGACTCGCCGCGAAGACCCAGGTGCACACGGCCGGCACGGACGACTTCCTGCGTACCCGGCTGACCCATTCGCTGGAGGTGGCCCAGATAGCCCGGGAGATGGGCGCCCGGCTGGGCTGCGACCCGGACATCGTCGACACCGCCGGGTTGGCGCACGACCTGGGACACCCGCCGTTCGGACACAACGGCGAGGCCGCGCTGGACGCGGTGGCCGCCACCTGCGGCGGCTTCGAGGGCAACGCACAGACGTTGCGGGTGCTGACCCGCCTGGAAGCCAAGGTGTACGCCGCCGACGGCACCTCCGTGGGGCTGAACCTCACCCGCGCCTGCCTCGACGCGGTCAGCAAGTACCCGTGGCCGCGCCGTCCGGGCCGGCGCAAGTTCGGGGTGTACGCCGACGATCTGCCCGTCTTCGACTGGCTGCGGCAGGGGGCGCCGGCCGGCGAGCGGCGCTGCCTGGAGGCGCAGGTGATGGACTGGGCCGACGACGTCGCGTACTCCGTGCACGACGTCGAGGACGGCATCCACGGCGGATACCTCACGTTGGAGGTGCTGCTCGCCGACGCCGACGAACGGGCCGCCCTCTGCGCCGACGTGGCTGACACCTACTCCACTGAGTCGCCCGACTACCTCGGCCAGGTGCTGGTGGAGTTGCTCGCCGACCCGTTGCTCGCACCGCTGGCCGGTTACGACGGCAGCCACCGCGCCCAGGCCGCGCTCAAGGCCACGACCAGCGTGCTGACCGGCCGCTTCGTGGCCACCGCCGTCGCCGCCACCACGGCCCGGTTCGGTACCGGGCCGCACCACCGCTACGCGGCCGACCTCGTGGTGCCCCGGTCGCTGCGGGCCCGGTGTGCCCTGCTCAAGGGCATCGCGCTGCGCTACGTGATGCGTCGTCCCGGCGCGCAGGGACGCTATCAGCGGCAGCGGGAGATCATCGTCGACCTGGTGCGGGTGCTGACCGAGCAGGCACCGGAGACACTCGACCCGGTATTCGCACCGCTGTGGCAGGCCGCCCCGGACGACGCCGACCGGCTGCGGGTGGTGGTCGACCAGGTGGCCTCTCTCACCGACCCGGCCGCCCTGGCCTGGCACGCCCGCCTGGTCCGCTGACGCCGCCCGGCCCGGGGGTGGCGGGTTAGGCTAACCTAACCCGATGACGGAGCGCCCGAAGACAGTCACCGCCGCCCATGTGGTGCGCACCGAACGGCCCACCGCACACGTGGTCCGGTTGGTGCTCGGCGGACCTGACCTGGCCGGCCTGCCGGTAGGCGAGTTCACCGACCACTACATCAAGATTGTCTTTCCGGTGCCGGGAGTCGACTATCCGCGCCCGATGGAACTCGCCGCGATCAAGCGCGAACTACCGCGCGAGCAGTGGCCCCGGCTGCGGGCGTACACGGTGCGGGCCTGGGATGCCGCGACCGGGCAGATGACCGTCGACGTGGTGCACCACGGTGACGAAGGCCTCGCCGGCCCCTGGGCCGCCGCCCTGCGTCCCGGTGACGAGGTGCTGTTCACCGGGCCCGGTGGGGCGTACGCGCCGAACCCGGAAGCCGACTGGCACCTGCTGGTCGGCGACGAGAGCGCGTTGCCGGCGATCGCCGCGTCCCTGGCCCGGCTGCCGGTGGGCGCGCCCGCGTACGTCTTCGTCGAGGTCGACGGCCCGGCCGACGAGCAGCCGCTGCCCAGCCCCGGCGAGGTGCGCCTGACCTGGCTGCACCGCAACGGGCGCCCCGTCGGTGCGGCCCTGGTGTCCGCCGTCCGCGAGCTGGAGTTTCCGCCCGGCACCCTGCACGCCTTCGTCCACGGCGAGGCAGGTTTCGTCCGCGAGCTGCGCCGCCTGCTACGGGTCGAGCGGGCCGTGCCCCGCGAGTCGCTCTCCATCTCCGGCTACTGGCGGCAGGGCTTCGACGACGAGGGCTGGCGTGCCACCAAGCCCGACTGGAACCGCCAGGTCGAAGCCGACGAACAGGCCCGCACCACCACCGCGCCCTCGGCCTGACCGCCGGTTCGAGCTGTTGAAAAGGGGCCCTTCCTCTACCGCAGGCGTTAACAGGGGGCCCTTCCTTCACTGTCCCAAGGGCAGGGCAGGATGTGGGGGAAGGAGGTGGGGGGTTTGGCGGGGCGGATTCGGGACGAGGACATCGCGCTGGTCCGGGAGCGTGCCTCCATCACTGAGGTGATCTCCGACACCGTGACCCTCAAGTCGGCCGGCGCCGGCAACCTCAAAGGGCTGTGCCCGTTCCACGACGAGAAGAGTCCGTCGTTCAACGTCTCGCCCGCCCGCAACGTCTGGTACTGCTTTGGCTGCGGCGCCGGTGGCGATGCCATCAAGTTCCTGATGGACGCCGAGCATCTCAGCTTCGTCGAGGCGGTGGAGCGGCTCGCCGCCCGGGTCGGCTTGCAGCTGCGCTACGTGGAGGACGACCGGTCCGCCCCGCGCGTCAACCGGCCGCAGCAGGGGCAGCGGCAGCGGCTGGTCGCCGCGCACGCCGCTGCGGTGGAGTTCTACACCGCCCAGCTGACCACGGCCGGCGCGCGTACCGCCCGGGAGTTCCTGGCCCAGCGCGGCTTCGACCGGGCCGCCGCCGAGCGGTACGGCTGCGGGTTCGCCCCCGAGGGCTGGGATCCGCTCACCCGGCACCTGCGCCAGCGCGGGTTCAGCCACGACGAGTTGGTCACCGCCGGGCTGTCCCGACCGGCCCGCTCGGGCAGCCTGATCGACCGGTTCCGGCGTCGGCTGCTCTGGCCGATCCGCGACCTGACCGGGGACGTGATCGGTTTCGGTGCCCGCAAGCTGTTCGCCGACGACGACGGCCCGAAATACCTCAACACCCCCGAGACGCCGATCTACAAGAAGTCACACGTGCTCTACGGCATCGACCAGGCCAAGCGGGAGATCGCCAAGCAGGGCCGGGTGGTGGTGGTCGAGGGTTACACCGACGTGATGGCCTGCCACCTGGCCGGCGTGCCTACCGCCGTGGCGACCTGCGGCACCGCGTTCGGCGGTGACCACATCGGCGTACTGCGCCGGCTGCTGCTGGACACCGACGCCGTGGCGGGAGAGATCATCTTCACCTTCGACGGGGACGCCGCCGGGCAGAAGGCGGCGCTGCGCGCCTTCGAGGACGACCAGCGCTTCGTCGGGCGTACCTTCATCGCGGTCAGCCCCGACAACATGGACCCGTGCGAACTGCGCCTGGCAAAGGGCGACCTGGCCGTCCGCGACCTGGTCGCGCGCCGCGAGCCGCTGGTCGACTTCGCGCTGCGGCACGTGCTCAGCCGGTACGACCTGGACACCGTCGACGGCCGGGTCGAGGCGATGCGCCGGGCCGCGCCGCTGGTCGCCAAGCTCAAGGACCAGGAGAAACGCCCCGAGTACGTACGCAAGCTCGCCGGTGACCTCGGCATGGAGATCGAACCGGTGCAGCGGGCGGTGCTGGCCGCCTCCTCCGGACGACCGGTGGACACGTCGGCGCGTCCTGCTCGGGCCGAGCCGACCGTGGACAGTCCGCAGTCGATGGTCGAGCGGGAGGCGCTCAAACTGGCCCTTCAGGAGCCGGTGCTGGCCGGGCCGATGTTCGACGCGGTCGAAGCGTCCGACTACCGGCATCCGGTGCACGTGGTGGTGCGGGCGGCCATCGCCGAGGCCGGTGGCGCCGCCTCGGCGACCGGCGGTGCGGTGTGGGTGGAGGCGGTACGCGACGCCTGCGCCGACCTCGCGGCCCAGGCCCTGGTCGGCGAGTTGGCGGTGGAGCCGTTGCGGATCGACGGCGAGCCCGACCCACGGTACGTCTCGATCACCATGGCCCGCCTGCAATGGGGTTCGGTCACCGCACGGATCCGGGAGCTGAAGTCGCGGATCCAGCGGATCAACCCGGTCAGCAACAAGGACGAGTACTTCGCCACCTTCGGTGAGCTGCTCTCGCTGGAGCAGCACGCCCGGGCCCTGCGCGAGCAGGCGGCGGGAGGATTGTGATGATCAGACTGTTCCGCCGCCGGCCGAAGCTACCACCCGCCGCCCGGCCACCCCTGGAGCGTGACGAACGGGTGCTCGCCTGGGCCGCCGTCGGCAACGGCGAAGGCGACGGGGTGGTCGTCGCCAGCAACCTCGGGCTGTGGCTGCCCGGGCGCGGTCACCGCATCGGCTGGCACGACATCGTCAAGGCGGTCTGGTCGGGCCGGGAACTCACCGTCACCCCCGGGGAGCGGGTCGCCGAGCGGGACGGTTACCTGGTGGTCGCCGACTGCCCGGCGGAACGCTACCTGCTGCTCGACCCGGGTGAGCTGCCGCATCAGGTACGCGCCCGGGTCACCAAGTCGGTGGCGTACACCCAGCACCACGCGCTGCCCGGCGGCGCCGGCCGGATCGTCGGTCGGCGGGTACCCGGCGTGGACGGTCTGACCTGGATGGTCCACTACGACCTCGGCACCCCCGTCGACGACGAAGCGGTGCTCGCCGAGACCGGCCGCCTAGTCGCAGCCGCCCGAGCCGCCACAACCCCCGAAGACCTCTGAACCCACCGCGCCCTGTTGTCGCCGCACCGTGTCCGCGCTGCGCACGATCTGGGATCGAGTGGTTAAGCCGCTGAGGTGAGCCACTCGATGCTGTCGTAGGACGGTGAGCCGAAGGAATCTTGGTATAAAGCGGCCTCTGGAGGGGCAATCTCGTACCAAGATCGGCCAGGACGTGGCGAAGCTCGCGTCAGGGGCGCCAGCCTGCGGCGAGTAGGGCGGCGCGGAGTTGGGCGATGACGTCGGCGGGGCGCTGCCGGACGGCCCAGGCGGGAAAGCGGAGCACTCGATCCCCGCTCTGCCACAGGTCGTTTTGCCGGCGCATGTCTGCCAGGCGGTGGCCGGGTCGAGATGCTGGCCGCCGTCGATCTCCACGTGTATCCGCCACTCTTCGAACAAGGCGTCGAGATAGCGGCGCCGGCCGGTGGCGTCGCGGCGGACCGCCTGCCGAGTCGGCTCGGGCAGCCCGGCGCGGCGGACCAAGCGGAGGAAGTCGAGTTCGGACAGGGAGTGGGCGCCGCCGGCCGCGTCGGCGGCGGTCTGCCGGATCAGGCTGCGGCGCCGGGCCCGGGGGAGGCGATCGAGCACCTGCCGCACGTCGTCACCAGCGACGAGGCGCTGCTGAAAGCCGGCCGCGATGATCGATCGAGCCTCCTCGTCGCTCGGCGCCCATTGCGCCGCGTCCACCAGTGACCGGGCTGGCCTCGTGCGGCGCGGCCGACCCACGGTGAGGATGTCCGACTCGGGCAGCAGGGTGGTGCGGTGCACCCGGACCCCTGGCGGCAGCGAACGCACCCGGCGCCCGGCCGGCAGCAGGATGTGCACGAATCCGTCGTCGTACCTGCGCAGGCCCCACGCGTGGGCCGCGCTGAGCCCACCGAGCACCGCCGCCGGTCCGGCGGACAGCACCCCGATCCACGGCAGTTGCCGGGCCACGATCGGACCGTTGTGCGTGACGTACACGGCGCGATGCACCTGCCGCCAGCGACCTGAGCTGACGCGGTGCCGGATCGTCTTCGGTGAGAGGTGCCGGCGGGCCTGGTCGAGGCTGAGCACCTGCTCCTGCTGGCACGACAACCAGGTCAGCTCGTCGGCGTCATCCCCGGCAACTCCTGCCCGAATCCGGCCTTCCGCCCCGCCCCGATCGCCCCGCCCCTAGCCAGCTGCATATCGCGCCTCCCCATACCACTACCCTGCCCACCGCGACCCCCTCGCGCTGCCCCTGTGGACAGCCGCCGGATCTTGGTACGAAAGCGCCCTCTGAGGGGCATCTCCGTACCAAGATCGGAGCGCAGCTGCGGTCAGGCGCCTTGGTAGTAGCGGGCGGCGCCGGGGTGCAGGGGGATGGGGGCGGTGGTGGCGGCGGACTGGCGGTCGTAGTTGCGCGCGATTGACCAGCGGGAGTATGCCGGCCAGGAGATAGATCAGGTAGTACTTGCTGCCTTGGGCGAGCGGCCGGAACACCTGCCAGAGTGCGAGCAGGGCGATGGCGACGGTCGCGACGGTCAGGACGACGGCGACCGGACCGGACAGGGTCCGTGCGGGTTTTCTCGTCCTCGAACCGGGCGGCCAACTCGTGCGGATCCGGCGCGGTGCCCGGCGGTGCACTGCCCGGTCGGGATGAGGCGGAGGCGGTCGGACCCGTGCCCGGCTCGGCGTCCGGGTCGGCTTCCGCGACGGGGACGACGGCGGGTTCCGACTCGGGTCCGGAATCATCGGTGAATCGGATTGCCGATACGAGGGGGGACGATACGCGAATGGTTCCTGCATTGGGAACATTGTCGATCATCGTTTCCCTGAGTGACTTTCGATTTGTATTAATCCCCGTATGGGTCGAGTGTTTCGGAATAGATTTCGCGATCGTCGGGTCTGCGCTGGATGCGTTCGCCGGTGTGCCGTTCCGGGCGGCAGGAGACTGCCCGGTTTCTGGTGCTCGTGGGTCCGGTGCCGCCCGGTTCAGTGCGAAAAAGTCGTGCCCACGGTCACGCTCCGTGTGTCAGGTGACGGAGAGTGGTTGGGCGGAAGCCCGGGATCGGGTCGACGTGAGCCGCCGCCGACCAGGGGTTAGTCGACGCCGGTGACCGGGCATGTCGTGGGCGGCGACCCCCGAGTTGAGGAGCGGCGATGGCCTCCGAGAATTCACCCGGCCCGGACGGGCGTGGCTCCGGTCGGCCGGTCGGCCCCGCGTACGACGAGGAGGCCCGGCCGGGCCGCGACGAGCCGAGCCGGCCGACGCACCTGTCCCGGAGCGAATGGGTGGCGGCGCTGCGTCGGACGGTGCGGGAGTTCGGCGACGACCGGCTGACCGACTGGGCGGCGGCCCTGACCTACTACGGGGTGCTGTCCATCTTCCCCGGCCTGCTGGTGCTGGTCTCGCTGCTCGGTCTGCTCGGCCCGGCGGCGACCGAGGGGGTCCGGGACACTGTCGACCAGGCGGTGCCGGAGCAGAACATCCGCCAGATCATCGACGCCGCCATCGGTCAGGCGCAGGACAACGGCGGGCTGGCCGGTCTCGCCGCGATCGTCGGTCTGCTGGCCGCCTTCTGGTCGGCCTCCGGCTACGTGGCGGCATTCATGCGTGCCGCCAACACGATCTACGACGTGCCGGAGGGGCGGCCGATCTGGAAGACCCTGCCGACCCGGGTCGCGGTGACCGCGGTGATCGGTGTGCTGCTGCTGGTCAGCGCGGTGATCGTGGTCTTCACCGGGCGGTTCGCCGAGCACGTCGGCTCGGCCTTGGGTGTCGGCCGGACCGCGGTGCTGGTCTGGGACGTCGCCAAGTGGCCGGTGCTGCTGGTGCTGGTCAGCCTGATGTTCGCCATCCTGTACTGGGCCTCGCCGAACGCGCGGCAGGGAGGCTTCCGGTGGGTGAGTCCGGGCGGGGTGTTGGCCGTGCTGCTCTGGCTGCTGGTCTCCGGGGCGTTCGCGCTCTACGTGGCGAACTTCGGCTCCTACAACAAGACCTACGGGGCGCTCGCCGGAGTGATCATCTTCTTGGTCTGGCTCTGGCTGAGCAACGTCGCGATCCTGCTCGGCGCGGAGTTCGACGCCGAGTTGGCCCGTAGCCGGGCGATCGCCGGCGGCCTGCGCCCGGTCGACCGGGAGCCGTACGTCGAGCTGCGTGATGATCGCAAATTGCGCCCGAAAGATGACTCTCCGAAGCCCTTCTGACCTGCGGAAAGCCGATCGGTCGTCGGCTGCGGTAGCTTTTGCTAGATCCAACAAAAGTTGGTCCAGATCCGCTCTAAGGTCTGGACACCGTGCACCGAAGGCTCCTACTGTGTCGGGCACTACACGTCGCTATTTCATCGACGTGAACGAGTCCGGTGGAGAGGTGAGCCGTGCACACCGCCGACGCCCTGCACGTACGGTTGCTGCGGTTGCTCCGTGACGAGGGGGCGCTGTCGCGCGCCGAACTCGCCGACCGACTACAGATGCCCCGCCCTCGGCTGCTCACCGAGCTGGAACGGTTGGTCGCCCTCGGGTTCGTCGCGGAGGCCGGCAAGGCCGCCTCCCGGGGCGGGCGCCGTTCCACACTGGTCGAACTCAGCCCACACCTGCGTTTCGCCGCTGTGGACCTGGGCGCGAGCTCCATCGACGTCGAGGTCGTCAACGGCCGGCTCGAACCTGTCGCCGCGTACGCGGAGTCGGCCGACATCCGGTCCGGCCCCAAGGCAACTCTCCAGCGGGTCAACGAACTGCTGCACAAGGCCAGGGTGGACGGCGCCTACGACCGGCTGGACGCGGTCGGGATCGGGGTACCGGGCCCGGTCAGCTTCCGTGACGGGGTGCCGGTGTCCCCGCCGATCATGCCCGGCTGGGATCGTTTTCCCGTCCGTGAGCTGCTCACCCGAGAGCACAGCTGCCCGGCCGTGGTCGACAACGACGTCAACATCATGGCGATCGGTGAGCGGCACGGCGGGGTCGCCCACTCGGTCGACGACTTCCTGTTCGTCAAGATCGGCACCGGCATTGGCTGCGGCATCTACCTCAGCGGCGACGTCTACCGGGGCACCGACGGCTGCGCCGGGGACATCGGCCACATCCAGGTCGACCCGCACGGTCCGATCTGTTCCTGCGGCAACGCCGGGTGCCTGGAGGCGATGTTCAGCGGTGCCGCACTCGCCAAGGACGCCACCGCCACGGCGCGTACCGGCGCCTCACCCGCGCTGGCCGAACGGTTGAGCGCCAACGGCACGGTCACCGCGTTGGACGTGGCGGCCGGTGCGGTGGAGGGCGACGTCACCTGCATCCAGCTCATCCGCGAGGGCGGTCGGCGGGTGGGCGGCGTCCTCGCCGGACTGGTCAGCTTCACCAACCCGTCGATGATCGTGATCGGTGGTGGGCTCGCCCAACTCGGGCACGTACTGCTCGCCGAGATCCGCAGCGTGGTCTACCGCCGCTCGCTGCCGCTGGCCACGGGCAACCTCCCGGTGGTGCTCTCCGAACTGGGGCCGCGAGCCGGTGTCGCCGGTGCCGCCGTGCTCGCCAGCGACCTGGCCTTCCGGGAGGCGACGTGAACCCCCGTCAGCCAACGGAGCAGTGGAACCGTCAACGCACGCAGTGGAGCGGAGAGCCGGCATGAGCGAAACCGGACGTCCCCTGGTCGAGGCACCGGCCGACGCCGTCGCCGGTGAGGTGGTGCTGCGACTGTCCGACGTGGTGAAGACCTTCCCCGGCGTACGCGCTCTCGACGGGGTGCAGTTGGAGGTGCGCGCGGGCGAGGTGCACTGCCTGCTCGGGCAGAACGGTGCCGGCAAGTCCACCCTGATCAAGGTGCTCGCCGGGGTGCACCGGCCCGACTCGGGGCTGGTCGAGTGGCGTGGCCAGCCGGTCAACTTCGCCAATCCGCAGGCCGCCATGCGCGCCGGCATCGCCACCATCTACCAGGAGTTGGACCTGGTCGAGGACCTCTCGGTGGCCGAGAACGCCTTCCTCGGCCACGAGCCACGCACCTTCGGCTTCATCCGTCGAGGGCACATCGCCCGTCGTACCCGGCAGATCCTCGGCCGGCTCGGGCACGCCGAGATCCCACCCGGCCGGATGGTCCGGGCGCTGCCGGCGGCCGGCAAGCAGGTGGTCAGCATGGCCCGGGCGCTCTCCCACGAGGCCCGACTGATCATCATGGACGAACCGAGCGCGGTGCTCGCCCACGACGAGGTCGACAACCTTTTCCGGATCATCCGCGAGCTGACCGTACAGGGCATCGCGGTCATCTACATCTCGCACCGGCTGGAGGAGATCCGCGAGATCGGCGACCGGGTGACCGTACTCAAGGACGGCCGGACCACCGCGGCCAACCTCCCGGCCCGCGACACCCCGACCCGGGACCTGGTCTCCCGGATGACCGGTCGCAGCATCGAGTACGTCTTCCCGGAGCGTCCCGCCGCAGGCACGGTCGGCGAGAAACTGCTCGAAGTCGACGGGCTGACCCGACCCGGCGAGTTCGCCGACGTCTCGCTCACCGTCGCGGCCGGCGAGATCGTCGGCATCGCCGGGCTGGTCGGCTCCGGTCGCTCGGAGGTGCTGGAGACCATCTACGGTGCCCGCCGGGCCGAGACCGGCACCGTCCGGATGGCCGGTCGACGCCTACGTCCCGGCAGCGTCGGAGCGGCGGTGCGGGCCGGCATGGGCATGGCCCCGGAGGAGCGCAAGAGCCAGGCGCTGCTGCTCGGTGAGCCGATCTACCGCAACGTCACGCTGGCCACGTTCGCCCGCTACGCCCGACTCGGCTTCACCGACGTCGGCAAGGAACGGGCCGAGGCGGACCGGATCGCCGAGAGTCTGGAGATGCGGCCACGCGACGTGAGCCGACCGGTGCGGACGTTGTCCGGCGGCAACCAGCAGAAGGTCGTGGTGGGACGCTGGCTGCTCGGCGGCACCCGGCTGCTGCTGCTGGACGAACCCACCCGGGGCGTGGACGTGGGCGCCCGGGCCGAGCTGTACCAGGTGATCCGGGAACTCGCCGCGCAGGGCGTCGGGGTGCTGCTGGTCTCCAGCGAGGTGCCCGAGGTGCTCGGCCTGGCCGACCGGGTGCTGGTGATGCGGGAGGGACGGGTCGTGCGTACGGCTCCCGCCGACGAACTCGACGAATCCACCGTGCTCGACCTCGTGATGTCGGGGTCCCTGATGGAAGGCACAGCGGCATGACCGATAGTCCGCCCACGACCAAACTGCCGGCGCAGTCACCGCCGGTGGACCCGGCCGAGACCGAGGCGGCCGGGCATCGGGCATCGGCCGGCACCCGGCGGCTGTCCTGGTGGCACGGCGACGGCGGTGAGGGTGCCCGGCGCAACCTCGCCCTGATCGGGGTGCTGCTGATCCTGTTCGTGATCGGTGCGGCGACCCGCTCGGACCTCTACTCCAACCCGGACTGGGTCTGGGCGAACATGCTCAGCATCCTCAAGCTGGCCTCGGTGGTCGGCGTGGTCACCGTCGGGATGACCTTCGTCATCATCGGTGGCGGCATCGACCTCTCCGTCGGCGCGATCGTCGCGCTGGCCGGCGTCTGGTGCACCACGATCGCCACGCAGAACTTCGGTGCCGGCGGCATGATCTTCACCGCGATCGTCGTCGGGATGGCGGTCGGCCTGGTCAACGGCGCCCTGATCGCGTACGGGCGACTGGTGCCGTTCATCGCCACGCTGGCCATGCTGGTGGCGGCCCGGGGACTGGCCGCCGAGATCTCCGACAAGCAGACCCAGATCTCGCAGAACAGCACCATCAACGGCATCGCCAGCAACAGCCTGCTCGGCATCCCGCTGCTGGTCTACATCCTGGCCGCGGTGGTCATCGCCGGTTGGGTGCTGCTCAACCGCACCACCTTCGGCCGGCGTACGGTCGCCGTCGGTGGCAACCCGGAGGCCGCCCGACTGGCCGGCATCAACGTCAAGCTGCACACCCTGCTGCTCTACGTGCTGTCCGGACTGTGCTGCGGTATCGCCGCCATCATGCTCACCGCCCAGGCCACCTCGGCCCAGGCGGCGATGGCGAACCTCTACGAGCTGGACGCGATCGCCGCCGTGATCATCGGTGGCACGCTGCTCAGCGGCGGGCGGGGCACCATCGTCGGCTCCCTGCTCGGTGTGATCATCTTCGCCACCATCACCAACCTCTTCGCCATCAACGGTCTCTCCACCGAGGCCCAGAACATGGTCAAGGGCGGCATCATCGTCGCCGCCGTCCTGATCCAGCAGGTTCAGTTCGGCAGCCTCTCCCAGTTCTTCCGCCGCAACAACCGGCTGACCACCAGCTGACCACTGCACACAAACCAGGCCACCGGCGCATCGACGGTGGCCGGACCTCGCACACCCAACATCCCTCTCCACCACAGATAACCAGGAGGTCGTGATGACCCAGCACAGTCGTCGCCGGCTGCTTTTCGGCGGGGCGGCCGTCGGGGCCGGCGTACTGCTTGCCGGCTGCACCAGCAACGAGCAGGCCACGCCGACCGAGGCGCAGACCAAGGCCGCCGAGGGCGGCGGCAACGCCGAGCCCGGCAAGAAGGTGACCATCGGCTTCTCCGCACCGGCCGCCGACCACGGCTGGATCGCCGCGATCACCAACAACGCCAAGGCGCAGGCCGCCGCGTACTCCGACGTGGAGTTCAAGACGGTCGAGGCCGGCGCGGACGCGGCGGCCCAGCGGGCGGCGCTGTCCACGCTGATCTCGCAGAAGCCCGACGTGATCGTGCTGCTGCCGCACGACGGCAAAGAGCTCAACTCGTTCGGCCTGGAGGCGATGCAGGCCGGCATTCCGGTGGTCAACCTGGACCGCGCCTTCCCGGACGCCAAGGCGTACCGGTTGCAGATCAAGGGCGACAACTACGGCATGGGCGTCTCCGCCGCCACCTTCATCGTCGAGCAGCTCAAGGCCAAGGGCGTGAGCAACCCGGTGATCGCCGAGATCGCCGGCATGGACGAGCTGGAGCTGACCCAGGAACGTACGCAGGGCTTCAACGACACCCTGGCCCAGCACGGCTTCAAGGTGGCAAACCGGCGGGCGGCCCGGTTCACCGTCGACTCCGGCCAGCAGGAGACGAGCCAGCTGCTCCAGGCCCTGCCGAAGATCGACGCGATCTGGAACCACGACGACGACCAGGGCATCGGTGTCCTGGCGGCGATCAGCCAGGCCAACCGCAGCGAGTTCTTCATGGTCGGCGGTGCCGGCTCGAAGAAGGCGATGGAGGACATCCAGGCCGACAACACCGTGCTCAAGGCGACGGTGACCTACAGCCCGTCGATGGCCTCGTCGGCCATCTCGCTGGCCCGGCTGATCGGCCAGGAGCGGGGCATGTCCGACCTGGTGGAGCTCCAGGTGCCCAAGGAGATCATCCTCGCCTCCGAAACGATCACCAAGGAGAACGCGAGCAACTACCTCAAGCTCGGGTTCTGACACGACCGGGGGGAGACCCAACCTTGTCCACGAACGACAACGAACTGCGGGTCGGCATGGTCGGCTACGCGTTCATGGGTGCCGCGCACTCACAGGCGTGGCGCACCGTGAACCGGGTGTTCGACCTGCCGGCGCGGGCCCGGATGGCGCTCATCTGCGGCCGGGACGCCGGGAAGGTGGCCGAGGCCGCCGACCGGCTCGGCTGGGACGAGCACACCACGGACTGGCGGGAGCTGGTAGCCCGACCAGACATCGACGTGGTGGACATCTGCACACCGGGTGACAGCCACGCCGAGATCGCGCTGGCCGCGCTGGCCGCCGGCAAGCACGTACTGTGCGAGAAGCCGCTGGCCAACACGGTCGCCGAGGCGCAGGAGATGGCCGCTGCGGCGGCCACCGCCCGCGCCGGCGGGGCGCGCTCGATGTGCGGGTTCAACTACCGGCGGGTGCCCGCGGTGGCGCTGATGCGCCAACTGGTCGCCGACGGGCGGCTCGGCGAGATCCGGCACGTGCGGGCCACCTACCTGCAGGACTGGATCGTGGACCCGCAGTTCCCGCTGGTCTGGCGGCTGCGTAAGGAGGTGTCGGGCTCCGGCGCGCTGGGTGACATCGGTGCGCACATCATCGACCTCACCCAGTACGTCACCGGTCAACAGATCAGCGGTGTCAGCGCGGTGACGGAGACGTTCGTCAAGGAACGGCCGCTGCCGAGCGAGTCCAGCGGGTTGGCGGCGCAGACCGACGGGGGCAGCGTCGCCACCGGACCGGTCACCGTCGACGACGCGGCGATCTTCGTCGCCCGCCTGAACGGCGGGGCGTTGGCGACGTACGAGGCGACCCGGTTCGCCACCGGACGCAAGAACGCGCTCCGAGTGGAGATCAACGGGTCGCTGGGCACCGTCGCCTTCGACCTGGAGCGACTCAACGAGCTGGAGTACTACGACGCGACGCGACCCGCCGCCGAGCAGGGCTTCAGCCGGATCCTGGTGACCGAGGGCGAGCACCCGTACCTGTCGGCCTGGTGGCCGCCGGGCCACATCATCGGGTACGAGCACTCCTTCACCCACCAGATGCGCGACTTCATCGAGGCGGTGGCGACCGGGGTCGACCCGAGTCCGTCCTTCGCCGAGGCGTTGCAGGTGCAACTGGTGCTGGACGCGGTGGTCCGGTCGGCCGAGCTGGGGTCCTCGTGGACCGTGGTGGAGCCGGCGCTGGCGACGGCCACCGCCTGAGCCACCTCCGGTACTCGACCGGCGAGGGTCGGCTGCGGTTGCGCCCCGCGGCAGGTACGGGTCGGGTGCCAGAGGTAGTGCCCCGGGGCCGCCCGGTCCCGTGGCACGAGCAATGCGGTTCCTCCGGTGCGGCCGGACCGGGATTCCCCGGCCACACCGGAGGGCCGCCGCCCGGTGACCCCGTCGCCATCGCACGCCCGGGGATCCGCCCGGGTGGCACATCCACCCAGGAATTCGAGTCGTCGTCCGGCTGGTCGCGCCGCCATGCGGTCGGCCGGATGCGGGTAGACAGCGGAGAGACGCCGACCGCCGCTGCCTGCCAGCCCCGTCCGTCCGTACCGCTCCGGGTCGCCGGTCCGGCGGTGACGCCGCCGACGTCGGCGCCGGCCCGGTGACTGGTGTCGGAGTGGACGGCGGACGGGGCGCAACATCCCAAACGGTATCTTTCGGAACGATCTTCTGATATCCATGTAGTTCTATGCAGGCCGGTTTTCCCCGACCGGGAAGGAGCGCCATGCGTACGGGTGTCTGGCTGGTGGGGGCGCGCGGCTCGGTCGCGACCACCAGCATCGTGGGGGCGCTCGCCCTGCGGGCCGGGCTGACCGCACCGACCGGGTGCGTCACCGAGCTGCCCGCGGTACGCGGCCCCGCCCTGCCGGCCTTCTCCGACCTGGTCTTCGGCGGGCACGACGTGGCCGCCACCCCGCTGGCCAAGCGCGCCGAGGCGCTCGCCACCGCCGGCGTACTGCCCGCTCGCCTGGTCGCCGCGCTGCCCGAGGAACTCGCCGCGGTCGACCAGGAACTGCGTCCCGCGCCGACCGGCGGCAGCCAGGCAGACCGGGCCGCCACGATGATCCGCGACCTCACCGAGTTCCGCGACCGGCACCGGCTCGCCCGGGTCGTGGTGGTCAATGTGGCGGCCACCGAACCGGCCCCCGAACCGCATCCGGCACACGCCGACCCGGCCGCGCTGAGCGCCGCCCTCACCGGCCCCGACGAGGTGTTGCCGCCCAGCTCGCTCTACGCGTACGCGGCCGTGACGGCGGGCTGCGCGTACGTCGACTTCACCCCGTCGACCGGGCTGCGGCTGCCGGCGCTGGGCGTGTTGGCCGAGCGCCACCGGGTGCCGTACGCCGGGCACGACGGCAAGACCGGGGAGACCCTGCTCAAGTCCGTGCTGGCTCCGATGTTCGCGATGCGTAACCTGCAGGTGCGCTCCTGGTCCGGCACCAACCTGCTGGGCGGGGGCGACGGGGCCACCCTGGCCGACCCGGCCGCCAACGCCGCCAAGGTACGCAGCAAGCAGCGGGTGCTCGCCGAGACGCTCGGCTACCTGCCGCAGGGCGACACCCGCATCGATTACGTCGAGGAACTCGGCGACTTCAAGACCGCCTGGGATCTGATCACCTTCGCCGGTTTCCTGGGCACCGGGATGCGGCTGGAGTTCACCTGGCACGGCTGCGACTCGGCACTGGCCGCTCCGCTCGTGCTCGACCTGGCCCGGCTCACCGCCGCCGCGCACGCCGCCGGCCGTACCGGGCCCCTGACCGAGCTGGCGTTCTTCTTCAAGGACCCGGTCGGCAGCGGTACGCACTCCCTGGCCGAGCAGTGGACCCGACTGTGCGAGTTCGCCCACCGGCTGCACACCGGAGGCACCGATGACCCGCGTGGCTGACCTCGTCGAACTGGTCCGGGCTCCGGCCGCTCTCTCGGTGCCGGGTGACGTGGTCGCCGGCGCCGCCGCCGCAGGGGCACTCGGCCCGCGTACGCCGGCTCTGGCGACCGCGTCGGTGCTGCTCTACTGGGCCGGCATGGCCGCCAACGACTGGGCCGACCGGCGGCTGGACGCGGTCGAGCGCCCGGAGCGGCCCATCCCCAGCGGACGGGTCAGCCCCGCCCTGGCGGTCGGCCTCGCCGCCGGCCTCACCGCCGCGGGCGTCGGGCTCGCCGCCGCCGCCGGAGGGCGCCGCGCCGCCGCCGTCGCGGTGCCGCTGGCCGGCACCATCTGGGGGTACGACCTCCTGGCCAAGAACACCGCTGCCGGCCCGGCCGTGATGGCCGCCTGCCGAGGGCTGGACGTGCTGCTCGGCGCCGCCGGTGGCCGCCCGATCCGGGCACTTCCGGCGGCGGTGACGGTGGCCGCGCACACCTGGACCGTGACCGCCCTCTCCCGGCGCGAGGTCGACGGCGCCGACTCCGTGTTGCCACTGCGTACCCTCGTCGGCACCGCCTTGGTCGCGGCGAGCGTCGCGGCACCCGTGATGCCGCGCCGACGCTCGCGCCCGCCGGCCGCCGCGTCCCGGCACGACGGTACGGCCAGGACTCCGGCCCCGAACGCCGCCGACCCGCGACCGACCGGCGAGGCTGGCCGCCCGTCCGTGGCCGGAGGGCGTCCCGGAGCCGGTCGTCGTGCGGTCGGCGCAGCCGCAACGGCGCTGCCGGCCGTCCTCGCCGGGTGGTACGCCGCCCGCTACGGCGCGGCGCAGGCGCGGGTGGTCACCAAGCCCACCGCCGGGCGGGTCCGGGCGGCGGTCGGTGCCGGCATCACCGGTCTGCCCGCCCTGCAGGGTGCGTTGACCGCGCGGGCCGGCGCCGGCCTGCTCGGGCTGGCGGTGGCGGCGGCGGCACCGTTGGCTCGGCGTCTGGCCCGGAAGGTCTCCCCGACATGACCGACGCTGCGAACTCCGGCACCCCCGGCGCGGGTCCCGGCGGCCTGCGCTTCGGATACGGCACCAACGGCTTCGCCAACCACCGGCTGGCCGATGCCCTGGCGGTCATCGCCGACCTCGGTTACGTCGGCGTCGCGCTCACCCTGGACCACGACCACCTCGATCCCTTCGCGCCGGAACTGGCCCGTCGGGTCGAGGCCGTCCGGCGGAGGCTGACCGAGCTCGGCCTCGCCGTGGTGATCGAGACCGGGGCCCGGTACCTGCTCGACCCGTGGCACAAGCACGCCCCGACGCTGCTGCACGACGATGCCGCCCTGCGGGTGGAGTTCCTGCGCCGGGCCGTGGCGATCGGCGCCGACCTCGGTGCCGAGGCGGTCTCCTTCTGGGCCGGGGTACGCCCCGAAGCGGTCCCGACGGCGCTGGCCTGGGACCGCTTGCTGGCCGGCTGCGCCCCCGTGGTCGAGGCCGCCGACCGCGCCGGGGTGACCCTGGGCTTCGAGCCCGAGCCGGGCATGCTGGTCGAGGACATCGCCGGCTGGCGTCGGCTCCACGCGGCGCTCGGCGCACCGGGATGTCTCGGCATCACCCTCGACATCGGGCACTGTCGCTGCCTTGAGCCGTTGCCGGTGCCCGACTGCGTGCGGGACGTCGGCGCGCACCTGGTCAACGTGCAGATCGACGACATGCGGCGCGGAGTGCACGAGCATCTGGAGTTCGGCGAGGGCGAGATCGACTTCCCGCCGGTGCTGGCCGCACTGCGCGAGGTCGGCTACCGGGGCCTGGTCGCGGTCGAGCTGCCCCGCCACTCGCACGCCGCCCCGGCCGTGGCCGCCCGCTCGCTGGATTTCCTGTGCACGGCGGCCGGCGGCGAGTCGCCTGGTCGCGACCCGAAGGCCGACACCGTTGCGCCGCAACGGCGGTATCAAGGCCGATCTGATCACGCAGTTCCGGCGAAACGGTGTTGAGAGGAGGACGGCGATGAGATCGGACGACCTGCGGGCGGCCCTGCGGGGCATACCTGACCCGGACTGGCTGGTGGCGGCCCTGCACGGCGTCGCGGCGCAGCCGTCGGCGATCACGAGGTTCTTCCCGGCGGTCGGCCGGCGTTGCGGCCGGGCCGAGCTGCCCGATCTGCCCGGCTGGACCGCCGACGAGGCGGCCCGCGCGCTGCTGCTGGCCAACCTGCCGGCTGAGCACGCCGCGCAGGCCGAAGCGCTGTACCGCACCGGGGACGCCGCCGAGAAGCGGGCCGTGCTCAAGGCGCTGCCGCTGCTGCCGATCGGCGCGGCCGGGGTGCCGCTGCTGCACGACGCACTGCGTACCAACGACACCCGGCTGGTCGCCGCAGCCCTCGGCCCGTACGCGGCGTACCTCGACGCCCCGACCTGGCGGCAGGCGGTGCTCAAGTGCGTCTTCACCGGCGTACCGCTGGCCGTGGTGGCCGACCTCGACGCCCGCGCCGACGGGGAACTGGCGGTGATGCTCGCCGGGCTCGCCGCCGAACGGCAGGCTGCCGGCCGGAGCATGCCCGAGGACGCCACCGCGCTGCTGGACCGGCTGACCGCCGGCAGCCAACCGCACCACAGGGAGGCGTGATGCGCATCTTCGACCCGCACATCCACATGACGTCGCGGACCACCGACGACTACGAGCGGATGGCCGCCGCAGGCGTGCAGGCGATCGTGGAGCCGGCGTTCTGGCTGGGCCAACCACGCACCAACGTCGGATCGTTCACCGACTACTTCGACTCGTTGGTCGGCTGGGAACCGTTCCGGGCCGGACAGTTCGGGATACGCCACCACGCCACCGTCGCGCTCAACCCCAAGGAGGCCAACGACCCGCGCTGCCGGCCGGTGCTCGACGTGCTGCCGCGCTACCTGGAGAAGGACGGCGTGGTCGCGGTCGGTGAGATCGGGTACGACTCGATGACGCCGGAGGAGGACGCCGCCTTCGCCGCCCAGCTCGCCCTGGCGGTGGCGCACGACCTGCCGGCGCTGGTGCACACCCCGCACCGGGACAAGGCCCGCGGTGTCGACCGCACCCTGGCCGTGGTCGCCGAGTCCGGCATCGAACCGGGGCGCGTGGTGGTCGACCACCTCAACGAGGTGACCGTGAAACAGGTCCGGGACACCGGCTGCTGGCTCGGCTTCTCGATCTATCCGGACACCAAGATGTCCCCGCCCCGGATGGTCGAACTGCTCAAGACGTACGGCACCGAGCGGATGCTGGTCAACTCCGCCGCCGACTGGGGGCGCTCGGATCCACTGCTCACCCGGGCCACCGGCGAGGCGATGCTGGCTGCCGGGTTCACCGACGATGATGTCGACCGGGTGCTCTGGCGTAACCCGGTCGAGTTCTACGGGCAGTCGGGCCGGCTCGACCTGCGCGACGAGGATGCCGCGGATTCCACCTTCGCCGGCAACTCGATCCTGCGCGGCGGCAGCTGATGCGACTACGACATGCCGGCGGGCGCACCATCCACCTCGGCTACTGCACCAACGTGCACCCCGCCGAGGACCTCGCCGGCATCCTCGCCCAACTCGACCGTTACGCGGTGCCGGTCCGTACGGCGCTCGGCGCCGACCTGCTCGGGCTGGGCCTGTGGCTGGCCGCGCCGGTCGCCGCGGAACTGGCCGCCGACGCGGACGCCCGTCGCCGGTTGCGCACCGAGCTGACCGTACGCGGGCTGGAAGTGGTCACCCTCAACGGTTTCCCGTACGCCGCCTTCCAGGCGCCCGTGGTCAAGGGAGCGGTCTACCAGCCGGACTGGACCACGCAGCAGCGACTGGACTACACCCTGGACCTGGCCCGGGTGCTGGCCGACCTGTTGCCCGACGACGCCGCCCGTGGCTCGATCTCCACCCTGCCGCTGGCCTGGCGCACGCCCTGGGACAGCACCCGAGCCGCCGCCGCCCGCCGCCGTCTCGACCAACTCGCCGCCGGGCTGGCCGCTGTCGAGCGGGACACCGGCCGCCCGATCCGGGTCGGCTTCGAACCGGAGCCCGGCTGCGTGGTGGAGAGCAGCGCGCAGGCCGTGACGGCACTGTCCGGGACAGACGCCGAGCGGCTCGGCGTCTGCCTCGATCTCGCCCATCTCGCCTGCGGCTGGGAGGAGCCGGTTGCCGCCCTCGACCGGCTGGCCACGGCCGGCCTGCCGGTGGTGAAGGTGCAGGTGTCCGCCGCGCTGGAAGCGGCCGACCCGACCGGTGACCCGGCCGCGCTGCGCCGCTGGGTCGAACCGCGCTTCCTGCACCAGACCCGCAGCGGCGGCTGCGCCGGGTCCCACGACCCGGCGGATCCCCGTTGGGCCGCCGACGACCTGGATCTCGCCCTCGACGCCGGGCTGCCCGGCCCGTGGCGGGTGCACTACCACGTGCCGTTGCACGCCCCGCCCGAACCGCCGCTGGGCTCGACCCTGCCGGTGCTGCGCGCCGCGCTGGCCGCACTCTTCGCCGGTGCCGACGCCGGCTGCGACCACCTCGACGTCGAGACGTACACCTGGGGGGTGCTGCCGGCGGCGCGGCGCCCGGGCAACGACGCGGAGCTGGCCGCCGGGATCGCCGCCGAGCTGGCCTTCGCCCGCGACGAACTGGTCGCCCTCGGGTTGACCCGGACCGAAACGGCGGTGATCCCGTGAGCGTGAGGAGTGAGCCGGTCTTGCGAGCCCCGCAGTCGCGAACAGAGGCGGTGATTCCGTGAGCGCGAGGAGTGAGCCGGTCTTGCGAGCCCCGCAGTCGCGAACAGAGGCGGTGATTCCGTGAGCGTGAGGAGTGAGCCGGTCTTGCGAGCCCCGCAGTCGCGAACAGAGGCGGTAATTCCATGAGCCGTAAGCTTCTGGTGTTGGACGTGGTGGGGCTGACCCCGCGGCTGCTGGCGCACATGCCCAGGCTGCGCGCGGTCGCCGACGCCGGTTTCCGTGCCGAGCTGGGTACGGTGCTGCCGGCGGTGACCTGTTCGGTGCAGTCGACCTTCCTCACCGGCGCGTTGCCCGCCGAGCACGGAATCGTCGGCAACGGCTGGTACTTCCGCGACCTCGGTGAGGTGCTGCTCTGGCGCCAGCACAACGCGCTGGTCGGCGGGGAGAAGCTCTGGCAGGCGGCCCGCCGGGTGCGACCGGGCTACACGGTGGCCAACGTCTGCTGGTGGTACGCGATGGGCGCGGACGTCGACTGGACGGTCACCCCGCGCCCGGTCTACTACGCCGACGGCCGCAAGGAGCCGGACTGCTACACCGATCCGCCGCAGCTGCACGATGACCTCACCGCGCGGTTGGGCACCTTCCCGCTGTTCACCTACTGGGGGCCGGGCGCGGGCCTGCCGTCGTCGAGGTGGATCTGCCAGGCCGCCGAGCAGATCCTCGCGACGCAGTCACCCGACCTGACCCTGGTCTACGTGCCGCACCTGGACTACGACCTGCAACGCTTCGGCCCGTCCTCGCCGCAGGCCGGCGCGGCGGCAGCCGAGCTGGACGGGGTGCTCGCTCCGCTGCTGGACGCCGCGCAGGCCCGGGACACGACGGTGGTGGTGCTCTCCGAGTACGGCATCACCGACGTCTCCCGGCCCGTCGACGTCAACCGGCTGCTCCGCGCCGAGGGGCTGCTACGGGTGCACACCCAGGCCGGCATGGAGTACCTCGACCCGTGGACGTCACGGGCGTTCGCGGTCGCCGACCACCAGGTCGCCCACGTCTACGTACGCGATCCGGCGGATGTGCCGGCGGTGGCGAAGCTCTGCGCCGGGCTGCCCGGGGTGGCCGAGGTGCTCGACTCCGGTGGTAAGGCGGCGCACGGGCTGGATCACCCGCGCGCCGGTGAGCTGGTGCTGGTGGCCGAGCCCGACGCCTGGTTCACGTACTACTACTGGCTCGACGACGCGCGGGCACCGGACTTCGCCCGGCTGGTCGAGATCCACCGCAAACCCGGGTACGACCCGGCGGAGCTGTTCTTCGACCCGGCCGCCCCGGGCGCGGCGAAGCTGCGGGCCGCCGTCGCGCTGGCGCGCAAGAAGCTGGGCATGCGGTACCTGATGAGCGTGGTCGGGCTGGATGCCGGGGCGCGGGCGGTGCGGGGTTCGCACGGGCGGCTGCCGGCCGACCCGGCGGACGGGCCGGTGCTGCTCTGCTCCGATCCTTCGGTGGGACGGGAACGCATCGCCGCCACGGAGGTGAAGGGGCTGCTGCTCAAGCTGGCCGGCTTGGAGGCGTCGTGACCGTCACGGTTGCCGCCACCGACGCGGACGAGTTGCGGGCCCGGTTCGACGCGGAGTTGACCGCCTTCCTCGACCGGCAGGACCCGGACTGGCCGGACGGCGCCCCGCGCGGGGTCTTCACCACGCTGCACCGGTTCGTGTTGGCCGGCGGCAAGCGGCTGCGACCGCTGTTCTGCTACTGGGGCTGGCGGGCGGCCGGCGGCCCGGACAGCACCCCGATCGTGGTCGCCGCCGCCGCGTTGGAGCTGTTCCACGCCTTCGCGCTGATCCACGACGACATCCTCGACGGCAGTGACCGGCGCCGGGGTGAACCCTCGGTACACCGGATCTTCGCCGATCTGCACGCCAGGTCCTCCTGGCGCGGCGATCCCGAGGCGTACGGGCGCAACACCGCCCTGCTCTGCGGTGACCTCTGCGCCGCCTGGTCGGATCAGATGTTCCACGAGTGCGGCTTGGACGCCGAGGTGGTGCACCGGGGGTACGCGGTCTTCTCGCTGATGCGTACGGAGGTGATCGCGGGGGAGTATCTCGACCTGGTCTCCGGTGTCGGTGGCGGCTCGGTGGCCAGCGCGCTCACCGTGATCCGGATGAAGGCGGCCCGGTACACGGTGACCCGACCGTTGCAGATCGGTGCCACGCTGGCCGGTGCGCCGCCGGGGCTGGTCACCGCGCTGGCCGAGTTCGGCGACCCGTTGGGGGACGCCTTCCAGTTGCGCGACGACGTGCTCGGGGTCTTCGGCGATCCGGCGGTCACCGGCAAGTCGATCCTCGACGACCTGCGCGAGGGCAAGCCGACAGTGATGATGGCGTTGGCTCGCGATGCCGCCGACCGGGCCCAGAGTGCCCGCTTGCGGGAGCTGTTCGGCAATCCCGACCTGGACGCCGAGGGCGCCGCCGAGCTGCGCGAGATCATCGAGAGCACCGGCGCGCGTACCAAGATCGAGCAGATGATCCAGGTCCGGGCCGACACCGCGCTGGCCGCCCTGGCGCAGACCGCGGTCCCGCCGGAGAGTCGGGCGGCGCTGATCGCGCTGGCTGTGCAGGCGATCGACCGGCGCCTATGACCTGCGGGCGGATCGTCTGGGACCCGCCAGCTTTTGATCAGATATACGAAAGTCCATGCATCCCCGGCGGAAGGTATGGACACATAGACGAATGTCATTTAGTGTCGTAGCCGGTACCGAAATGTTTCGGTGAGGTGAACCGGCGGCGCGGGAACCCTCCGACTGGCCCTTCTCCATCCACCGCGCGACCGGGGGCACCCGGCCATGGTCGTCCGTGCGAGGTGGGCAGGGGCACTGGTGACCGCCGAGCACATGGCCCGCCGGCCATCGGCGGCCACGGCCGACCGGGCGCGACTTCCGGCGGCCGACGGCATCCCCGGCTACGGCACTCGGCGCGACGGCGCGCGCCCCGGCCTGGCTTTACCCGTCAGGAAGGGACAGCCTCACATGTCCACAACGGACAGCACCCGCCACCCCGCACGATGGTTCTCCGCCGGCTCGACGCTGCTCCTGGTCGCCACGGTCGGCACGGTCGCCCTCGGTACCGGTCCGACCGCGCTCGGCGGCCCGACCCCGGCCCGCGCCCACCCCATCGTCGCCAGCGACTTCCAGCAGGTCACCCTCGCCAAGGGGGTCGCCGAGGTCGGCGAGCCGATGACTCTCGCGGTGCTGCCGGACCGTTCGGTCCTGCACACCGCCCGCAACGGCACGCTGCGCCGCACCGACGCGGCCGACACCACCACGGTGATCGGCACGATCCCGGTCTACACCCACGACGAGGAAGGCTTGCAGGGCGTCGGCGTCGACCCCAACTTCGCCAGCAACCGGCACATCTTCCTCTACTACGCGCCGCCGCTGTCCACCCCGGGTGGCGACGCACCGGCCACCGGCACCAACTTCTCCGCCTGGCAGGGCGTCAACCGGCTCTCCCGGTTCACCCTGAACGCCGACTTCACCGTCAACCAGGCCAGCCGGGTCGACGTCCTCGACGTCGCCGCCGACCGGGGCATGTGCTGCCACGTCGGTGGCGACATCGACTTCGACGCCGCCGGCAACCTCTACCTCTCCACCGGCGACGACACCAACCCGTTCGACTCCGGCGGGTACGCCCCGATCGACGAGCGGACCAACCGCAACCCGGCGTACGACGCGCAACGCAGCGCGGCCAACACCAACGACCTGCGCGGCAAGATCCTCCGGATCAAGGTCAACGCCAACGGGACGTACTCCATCCCGGCCGGCAACATGTTCGCCCCCGGCACGGCGGGCACCCGTCCGGAGATCTACGCGATGGGGTTGCGCAACCCGTTCCGGATGAGCGTCGACAAAGCCACCGGCATCGTCTACGTCGGCGACTACGGGCCGGACGCCGGCTCCACCAGCGCCCGTGGCCCCTCCGGACAGGTCGAGTTCAACCGGATCACCGGGCCCGGCTTCTACGGCTGGCCGTACTGCACCGGCACCAACACCACCAACGAGACGTACGCCGAATGGAACTTCGCCAACAACACCGCCGGGGCGAAGTACAACTGCACCGGGGGCGCCACCAACAACTCGTTCCGCAACACCGGCCTGACCACCCTGCCTGCGACCAAACCCGCCTGGATCCGGTACGCCGGAGACGCCGGCAGCCCGCCGGAGTTCGGCGGCGGCTCCGAGTCGCCGATGGCCGGCCCGGTCTACCGTTACAACGCCGCGTCGACGTCGACCACGAAGTGGCCGCAGAGCTTCGACGGGCAGTTCTTCGCCGGTGAGTTCGGTCGAGGCTGGATCAAGCCGATCCACGTCAACGCCGACGGCTCGGTGGGCACCATCGACGCCTCCTTCCCGTGGAACGGCAAACAGGTCATGGACCTGGCATTCGGCCCCGACGGCGCGCTCTACGTGCTGGACTACGGCACCGGCTACTTCAACGGCGACCACAACTCGGCCCTGTACCGGTACGACTACGTCGGCGGCGGCAATCGGGCGCCGACGGCGGTGGCCTCGGCCGACAAGACCTCCGGGGTCGCCCCGTTGACCGTGAACTTTTCCTCGGCCGGGTCATCCGATCCGGAGGGCGGGGCGCTGACCTACTCGTGGGCCTTCGGTGACGGCAGCACCTCGACGGCGGCCAACCCGAGCAAGACGTACACCGCCAACGGCAACTACACCGCCACGCTGACCGTACGCGACCCGCAGGGCGCCACCGGCACGGCGAGCGTACGGATCGGGGTCGGCAACACCGCGCCGACGGTCACCATCAACAGCCCCGGCAACGGTCAACTGTTCAGCTTCGGCGACACCGTGCCGTTCAGCATCACCGTCACCGACCCGGAGGACGGCACCATCGACTGCACCAAGGTCAAGATGACCTACGTGCTGGGCCACGACAGCCACGGTCACCAGATCACCTCCCAGAACGGCTGTTCCGGCTCGATCGCCGTGCCGGTCGACGGTGAACACGACGAGGCGGCCAACATCTTCGGCATCTTCGACGCCGAATACACCGACGCCGGCGGCCTGACCACCCACACGCAGCACACCCTCCAGCCCCGCAAGCGGCAGGCGGAGCACTTCAAGACCGCCTCCGGTGTCGCCACCTTCGACAAGACGACCGCCGAGGGCGGCAAGACCGTCGGCAACATCAACAACGGGGACTGGATCGCGTTCGAGCCGTACCGGCTGGGCAACGTCACCTCGTTCAGCGCCCGGGTCTCCTCGGCCGGCTCCGGTGGCACCCTCCAGGTGCGGGCCGGTTCGGCCACCGGCACCGTCCTCGGCTCGGCGACCGTCCCGGTCACCGGCGCCTGGGACACCTTCACCACGGTCACCGGCGGCATCAGCACCCCGCCCACCGGCACCACCACGCTCTACCTGACCTTCGCCGGCTCGGGCACCGGCGCCCTCTACGACCTGGACTCGTTCGCCCTGACCACGGGCAGCGGTGGCACCGACCGGATCGGCCCGATCACCGGCCTGGGCGGCAAGTGCCTCGACGTACGCAACGCGGCGACCGCCGACGGCACCCAGATCCAGATCTTCACCTGCAACGGCACCGCCGCGCAGACCTGGTCCGTGACACCGAACTCGACGATCCGGGCGTTGGGTAAGTGCCTGGACGTCAGCGCCGCCGGTACGGCGGACGGAACGAAGATCCAGTTGTGGACGTGCAACGGCAGCGGCGCCCAGGCCTGGTCGGCGCAGTCGAACGGCACGCTGCGCAATCAGAACTCCGGCAAGTGCCTGGACGTGTCGGACAACAGTCCGGCCGACAGCCAGGCGGTGCACCTGTGGACCTGCCACACCAACGCCAACCAGCGCTGGATCCTTCCGTAGCTGAAAGGAAGGGGCCCATAGCGCGTTGTACAGGGGCCCCTTCCTGACACGATGATCGTTTGGGAGAGCGACATGCGCAGACTGCTCCGACCCGTACTCGGCGTGGCCACCGCGGCCCTCGCCGTCCTCGCCTGCACCACCCCGGCCACCCCGGCCAGCGCCGCCGACACCCCGTACGACGTGCTGGTCTTCTCCAAGACGGCGGGCTTCCGGCACGACTCCATCGCCGTCGGCACCCAGACCATCCGTGACCTGGGCGCGGCCAACAGCTTCACGGTCACCGCCACCGAGGACGCCGCCGTCTTCACCACCGGCAACCTCGCCCAGTACGAGGCGGTGATCTTCCTCAACACCACCGGCGACGTGCTCAACGCCAGCCAGCAGACCGCCTTCGAGTCGTACATCGGCGCCGGTGGCGGTTACGTGGGCGTGCACGCCGCCGCCGACACCGAGTACGGCTGGTCCTTCTACGGCAACCTGGTCGGGGCGTACTTCCGCTCCCACCCGGCCATCCAGCAGGCCACGGTCCGGGTGGAGAACCGCGCCCACGCGGCCACCGCCCACCTGCCGCAGACCTGGACCCGCACCGACGAGTGGTACGACTACCAGGCCAACCCCCGTCCCGGCGCCCGTATCCTGGCAAACCTGGACGAGTCGTCGTACTCCGGTGGCGTGATGGGGGCCGACCACCCGATCGCCTGGTGCAAGACGTACGCCGGAGGCCGGTCCTTCTACACCGGGGCCGGGCACACCCAGGCGTCGTACGCCGAGCCGACCTTCCGGGCGCACCTGCTCGGCGGCATCCGGTACGCGGCCGGTCGCACCAAGGCCGACTGCCGCCCCGAGACCGGTTACACCACGCTCTACAACGGCTCGACCACCGGCTGGTCCCAGGCCGGGCCGGGCAGCTTCACCAACTCCGACGCCACCCTGACCTCGGTCGGCGGGATGGGCCTGTACTGGTACAGCGCGAAGGAGTTCACCAACTACTCGCTCAAGCTGGACTGGCGGCTCGCCGGTGACGACAACTCGGGGGTGTTCATCGGCTTCCCGCCGTCGAGCGACCCGAACTCGGCCGTCAACAACGGCTACGAGGTGCAGATCGACCCCACCGACGCCGCGGACCGCACCACCGGCGCGGTGTACGGCTTCAAGTCCGCCGACCTCGCCGCCCGCGACGCGGCGCTGAACCCGCCGGGGGAGTGGAACACCTACGAACTGCTGGTGGAGGGGGAGCGCCTACAGGTGTTCCTGAACGGGGCGAAGATCAATGACTTCACCAACACCGACCCGGTCCGTTCGCTCGCCGGCCACATCGGCATCCAGAACCACGGCACCGGCGACGACGTCTCGTTCCGCAACATCCGGATCAAGGAGTTGGGCGGCTCGAACCCGCCGCCGGTCGGCAACACGACGGTGCAGGCCGAGGCGTTCAACTCGGCCAACGGGGTGACCGTGGTCAGCAAGACCGGCGCCAACGGCGGCCAGGTGCTGGGCTACATCGAGCCGGGCGACTGGGCGGCGTACCACAATCTCGACCTGACCGGCGTCACCTCGCTGCGCGCCCGGATCGCCTCCGCCGGTCCCGGCGGGACCATCCAGGTGCGTACCGGCTCGGCCACGGGCACCGTGCTCGGCTCGGTGGCGGCACCGAACACCGGCAGCTGGAACACCTTCGTCGATGTCAGCACCACGCTGTCCAACGTCCCGTCCGGCACCCACAACGTCTACCTGACCTTCACCGGTTCCGGTTCCGGCCTGTTCGACATCGACGACTTCACCCTGATCCGGGGCAGCGGCGGGACCGGCGGAACCGGTCCGATCACCGGCCTGGCCGGTAAGTGCCTGGACGTGCGGAACGCTTCCTCGGCGGACGGCACGCAGATCCAGATCTTCACCTGCAACGGCAGCGCCGCGCAGACCTGGACGGTGACGCCGAACTCGACGATCCGGGCGTTGGGCAAGTGCCTGGACGTGAGCGGTGGCGCGTCTGCGGACGGTACGAAGATCCAGCTGTGGACGTGCAACGGTGGCGGCGCACAGAACTGGGCCGCGCAGTCGAACGGCACCTTGCGTAACCCGCAGTCGGGCAAGTGCCTGGACGTGTCCAACAACAGCTCCACCGACGGTCAGGCGGTGCACCTGTGGACCTGCCACACCAACGCCAACCAGCGCTGGATCCTCCCGTAGCGAGTAAGGAAGGGCCCCTTGTTAACGCCTGGCGTGGTACAGGGGCCCCCTCTTAACACGGGCGAACGCCAGGGCCTTTTGCGTCGCGGGCGACCGGCCTAGAGTGAAGGCGGCGACCGCGAGGTGGCCGGTGAGCCGACGGGAGGCGCAACCCGTCGGCCCCAGGCGTGACCACGCCCACCGGCACACCATCACCGGCCGTCCGCATCCGGCATCCCTCGCCCCGGTCACGCAGGTACGGAATCCCCATCACCACGACAGGGGAAAAGGACAGATGGCGCGACCGATCACGCTGTTCACCGGCCAGTGGGCCGACCTTCCGTTCGACGAAGTGTGCCGGCTCGCCGCCGAGTGGGGCTACGACGGCCTGGAACTCGCCTGCTGGGGCGACCACTTCGAGGTCGACAAGGCCCTCGCCGACGACTCGTACGTCGACCGCAAGCGGGAGACGCTGGCCAAGCACAACCTCCAGGTCTTCACGATCTCCAACCACCTGGTCGGCCAGGCGGTCTGCGACCACCCGATCGACGAGCGGCACCAGGGCATCCTGCCGGCCCGGATCTGGGGCGACGGTGAGCCTGAAGGGGTACGTCAGCGGGCCGCCGAGGAGATCAAGGACACCGCCCGTGCGGCGGCCAAGCTCGGCGTCAACACCGTCGTCGGCTTCACCGGCTCGTCGATCTGGCACACCCTGGCGATGTTCCCGCCGGTGCCGCCGTCGATGATCGACCGCGGCTACCAGGACTTCGCCGACCGGTGGAATCCGATTCTCGACGTCTTCGACGAGGTGGGGGTGCGGTTCGCCCACGAGGTGCACCCGAGCGAGATCGCCTACGACTACTACACCACCAAGCGGACCCTGGAGGCGATCGACCACCGGCCCGCGTTCGGCCTGAACTGGGATCCGTCGCACTTCGTCTGGCAGGAGCTGGACCCGGTCAACTTCATCTTCGACTTCGCCGACCGGATCTACCACGTCGACTGCAAGGACGCCAAGGTGCGTACCGGCGACGGCCGGCGCGGCCGGCTCGCCTCGCACCTGCCCTGGGCCGACCTGCGTCGCGGCTGGGACTTCGTCTCCACCGGCCACGGTGACGTGCCGTGGGAGGACTGCTTCCGGGCGCTCAACGCGATCGGCTACGACGGGCCGATCTCGATCGAGTGGGAGGACGCCGGCATGGATCGCCTGGTCGGCGCTCCGGAGGCGCTCCAGTTCGTCCGCCGGCTCGCCTTCGACGCCCCCGCCGCCGCCTTCGACGCGGCGTTCAGCAGCAAGGACTGAACCAACCCTCCGCGGGGCCCGGCGACCACCGGGCCTCGCGGAAGCATGCCCGCCGACCACCGTGGCGACTCGTGGCTCGCGGGAACACGCCGGGTCGGCGCGATTTCGGGGAAGCGCGGATTCCGGGCCGGTCGCTGCTGCGGTACCGCCGGAAACCCCGTGCTTGGCGCCGTCAGCCGAAAGTGAAGACGTAATCGCTGGCCAACCGGGCCGCACCCACCAGGGCGGCCCGGTCGGCCAGGTCGGAGAGGACCACCGGCATCGTGCCGGTGGCCAGCGGTGCCGACCGGCGGTAGACCACGCCACGGATCTCGGAGAGCAGGACGTGCCCGAGGCCGTCCGGCGCCCCGCCGATCACCACGATGCCCGGATTGAAGAAGCTGACCAGGCCGACGAGCACCCGCCCCACCCGGCGGGCCGCGTCGCGGACCAGCGCCTGGGCGGCCGGATCACCGGCGGTTGCCGCGGCGGCGATGTCCGGCACGGTGAGCGTGCCCGTCTCGGCCAGCCGGGCCGCCAGCAACTCCGACCGGCCACCGCGGGCAGCCGCCGACGCTGCCCGGACCAGCCCCGCGTCACCGCAGTACGCCTCCAGGCAGCCGAACTCGCCGCATGCGCAGACCGGCCCGTCCTCACCGAGCGGCAGGTGGGCGATGTCGCCGGCGCTGCTCGTCGCCCCCCGGTAGAGCGAGCCGCTGAGCACCAAGCCGCAGCCGATCGCCGTGCCGAGTTTCAGGTAGAGGAAGTCGTCGAAGGTCCGGCCGATGCCGGCGTGCTGCTCACCGAGGGCGAGTACGTTCGCGTCGTTGTCGACCAGCGCCGGACAGCCCAACTCGGTGGCGAACGCGTCGCGGACCGGGAAGCGCTGCCAGCCGGGCAGCACGGCCGGCGCGACCGAGGTGCCGCCGTCGACCGGCCCGGGCAGCGCGACGCCGACCCCGGTGAGTTCGGCGACGCCGAGTTCGGCGCGAAGCTTCTCGATCAACTCGACGGCTCGGGCGATCACCGGTTCCGGTCCGCCCCGAACGTCCACCGGTTCACCGGTTTCGGCCAGTACGTTGAGCTCACCGTCGGTCAGCGCCACGTTGATCCGGTCGGCCGCCACGACGACGCTGGCGAAACGCACCCGGCTGGCCAGGCGCAGCAACGACGACCGGCGCCCGCCCCGGGAGGCGGCCGGCCCGGCGGTCTCGACCAGCCTGCGTGTGACGAGCCGATCCAACTCGGTGGTGAGCGTCGAGCGGGACAACCCCAGGACGTCACCCAGTTCCACCCGGGAGCGGGGGCCGTCGTCGCGTAGCAGTCGGACCAGTCTCGCCTGCTGGGGATTCTCTGGTCGGACGAGCGTCATCACCAACACCTCCCGTCCGAAGTCTTCCATGTGGGTGTTTCCAGCCTGTAGCGGGCCGGGGGCCGCATCCGTCACCGGATGCGGCCCCGGGTTGCAGATGTCACCGCGGGCGGTGCCGGCTCCGGCGGGCACGCCCGCCGGAGCCGGCACCGGGTCCACGGTCTCCCGCATGTCGGGTCTGTCAGCCCCGCAGACCCGACATGTGCTGGTAGCTCACCTCGGCGTAGCGCAGCGAGCGGCCCGGGTCGGCGGCCCCGCCCGGCGCGTTGTCCTGCTCCCACATCGGGTTGTGGTAACCCTTGGCGCCCATGTTGGCGAAGAAGTTGCCGTAGTCGATGTCGCCCTGGCCGAGCGGCACCATCTCGTACCCGGCCGCGACGTTCGGGTTGAACGCGCCGTCCTTGGCGTGGAACAACGGGAACCGCATGGTCCGGGTCGCCACCGTGGCCAGCGGGTCGAAGACGTCGGTCTGCGGGTTGCCGTCCGGGTCGGTGTAGGTACGAAAGCGGTGCTGGGCCACGTGCGCCCAGTAGATGTCCATCTCGAAGAAGACCTTGTCGGCCTCGGTCTTGTCGAAGAAGTACTCCAGCTTGCGGATGCCGGAGGACCGGGTGGGTCGGCCCAGCCCGTCCAGCGGCCCGCTGTCGAGCAGGAAGTTGTACGCCGCGTCGTGGTTGTGCGTGTACAGCTTCAGCCCACGGGCGCGGGCCATCTCACCGAAGAGGTTCCACCGGTCGGCGGCGGCGTCCCAGTCGGCCTTGTAGTTGCTGTTCGTCGGGTCGCTGCCGGTGCCGATGTGCTGCATGCCGAGGATCTCGGCGGTGTCGAGGGTCCGCTCGAACGCGGCAATGGTGTCCGGCGTGACCGTGCTGGGGATCGAGGCGTGCGAGCCGTTGGCGCGCAGCCCGTTGTCGTCCAGGATCTTCCGGATCTCCGTCGGGGTGATCTGCCGGCCGAGGATGCTCGTGTGCTGGTTGTAGCCGGCGAACTCCACCTCCTTGTAGCCGATCTCGGCGAGCCGGCCGAGCACCCGCTCGAAGCCGTACGGCACCCCGCTGGTGTCCGGCGCGGCGCTGATCCGGTCCCGGACGCTGTACAGGATGATGCCCCGCTTGCCGGGCGGAACGAGCACCCCGTTGCCGTTGCCCTTGCTGCTGGCGACGGCGGCGGTGCCGAAGCCGGTGGCGCCGACGGCCGCCGCGCCGGCGACCCCGGCGAAGGCGCCGAGTATCCGGCGCCGGCTCAATCCGTGCTGACTGTCGCTCATGTCCTACTGCCTTTCTCGGTGGTGTTACCGGTGGGGTGGCTGGGGTCGTCGGGTGACGACCCCAGCCGGATTGTGCCTAGGGGGTGAGGCCGATGCCCTGGCCGTTGAACTGCACCCAGTTGAGGTTGCCGAAGCCGCCCGCCGGGCCGCCCGCAACGGTGGTGAACACCAGATAGAGCCGGAACGTCTCACCGGGGTCGGTGATCGGCACGCTGGTGCTGGTGAAGGCGTTGTTGCCGGTGGTCGCGTTGACCGTGGCGGTGGTCAGCAGCGGACCGGTCGGCGAGTCCCGTCGGAACTCGACGTTGAACCGTGGCTGCCCGGCCGTGGCCGCGCTACCACCGGAGGTACGCAGGGTCACCGAGTCGATGTTCCGCAGGTTGACCGTGCCGTTGACGGCGATCCAGTCACCGTTGTCGAGGCTGCCCCGTTGCTGCCCGCCGCCGGCGTCCGCGGTGTTGCCGACCGTGGTACCGGACTGGTTGCGGGCGAACTCAACCTGCTGGAGCTTGTCCTGGATGACCTGCTGACCGATGGTGGTCAGCGGCGGCTGACCGTTGGCGCCGTTGTCGGTGTAGGTCGCGCTGATCACGCCGTAGATGTAGCCGCCGTGCGAGGCGTCGTCGGCGAGCGTGGGCAGCACCCCGGAACAACCGAGCTGGTTCGCCTCCCCGTGCCCGTGGTCGTCGTGGCCGAGGACGAAGGTCACCTCCACCTTCGAGCAGTCGATCGGGCCGTCCTCCGGGTCGGTGACCGTCACCGACCAGGGGATGTCGTCACCCCAGCTGAAGAAGCCACCCTCGATCGGTACGTCCACCCGGACCGTCGGGGCAGTGTTGCCGACCGTGATGGTGGTGTTCGCCGTCGCGGTCTTGCCGCTGGAGTCGGTCACCGTCAGCCGTGCCGTGTAGACGCCGTTGCTGGTGTACGTGAACGAGGGGTTCGGGTCGACGGAATCGATCGTGCCGTTGCCGTCGAAGTCCCAGGCGTACGAGATGGAGTCCGCCGGATCCGGGTCGCGTGACCCGTCACTGGAGAAGGCCACCGTCAACGGGGCGTGCCCGTTGGTCGGGGTCGCGTTCAGCACGGCCGTCGGCGCCCGCAGGCCCTTGACGTAGCTGAACTTCACCATCGCCGCGTCCGGGTTGATGTTGAAGAACCCGTCCCCGTACGTCAGCAGGTAGAAGTTGCCGTCCGGGCCCCACATCATGTCCATCGGGTTGTCGCATAGGAACGGCTTGGCCGGCGTGACCGGGCCTCCGCCGCAACTCAACAGATCGTTGATCTTCAGGATGCCGCCCTGCGAGTCGAGCCGGACCTCCCGCAGGTAGTCCCGGGTGAACTCGCCGAAGAAGATCGCGCCGTCGTAGTACGCGGGGAACTTCGTCTCCGACCTCAGCTCCGGGTCGTAGTCGTACTTCGCCGCGCCGTGCGGACCCACACCGCCGGTGCCGAGCTCCGGGAAGAGCACCGGGCAGGTCTGGGTCGGGGTGGACAGGTAGGACTCCGGGCAGGGCGTCGGAGCCTGGAACGAGTACCAGAGCTCCGACTTCTCCACCGGCGGCAGGTCGACCAGGCCGGTGTTGTGCCGGGAGGTGTTCCTCGGCGCCGCACAGTCGAACGGCGCGATCGGCGAGATCGGGCTGGTGGTCCAGTTCATCTCGAAGTACGGCAGGTCAGGCTGCACACACATCGGCCAGCCGTAGTTCGCCGGCTTGTCGACCACCATCATCCGGCCGGTGCCGGCCGGCCCCCGCCCGACCGTGGCGGTCGAGGAGTCGGGGGAGTAGTCGGTGATGTACGCCACGTCGTTCTTGTCCAGGGTGATCCGGAACGGGTTCCGCAGCCCCATCGCGTAGATCTCCGGTCGGGTCTTGTCACCCGGGTCCTGCGCCTCAGGGAACAGGTTCCCCTCGGGAACGGTGTAGCTGCCGTCCGTCTGGACCTTGATCCGCAGGATCTTGCCCCGCAGGTCGTTGGTGTTGGCGGAGCTGCGCCGGGCGTCCACGAACGGTGCCTGGTAGACGCCGCTCGCGCTCACCGAGTCGTTGTGCGGGGAGAAGCCGCCCGAACCGCCGCCGCCGGCCGGGGTGTCGTCCCCGGTGACCAGCCACAGGTTGTTCTCCGAGTCGAAGGCGATGTCGCCGCCGACGTGACAGCAGGCGCCCCGGTCCACCGGTACCTGCATGATCTTCTGCTCGGTGCTCAGGTCGAGCGAGGGGTTCTCGCCGTCGACGAACTTGAACCGCGACAGCTGGAAGTAGCCCTTCCAGTTGTCCCAGGCGTTGGGGTTGGTGCTGGTCGTGGGCGCGGCACCGGTGGGAGTGTCACCCGGTGGGGCGTAGAACAGGTAGACCCACTTGTTGGTGGCGAAGTCCTTGTCGATCGCCGGGCCGTACATCCCGTCCTCGCTGTGGGTGTAGACCGGGATCTGGGCCAGCAGGGTGGTGCGGTTGCCGTCCGGCTCGTGCAGCCGTACGCCACCACGTCGGTCGGTCTGGATGACCCGCCCGTCGGGCAGCACGTCGAAGCCGATCGGCTCGTTGACGTTGGGCTGCGCGCCGATCACCGTCATCTGGTAGTTGGCCAGGACCGTCGCGCCGCAGTCTCCGTCGGTGACACCGGCCGCCCACTGGATCGCGCCACCCAGGTGGGCGCGCAGGTCAGTGCCGCGGAAGCTCTCCGGCGTGGCGCCGAGTCCGGTGTAGAACGATCGGCCGCCCTGGTAGTCCTTGCACCAGGTGATCGGGTGGTCGAAACCCATGCTGCCGCCGCTGTACGTCTTCTCGTCAACGGTCGCCAGGACATGCGAGAAGCCCCGTACGTTGGCCGCGAAGTTGTACCAGCGGTTGGTCGTGGTCCACCGCTCGGGCAGGATGGCCGAGGCGGGGTGCACCCGGTCCGCCACGGTCACCGTGGCGGCGCCGGCCGGTGTGGCCGCGCCGACGGCGCGGGTGCCGAGAACCTCGTCGAGGAAGGTCCAGCCCGGCTCCGCCTCGATCGCCGAGTGCACACCGACGAAGCCGCCACCAGCACGGTAGTACTTCTCGAACGCGGCTCGCTGATCCTCGTTGAGCACGTCGCCGGAGGTGTTCAGGAACACCACGGCGCGGAACTGCTTCAGGTGCGGCTCGCGGAACTTGCGGGCGTCGTCGGTGACGTCCACGGTGAACCGTCGATCCTTGCCGAGCTGCCGGATGGCTTCGACACCGGCCGCCGTGGCGGGGTGGGTGCCGTCCGCCGATCGGGTGAAGACGAGCACCTTGTACTGGATGCCGTTGTTGGTCGTTGTCGCTTCGTCCGCCACCGGTGCGGCCTGCGCCGCTGTCGTCTGCTGGGTGCCGGTCGCGACAAGTGTCGCGCCGACGAGGGTGAGGAGACTCAGATAGGTGAGGGCCCTGCGGCCCAACGGTCTGCGCATCGAACCTCGCTCTGATCGGTCAGTCCCGCCCCCGGCACCGTGCGGCGCCGGGGGCGGTTGGGGGTTACCAAACGAGCCTGGCCAGGTCTAACGAGGACGATATTTGCGACTGACATTAAAGAGAAGGGGTAAGCGGCAGAAGTTTGGCCGATTCTGTCGGTACTTTTGCTCAATACCGGCGAAAGTCACCGCGCTGGACGCCTCGGCCCACCGAGCAGACAGCAGCCGGGCCCGATCGCCGCACTGGCGATCGGGCCCGGCTGGAGGGTCGCTACAGGTTGGTGCCGTTGGTGCCGGACGGCTTGCTGCGGGCAGTGGTCGACGTCGTCGAACCGGTGGTCGACCCCGACGGACTGGGGCCGGGCTTGGCGCCAGCCGTGGCCGGCGTGCCAGCGAAGGCGTCGTCGGCAGCGGTGGGCCCGTGCTTGCCGTTCTGGCTCAGCTTCTCGCCCAGCTTGGAGTGGCCGAGCTTGTCCTTGCCCTCGTGGTACAGCCGGCTCGCCTGGGCCTGGGCGACCCCGGCCGCTTCCTGGACGGTCGGGTGGTCGAGCACCTTACGACCCTGGACCATCAACTCCTCGTACTTCTCCCGGCCGGCACGGGCGCCCAGGACGAACCCTGCAGCCAGCCCGCCAAGGAACATGATCTTTCCGCGCATGGCGGCTCCTCTCGTACCTGACGCGCCGTCGACCCGCCCTCGATCACCGGGACGGGGCCGACCAGTTCGCGCCTGCGTCCTGTCGTCGGCAGCTAACTACCCATCCTGCTCTCTGCTCATACCTCCTTGTGCCGCGATGGCGATTTGCCCCGGACAATCCGATCGGCTCGTCCGTTGATCGTGAGGGTAACCCCCTGGACCAAGACCCCCCGGAGTCCTGTACTCTTGTGCCCGGCGCACGGCGCGGAGAGATCCGCACCGGCCGCTGTGCAGTCCCCCGTAGCTCAATTGGCAGAGCAGCCGGCTGTTAACCGGCAGGTTTTTGGTTCGAGTCCAAACGGGGGAGCTCGCCCTCCAGCACGAAATGCCCACCGGCAGACCCGGTGGGCATTTGCCGTTCCTGCTCCCGCACCGCACTGCCGCAGCGGTTGCTACCAGGGCGCCATCTCCGTCGACCCTGCTGTGGCGGTCTGTAGGCGGGTGGGATCCGCTCCGGCGGGCCGCTCGCTGTTATTCTCGCGTTGCCCATCGTGCTGCTGAGACGGGGGCGACGCCGGTGAAAGCGGCCGCCGATGGCTGGCCGGTGATCGACAGGGCAGGATAAGATCCCGCCCGGTGCCGGGGCGGTAGCTCAGCCGGTTAGAGCAGGGGACTCATAATCCCTCGGTCGCGGGTTCGAGTCCCGCCCGCCCCACCAGGTAAAACGCTAGATCCGTGATCTTCCCGTGGTGCTACCCGTGGTGCGAGCGCGCTACGGTCGGCCCCATGGCGACGGCGAACGGGCGCGCGAAGCGCCAGCGTGGCGAGATCGAGGAACTGCCCAGCGGCTCACTCAGGGTGAAGGTCTACGCGGGCATCGACCCCATCACCAAGAAGCGGCACTACCTGACCGAGACCATCCCGGCAGGCCCGACTGCCCGTAAGGAAGCTGAGAAGGCGCGTACGCGGTTCCTCGCTCAGGTGGACGACCGGCGCAACCCGCGTACCCGTGCCACTGTCGATCAGTTGCTTGACCGGTGGCTTGAAGTGCTCGACGTGGAGACGTCGACCCGGCAGGGGTACGTCAAGAAGCTGAACAAGCACGTACGGCCGTTGCTCGGCAAGCTGCCGGTGGGTCGGCTGGACGCCGAGACGCTGGAATCCTTCTACGCCGTGCTGCGGAAGTGCCGTGACCACTGTGGAGGCACTCGAAAGGCGATCGAGCATCGGAAGGCAGGGCCGCACGACTGCACCGACAAGTGCCGGCCGCATGAGTGCAAGCCGCTCGCCCCGGCATCGATTCGGCAGATTCACTGGATCCTGTCGGGTGCCCTGAACCGGGCCGTCCGGTGGCGCTGGATCGCCATCAACCCGGCAGATCAAGCAGAGAAGCCCGGAATGCCTCAGCCCAACCCGCACCCTCCAACAGCAGCGGAAGCGGCCCGACTCGTCACCCAGGCGTGGAAAGACCCTGACTGGGGCGCGTTCGTGTGGGTGGCCATGACGACGGGCGCGCGACGGAGTGAGCTGTGCGCACTGCGGTGGTCCGCGGTCGACCTGGACGCGGCCGTGCTGACCCTGCGGAGCGCCCTGTACGTGGACGACGCGGGGAAGCTGCGGGAAAAGGACACCAAGACGCACCAGCAGCGGCGCGTGGCCCTGGACATGGAGACGGTAGAGGTGTTGCGCGACCAGCTGGCGCGCTGCGAGGCACGTGCATCAGCCCTTGGCTTGTCGCTCCCCATGGCCAGCTACGTGTTTTCGCCCGACCCAGACGGCAGCACTCCGCTCGTGCCGGATACGGCCACCCAGCGATTTAGCCGGATGGCCACGCGACTCGGCATCACGACGAACCTGCACGCCTTGCGGCACTACTCGGCAACGGAATTGATCGCATCCGGCGTTGATGTTCGGACCGTGGCCGGGCGTCTGGGCCACGGTGGTGGAGGGGCAACGACCCTCCGTGTATATGCCGCCTGGCTGTCAGAGTCCGATCAGCGTGCCGCTGCCACCCTGGCTGCAAGGATGCCCTCTCGTCCCTCCGCTTAAAAGGCGAATTCAGTCGGCTAAGGAGATACGCCGGCTGTAGACCAATCAACTAGCAGATTATTGATCACTTCTGATGACGGAACCCCCACTACATCGGCAAAAAACTCACTCACGCCGACTTCTAACGCGACTCCCTTCACGGGATTTACGACAGCAAGCGCGTCTGGTATGCGTTGATGGGCGGCAAAGTACAACACGACGTATGCCACCATCTGACGAAGATCTACTGAGCGAAACGGTCGGTTGACTGCCTTTACTTCCACGAGCGTCTTGATCGACATTCCCGAGGAGTGGTCGTTCGCAATGAGGTCAGGCAAGCCCCCTGAGATCCAGCCGCAACCGGGCAGGCTTGGCTCTACTTCTATTGAAGTGAACGTGTGTGTGAGAGTGCAGTAGCTATTGAGGCGTTGCGCCAGAGTCAGAGCAACCTCAATTTCATCCTGATCGAGTCGGTCGCCTAGATCGACTTGGTTGGCAACTTGGATGAGCCGGCTCGTCGCCCTCTCGATTGCCCGCCGAAGGTTGGGCTTATCGCCGCGTTGATGATCCGCCCACAGATAGAAAGCCGTTTCAGATACGAGGGCGTGCCTCCTCGGTCGATGGGCCCACTCGATCGGGGGAGCGAACCGCCTTGGGCCAGCATTGGAAATTCTTACGAAGTGTTCCAAGCGGGGCAGTATTGCATTCCAGTACGAGCTACTCGTGGTGGCAAACCTCTCAGCCGTAGGCATCAGAACGGAAGATCCTTGCGGTTGGCCTTCACGCGTTCCTCCATCCACTTCTTGGCGATGTCATCGAATCCGGAAATGCCCCGGCTGATGCTTTGTCGCCAATGGCGTCCCTCATCGCCAAGTGAGAATGAGGCCAGGAGAATGGCTCGCTGCACCCATGGATGCAGGTTCCTCCATTGCTTCCGCTTGTCCGAAATCCAGTAGTCTGCTTTCCAGCCATGCATGAGATATACGATATCGCGTTGGATGAACGGCGGTGCCGATTCAAATATGCTTGCGGCAAGTGGGACGTTCTCCTCGGAATGGTCGTGCTTGAGAATGCGGAGCGCGTAGGCGAGGTTAACAGGAACCATGACCCAGTACTCTTCAGCCTGAATCCTTCGGCGAATTTCTGCGGGGAGCTTCTTCGCCAATGCTGGAGAGACATTCGGTAGCACCTCTTCCAGGACGCGAAGAACAACCGGAAGTGCTGGGGCAAGTACGTCTAGGTTCGCCACAAGCATTTCTGCGGCGGCATCGCGAACCTCGACGTCGAAAAGCTTAATGATTCGTGCCAACTTCTTAACCACCGGTGAGTTGACGCGACTCTTGGCGACCTCGGCAGTGAGCATGCCGATAACATCGAACTGCTCGACGTCGTGCCTCAGACGCTCGTAATCCTCATCCCTGGTGTCCGAGTAGGGATCGAAACGCAGGGACAGTTTGAGTAGCCGTCTTTCGTCGCGCTCTTGAGGACTTAGTTCGTCCGAATCCTCGGGTAGGAGTAGCGGAGACCTGACGAAGTCCTTGGTGGAGAGAACTCGGGTCTTATGCCTCTGCAGAGTCAGCCCTTCGTTCCGTAGAAGCGCCTCGGTCAAAAACACTAGAGCCCTGAAAGCGTCTTCTCGGGTGTCTGCAAATAGCCGGTAATCGTCGGCGTAGCGGCAGAACTTAATCCCCTTCGACACTAGCAGTCGGTCGACGCGGTTCAAGAGAAGTTCTGAGAATATCCGGGCCGCCTGTCCGCCTACGGGTAGGCCATAGGATACGCCGCCGGAGAATCCTGTGAGGAGTTTGATTACCTTGCTTGGAACATCGCCCACCTCTCCGAGAAGATTGAGAGAGTTTTGCAATCGGTGGTGGTAGATCCTGCCGTAGAAATCCGCGATGTCGCAGATTGCTATGTATTTGTAGTCCTGGGCGATGTTCTGGCTCGCCTCAGAGAAGCTGTTCCAGGATCCAATCTCAAAAATGGAGGAGGTCTCGCGGTTGATGTTCAGTCTATATGAAAAGACGGCCTGCTGGGATGGTGGGATTCTCGCCGCTTCTATCTCTGGCGAGATCCTCAGCGCCAAGCCGAGCATGTACGCATTCCAGATCGGGTCTATTTGGGATACGTACCGGAATCCTTCGTAGGTGATTAGCGAAAGCGCGCCCTCGATGTATGGCGGATGCGAATCAAGAGCTGACGTCAGGTCGGCGTCAATCTTCTTGAGGAGAGCGACAGTCTCATCTTTGCGATCGTGAAAAATGATATTTTCTGGTGCGAAAGGGAAGACGTCCGTATCGCCCCAGCGCGAGATGTGGCTTACCGCAAGGCTGAACGATTCCTCTAGTCCGAGCAAAGTAGGGTCCACTTCCGGTGAGGGTCGGAGCTGGGAACGGAATTTTCCCGGAAGTCAGTAGTGGAAGGCAACCCCGAGGAGCTATCGGACCTTAGTGTTGAATTACCCAAATCGCTTGAATCGCCCAAAACGATAGTGTGTCGACGGTCTGCATCTCGGACGCCCTGGCCTCCGGCTGGCGTAAGCTCGCTCGAATGACGAACTTGGAAGCTGCCCCTGGCCTAGCTCACGAGCTGCTCGCTGACGCGCTGCCGCGTCGCTGGATGCACGTGCAGAGGGTCGCTGACAAAGCATCCGAGGTGTCATCGGTCCTGGCCGCGCCTGATCGACCGATTCTCATAGCTGCTGCCTGGCTGCACGACATTGGATACGCTCCCGGCGTTCAATCCTCCGGGCTTCATGCCCTGGACGGGGCTAGGTGGTTGCGCCAGTCCGGCTGGGACGAGCGAGTAGCGGACCTGGTCGCTTATCACTCCTGCGCAGCTTTTGAGGCTGAAGAGCGACAACTTGACGGGGAGTTGCGCGCAGAGTTTCGGAACGAAGAATCTGATGTGACGGACGCGCTCTGGTATGCCGACATGACGACTGGCCCTGATGGCCAGGATTTCGAAATCATGGAGCGATTGGCGGAGATCCGATCTCGTTACGGGCCGGATCACGTCGTTACGCGCTTCTGGTCGCGGGCACAACCTGAAATTGTGGCGGCTGTGCGACGAACGGAGAGGCGGCTGGCGGCACGTAAAGGCTAGCCGATGTAGGGCTCTTGTCGGTGCTCGTATCCGTGATCGATGCGAAGCCGCATGGATGGGTGGACGGACAAGGAACTCAGATCTTCACGCCTGACCCAGCGGACTTCGGATGACTCGCTGCTTGTTGACGGCTCGCCGCCGACAGGGTAAGCGCGGAAACAGATGGAGAATTGCTGCCGCACTTCCCCGTCGCTGTAGGCCATGACGTGTCGCGGGTCGGTGTAGATGCCGACAATGCCCGTGATTTCGACGTCAATCCCTGACTCTTCCTTGGTTTCGCGCACCGCAGTCTCTGCGATGTACTCGCCGAAGTCCTGTGCGCCGCCGGGAATGGCCCACAGGCCGTTGTCGGTTCGTCGGATGAGCAGCACCCGGTCCTGTGCGTCGAGGACAAATACGGTCACCGCTGGAACGATGCTGTTGGCCTTCGGTGCCTGCGGATCGTCGTAGTACTCCGTCCTTGCCATGTGCTTAGCCTGCCACCGCTGGCTGCCACACCGGCAAGGAGGACTCCCACACCCGGTCGAAGCTGTCTGCGTACGTGTCGAAGAGGTCGCCACCGGCGAGCCGTCGTAGGTGCATGACCGGCGTGTGCGCGGCCGGGAAGCCGAACACGTGCGAGTTGACGAGCATCTCGTCATCGAACCGGAAGATGGAGTTGTAGAGCGTCGTCCGGTGGAAGTGCACGTTTACGCCTTGGACGTCGCGTAGCCGCTGGTAGAAGGCGAGCACGTTCCGCACCTTGCCGGCCATTGCGTCGCCGATGCCTTCGTCCGCCCCGCGCTGCGCGACCTCGGGGCTGTCCGGGTCGCCGAGCAGGATTTCAACCCGCGTACCGGCCGCTGCCTTCGCCTTAAGCGTGGCCACCAGCTGCGGTTGCTGCTCGGGGAGGAATAGTCCCGCGTAGACAAGGATGCCGACTCGTTCCTGTGCCTGCGAGATTAGCCGTCGCCACAGGTCGTCCGGCACCGCTGCGCGTCGCGGATAGACCTGGACCACCTCGGACTGCGCTACGCGGTTCGCGCGCTCCTGCGGCACGGCGTCCGGCCACAGGTACGACTCGCTTTCCTTGACCAGCGCGGCGATCGCATGGCGGTAGCGCGGGTATGGAGCTCGCCCCTGGGTGATCCACCGTTCCACGGTCTTCGGGTCTACCCCGAGCTGCTCGGCGACGGCCGATGGCGTGAATCCGTTGCGGAGCATCGCATCACGTAGCCGGTCGTTCGGCATTGTCGCCTCCAAGCACGTCTAGGGACGACTTGAAGATAGCAAGGACGTCCCTAGTCGTCCAGTGTGGTGGTGAAGGTGTCACCCCTCGTGATCGGAACCTATGTGCACCCCGGTCAACGAGACGGAAGGACACCGATGAAGACCGATCGATCTGCTGGCCACCCCCAGCGGTTCTACACCGTCGCCGAAGCAGCTCAGTTGCTGCGTACCTGCGACATGACGCTGTACCGGTCGATCCGCGTGGGCGAGTTTCCGGCCATCCGCATTCGCGGCCGGTACGTCGTTCCCGCGAAGGCCATCGACGCGATGGAGGCGGGTGCCCTGGCGAATGGCCTGGTTGATGCCGCCGACTACACCACCCGGAGCGTGGCGTGATGACGACCTTTGACTACGGACCGAGCGCCGCTGACCTCGCCGAGATCGAGCAGGAGTTGCCGTTGATCGAGGCTGAGGTGTTGCTGCTCGACGCGCAGATCATCGTGCTGACCGGTGCCGCCGGCCCGAACGAGCTGGACTGGCAGCGGCTCCGTCGGGCGCAGCGTCGGGTGCTGCGGGAGGCGCGTGCCCTGCTCGCCGTTCGGTCGGCCGCCAGCCGGGCCGCGTAGCTGGTGGCCACCGTGAGCCGTCGATTCCCGGTCACCCGCCCTGCTGATGATGCCCGCTTCACGTTCGGTCTGGTGCTGGATGTGGCTCGGGTGCTCGCTGAGCACGGCTATCCGTCGATGGCTGAGTCCTACGACGGGTGCGGCGGGGATCTGCTGGCCCTGCAACAAGTCCTGTTCTCGCTCATCTACGGCACTGACGTATCGGAGGGACACCTGTCATGACCGCTCCCACGCTGTCGGCCTTCCCCCGGCCGGTCGAAGACCTGATCCCCGCCGCCCGCGACCTTGCCGACCAGCTCGGCGAGATCCCATCGCGCAACCGCATCAAGAAGGAACTGAGGGTGGGCGGCCCGAAGGCGGACGCGATCCTCGCCGCCCTCACCCGCACCGACACCCCACCGGCCACTACCGAGCCCACCACGGACCCGGCCGACACCACCCCGGACCCGCTCGCCAATCCCGCCCCGGTGGCGGATCTGCCGCCGGTCGCCGACGACATGCCGCCGGTCGTGTCGGAGCAGTCAGCACCCGTCGCAGACCTGGGCACCAACATCACGACCGATACGACCGAGGCGGTCCCGGCCGACTCGGCGGACAGCGCGCGGGCGGTGGTGTGGCCGGTGGTGCTGCTGGCGTTGCCCGCGTTCGTGGCGATCTGGTCCGGGTGGGTCGGGCTCGGTGGGCTCACCGGGTTCGGGGTGGTGCACCCACTGCCGGGGATCTGGGACAGCTTCTCCATCAACTCGGCGATCACGTTGCCGATCGGGGTGGAGACGTACGGCGCATACGCCCTCTACGTGTGGCTGTCCGGCCGGGTGCCGGACCGGGCACGGCGGTTCGCGAAGTGGTCGGCCATCGCGTCGCTGTTGGTCGGCGCGCTCGGCCAGGTCGCCTATCACCTGTTGGAAGCGGCCGGGGTGTCCTCGGCCCCGTGGTGGATCACGACCGCTGTGGCGTGTCTGCCGGTGGCGGTGCTCGGGATGGGTGCCGCGTTGGCGCACCTGGTTCGTTCGCACGACTAGCTAGCCCGGCGGCACAGCTCACGGCCTAGGAAACCCGCTGTGCCGCCGGTCCCCCTATCGATCCGACAGACCGTTGGAGGAACTCCCATCATGACGTCCCCCCACGATGACGACCGCTTCGACTGGCAGGCCGTCGAGCGCAACCTGACCGAAAATGCCCCCGACACCAACGTGGTCGACCTCGACGCCGTCCGCGCCGCCCGCAACCCCGCCGACCCCGACGACGGCGGGCCGGTGCTGGTCGACTCGCCCGCCGCGCAACGCTCGCCGCGGTTCACCCTCGACGCCGTACGGACCGGCCAGCGTCGCCCGATCCTGCCCGCCTGGCTGCGGTCCCGCGCCGAGTTGGCCGACATGATGCGGTGGGCGCTCGGGCACCTGCTGCACACCACCGCCTACCACCTCACCCGTCTGCCGAAGTACGTCGGCAAGCTCGCCCTGCGCGCCCCGGCCGGGGCGTGGCGACTCGCCTCCGGGGCGACGCGGTGGGTGTTCGACTGGGAGGGCGAGCAGCTACGGCAGGCCACCTCGCAGACCCGCGATGGTGAGCTGTATCTGAAGCTGTCGCGGCAGCGTGACCGGCGGGTGCGGTGGCGGGGAATCGTCGCCACCTTCACCCTCGCCCTCTCCCTCGCCGGTGGCCTGGCAATGCTGTGGGCACCGACGTGGGCGCAATGGGCCGTACCCGCCCTGCTCGTGACCCTGTGTGGGCTGGCCGGGCAGCCGGCCGATAAGCCGCTGCTCGACACCGCCGTGGTCGTCCCCCGCGTAGCCCGCCTGACCTCGGACGTGGTGGTCCGCGCCCTGGCGGTGCTCGGGATCTCCGGTATCAGCCAGGCCATCGCCAAGCAGGGCAGCCGGGCGATCGCGTTCACCGCGCCGATCACCCGTGACGGCCCCGGTTGGCGGGCCGACATCGACCTACCGCCCGGCGTCACCGCCGGGGACGTGATCGAGCGCCGGGACCGGCTCGCTGCTGGCCTCACCCGCCCCCTCGGCTGCGTCTGGCCGGAAGGGCAGCCGGAGGTGCACCCCGGCCGGCTGCTGCTGTGGGTGGGCGATCAGGACATGGCCGCCACCCCGGCGAAGCCGTGGCCGCTGCTCAAGACGACGGGCGGTTTCGATCTGGGGCGGCCGGTGCCGTTCGGCACCGACCCGCGCGGCCGGGTCATCTCCATCGACCTGCCGTACACCAACCTGCTGATCGGCTCCATTCCCGGCTATGGCAAGACCGCTGCCACGCAGGTGCCGGTGCTGGCTGCCGCGCTGGACCCGTACGCGGAGTTGTGGTGCTTCGACTTCAAGGGCACCGGCGGCCTGGACCCCTTGGAGAAGGTGTCCGCCCGGTATGCGTCGGGGCAGGACGACGACACCGCCGAGCAGGGCCTCCTAGCCCTGCGGGAACTGCGCAAGGAATGCCAGCGCCGCGCCGCCGTCATCAAAGGACTCCCCAAGGCCGTCTGCCCGGACAACAAGGTCACCCCCGAACTCGCCCGGCGCAAGAAGCTCGGCTTGCACTGGCTCGTGGTCGCCCTCGATGAAGTGCAAGAGCTGTTCTCGCACGCGGAGTTCGGCAAGGAAGCCGGAGAGTTGGCCGAGAAGGTCATCAAGCTCGGCCGCGCCCTCGGCGTCATCCTGATCGTCGCCACCCAGCGGCCGGACGCCAAGAGCCTCCCGACCGGTGTGTCGGCGAACGCGGGGACGCGGTTCTGCCTGCGGGTCATGGGCCAGATCGAGAACGACATGATCCTCGGCACCTCGGCCTACAAGAACGGCATCCGCGCGACCATGTTCGCCAAGAAGGACAAGGGCGTCGGCTACCTCGTCGGCGCAGCCGACGACGCGCAGATCGTCCGCACCTTCTACGTCGACGGCCCCACCGCCGAGAAGATCACCAACCGCGCCCGCACCCTACGGGAAGCCGCCGGAACCCTCACCGGGCACGCCATCGGGCAGGTTGCGCCGACCCCGGCCGCCCGCCGGGACACGCTGCTCGACGACATCCTCACCGTGGTCCCGGCCACCGAGGCAAAGGTGTGGGCCGAGACGCTCACCGAGCGCCTGGCCGAGCTGAACCCCGAGGCGTACGGCGACCTCACCCGCGACCAATTCACCGCAGCCCTCAAGCCCTACGGCATCACCACCGGACAGGTGTGGGGCACCGACCCCGCCACCGGCAAGGGCGCCAACCGGCGCGGCATCGACCGAACCGACATCACCGACGCGGTAGCGGAACGTAACAAGCGGCGGGGAGACAAAGCCGCCTAACCCGGACAGCCATGGGTCGCTAGGTCTAGCGGCACCCCCCGCTAGACCTAGCACCCCCGCTAGCAACCCATCCCAACCCTGGCCAGCGCCCTAACAACTAGCGGCGCGAGCCCTCTGCACCCTGATTCGGCTCATGGAGGCATTTCGTGACCACCATCCTGCTGCTCGCTAGCCTCACCACCCTTGGTTACTCACTGTGTTATCTGGCCGTGTGTGCGGCCTCGCCGTGGGGACGCTGCCGCCACTGCCGAGGTGCCCGCTACCACCGCACCACCATCGGCACCCGCCGCGACTGCCCCCGCTGCGACGGCACCGGCATCCAAGTTCGCCTCGGCCGCCGACTCATCGACCACATCCGCACCGAATACCGCGACGGCCACCGATGACCGCCCGCACCGCCGACCACACGCCGTGGTGCGGACGGGACCACCGCTGCGGCCTCGGCGAACACCGCTCACCCGAAATCGTGATCGACCTACCCGGCCACGCCCGCGCCGTCCTCGTGCGAGTCCGCACCGCCACCGGCCGCGACCACGCCGAGGTCCGCGTCCGCGTCGCGCTCGCCCCCGGCGAGCCGGCCGCCCGCCGCCAGTTGGCCGGGCTGCTCGCCGACCTGCGGCACACCGTCACCCGCGCCGCCGTGACCGCCCGCCCCCGCCCGAGAAAGGCCACCCGATGACCACCATGACCGCCCTCCGGTTCACCGACTCTCAGCGCGGCTACCTGATCGTCTGCGCTCCGGTCCGCATCACGCCCGGCGTGCTGGCGCATCGCCCGTCTCGCAACGTCGTAGGCGGCACCGACGCCGAAGGTGACTCGCCGCGCGCCCGACTGACCTTCACCGCCGACCGGCGGTGGGTCACCGCCCCCGACTGCCAGCCCGACCCCGAGCCCGACGCCCCGCACGCCGGACGCGGTTGGGCCGAGTACACCGCCGGGTGGGTCGACCACCTCGGCGCGCTGGCCTGCCCGACCTGCTTCCCACCGGCCTCGGGCGAGCAGCTCGACCAGCGCTGATGAACACCGCGGCCTGCCGGCACTGGATCGGCACGGCCGACCGCTACTGCCTGACGGCTGAGGGTGTGCGCCCGTTCCTGCAAGGGCCACGCTGCCCGGCGCACACCCCGGCCGCCCTGGCAGGCCAGCCCGAACCCGAATCCACACCCATGCCCCACCGACACCCGCGCCCTGCCTGTTCAATGGAAGGGAGGCACCCTGTGCCGACTCCCGATCTCCTGACCGCCGCCCTGTCGCACGCGGCGCGCGGCTGGCACGTCTTCCCCCTGCGGCCCGACGACAAGCGGCCCGCGTTCCCCGACCACACCACCGACGACTGCACCGGCCGCGACCCCCGCTGCCACGCCGGGCATGTCGGGTGGGAGCAGCGTGCCACCACCGACCCCGACCGCATCCGCCGAGCCTGGACCACCCGCCCCTACGGCATCGGCATCGCCTGCGGCCCCTCCAGACTGGTCGTAGTCGATCTCGACGTGCCCAAGCACCCCGACGACACCCCGCCGCCAGAGTGGACCAGCGCGCGTGACGGCGTGGACGTGCTCGGCGCGCTGGCCGACCGGCACGGCGGCACGGTCGATCCGACCTACACCGTCACCACCGGCCGAGGCGGCAACCACCTCTACTACCACCACCCCGACCGCGGCCCGCACCTTCGCAACACCAACGGGGACCGGGGTGGACTCGGGTGGAAGGTCGACACCCGCGCCCACGGCGGCTACGTCGTCGCCGCCGGGTCGACCGTCACCGGGCGCGCGTACGCGGTAGCGCTGGACTGCGACCCGGCGCCGCTGCCTGCATGGTTGGCCGGACTGCTCGTCCCGCCACCGCGACCGGCGCATCGGCCCGTTGCGGTGGCGCTGCCGCCGGACCGGCGTGGCCGATACATCGCTGCGGCGATCCGCCGCCAGGTCGACCACCTGACCGCCGCGACCGAGGGTGGGCGCAATGACGCGCTGTTTGCCTCGGCGGTGGCCCTCGGGCAGCTCGCCGCCGGGGGCGCGCTCACCGAAGACGACGTGTATGCCGTCCTGGAACCCGCCGCCCTGTCGACCGGGCTGCGACACGGGGAGATCGTCCGCACGATCGCGTCCGGGCTGCGCGTCGGCGCACGCCAACCGCGCCACCTGACCAGTATGGGGAGGGCCGCATGAGCGAACGGTTGCAGATCGGGACCGGCCCGGAAACCATCCGCGTCCTCAAAGCCGCCCTCACCAACGGCCTGCTACCCGACACCTACGTCTCCGCCGGGTCGCTGGTGCACATGGAAGCCGTCTCCGGTGGCCTGGCCACCGCCGCCGACGAGGACTCGCCCCTGCCGGTGTCGGCCAGCGTCGTCACCCCCGCCGGACTGGCCGGGCTCCTGGCCGAACACGCCTACGTCTACCGGCTCAAGACCCGCCGAAGCGACACCGGCAACCCGGAAACCTACGAAGAAGAGGTCACCCCGCCCCGAGATACCCTCGCCTCGGTGCTGGCCGGCAAGACGTGGCCCGGCGTGCCGCCGCTGCGCGGGATCATCGGTGCCCCGGTGCTGCGCCGCGACGGCACCCTGTTGCAGCAACCCGGCTACGACAAAGCCACCGGCCTCTACCTCGCCTCCAAAGTCGCCCTACCACCCGTACCCGACGAACCCACCCCCGAGCAGGTGGCCGAAGCCCGCACATTTCTGCTCGGCCGATTCCTGCGCGACTTCCCGTGGGCCAGCGCCGCCGACCGGGCCAACTACGTAGCCCTGTTGGCCACGCCGATCCTGCGGCACTTCACCCGATCCCTGACCCCGTTCGCACTCATCGACGCCACCATGCCATCGAGCGGGAAGACGATCCTGACCGCCGGGCCGGGGATGCTCTACGGGCAGCGCGTCATGAACTGGGCCTACTCCGACGAAGAACTCCGCAAATCCATCACCGCGGTCATGGCCGAACAGGTCGGCGTGGTCATCTGGGATAACCTCGCCGAAGGCACCGTCATCGACTCCGCTGTCCTCGCCCAGCTCGTCACCAACGGCGTGTGGTCAGACCGGCAGTTGGGCGCGTCCCGCAACATCGCCACCGTCAACGACCGACTCTGGATGGCCACCGGCAACAACCTCCAAGTCGGCGGAGACATGGCCTCCCGCACCGTGCGGGTGCATCTCGACCCCGACATGCCCCGCCCGGAACTGCGCGACCAATCCGGGTTCGGCATCCCGCACCTTGACCAGTGGATCACCGTTCCCGCGAACCAACTCACCGTGTTGTGGCATCTGCTCGTGCTGGTGCTCGACTGGACCCGACAGGGAGCACCCCGGGTCACCGGGTTGTCGATGCGGCAGTTCACGCCGTGGGCGCAAGCCCTCGGCGGATTCCTCCATCACCACGGCATCGACGGATTCCTCACCAACGCCGCCGACATACGCGAGATCGATGAAGACGAGACGCGCTGGCGCGCGTTCCTCACCTGCTGGCACGACCGCCACGGCGGCCGAGCGATGACCGCCGCCGACCTGCGCCGCGACGCCGAGCCCATGCATCTCGGCAGCGACATCAACGACCCATGGGACGGCCAATTCATCACCACCCACAACGGCCGCCTACCCAACCCGCTGCAACTCGGCCGGATGCTCACCGGGCAGGCTGGACGCTGGCGCGGACACCACGTCATCCGCGCCGGCCGCAACGACCGGGGCGACCGCGCCGTCTTCTGGGTCGAACACCACAACGGATGACCAACAACCCGCTGAACCAACTCCGCAACGCCGCAACGCCGCACAAACCCGCAACCACCAGCGGAAACAGAATGCGGAGATTAAGCCGATAGAGAGAACCCGATCTCCGCATCTCCGCACGATCTTGCGGCGACCACCGGAGTCTGCGGAGATGGCCACCACCACTGGCCATCTATCTCCGCAACTGTGTCCGCAGCTCACAGCCACCTTTGCGGAGATGCGGAGATGCGGAGATGGTTCAGCCCCTCCCACACAGAGGGTCGACAACCGCGCCAACCCTGAACCCGCTGAGCCCTTCCTTGTCGGCGTCAGACACCAGCCACCCAAGATCCTGGGATTTGTGGCGCCTCAGGAGCCGCTCGACACCGTCCGGCAGCGCTGTTCACCAGTCATCCATGCGGCATCCATGCGCGGCTGCGTGCCCGCCGGCCAGGCCGCGCTAGAGGTATGTTGCCTCCTATGCAAGTATTGGCGGATCGGGCGATGCTGAGCGAAGTCGGGAGGTGAAATGCGCGATAGCGATATTCGCCACGCGCTAATTGCTCGTCTGGCTTCAAAGTACGGCTCAGAGCCCGACACTCATATTCGGCATGAGTTGGGCCTCTGTGCTGGCCGAACGAGAGTGGATGTGGCTGTTATCAACGGTCATATCTCAGGGTTCGAGATCAAGAGCGACGAGGACAAGTTGAGCCGGCTAGGGATGCAGGCGGAACTGTATAGCAGGGTCCTCGACCGGGCCGCGCTGGTGACAACGGACCGGTATCTAGATCAAGCCTCAAAGATGATTCCGTCGTGGTGGGGTATGTGGCTTGCTGTTCCCGGCAAGCGCGCAGCTCGGCTCCGGAATGTCCGCCGCGGCAGTCGTAACCCAAGCCCTAACCCATTCGCGGTTGCGCAGTTGCTTTGGCGAGACGAAGCGATGGCCCTGCTGAGAGAGCGGGGTAATCACGTTGGTTTGTCGAAGGCGCCAAGATGGTTCGTGTGGGAACGCCTTGCTCAGACGTTAGAGTTGCACGAGTTGCAGGAAGAAGTGCGGCGCGTGCTCAGGGCGCGGGAGGGCTGGCCAACTCGCTTATGACATGCGCGAGGTGATGGGAGGTTCCCCACGCTCGCCATTGCGTGGCGCCTCCTGGTCCAGGCTGACGTCTGGCGCACCGGGCGAGCTCGCTGTCGCCCCATGAGAAGTCTGAGCCCACGGTCGGCCAATGGTCGGATGCAACTAGAGCTTTGCACAAGTCGTAAAAACTATCGTTGCCGCCAGTTTCGTAACGGGCCCAACGGTAGATCCACCAGATGTTACTCGCGGTATACCTGAGGCTCGGAAGAGGGCCGCGAGCCCCGGCTCCTTGTGGAGCTGGATGTGCGATGGCGTAGTCGCCAAAATCTGGGCTGCGGTCGGCGAGTCGTTCCCAGAGCTTCCAATCCCATCTAGTTAATGGTGTCGCTTCATTGCGAGGGATGCTGGTAATGGCGGACGGCATGGCGCCGGATGCAACCACGACGGATGCCCATCCTTGGTTTCCCAGCGAGTCAAGTACGTTCCTGACGACCTGCTCCGCTCGGCTGACGTCTCCCTCGGATGAGACCTCGGCCATGTCTACCACCAAATGGCATCGTTCTAGATTAATTTTGGCGATTGACAGAGCTCTGGATACCCGAGACGCGTCGGCGACCGGGTCGGGATTCGTGGTGATGCTGCCGAGGCGCACAATAGCTGCTTCGTTGTGCAGGCGAGCTGCCTCCCCGCACGCCAACAACTGCTCGTCTGAATCGTGTAGGCGAACAACCGGCACGATAGGGATACCCCATTGTGCCAAGTCGTCGGCAATCTCCGTGATCAGTGGTCGACCGTCATCGTTGACTCTGGCATAGGTTGTGTCTACTCCGACAGCCAGGCCGGCTGGCGCCGACTCTCGCAACTGACGTACGAACTTGAGACCGGCCTGCGTCGGACCTTTATCCGAGGGGGAGACCTCGAACAAGGGTTTTATGGCGCTGACCTCGTGGTCCCGAAGTCGTGCTAGCGCTTTGAACTCGCCTGCCCGTGCCTTGAGTATGGGCCAGTACTGAGCCATAGCCACCCCCTGTGCGCCTCACTGGTTGCACGGTCGGCTACTGAAGGTATCTGAGATAACTCGGAATGTAACGAGTTGACATTAGTGGATGGGCCTGATTTGCCTATCCGCGAAGAATGTCTAATAAGAGTTGCTTGCGGCTTATAGCCGTTGCTGACTTGTTCTATCGTCTCAACGTGGCATGGGACATGGTGTGGAACATTCAGATTGGCGAAGTAGTCGTTCGGCGAGAGCTTCATCAGCGCGTGGGCGGCGGTTCCGGACAGGGCGGCATAACGCGGCCGGCGAAGCGGGCGGACGTACTCCTTTTCTCGTCCCCGGCTGGTGCCCGTTACGGGTACGACTTTGATGGCTGGAAGCCTGACGGGGCGTTCCACTACACAGGTGAGGGTCAGGTCGGCGATCAGACCTTCGTGCGTGGCAACGCGGCAGTGAGAGATCATCTGGATCGCGGACTACGGCTTCGATTCTTCGACCAGGTCAAGCGCTCGGTGGTGCGCTATCTCGGCGAGTTCCGGGTTGATCCGGAGCTTCCCTGGTACGCGGAAGAGGCAAGGGACCGACTGGGAGACCTGCGGAAGGTCATCGTGTTCCGGCTCCTGCCCGTCGATGCCAAGGCGCCCAAACTCGGTAAAGCGAGCTCAGGCAAGCCGACAGTGCGGGATGTCCCGATGGAGGCCCACGTTGCCGAGACCTTTCAGATGGAGCCCAAGCGTGAGCCGACAACCGCTGAACGGCGTGAGGCGGACCTCGTGGACCGTTACGTAGCCGCTCTGGTGGCGGAAGGCGGTGCGATCCGCAAGGAGATCAAGCTCCCCGACCTCGGCAGGGCTCTCTACACCGACTTGTTCGATAAGGGCCGAGCTGAGTTGGTCGAGGCAAAGAGTTCCGCGGCTCGCCACCACGTACGCCTGGCCCTCGGCCAGTTGCTGGACTACGCACGCTATGTCGATCACAAGTCCAGGGCGGTTCTGCTTCCGTCCTACCCAGGCTCGGACCTCGTTGAACTGTTACATAGCGTCAACGTCGCGTGCATCTACGAACAGGAGGGTGGCGCCTTCGTCCGCCTGGATCCGTAGCGCATCCGTGGTGCGGGCTATGGTGCGAAGCCGTGCATTGCCGAGTGGCTGGAGTGCCTGTAGTGGGCGGAACTGACAGTCAGGTGACCCTGTGAGGGCCTGGTCACAGCGTTGAAAGCCACTCATAATCCCTCGGTCGCGGGTTCGAGTCCCGCCCGCCCCACCACCCGTTTGCTGGTCAGCCATGCTGACAGCGATCCGCACCGATCGCCTCGAAGTCCGGTCCGCGCTCTCAGTCCGCACTGAGTCCGCAGCAGCACGACCGGGCGCCCGATCGAGGCAGGTCCAGACAGTTCCTGTCAGTCACCTTCGAAGAACAGATAGCCGCTCAGCTCCCGTGCCTCGACTGCCGCCGCCAGGACCAGACGCGCCATCCCCTCTTCCTTCGCGGTGAGTTTGCCGCTGTTGAGGGCAAGTTCCCAGCGCACCGATGAGGCGATCAAGCTGGATGAAGTTCAGCATCGTATCCGCATAGGGGTCGATCACATCCAAGACGGCTGTCCCGGACGCGGCCAGGCGGCGGCAGATGCCGAGAAACGGCTACCTCGGACCGCGCCGTCGTCCTGCAATAGCTCCCCGGTCGGCTGGCCGTACAGCCATCCGTGCTCCGAGACCGCCCGCCACCCGACAACGGCAGACGGGCAGACGGGCAGACCAGGGAACCATTCAGCTGACCAGCCATCCGCGATCTTCTTCTAATCCCCAGCAGCACGACCCGCCGCCTGATCAGGGCGGCCCAGGAAGGGGGCAGTGCCGGCCCTGGCCTGCAGCCGGCATCGACCGGCCTAGTGGACCGGGTGAACGGTGTCTACCATGTGCCGATGATCGAGCAAGGTCAGCGACGCGTTCCTGTGCCGGTTGCCGCCGCCTCGGGGATTTTGCTCGTGGCGGCCGCGCTCGCGGCGACGATGGTGTTTTCGGGTGGTCCGTCCGTGGCCACCGGGTTGATCGGGGTAGTTCTTCTGCCGGTGTTGGCTTACGGCCTGTGGCGTGGTAGCGGGCGGGCCCGGTTTTGGACAACCGTCTTCGCGACCGCCAGCGTTGTGTACGGTGTCGTCGCGATCACCAGGACAGATGCGTTAGAGCTGCTGCAGATGTTGGGTGCGTCAGTCCTCGTTGGCCTGTTGTTGGTGCCCGCATCGTCCCGGCGGTGGTTTGACGGCTTGCCGGCGAAGGAGTAGCGCCAGCGGAGCTGCCGGGCGCGCCACTGACCACAGTCGGCCATCCTGAGGCGGCGTTGCCCCACGCGGTGCCGTTCCTGGTCGACGTCGAGGCGGGTCGGTGGCGATGTGAAACCTGGCCCGAACTTGACCCTGACGCAGCGTCAACCCCCCATGCTGCCGGGCATGAGCATTCCACCAACAGTCGGTCAGGCCGAGGGGCCTGCAATCCAGGTACGAGGTCTGGAGAAGTCGTTCAAGCAGTTGCAGGTGCTGCGCGGCGTGGATCTCGATGTGACGCGGGGCAGCATCCTCGCTCTGCTCGGCTCGAACGGGGCGGGCAAGACCACGCTGGTGAAGATCCTGTCCACGCTGCTCAAGGCGGACGCGGGGACCGCCCGGGTCAACGGCTTCGATGTCGGCCGGCAGGCCGGGGACGTACGCGAGTCGATCAGTCTCACCGGGCAGTTCGCGGCGGTCGACGAGATCCTCAGCGGGCGGGAGAACCTTGTCCTGGTGGCCCGGCTCCGGCACCTCACGGCCCCGGGTGCGATCGCCGACGACCTGCTGCGGCGCTTCTCGCTGACCGAGGCAGCCAACCGCAGGGTGGCGACGTATTCCGGTGGCATGCGCCGCCGCCTGGACATCGCGATGAGTCTCATCGGGAATCCGCCGGTGATCTTTCTCGACGAGCCGACCAACGGGCTGGACCCGCAGGCGCGCATCGAGGTGTGGCAGGCCGTCAAGGAACTTGCCGAGGGCGGTACGACCGTCCTGCTGACGACTCAGTATCTCGACGAGGCGGAGCAACTCGCCGACCGGATCGCGATCCTCCACGAGGGCCGGATCATCGTCAACGGCACTCTCGGTGAGCTCAAGCAACTCCTCCCACCGCCCGAGGTCGAGTATGTCGAAAGGCAGCCGACCCTCGAAGACGTCTTCCTCACCCTCGTCGGCACTCGAACGGACAAGCTCGTCGGCACCCGACCAGACAAGGCAGAACGATGAACAAGCATTTCCTCGGCGACACCGCGGTTCTGCTCGGCCGATCTCTGCGCCACATCGCCCGCAGCCCGGACACCATCATCACCACCGCGATCATGCCGATCGCCTTCCTGCTGCTGTTCGTCTACGTCTTCGGCGGCGCGATCGAGACCGGGTCCGAGTCGTACGTGGACTATCTGCTGCCCGGCATCCTGGTCATCACGATCGCCTCGGGCATCTCCTACACCGCCTTCCGGCTCTTCCTGGACATGCAGGGCGGCATCGTCGATCGGTTCCAGTCCATGCCGATCGCCCGGTCCTCCGTACTGTGGGCGCACGTCCTGACCTCGCTGGTCGCGAACCTGATCTCGCTGGCGGTCGTCATCGGCGTCGCCATGGTGGTGGGCTTCCGCACCGGGGCGGGGGTGCTGGGGTGGCTCGCGGTCACCGGCATCCTGGTCCTGCTCATCCTGGCGTTGACCTGGCTCGCCGTGCTGCCCGGCCTCACCGCGAAGTCTGTGGACGGCGCGAGCGGGTTCGCGTACCCACTGGTGTTCCTGCCCTTCGTCAGCTCGGCCTTCGTGCCCACCGAGTCGATGCCCGGCCCGGTCCGTGCCTTCGCCGAGCATCAACCGGTGACCGCGATCGTCGACGCGATCCGAGACCTGTTCGCCGGGCAGCCGGTCGGTGCCGACATCTGGACCGCTCTGGCCTGGTGCGTCGGTCTCCTCGTCGTCGCCTACGTCCTCGCGGTCGTCACCTACCAGCGTCGGGTCGCCTGAGTCGGCGGCGGCAGGGGGCAGGATCAGAGCATGCTGACGATCGGTCAACTGGCGGCGTACGCCGGTGTCACCGTGCGCGCGGTGCGGCACTATCACCAGATCGGGCTGTTGCCCGAGCCGGAACGGGATGCCTCCGGTTACCGGCGTTACAGCGCCAAGTCAGTCGTGTCCCTCGTGAAGATCCGTACGCTCGCCAACGCCGGCGTGCCGCTGGCCCGCATCGGTGAGTTGCTCGATGCCGGTCCGTCGGCCTTCGCCGACGCGGTCCGGGCCATCGACGAGCGGCTGCGCGACCAGATCGAGCGGTTGGAGGCCAGTCGCAAGCAGATCGCGCAACTGGCCGGTGGGGACCGTCTGACGCTCCCACCGGAGGTCACCGCATACCTTGATCGGCTCCGCGAGATCGGGGTGTCGGAGCGGGTGGTGGAGGGTGAACGGGACGGTTGGATCCTGGTCGCCGCTCGCTGGCCCGAGCGGATAGCCGAATTCATGCCCGGCAAGCTCGCGCAACTCGACGATCCGCAGGTCGTCCGGCTCTATCGGGTGCTGTCGGAGATATTCGACGACGAGCCGGGTGACACCGACGACCCACGCCTGGCGGAGGCCGCCGACATCATGGTGAGCCTGGCCGAGCAGGCGTACCGCGCCGGCGAGATCCTCAGCGACGAGACGCCGAATGACCTCGTCGACGCGCTCGCCGTGGAGTCCGACCCGAGGGTGCAGCGGCTACGGGACCTGCTGCGCGAGCGCGGCTGGGCCGGGTGGAACCGGATGGAGCCGTTGGCAGGAGGGTGACCTCAGGCGTCGCATGCGACGCCGATGCCGAGCCGTACCTGCACTGTCTGCCCTGACGACCGGATGATCAGCGGTAGGCAGGCTGGCTGCGCCACCCACGTGCCGCCGACGAAGGCCAGCCACTGGGACTGGTCGTCGTCGGCGGCACACGCCCGCACCTGAACGTTCGCGGCTGGTTCGGCCGGAGAGCCCCAGCCGAGGCGGGCCTTGTCCTCCCAGCCGGACGCCACCCGCAGGTCGACCACGGCGCCGGCGCGTACGACAAGTCCCCATTTGGCGAACAGCCGGGCCGCCGGATCCGGTTTTTCCGACTCGTGGGCTTCGAGCACCTCCCGGTCAGGGACCGCGACGTCCTCGCCCACGATCCGATAACCATTCGGTGGTTCCCGCAGCGCGTCGACAGCGACGGCACAGGACTCCGGCCCGCCGCTGTCCTGGCTCGACGGGGTGGCGTCGGGGTCGGCCAGGGATGTGGCAGGCACCGGCGGAAGCAGCTCGTCCTGGCCGGCATCCCCGGCCGTGCATGCAGCCGCCGCGATGAGCAGGCAGCCGGCAAGGGGCCACGACAGAAAACGACTGGTCCGCACCCGTGTCACCTCCGTCAGCGGCGGGTCTTCGGCAGGTCGAACTGGTCGGCGCGGCGACAGTCGCGTTGGTTGCCGATCGCCTCGGGGCCCAACCGGTCCAGTACCGCCCGGGCCCGGTCCCGACCCCGGTTCCAGGCGTACCACGGGTCGGGTTCGGCCAGGTCGTCGGCGATCCAGCTGAGCGTGCACCGGCGTACCGGATCCGGCAGGGCGGCGAGGGCCGGCGTGGCGTCGGCGGAGAGGGCGCGGAGGTACCAGGCGTCGATCCGCCCGGTCTCCTGGTACCGGGCGACGTTGCGCCGGGCCGCGTAGTCCTCGGGGTTGAGTACTGCCAGGCCGAGCAGCAGCACCACCGCGAGCGCCGTGGCCAGCCGGGGGATCCAACCGCCGCGCCAGCGTACGCCGGCCACCAGGATCATCAGGAAGACCGCGCCGAGCAGCAGCTCGAAGGCCATCACGAAGATCCGCTCGCCGGTGAAGCTGTAGACCTTCTGGTACGTGTACATCCGCGACAGCGCGGACACCACGATGACCACGGTCAGGGCGCTGAGCAGGCCGAGCAGAACCCGCAACAGCACCCGGTCGAGATGCCGGTCGCGGCGGGCCCAGCGGGTCACCCCGCCGAGCACCGCCAGGGTCAGTACGGTCACCACGACCAGTTGCCAGAAGCCGCTGCGGGCGTACTCGGCGTAGCTCAGTCCGGTGGTGCGCAGTACGTGCCGCTGCCCGCCGAAGAGCACGGTGAACTGCACCGCCACGAAGCCGCCGAACAGGGCGGTCAGTGCGGCGATCGGTGGCGCCCATTCGAGCAGCCCGACGCGTCGGTCGGTCGGCCGGTCCACTGCGGACAGATCCGGCGGCGCGGCGATCGTGTAGACGGCGGCCACCGCGATCAAGCCGCCCACAGCCGCCAGGAACAGCCACCGGAACACGCCACTGACGCTGATCTCGGGCAGCAGAGCACCGAGGACCTGCGAGAAGGCGGCGTCGGCGGAGGAGAGCAGGGGACCGAACACCACGAGGACGATCACGGTGGCGGCCACCGAACCGACGACCCGGCGTACGCTGCCGGGACTGCCGGGCGCCCGCAGGTGACGGCGTACCCAGGGCAGCCCGCGCAGTCCGGCGATCGGTGCGGCCACCAGGCTGAACAGGATCGACCGCACCCGCTGCCCACCGACGATGGCCAGGGCGGCGCAGCCCAGTGCGCCCAGCACGCAGAAGGTCACCAGCCACCAGGCGTTGCGGAAGGCGAGCACGGCGAGCAGTGCCAGGGCGGCGCCGGCCCAGCCGGCCCGGACCCACCGTTCGGTACGGGCAAGCTCGGCGGTGTGTCGCCGTACCGCCATGACGACTGCGACGGTGAGCACCAGCCAACCGAGGAACCAGCCGATGCCGGTGCGGCCCAACGGCACGAAAGTCGCCACGCCCAGCGCGCCGGCCAGTACGGCAAGCGGGGTGGCCAGGTGATTGGTCGTCTCCGGGCCGGGCCACGCCCGTTCGAAGAACGTCGGCGGTGGTGGCGTCCGTCGGAAGGCGTACCCCGGGCCGGGCGGATACGAAGCCGGGAATGCAGCACCCGGCACTGTTGCCACCGGCCGGCCGGCCGGCGCGAGCTGGCTGGCCGCCAAGGCTGTCGTGGCCGGCGACGCGGTGGTGCCAGGCGCAGTTGCCGGCGGCGCTTCGGTGGCCGGTGCGGTTACGGGCGCGGCCGTGGGTGGTGTGGTGGCCGGTGCTGCGCTTGTCGGCGTGGCCCCGGGTGGCGCGGTGGGCACCGGCTCTGCGGTGGCCGGCGCGGTGGTGCTCGGCGTCGTGGGCACCGGCGCGCTGGTGGTCGGTGCCCGCTGGGCGGGCGGCGTCGCCGAAGTCGGCGCGGCGGCGCCCTCCTGCACCAGCGGTAGGAAGATCGCGTATCCCCGGGTGCCGGCTGGTACCTGCACCGGGATCGCCCAGGCGGGCTGGTCGGTCGGACCGGGCCACACGATGGACGGCAAACCTTCGACCGCCGGTACGACCAGCAGCCGGGGTGCCGTCCCGGCGGGATCCGCCGGGACGGCGGCGGTCGGAGCAGGGGCCTCGCGGGACTCCCCGTCGGCATTCGGGGACGGCTCGACCGGTGGCGGCTCGGACACCGCACCTCCTTGGACGACGAATGCCGTCACTCTAGGCGCAGATGCGCATTCTCGACGCCCCGTGTCGCCGAGCGGGCGCAACGCCGGAACCCGCCGGACGCGCCATCACGCCGGAGGACTCCGCCCCTAGCTGCGGCCCCGGTCGTCGAGGGTGAGGGGAGCACGCCCGTTGACCGCGTACCGGATGTGGGTGACCTGCGGCGTGTCCACGACACGGGTCGGGGTCAGCTCGATGGCCTCGAACTCGTCCACGTCCAGGTCGGCGTCGAACAGCCGCATCCCGGTGCCCAGCACCACCGGTGCGACGTGCAGTTCGAACTCGTCGAGCAGGCCGGCGCGCAGCACCTGCCGGACCAGGCTGCCGCCCCCGGCCACCGCCACGTTCTTGCCGCCCGCGGCGGCCCGGGCCTGTGCCACCGCGCTGGCCACGCCGTCGGTGACATAGGTGAAACTGGTGCCGCCCTGGCGGATCACCGTCGGGCGGGGCCGGTGGGTGACCACGAAGACCGGCGCACGGAACGGCGGCTCGTCGCCCCACGGCACCTCACCGCCGTCGGCCATCCGGCGACCCATCACGTACGCGCCGGCCGCCTCGAACGACTCGGCGATGATGTCGGAGTTGACGTCCTGCGCGCCACCGGCGAAACCCTGTCGTTCCCGCCAGGACATCGCCTCGGTGGCCCAGCGGGTCACCCGGAAGAAGCCATGGCTCTCCGCCGAGTGCAGCCAGTCACCGGCGCCGTCGTGCCGGGGGCCGGCGTAGAAGCCGTCCAGCGACACCGACATCTGCGCGGTCACCTTGGTCATCTCGTTCCTCTCGGTCTCGCGACACCCACCATGGGTGCCCGCTCATTGGTGGATCGGAGCCGAACCGACGCCATCTACCGCGATTGACTGTGATCTGAATCACTGGCAGGTTGGGGGTGAGTCGTCGGCGAAGCCGCCACCGGCAGGGAAGCCATCGACCAGCTAGCGGGTCACCCGGCGATCGTGGCGGGACGCTCGCCGCCTCGGTTCCGGCATCGGTCGATTCGGTAGGACGTGTCGGACCTCGTTGCGACGCCGCTGTCTGCCTGGAGACAGAGACGTTCGCGCCGCCGGGTGGACCGTCATCATTCGGTGAGAGATCCACTGCTCGTGGACTCGTGCTTCAAGATGGAGGAACCGATGAGGACACTGTCCCTACGACGGTCGGCCGCCACACTGGCCGCTGCACTGGTCGCCACGCTCGCTGTTGCCCTGCTGCCCGCCACGCCGGCGCTCGCACTGCCCTCAGGTGCCGGCTGGTCGGCCTCGTGGAGCTACTACCAACCGAACGCCTACCAGTACTCCGGCACACTGCCCGGGGTACGCCTGACCGGTTACGCCACCGACAATGCCGGCACCTCGGCCACGCTCGGCACCATCGAGGACACCGCGGCGGACGGACGCTGCGCCCGGGTGATGCTGTACGCGTACGGTGTCGGCTACATCGCCGACCGCACCACCTGCGGTAACGGCAGCTACCTGACATACAACACGGTCAGCTACGACCAGGGGCTGTTGGTGATCGTCTACCGGATGATCGACGGAACGAACACCAACGACAAGGGTTTCTACATATTCATCCCCGGCTCGGCCACCGATTCGGGGCTGCGCACCGTCGGGACCGGGGCTAGCTGGTCGTACTACACCTCCACGGCGTACCAGTACACGGTCACCCGATCCGGCGTCAGCCTCATCGGATACGGCGTCCACCAGGCGGGGGATCTGCGTTCCTCGCTGAACACGGTGGAGAAGACCGCCGTCGCCAAGGGGGCGTGCGCCAGCGGGACGGTCACCGGCGGGACGACCGTCAGCGGCAGCACCTGCCTCAACGGCGGCACCACCTCCTTTCACCGCAACGACCACAGCTACAACCTGGAGGCGTCCGCCTGCTACAAAACTCTTCTCGGTACCCAGCGCTGCCTGGCGGTGAACATCCCCGAGCCCTGGTGACCCCTTCACTGCGACCTGAGTCAGTTGCGGCGGCAGCCCGGCGGAGCAGGTGCCGGCGTTCGGGGTCGCTGCCGGCGAGCCCCGCCGCCCGCCGCCAGGCCGTTGCCGCGCTGGCCCGGTCGCCGGCCAGCTCCAGCAGGTGCGCGCGGACGGCGTGCAGCCGGTGGTGCCCGGCGAGGATGCCCGATTCCAGTTGCGCCAACAGGGCCAGCCCAGCGGTCGGGCCGTGCACCATGCCCACCGCCACGGCCCGGCTCAGGGTCGCCACCGGGTTGGGTGCCAGGCGTTCCAGCAACTCGTACAGGGCCAGCACCTGCGGCCAGTCGGTCTCCTCAGTGGTCGATGCCTCGGCGTGCACGGCGGCGATCGCGGACTGGATCTGGTACGGCCCCGGGGTCGAGGTGGTCAGGGCCTGCTCCACCAGCGCGCTGCCCTCGGCGATGGCCCTCCGGTCCCATCGGCGACGGTCCTGCTCGGTCAGCGGCACCAACTCGCCGTCCGGGCCGACCCGCGCGGCGGACCGCGCCTCGGTCAGCATCATCAGCGCGAGCAGGCCGGTGGTCTCCCCGTCGTCGGGCAGCCGGTCGTGCAGTCGGCGGGTCAGCCACAGCGCCCGCCGGGTCAGGTCGGGCCGGTGCAACCGTGGGCCGCTGCTGGCGCTGTAACCCTCGTTGAAGATCAGGTACAGCACCTGGCGGACCACGGCCAGCCGGGCGCTCTGCTCCGCCTCCGGCGGCAACTCGAACCGGGCGCCCACCTCGCGGAGTCGCTGCTTGGCCCGGAAGATCCGCTGGCTCATGGTCTTCTCCGGCACCAGGAACGCCGCCGCGATCTCCGCCGTGGTCAACCCACCCACGGCCCGCAGGGTCAGGGCCACCTGCGCGCTCGTCGGCAACGCCGGATGGCAGCAGAGCAGGAACAGTTCCAGCAGGTCGTCGCGGGGCACGTCGGCGTCCGACGGGGGCCCGACCAGCGCGTCACGCGGGATGCTGTCGAGCACCGTACGCTCGCGGCGCGCCCGGGCGGCCGCGGACCGCACCTGGTCGACGTAGCGGCGGGCGGCCACGGTGTGCAACCAGGCCGCCGGATGCTCCGGTACGCCGTCGCGCGGCCACCGCTCGACGGCGGCGACGATCGCCTCCTGCACGGCGTCCTCGGCCCCGGTGAAGTCGCCGTAGCGGCGGACCAGCACGCCGAGCACCTGGGGCGACAGCCGGCGCAGCAATTCGGCGGCGGCCTCGTCGAGGCTCAGCGGTCGTCCTCCTCGCGGATCATCAACGGCCACATCTCGATGCCGCCACCGACGCCGGGAGCGAACCGCAGGCCGGGGTACGACCGGGCGATCTCCACCGCCCGCTGCTCACTGTCCACGTCGACCACGAAGTACGAGCCGACGTACTCCTTCGCCTCCAGGTACGGTCCGTCGGTGACCACCGGGGTGTCGCCGGTCATCCGCACCGAGCGGGCCGGGGCGTCCAGCCCCTGCACGTCCACCAGTTCACCGCGGGCGCGCAGTTCCTCGTTGAAGGCGTCCACCTCGCCGATCAGCGTGGCCAGGTCGCCGGCGGGCAGGCTGCCCCAGATCTGCTCGTTGCCGTAGATCAGCATCAGATACTTCACGTGGAACCCTCCGTTGCGGTGTCCGCAAGGTGACAGGACGCCAGGGCCTACCCCGATGCACTGTTGTAGCAGGTCAAGAGGCTGCGGATGGCGGGCCACATCCGACTCTTCGCAACCGTGCGGCGACAGCAGCGTCCCCGCCGGATCGCCCGCATCATGCCCGACAGCGACGTCGCCACCGTAATCACGCCAGGTCCCGCGTCGCCCGTCGGCGGCGTACGGACCCGGTCGTCGCGCCGATCTCGCCGCGTCGTCGGCGCTCGCCCGCGCCGTCGTCGCGACCCCAGCCAGGAAGGAGCCGCCATGGCCGCTCCCACCGTGACCGCCGCTCTCAACGCGACCAGCTATGCCCCCGGCGCCCAGATGCTGCTCACCGTCACCTACGGCGACCCCGACACGAAGACCCTCACCGTCACCGTCGTGGTCACCGACGCGCAGGGCAACAGCAGCGCGCCGGCCAAGGTCAGCGCCGTCATCGACCCGCTCACCGTAACCGTCACCGACGACTCGGGACGCGCCTGGACCCGGGTGTCGGACAACGGCACGGTGGCCGTGTACCGGGCGGTGGCGTGATGCCCCGGGTCACCGTCACGGTACGTGACTCGACCGGGCAGACCGCCACCGCCGTCGCCGACTACACCCTCACCCCACCGGTGCTCGGTGGCTACTACCTGTCCGGCAACGCCGACCCGACGGCCGACATCTCGGGGGGCAACTTCCGATCGCTGACCCAGTACCGCAGCTTCGCCGACAGCAACGTCTTCCCCGGCTACAACAAGCAGTGGCTGCTCACTCTCGGCCGGTCCGGGATGCAGATGAACATGGTGCTGGAACTCAAGCACTACGGGGCCGGTGACCCCGGGCCGCAGACCTTCACCGTGGACGGGGTGCGCTACACGGTGCCGGCACCGACGATGACCATCCAGCAACGTCCGGGGAGCGTGTGGCCGAAGGCGTACGGCTACGGCCAGGTCATCGCCGGGCAGTGCGACGGATTGTTCGCCCGGGCCCTGTCGCAGTACCGGACGCTGGGCTTCGGCGTGAACATCCAACTCGCCTCCGAACTCGACACCGACAACGAGTTCGGCACCACCGAGGCCGGCAAGGCGTACACCTGGGCGGAGTCGGACGCCCGGGCGGTGCAGGCGATGGCGTACATCGTCGACTGGTTCCGGGACAGAGGGCTGCCATCGGGGACCACCTTCTCGGTCGGCGTCGGTGGCTTCGACCGGGCCTCGTTCAAGCGCACCCATCCGGAGTCGCTGATGTCGCGCCTGGACTACCTGCAATGGAACGTGTACGCGACCAGCGCGTCGGACACCGCGCTGGCCCGGTTCCGCCGCACCAAGGACTGGGCGGTGGCCGACCTCGGGCCGGTGGCGCTGTCCCGACCGGTGATCGTCGCCGAGTGGGGGGTCCGGGTCGCCGAGATCCCGGACCAGGCGGCCTGGATCGCCACGGTGCCGCCCGCGATCGCCCGGCTCAACACGGAGCGCGGGCCGTTCTTCGCCCGCACCAACTACTTCAACTCCGGCTGGGGCACGTTGAGCCCCAAGGCGGCCGGGTTGGCCGCGCTGCGTTCCGCGTACGCCCGACCGCCGTACGTGTGACGGGGTCGGTGGCTTGACATCGGGTTGCTTGGGTTGCATGGTTAATTACATGAGTAATGAACCAGCCAACCGATACGGCGTGGCGGGGCGGCGGGCGTGATGGAGGACGGCCGGCCGATCTTTCTGCAGATCGCGGAGCTGCTGGAGAGCTCGATCCTGGACGGGACGCTGGCCGAGGAGGAGCAGGTGCCGTCGACGAACGAGTTGGCGGCCTTCCACCGGATCAATCCCGCCACCGCAGCAAAGGGCGTCAACAAGCTGGTCGACGACGGAACGCTCTACAAGAAGCGAGGAATCGGGATGTTCGTCTCCTCCGGCGCCCGCGCCAAGCTGCGCGCCCGGCGCCGTGACGAGTTCGCCCGGCAGTACGTCCAGCCGCTGGTGGCCGAGGCGCGCAAGCTCGGCATCGACCCGGCCGAACTCAAGCACATGATCGACAATTGGGAGGAAACCCGATGAGCCCGGTGGTCACCGTCACCGACCTGACCAAACGGTACGGCGACGTCACCGCGCTGGACCGGGTCAGCTTCACGCTGGCCGAGAACCGGATCTACGGCCTGCTGGGGCGCAACGGCGCCGGCAAGACGACCCTGATGCAGATCCTCACCGCGCAGATCTTCGCCACCAGCGGGGAGATCGCTGTCTTCGGGCAGCACCCGTACGAGAACGAGCGGGTGCTCTCCCAGATCTCCTTCATCAAGGAGAGCCAGACCTACCCGTCCAACCTGCGCGTCAAGCACGTGCTGCGGGCCGCCGGTCTGGTGTACCCCGGCTGGGACGAGGAGTACGCCCAGCGGTTGGTCGAGGACTTCCGGCTGCCGCCGCAGCGCAACGTCCGCAAGCTGTCGCGGGGCATGCTCTCCGCACTGGGCATCGTCGTCGGGCTGGCCGCGCGTGCCCCGTTGACCTTCTTCGACGAGCCGTACCTCGGCCTGGACGCGGTGGCCCGGCAGATCTTCTACGACCGGTTGTTGGCCGACTTCACCGAACATCCCCGCACCATCGTGCTCTCGACCCATCTGATCGACGAGGTCAGCGACCTGATCGAGCACGTCCTGCTGATCGATCAGGGCCGTCTCGTGCTGGACACCGAGGCCGAGGCGCTGCGCGGCCAAGTTGTCACCGTCTCCGGCCCGGTCGCGGCGGTGGACGAGTTCGTCCGCAGCGGCGCCGAACTGCACCGGGTACGCCTCGGGGGAACGGCCCGCGCCACCGTACGCGGCGAGTTCGGGCCGGCCGAACACGACCGCGCCCGGGCCCTGGGCCTTGAGCTGGCGGGGTCCTCCCTCCAGGACATCGTGGTGCGCCTGACCACCTCGATCAACCGGCCCGCAGCGGACGCTGGCAGCGCCGTCACGGCCGACAAGGAGGCTGTCCGATGAACCGCACCCTGACCGTCGCCCGGTTGCAGTTCGTCGCCTGGCGCAGTGTGGTCGGCTGGCCGTGGGGGATCCTCGCGCTCAGCTTCGTCATCAACCTGGCCCTGTTCAGCGCGATGAACGAGCAGGACGACTTCGAGCCGACCACCGGTGGCCTGATGAGCATCTACGTGGTGATGTTCGTCGCCAGCATCAACGTGATCACCCAGGACTTCCCGTTCGCCCTCGGGCTCGGCATCTCCCGCCGCAGCTTCTACCTCGGCAACGTGCTCCACTTCGTCGGTCAGGCGCTCGTCTACGCGGCGGTGCTCTATCTGCTGGCGGTGATCGAGCAGGCGACCGACGGCTGGGGCGTGAATCTGCACTTCTTCGGCATACCGTTCCTGCTGGTCGAGCACCCGGTCCTGCGGTACCTCGGCTTCGCGATCCCGTTCCTGCTGCTCGGCTTCGTCGGCATCGCCATCGCCGTGGTCTTCAAGCGCTGGGGGATGAACGGCATGCTCACCCTGGCCACGGTCCTGTTGGTCGCCATCGGTGGATCCGCGGTGCTGGTGACCTGGCAGGGCTGGTGGTCGGCGATCGGCCGCTGGTTCGTCGACCAGTCCGGCGCAGCCCTGCTGGTGGGCTGGCCGGCGCTGCTGACGCTGCCGCTGGCCCTGGCCAGCTACTTGATCATCCGACGCGCCACTCCCTGATGAAAGGAAGGGCCCCTTGTTAACGCCTGTGGTAGAGCAGGGGCCCCCTTTTAACACCACGACCGGTTGAACACGACGACCGGCTGTGCACCGGAGGACGCGACGGCTCACCGTGCGCAACGGGGGCGGCCCCTCCCGATCGGGTGTCGGGAGGGGCCGCGCGGTGGGGTGGGGGTCAGCGCCAGGTGTCGGTCAGGGTCAGCGACCCGGACGCGGTGGCGGTGCGGTTCGCGCCGGACTCCCAGACCACCTGCCCGGAGTCGGTGCGCTTGACGTACTTGTAGGCAAAGGCGGTGCCCGCCGGCAGGCTCAGCTGCCCGGTCCAGACCGGGTAGCCGGTGGGTGAGAGCCGTACTCCCTTGGCCGGATCCCAGCCGCCGAGGGCAGGCAGGTCGCCGACGACGTAGACGTGCTGGCCGACAACGGTGGTGGCGGTGGCCTGGAAGGAGACCGTGGCGTCGCCGGGCGGGTTGGTGGCCGGTTGGTTCCAGGTCACGGAGAAGGCCGTCGCGCCGGTGCCGGTGCGGTTCGGGTCGTTCTCCCACTGCACGGCACCGTTGCCGATCTTGACCAGCTTCCACTCGAAGGCGGTACCGGCCGGGATGTCGACCGACCCGCTCCAGGTCGGGTAGGTGCCCGACGTGGTGGAGAGTTTCACCCCGCTGGCCGGGCTCCAGGAGCCGAGCTGCGGGATCGAGCCGACCACGTACACCTCCTGACCGGGGTTGGTGGTGACGGTGGCGGTGAACCGGGTCGACCCGGCCGGCTGCGACGGGCTCGGCGTCGGCGTCGGGGTGGCGGTGGGGGAAGCGGTGGGAGTGGCGGTCGGGGTCGGGGTGGGGCCGTCCAGGCGGGCCTCGACGTGCAGGGCCACTGCCTGGTCCGCCGGGACGGCGGCGGTGAAGCTGCCACCGGAGACGGTCACCGCGCCGCCCGGGCAGGCTCCGGTGGACCGGTCGTACGCGCCCCTACCGACGTTGCAGTAGCGGCCGTCCGGCAGCGAGGTGCTGAAGCTGCGGCTCCACGTACTGCCGGTGGCGTTGAAGGCGGCGTACCCCCGGTTGCCTCGGGCGAAGGCCAGCCGGCCGTTGCCGTCGGTGGTGACCGAGGTGATGCCGGTGCCGGCGACCGCGTTGCGGAAGCCCGGCATGCCGGCCACCCCCGCGTTGCGGTGCTCGCAGATCCAGGCGCTGCCGGCGCAGTCCGTGGCGAGGGTGGTGCCGTTGGACGTGCTGGGCGGGCCCTGCCCGTGCACCGAGCCGAACGCGTAGCTCGACATCAGCTGGGGTCGGCCGTACGGGTGGGCCATCATGAACGTGTCCGCCAGGTAGTAGCGGGCACCGCTCTTGTAGGTCAGCGTCGGGTTCTCCCGCTGGGTGTCGTGGTTGTCGATGAACACCACCGCCTGCTGCCCGGTCAGGCCACCGTAGTTGGGCAGGTTGCCCAGCTGGGCGATGTTGCCGTCGCGGAACGCCGACGAGACCGCCCGCTGGTAGTCGAAGTTGGTCACCCCGCCGTACGGGGCGTACGCGGTGTAGGGGATCGTCCCGTCGCCGTACACCTCGTGGAACAGGTCCGGTCGACCGCCGAAGCCGGGTACGTCGCGCAGCCGGTTGATGATGTCGGCCAGGTGCGCCTCCTGCACGTGCTTGGCCGCGTCCACCCGGAAGCCGGCCACGCCCAGGTCGATCACCGCGTTCATGTACTTGGCGATCTTCCGCCGGACCTCGGGGTCGGCGGTGTTCAGGTCGGCCAGGTCGAGCAGCTCGCAGTCCTGGACCTCCTGCTTGTTGCCCCAGTTGTTGATCTTTCGATAGCAGGGCGCGAAATCGGCGTAGCCGTAGCTGTCGCCGGAACCGTCGTTGAACAGGTTCGGGTAGTTGTACTTGCTGTAGATCGTGCCGGCGCTGCCCGGGCCGGCGCCGGCCGAGCCGGTGCCGCTCATGTGGTTGAGCACCATGTCCACATAGATCTTGACGCCCTGCGCGCGGCAGCGTTCGACCATGTCGACGAACTGGGCCTTCGTGCCCCGCCGGGTGGCATCGAGCCGGTACGACACCGGCTGGTAGTCCTGCCACCACGGGTACGTGGCACCCTCAGCGCTGGGCAGCACCACGTGTTCCTGCGGCGGGGAGACCTGTACCCCGCCCCAGCCGTTTGGGCCGAGGTTGGATTCGCACTCGTCGGCGATGGAGTCCCACCGCCACTGGAACAGATGGACGATCGCGTCGCCGTTGGCGCGTACGTCGGCTGCGCTGGCGGGTGTGCCGGCTGCCACGGCGGTGAGGGTGGCCGCGGTCAGGGTCGCGGCGAGGATGGCCGCGGGTATCGCGGCGCGGGGACGGGGGATGCGCACGAAAGCCCTCCTCGGGGACGGTCGGGGTGCAGTCACGGTGACGGCAAGGTTTCCTGCAAGTCGTGCAAGAAGTTGCGGTGACTGCGTGACCGTAACAGGGGTGTCGATGGATGTGAACCTCTGATTCACACCGTGATGCAACGAGGGATTCGCTCTTGTGTGGAACTGAAAATCCTGCAAGAATTTTCGGCCATGGCGCCTGCGAGGGTGGATCAAGACTGGCTCGCAGGGCGTCATGACGACGACCGCCCCGCCCTGGATCTACCCCGACCAGCGCATCGGGGCACGGCCGGCTTTCTATGCTCGACCTCATGGAACTGCGGATCTTCACCGAACCCCAGCAGGGGGCGACCTATGACGACCTGCTCGCCGTGGCCCGACGTGCCGAGGAGACCGGCTTCGGCGCCTTCTTCCGCTCGGACCACTACCTGAAGATGGGGTCGGTCAGTGGCGATCCCGGCCCCACCGACGCGTGGACGACCCTGGCCGGGCTGGCCCGCGACACCCGCTCCATCCGGCTCGGCACACTGATGACCGCCGCGACGTTCCGGCTGCCCGGCCCGCTCGCGATCACCGTCGCGCAGGTCGACCAGATGAGCGGCGGACGGGTCGAGCTGGGCATCGGCACCGGCTGGTACGACGCCGAGCACAGCGCGTACGGCATCCCGTTCCCGGCACTGGGGGAGCGGTTCGACCGGCTCGCCGAGCAGCTGGCGATCATCACCGGAATGTGGCGGACCCCGTCGGGTCAGACGTTCGACTTCACCGGCCGCCACTACCAGGTCAGCGACTCACCGGCACTGCCCAAGCCGGTGCAGCGGCCACACCCGCCGATCCTGCTCGGCGGCATGGGCGCGAAGCGTACGCCGCAACTGGCCGCCCGGTACGCCGACGAGTTCAACCTGCCGTTCGTCTCGATCGCCGACACCGTCACCCAGTTCGACCGGGTCCGGGCCGCCTGCCAGAAAATCGACCGGGACCCGACCGAGCTGGTCTGGTCCAACGCGCTGGTGCTGTGCTGCGGCAAGGACGACGCCGAGGTGGCCCGGCGGGCCGCCGCGATCGGCCGGGAGCCCGATGAGCTGCGCGAGAACGGACTGGCCGGCACCCCCGCCGAGGTCGTCGACAAGATCGGCCAGTACGCGGCCGTGGGCAGCCAGCGCATCTACCTCCAGGTGCTCGACCTGAGCGACCTGGACCACCTGGACCTGGTCGCCGGCGAGGTGATGCGCCAGCTCTGACGTCAGCGCGACGGTGAGCGCAGCACGGTGTCCAGCTGACCGTCGCGATCACTGTCCAGGTAGGTGACGTCCGGTACCCCGTCACCGTCGAGGTCGAACTGCACCACGTCGGCCACCCCGTCGCCGTCGAAATCGGTGACCACCTGCACCGAGCCGTCCAGATGTCGGCTGACGATCGACCGGCCGCCGCCCGCGACCCGGGGCGGCGGCCCGGGGGTGGGCACCGGCGTCGGCGCCGGTCCGGGCGTCGGGTTCGGCTGCGGACCGGGCTGGCTGGCCACGACCGAGGCGTACGCCCCAGCCGGACCGCTGGCCGGCTCGACGCCGCTGCCGCCCGGATCGATCTCCTCCTCGGAGGGGTACACATCGCCACGAGGGGCGGGATCACGGTAGCTGCTCATCGGCGTAGGGTTCCCCGACGGAGCCGGCGGTAACCGCCGGCGCGGAGGAGGGGGTCGCAGTGCCGACGCACCGTAACTGGGCCGGCAACATCCAGTACTCCGCCCGGGCGTACCACCGGCCGACATCGGTGGACGAGCTGGCTGTGCTGGTTGCCGGCAGCGACCGGATCCGGGCGGTGGGCAGCGGACACTCCTTCAACCCGCTCGGCGACACCACCGGCGACCTGGTCACCCTGGCCGGGCTCCCGGCGGACGTACGGCTCGACGAGGAACGCCGTACCGTCGACGTCCCCGCCGCCATGCGCTACGGCGACCTGGCGACCTGGCTGCACGAGCGGGGGTACGCCCTGGCCAACCTCGCCTCCCTGCCGCATATCTCGGTGGCAGGCGCGATCGCCACCGGCACCCACGGCTCCGGCGAGAGCATCGGCAACCTGGCCAGCGCCGTCGCCGGCCTGGAACTGGTCACCGCGACCGGCGAACTGCGCACCGTGCACCGCGACAGCGCCGACTTCGCCGCGATGGTGGTCTCCCTCGGGGCGCTGGGCATCGTCACCCGGGTCACCCTGGACGTGCTGCCCACCTTCGACCTGCGCCAGTACGTCCACCTCGACCTGCCCCGCCCGGCGCTGGACGAGGCGCTCGGCTCGGCGTACAGCGTCAGTGTCTTCACCGACTGGCGCTCGACGCGCGGCACCCAGGTCTGGCGCAAACAGCTCGCGGACGCCCCCGCGCCCCCGACGGGCTGGCTCGGCACCACGGCGGCCGACCGGCCCTGGCATCCGGTGCCCGGCATGCCGACGGCCAACTGCACCGAGCAACTCGGCGCGGCCGGGCCGTGGCACGAGCGACTGCCGCACTTCCGGCTCGGTTTCACCCCGAGCAGCGGCGACGAGCTGCAATCCGAGTACCACCTGCCCCGCGCCGTCGCCGCCGACGCGCTGGCCGCCCTCGACGAGGTGGCACCCCTGATCGCCCCGGTGTTGCAGATCAGCGAATTGCGGACCATCGCCGCCGACGACCTCTGGCTCAGCCCGCAGTACCACCGCGACAGCCTCGCGATCCACTTCACCTGGATCGCCGACGCGTCGCGGGTGCTGCCCGTGGTCGCCCAGGTGGAACAGGCCCTGGCCCCCTACCGCCCCCGCCCGCACTGGGGCAAGGTCTTCACCACCGCCCCCGAGGCGATCGCCGCCACCTACCCCCACTGGCCCGATTTCGCCGCCCTGCTCCACCACCTCGACCCCACCGCCAAATTCCACACCCCCGCCCTCAACCCCCTCTTCCCCCGCTGACCCCCCACCCCGCCCCGCCCTGCCCGCCCTGCCCTGCCCCGCCCCGCCCCGCCCGCGTCGATCTTGCACTTCCGGTCGCTGATGCGCGGCTTTTGTCCCGCTATGTGCCGACGGAAAGTGCAAGATCTGTGAAGGTTCTTGTCAAGCGTTGGCTTCGAGGGTGCGCCAGATTTGGCGGGCTATGTAGCGTTTGAGGCTGCGGGTGATTTC
>NZ_JBFBAY010000014.1:0-137825 GCF_040682415.1 Micromonospora sp. NPDC051196
GCCTCCTACGGGTCATCGAGGAGAACGACGACCCGGACGGCAGCGTGTTCGCGGAGATCGCCGAGCGACGAGCCGAACTCGACCGTGACCGCGAGATCAAGACCGCCGAACTCGCCCACCTCGAAGAAACCATGCCGACCAACCCCGGCAGCGCCGACATCCTCGCCGACCTTCCCGAGATGGAAATCAAACTCGGCCTGCTACCCACGGACCGTCTCCGTCGCCTCCTGGACGCCTTCGCCGTCCAGATCCACCACGACGTCCGCACCAACCAGGTCTCGTTCCGAGCCACCGTCAGCCAACACGCCGCCCCACACCTGGCCCGGCTAACCCGCGCCACGGCAAGTGGCCCCCGCACCGCCACCCACCACCACACCAGCACAAACGACGCTGCCCCCGCCGACGACGGCGGGGGCAGCGACCATTTGCAGTTCTGTGACATGCCCCGCCGGGGGCACCGCTATGACCCCATCAACCGGCTTGTCGCTCCGCTGGGCAAGGACCGTCTGCACAGTTCGCGGCCTCCGAGATCCCCGATGCCGGTCAGATGCCCGGCCACATTCGGGCGCGGCGATGCTCGAGGTATCCGCGTTCGGCGGGGTCGTGGGTGAGGGCGATGGCGCTGTCGTACGCGGCGGCGGCCTCCGTGTGGCGACCGAGCCGTTCGAGCAGGTGTGCCCGCGCGGCCTTGGCGGGCTGGAACCGTCGGGCCCGGTCGTCCGTCGTGTTCAGCAGTTCGTCGAGTCGGGTCAGTCCGGCCGCCAGGCCCTCGACTTCGGCGGTGGCGACCGCGAGGGCGACGGCGCCGCCGAGCGATGGTGCGAGCGTGTGGAGCGCGCGGTGCAGGTCCAGCAGGGCCGGCCAGTCGGTGGTGCCGGTGTGTCGCCGGGCGCAGTGCACCGCCTGGACGGCGGCTTCGAGTTGGAAGCGTCCGAGGTGTCGGCGGGCGTGGGCGGTGCGTAGGTGTTGGTGTGCCCGGTGGATCAGGCGCTCGTTCCAGCGGGTCGGGTCCTGCTCGGCCAGCGGCACGAACCGTCCGTGTTCGTCGAGGCGGGCGGGTAGGCGCGCGGCCGAGAGCTGGACGAGGGCGGCCAGCCCGTGTGCTTCGGGGTCGTCGGGGACCAGCGTGGTGAGTACCTCGGCGAGGTGCAGCGCCTCGGTGGGCACCGGGCGGGCCTGCGGGCCGGTCGTCGCCCAGTCGATGACGTACGCGCCGTAGATGGCCTCGAGTACTGCGGCCATCCGGCCCGGCAGGTCGCTGCGGTCGGGGATGCGGAACGGGATGCCGGTGGTCTTGATGCGTCGCTTCGCGCGTACCAGGCGGGTCGCCATCGTCGAGGTGGGTGTCGAGAAGGCTCGGCCGACCTGCTCGGCGGTGAAGCCGAGCACGGTGTTGAGCATCAGGGGGGTGTGTGCGGTGCGTTCGATCGCTGGGTGCGCGCAGACGAGCATCAGTTCCAGTCGCCGGTCGGGGATGGCGTCGGGGTCGAGCGCGTCGAGGTGTACGGGGGCGTCCCGCTCGACGTCGAGCGGGACGCTGCGCTGCCACTGTGCCGACTTCCAGTGGTCCCGGAGCCGGTTACGCGCGACGGTCAGCAGCCATCCGGTGGGGTTGTTCGGCACGCCCCGCTCGGGCCAGCTGCGCAGGGCCCGCTCGAACGCGTCGGCCAGGGCGTCCTCGGCCCAGACGATGTCGCTGGTCGAGGTGGACAGCAGGGCGAGCAGCCGGCCGTAACTGTCGCGCGCCGCGACGGCTGCGGCCGCCCGACCTTCGTCGCCGGCCGCGACGGCTGCGACCGCCCGCCCCTCGTCGCCAGCCGGGACGGCTGTGGCTGCTCGCCCCTCGTCGCTGGTGGTCAACTCGTCCAGGCTCCGTCGACGAACGCCGTCGCGGTGGGCCGTACCTCGATCACGCCCCACTGCGCGGCCGGGCACTTCTCCGCCCAGCCGATGGCGGCGTCGAGGTCGGGTACGTCGAGGAGGAACACCCCAGCCAGGGCCTCCCTGGTCTCGGCGAAGGGTCCGTCCTGCACCCGCAGGTTGCCGTCTCTGCGGGTGACGGTGGTCGTGGCGGCGGCGGGTTGCAGGATGTCGGCCGCCAGGAGGACCCCGGCGGCGCTCAGCGCCCGGCCGTACGCGTCGAAGGCGGTTTTCGCCTCCGCGATGACCTCGTCGGTGAGTTCGCCCTCGCCCGGCTCGGGGTAGTGGATCATCAGTGCGTAGCGCATCGGCTTCTCCCAGGCTCTCGGTGCGGTGCCGCCTCGGCACCGGCACTGAGATGACGATCGGCGCGGGCCGGAATCGTCAGCCGTCGGCCTGCGGCTCAATCATCTGCCGGAGAGCCGCGCGCAGCGATCGATCCTGCACTGATCATCGCTCACGGGTTGTGACCTGGTGGGCCCGTCGGGCCTGTCCGATCAGGCCGAGGTGGGTGTGTTCGAAGCCCTCGGTGGTCTTGAGGCCGTAGCCGAGGGCGCGGTCCAGGGCGACGTGGAACACCCAGGCGACGGCGAGGATGCCGAGCCAGTCGATGGGTTGTCCGGCCGCCGCCGCGGCCACCGCCACCGCGCCGAGCAGGGCCGGCAGGGTGTACGAGTGCACCAGGTTGTAGCAGGCGGCGCCGAGGTGCGGGCCGCGCAGGTAGCCGAGCATGGAGAGGTCGAAAAGGAGGAACAGGGCGAGCAGCCACCACCACGCGTACCCGACGGCGACGGTGACGACGACGGCGAGGACGGCGACGGCAGCGGACTCGATGCGCTGTGTCATGACCGGCTTCATGTCCGGCTCCCCTCTCGTCGTCTGCCGGGTCGGGCGGCAGTGTGAATGTACGCCGACCTGGCATTCAACGAGCGTGGCCCCCGCGCGCGGGTGGGCCGGCGACCTGCTGTCGCCGGCCCACTCAAGTGTGCTGGTTACCGCACTCGCAACTGCTGGTGGACGGCGGCGGTGGGGGCGTAGGTCGGGTCACCGGAGTAGGCGACGTGGACCGGGTATCCCCCTGCGGGCAGGCCGCTGGTCGGCAGGTCGACCACGGCCGAGCTGTTGGTCAGCGCAACCACCTGGGTGGTTCCGCCGAAGGTCACGGCGATCTCACCGGTCACCGTCGGCGCCTTCTTGTGCTGGGTCTGGGCCCGCAGGTCGACCGTGAGCGAGAAGGTGCCGCCACGGGCGATGGACGCTGGTGCGGCCTTCGCCTTGACCACGACGCGGGTCGTGCCCGGCGCGGTCAGGCTGACCGTGGCCGAGCCGGACTTGGTCGGGTCGACCACCGATGTCGCCACGACGGTGAGCGTCGAGGCGGTCTCGTTCGCGGCCACCGAGAGCAGCCCGTCCGCCGAGATCGTCGTTGCCGCCGAGGCGGCTCCCTCGACCGACCAGGTCACCGCCGGGCTGACGCCCTGGTTGGTGCTCACGTTGGCGGTGAACTGCTTGCGCCAGTTCCAGCCCTTCGTCAGCTCCTCGGTCGCGGGCGACACCGACACCGAATCGACGCCCGTCCAGAGGTGGTCCCGGGCGAAGATCGTGAACAGCTGGCTCGCCGTCATTCCGTCGTGCGCGCCGGGGACCTGGGTCGTCACGGCGGCGTAGCCGCGTGCCCGGAAGTTGTTCGCGATGGTGTTCTGGGCGTTGAGGTTGCCCTCGAAGACGCCGTTGCCGAGGAACACGAACAGGTCGTCGTCGCCGACGGCGGCGGCGACGTTGTCGTAGTCCTGGGCGGTCAGCGACGGGTTACCGGAGAAGTGCCCGTAGAACGCGAAGGTGGTCGGGTAGCCCCGGATGACGTGCGCACCCGTCATCCCGCCGTACGAGAATCCGGCGTACGCGCGCCCCGCACGCTCGGTCGAGACGTTGTACCTGTCCTCGATGAACGGGAGGATCGTCTGCACCAGGTTGTTGGCGGCGTTGGTCTGGTTGTACGAGGCGAAGCCGAGGCTGGTGCCGGTGAAGTGGTTGCCCATGGTGACCACAACCGTCGGCTCGATCTCGCCCTTGGCCGTCATGTTGTCCAGGATGTTCGGGACGTTCGCGGGGACCATGAAGTCGGTCTCGTCACCGAAGATGCCGTGCGCGAGATACGCGACCTTGTACGGCTCGGCGCGGTTGGCGTCGTAGCCGGCCGGCAGGTAGACGCCGAGGTGGTGGCCGCTGTCGCCGAGGATCGTGGTGTACGGGACGTACTGGACGGTGCCCCGGTGTGCGGGGTCGGCCGCAGGCAGTTCGTATGCCGCGCGTTCCTTCAGCACCGGGTCGTTCTGCTTGTCGGCGTACGGCACGTAGACGGCGTCGAGCACGTCGTTGTTCCTGACCCGGAACGAGGACTCGCCCGGCGGTCGAGGGTTCGTCGAGGCGGGATCCCAGATGCGCTTGTTCGCCCAGCCCTGGGTCGGGTCCCAGACCCGGTACCAGTAGCTGAGACTGCCGGCGTGCAGCGGGACCGAGACCGACCAGTATCCGTTCGGATCCTTGGTCATGTCCCTGAGGAACTCGGTACCGCCGGCGTGGTAGCGGCCCGTCTGCCAGGCTTCCGGCTGGTACCGCGTGTTGCCGGTGTTGACGTCGAGCAGAGTCAGGTCCCCGGCGAGGCGGACCTGCGTCGCATTGGGATTGCGGTAGACGAAATCGACGGTGTATCCGGTCGGTGAGCCGTTGTCCGCCCGGACGGTCGCGCCTTCGACGGGCGCGGCGGCGACAGCGGCCGGCGCGGCTACGACGACGCCTATCCCGAGTGACATGGACGCGAGCAACGAGATCACCCGCCTGAGCGGGCGTACTCCGATCGCTCTCCTCATCGAGCATCCTCCTTTGTAGTCCCTGTTGGTGACCTGATCTGCCTCATACGTCCGGTTGGGAATGGATCTCTCGCGCGTCGGTACTGCCGACCGGCGCGGGTACAACGGTGCTAAATCGAATTAGCGGCCACAGTGTGGCCGGGCTCACCTTCCGGTGTCAAGGGCATGCTCCTGGTCACGGCGGCGATGAGGCCGTGCGGCAGGCACACCACGGCGAGGGTCCACACCGAAGCCCACCGGGCGGCGGCGAAGCGACTACGCGATCGCCTTGCTGGACAACTCGCTCAGGTCGCAGCCAGCAAGTGCATCCGACTGGGGTACGTGGGCGAGGTCGAGGTCGGCGAGCCCGAGGCGTCCGTACGCCCTGTGCAACGCCGCCACCACGGCGCCCAGCGCACCGGACAGGTCCCCCAGTTCGGCGCTGTGCACGGTCGCCGCGGCGGCGGGCACGATCTCCCGCAGCCGACCGCCCAGCCGACCAAGCTCGGGTTTGAGCGCGTGGGAGATGCCCCCGCCGAGGACGATCATCTCGGGCTCGTAGGCCACCACCGCGGCGGTGAGGATGATCAGCAGCGCCTGCTCGACGTACTGCTTGACCGGCACCAGGCGGGAGTCGGTGGAGTGGAACACGTCGGCCGGGTTGTCGAACGGCAGGCCGAGGTCGCGGGCGCGGGCGAGGATGCCGGGCCCGCTGATGATCTGTTCGAGTGAGGCGCCCAGCGGGCCGGCCGGCAGGTGCCCGAATTCCCCGACCAGCCCACTGCGGCCACGGAACAGTCGCCGGTCGATGGCGACACCGGCACCGAGGCCGGCACCGATGGTGAACATGACCGCGGTCTGCGCGTCGCGGGCGGCGCCGAAGCGCAACTCGCCGAGGAGTGCGTAGTTCGAGTCGTTGTCCACCTCGACCCCGGTGGCCAGCCGCTTTTCCAGCAGCCGAAGAAACTCCGGGTCCTCCACCTGGGGAAGGTTCGGCGCGTTGGACACCGCGCGGTCGTGCTCCCGGACGGCGCCAGGCAGCCCCACCGCCACGCAGTCGAGCCGGTCCAGGTTGTCGCCGACGGTCTGCCGGATCAGGTCGGCCAGCCACTGGGCCAGCCGGGGGGCGTCGTAGCTGGCCGGAGTGGGAACGGTCCGGCTCACCAGTGGCGTGGCGGCGAGGTCGGCGACCACGATGCGGACGTTGGACCCGCCGACGTCGACCCCGCAGACGACACCGCGTCCGGCGGCGATCGCCACCCGGGTCGCCGGTCGACCACGTGCGGAGGTCGGGGCGCCGTCGGTCTCGATGAGCAGTCCCTCGTCGAGGAGTTGTTCGACGATGCGCGAGACGGTGGCCGGGGAAAGGTCGGTCTCCTGACCGATGGCCGTACGGGTGACCGGCCCGTGCGTCAGGACGTGGGCGAGCACGGTCGACCGGTTGGCACGCCGCGGTGCTCGGGCCTCCACGTCCACCTCCACCGATTTTTTTTCCGTCCGAATGCTAAGGGCCGCGCCGATGGTAGGCAACAACCAATTCCGGAGCCGCCTGGCGCATCGGCACCACCGAGAGTGACCGCACCTGGCCGATGAGCCGCCGCCGGTACGCGCGTGCCGGCGGGAGGAGGCAGCCGAAATGCGGATCGTCCGGGTCGAAACAAGTGCTTGGGATCTCTGACCAGGGCTCTTGACGGAGTGTGACGACCGCGATAATACTTTCAGCCTGAACGGAAATAGAGGTCACCGGCCCCCATCGGTACCCCGGGGCTGCGGCGCGTGCCCCCGTCACGTGCCGCGCCGGTCGCGTCGGAACCCCGTGTCAGTCCGGGACCACCCGGTCCCGGACCCCGTTGCTGGAGGTAAGAGCAATGAAATTCAGCCGTAGACGTGGGGCCGCCCTGGGCGCGCTCTGCGCCCTGGCGCTCATGGTCGGCGCCTGCTCGAACGAGACGTCCGGCGGCAACGGCGGCGCGTCGAGCGGCCCCCGTACCGAACCGAGCCTGTCGTTCGTGGGCCCCGGTGGGGAGACCCCGACCGCCGCCGACCAGCTTTCGCTCACCCCCGAGGAGCGGCAGAAGGTCAAGGACGGCAACTACTCGGCCGCCTTCGTCTGGCACGAGGGCTCCGCGCTGACCCAGGCGGTGGAGTCCGGGGTCCGCAAGGAGTTCGACGAGCTCGGCATCAAGGTGCTGGCCAGCACCAGCGCCGAGTTCGACCCGGCCCGGCAGGCCAACAACGTGCAGACCGTCCTGGCCCTCAAGCCGGACCTGATCGTCACCATCGCGGTCGACCCCACTGCGGCGGCGGCGGCCTTCAAGCCCGCGGTGGACGCCGGCGTCAAGCTGGTCGTGATGACCACCCCGCCGAAGGACTTCAAGGCCGGGGAGCAGATCGTCGGAATCGTCACCGTCGACCTGACCGCGTTCGGTAAGGCCAACGCGGAGCTGCTCGGCAAGGCGCTCGGCGGCAAGGGCAAGGTCGGCTACGTCTACCACGACGCCGACTTCTGGTTCACCAACCAGCGGGACAAGGCGTTCAAGGACTGGCTCGGCTACCTCTACCCGGACATCGAGATCGTCGAGGAGACCGGCTTCTCCGACCCGGCGCGAACCGAGGACATCGCCACCGCGATGCTGACCCGCCACGCCGACCTCAACGGCGTCTACGTCGCCTGGGCCACCGCTGCGGAGGGCGTGCTCGCCGCGACCCGGCAGCAGGGTCGTACCGACGTCAAGATCGTCACCAACGACCTGGAGGCGAACCTCGCCGCCGACCTGGTCAAGGGCGGCAACGTCGTCGGCGTCATCGGCAACGGCTCCACCCGGCTCGGCCAGAACCTGGGCATCGTCGCCGCCTACGGGCTGCTCGGCAAGCAGGCACCGGAGCTGGTCGTCAGCGCGCCGATGGCGGCCACCAAGGAGAACATCGCCGAGGCCTGGCGCGACGACTACGGCCAGGAGCCGCCGGCCGAGGTGCTCGGCAACTGACCGCAGATGACGTGGGGTTCGGGGCCCTTTCTGGCGGAAGGCCCCGGACCCCACCCCCGGCCACACGGCACGGCCCTCGTCCGTGACGCGGCCGCCGGTGCAGCGATCGGCAAGGAGAAGATCAGATGGGGTACGTCCAGACAGTCCTCGGGCCAGTGTCCCCCGAGTCGCTCGGCCGGGTGCTCAGTCACGAACACCTCGGCGCGCTGGTGCCCGGGCCGTGGCTGTCCGGCGGTGCCGGCGACGACCGCGCGGACCTCGCCGTCGACGCGGTACGCGGCCTGCCGGAGCTGGGCTTCGGCACGATCGTGGACCTGTCCCCGTACGAGGTGGTGGGTCATGACGTGACCCTGCTCCGCGAGGTGGCCCGGCGTACCGGACTGCACGTCGTGGCCGGGTCGGCGATCTACCTGGAGCCGTACTCGCCGGGCTGGGCCCTGAACGCCAGCGTGGACGAGATGCGGGAACGCTTCATCGCCGACGCCACGATCGGGGTCGGCGACACCGGTATCAAGGTCGGCATCTTCGGGGAGCAGGCCACCGGACTGAACGAGATCACCCCGCACGAGGAGAAGTGCCTGCGGGCCGCTGCCCGCGCCCACGTGGCGACCGGCCTGGCGGTGAACACCCACACCACGCACGGCACGATGGCGCTGGAGCAGGTCGAGATCCTCCGCGAGGAGAAGGCCGATCTCTCCCGGATCGTCATCGGCCACCTGGACATCAACCCCGACCCCGACTACCTGCGGGCGGTCCTGGCGACCGGCGTCAACATCGCCTTCGACACGCTCGGTAAGCAGTTCTGGGACTTCGTGCTCGCCCCGCTGCCGGAGAACCCGCCGGAGGGCGAGTTCGGCAAGCGGGCGTACCACCGGCCCGACCGTTCCCGGCTGGAGATGCTCGCCGGGCTGGTCCGCGACGGGTACGCCGACCGGATCCTGCTCTCGATGGATCTGACCGGCGCCGAGGCGTACCTGAACCCGGGCACGCACGGCCGCCTCGGGTACTCGTACCTGGGCCGGGAGATCGTGCCGGGTCTCGCCCGGCTCGGTGTGCCGCCGGAGGCGATCGACCAGATGCTGGTGGCCAACCCGGCCCGACTCCTGACGGTCGGCTGATGGCCCGGCACCCGCAGTCACCGTCCGGTCCGGCCGGCTACGTCGCCGGGGTCGATCTCGGCGGCACGAAGGTCCGGGCCGCGCTCGCGGATCTCGCCGGTCACATCGTGGCCGAGGACGTACTGGCCACCGACCCCCGTGGCGGGGTGGCGGTCGCCGCGCAGATCGACACCCTGCTGCGCCGGCTGGCCGTCCGGGGCGGCGTCGACTGGTCGGACGTACGGATGACCGCGGTCGGTCTGCCCGGCGCACCGGACCCGGCGACCGGCACCGTGGACCTGTCCCCGAACGTCTCCGACCTCGGGGCCCTCGACGTGCGCACCGAACTGACCCGCCGGCTGGGACACCCGGTGGTGCTGGACAACGACGTCAACATGGCAGCCGCCGGGGAACGGTGGCTCGGCAGCGGACGTACCCATCGGCACTTCGTGTTCGTGGCGGTCGGCACCGGGATCGGCATGGGCATCGTGCTGGACGGCGAGTTGGTCCGTGGCGCTCGTGGCGCGGCGGGGGAAATCTCCTACCTGCCGCTGGGCACCGATCCGTTCGACCCTGCGAACCAGGTCCGCGGCGCGTTGGAGGAGGCGGTGGCCGGTTCCGCCCTCTCCGGCCGGTACCAGGCGGCGACCGGCGAGCAGGTCAGCGTGCCGGTTGTCTTCGACCGGGCCGCGGCCGGCGATCAGACTGCCCGGGCCGCCATCGACGAGGAGGCCCGGCTCATCGCCCTGGCCGTCGTCGCGATCACTGCCGTGCTCGACCCGGAGGCGGTCGTCCTGGGCGGTGGGATCGGTGCCCGGGTCGAACTGGTCGAGCCGGTCCGGCGTTGGGTCGCCGCGCTGAGCGCGGACCTCCCGCTGATCAAGACCAGCCAACTCGGCGACCGGGCCGGCCTGCTCGGCGCCATCGCGGTCGCCCGCCAGCAGGCTGGCGCCCAGCTCGATTCCGCGGCTCGGCCCGTAGCGGCCCAGCTCGGCCGGAACACCTCTTACCAATCAGCGGAGGGACGATAGATGACCCAGACCGATGCGGCGGTGAAGGCCGGCAGCGGACCGGCCTGGCGCAGGGTCAACTGGCGCGACTACGTGGTCTACATCGGCTTCGCCGTCGTGTTCCTGTTCTTCGCCATCACCCAGGGCAGCAACGGCTTCCTGACCACCAGCAATCTCACCAACATCATCATCCAGACCGCGCCGATCACGATCATGGCGATCGGGCTGGTCTTCGTACTGGCGGCCGGCGAGATCGACCTGTCGATCGGCTCGGTCGTCGCGCTCTCCGCGCTGGTCGGCGCGGTGACGTTGCGGGAGACCGACAACATGCTGCTCGGCGCGGCTGCGGGGTTGGCTGCCGGCGCGGCGGTCGGCCTGGTCAACGGGCTCTTCGTCACCCTGGTACGGCTGCCCTCCTTCCTGGTCACCCTCGCCACCATGGGAGCGGTGGCCGGCCTGGCCCGCGAGGTCACCGGCCTGCAGTCGGTGCCGGTCAGCAACGACGCGTTCCTCTCCCTCTTCGGCCAGGGCGAGGTCTTCGGCATCCCCAACCTGGTGCTCTGGTCGGTGGTGGCAACGGTCGTCGGTTACCTCGTGCTGCGGCAGACCCGGTACGGGGCACACACCCTCGCGATCGGCGACAACGTGGCCGCGGCCCGGGTCAGCGGCATCAAGGTGATCCGCGTCAAGATCATGGTGTTGATGGGCAGCGCGATGTGCGCCGCACTCGCCGGTCTGCTGTACGCGGGCCGCCTGCAAGGCGCCCGGTACACCCTCGGCGAGGCCGACCTGATGTCCGTGATCGCCGCCGTGATCGTCGGCGGGACCAGCCTGTTCGGCGGCAAGGGCTCCATCGTCGGGGCGCTGCTGGGCAGCCTGCTGATGGGCATGCTCAACAACGGCCTGATCCTGGCCGGGCTCTCCGTATCCCAGCAGATGATGGCGCGCGGCGCGATCATCCTCGTCGCTGTCTCCCTCTCGCTGCGCGAGCGGCGCAGCTGACCCGGAAGGAAGCAAACACATGTTTCTGGATCTGCTGCGACGCCGTAACCCGGGCTTCCTGGCCGCCGCCGCGAACCTGCACAGCAACGGCGATCTGCCGGCCAACTGCTACGCGCTGGACCTGGACACCGTCGCGGCCAACGCCGCAGCCATCCGGCGCGAGGCGGACCGCCTGGGGCTGTCCGTCTACGCGATGACCAAGCAGGTCGGGCGGAATCCCGACTTCTGCCGCACGATCCGCGCCGCCGGAATCACCGAGGCGGTCGGCGTCGACCTACAGTGCGCGCTCGCCGACTGGCACGGCGGGCTCGGCATCGGCCACCTCGGTCACCTGGTGCAGATCCCCCGGCACGAGGCGGCCACCGCCGCCGCGCTCTCCCCCGCGTACTGGACCGTCTTCAACGACACCAAGGCCGGCGAGGCGGCAGCCGCGAGTGCCGCGACCGGCCGGGAGCAGGCGCTGCTCGCCCGGATCATGGCCCCCGGCGACCGCTTCTACCGAGGGCACGAGGGCGGCTTCGCGGCCGAGGAGATCGTGGCGGTCGCCGACCGGCTCGACGCCCTGCCCGGAGCGCGGTTCGCGGGTGTCACCAGCTTCCCGACCCAGCTGTTCGATCCGGCCGCCGGCCGCGTCGTGCCGACACCCAACCTCGACACCCTGCGGACCGCCGCCGCCGCGCTGCGCGCAGCCGGGCGTTGGCAGATCGAGATCAACACTCCCGGTACGACGTCCGTCGCGATCCTGGCCATGCTCGCCGAGGCCGGTGCGACGCAGGTCGAGCCCGGCCACGGGCTGACCGGCACCACGCCCTGGCACGCCGTGACCGACCTGGTCGAGGAGCCGGCCGTGCTCTACGTCAGCGAGGTCTCCCACCTGTGGGACGGCCGGGCCTACGTCTTCGGCGGTGGGCTCTACGTCGACCCGGTGCTCGGTCTGGGCGGCACCCGCGCCCTGATCGTGCCCCGGGGCGGCGATCTCGACGACGCGTACCTGGTCGACGTGGAGATGCCCGCGCCGGAGGCGATCGACTACTACGCGATGGCCGACGTCAGTGACGTACCGGCCGTCGCGCCCGGCGACACCGTCCTGTTCGGGTTCCGGCCCCAGGCGTTCGTCACCCGGGCACTGACCGCAGGCGTGACCGGCGTCCGATCCGGCAATCCGGCCGTACCCGGCATCTGGGCCGCCGACGGTTCGGCGCCGATCCGGCTGGACGACACCGACACCCGCACCCACGTGGCTGGCAACACCGGGAGGGCATCATGAGCGCGGTAACCAAGAACGCCGTCCCGACCGGCGACGCGGCCGGTACGGGCGCCCCGCCGTTGCAGCTGAGCGGTATCCGTAAGCAGTTCGGCGGGGTCGTCGCGATCGAACGCTTCGACCTGGAGCTGGCCGCCGGGGAGATCACCGCCCTGGTCGGCGACAACGGTGCCGGCAAGTCCACCCTGGTGAAGATCATTTCCGGGGTGTACCAGCCGACCGAGGGTGAGCTGCGGATGCACGGCAAGTCGGTGTCCTTCCGGGACGCCTCCGACGCCCGGCGGCAGGGCGTCGAGGTGGTCTACCAGGACCTGGCCCTGGCCGACTCGCAGCCGGTCTACATGAACATGTTCCTCGGCCGGGAGCTGACCCGCGGCCCGCTGCGGCTGCTCGACCGACGCCGGATGGCGCGCGAGACGCAGGAACTGGTGGACGCCTTGGACGTCCGTATCCCCAGCGCCAAGGCGACCATCCGGGACCTCTCCGGCGGACAGCGGCAGGCGGTGGCGATCTGCCGCGCGACCCACTGGGCCAGCGGCCTGGTGCTGATGGACGAGCCGACCGCCGCGCTGGGCGTGGCCGAGACCGCCAAGGTCGAGCAGTTGATCCTCAAGCTGCGTGACCGGGGCGCCGCCGTGCTGGTCGTCAGCCACAACCTCGACCAGGTGTTCCGGATCGCCGACCGGGTCGCCGTGCTCCGTCGGGGACGCCAGGTCGGGGTCCGGCACATCACGCAGACCAGCCGCAACGAGATCGTCTCGATGATCACCGGCGCGTCGGCACCGGACGAGGCACCCTCGTCGTAGCCGCTGCCTGGACAACGACGGCGACGCCGGGCCCCAGGCTGCCCGTGCCGTTCTATCCCGACCGGGTGACGATCCTGGTGGACGGCGAGTCGGTCAGTCCGAACACGTCACCCCGGTGAGTCGCGCCGCCTCCGCCCACATCCGCCGCCCGTTCTCCGGATCACGGGCCGGTGCGCTCGCCCGTACCTCGGTGACCGGTCCCCGGATCTCCTGGAACCCCCGCGGCCCGAAGAACTGGCCACCTCGTACGCCGGTCGCGGTCGCCGCGCACAGTTGTGGCCGGGCACCCTCCCTGACCGGGCTGACCAGCAATGGGTTGAGCCGGCCGACGGCTCGCAGCAGCACGTTGCGGTTGGCCAACGCCCGTGCGCTGAGGTTGGTGTGGGTCATGCCCGGATGGGCGAGCACACTGATCACCGGTGATCCGGCGGCGCGCAGCCGGCGATCCAACTCCAGGCCGAGGATGGTGGCGACGAGCTTGGACAGGGAGTACGCCCGGGGCCCGCGGTAGGAACGCTCGGACATCAGATCGCTCAGGTCGAGGCCGCGCCGCCGGTGCACGATGGAGGACACGGTGACCACGCGAGGCCGCGTCCCGGCAGCCAGCCTGTCGAGCAGAAGTCCGGTCAGCGCGTACGGCCCGAGCGCGTTCGTGCCCATCTGCGCATCGAATCCGTCCACGGTCAGCGGAGGTCGCGGGCCGGTCAGCGCCACGCCAGCGTTGTTGACCAGCAGGTCGACGCCCCCCGGCAGATCCGCCGCGAAGGCCCGGATCGACGCGAGCGACGCCAGGTCCAGCGACCGCACCTCGATCCTGGCGTCCGGCACCGTCCGCCGGATCTCCTGCGCCGCTTCCTCGCCCGAGCCGACGTTGCGTACGGCGAGCACCACCTCGGCACCGTTCCGGGCCAACTCCAGCGCGGTGACCCGCCCGACGCCCGAATTCGCCCCGGTCACCACCGCGCGCCGGCCGCGCTGGTCGGGGATCTGTTCTTCGGTCCAGTTCAGCATGGACGGAACGTTAGGAAGCCGCGCGGACGACCGGAGAGACCTGACCAACCTGGGACCACGCGACCTACCTTGGCGGCTGCTCGCACCGGCACACTTGGTGGTGTGACGACCACGGCCTATGCCCGCGAGCTGGCTGACTTCCTGCGTAACCGCCGGTCCCGGTTGCGCCCCGAGGACCTCGGCCTGGTGCCCGGCCCACGCCGCCGGGTCGCCGGACTGCGCCGTGAGGAGTTGGCCCTGCTCGCCGGGGTGAGCACCGACTACTACCTGCGCCTGGAACAGGGCCGGGACGTACGCCCGTCCGACGACGTGCTGACCGGTATCGCCCGCGCCCTCGCCCTGAACGCCGAGGAGACCCGCCACCTGCGCGCCCTCGCCCGACGCGCGCAACGGCCACCGAAGCCGCGCCGCCGTACCCGTGAGACCGTCCCGGAGAGCATCGGTCGTCTGCTGCACAGCTTGCACACCCCGGCGGTGGTGGTCAGCCGCCATCTGGATCTGCTCGCCTGGAACGATCTGGCCACCGCCCTCTACCCGGGCATCGGCCCAGGCAACGCGCTGATCGACATGTTCACCCACGCCGAGACCCACGGCCGGTGCACCGGCTGGCGGGAGACGGTGCTCGACTACCTCGGCTTTCTGCGAGCTGCGGTCGCCGCCGATCCGGAGCACCCACGCGCTCAGGAGATCGTCGGTACGCTGAGTATCCGCAGCGAGGAGTTCCGGAAGCTATGGGCCCGCCACGATGTGCGCGAGTCGGTCCATGGCAGCAAGACGTTCCAGCATCCGCAGGTGGGCGAGTTGCGTCTGGACTGGGACGCGTACTCGCCGCCGGGACGCACCGGACCGATCCTGATCGCGTACACCGCCGCACCCGGCAGCGCCAGCGCCGAGCGACTGTCACTGCTCGCCGCGTTGGGTGACAGGCGTTCCTGAGACGGCCGACACCTTCGGCAGAACGTGTCGGGGACCGGTGCCGGCCCGCCGCGCTGGCGTGACCTTGGTCAGAAAGTGCCCCTCCAGGGGCGATTTCATACCAAGATCCACACCTTGATACCCCCACAGGGTATTAGGGTGACGGGGAGGAGGCGATGAGATGGCGCGCGACGCACATCGTCCCAGCGGCGACGAGCACGGTGAGCACGGTGAGCACGGCAAACACGGTGGACATGCCGAGCACGGTGGGCATGACAAGCATGCGGGGCACGATCCGGAGGCGTTCCGTCGTAAGTTCTGGCTGAGCCTGGTACTGACCGTGCCGATCGTGGTCACCAGCCACATGGTGATGGACTGGTTCGGCTACGAACTGGACTTTCCCGGGATCGGCCTGGTGGGACCGGTGCTGGGGACCGTGGTGTTCGCGTACGGCGGATGGCCCTTCCTCCAGGGGGCGGTACGCGAGGTCCGCGACCGTGCGCCCGGCATGATGCTGCTGATCGCGATGGCGATCTCGGTCGCCTACCTGGCGTCACTGGCCACCGCGATCGGCGCGTTCGACCTGGACTTCTGGTGGGAGCTGGCCGCGCTGGTCACCATCATGCTGCTCGGCCACTGGCAGGAGATGAAGGCGATCGGCCAGGCCCGGGGCGCCCTGTCGGCGCTGGCCGCGTTGTTGCCCGACGACGCGGAACGACTCGGTGCGGACGGTCGGACGGACCGGGTGTCCGTGGCCGACCTGCGCGTCGGGGACACCGTCCTGGTGCGGCCGGGTGGACGGGTCCCGGCGGACGGCCAGATCGTCGACGGCCAGGCCGAGTTGGACGAGTCAATGATCACCGGCGAGTCGCGGCCGGTGGCACGGGCGACCGGTGATCGGGTGGTGGCCGGCACGGTGGCCACCGACGCGGCCCTTCGGGTACGCGTCGACGCGGTCGGCGACGACACCGCGCTGGCGGGCATCCAGCGGCTGGTGGCGCAGGCGCAGCAGTCCAGTGGCCGGGCGCAGGTGCTCGCCGACCGCTTCGCCGCCTGGTTGTTCTACATCGCGAGCGCGACCGCCGTGGTGACCCTGCTGGTGTGGACCGTGCTCGGCAACCTGGGCGAGGCGGTGGTGCGTACGGTCACCGTGCTGGTCATCGCCTGCCCGCACGCGCTTGGTTTGGCCATCCCTCTGGTGATCGCCCTGTCCACGGCGGTGGCCGCCAAGGGCGGGATCCTGGTCAAGGACCGGTTGGCGCTGGAGCGGATGCGCACCGTCGACACGGTGCTGTTCGACAAGACCGGGACGCTGACCCGAGGCGCGCACACCGTCACCGGCATCGCCGCCACCGCCGACGCAGCCGGCCAGCATGGCACCAACGGCACACCAGGCCAGGACGACACCGCCGAGCCATCAGGCCAGGACGGCGCCGGGCAGGCGACGCCCGGACAACGGGAGGTGCTGGCGATCGCGGCGGCGGTGGAGGCCGACAGCGAGCATCCGCTGGCTCGGGCGATCGTGTCCGCCGCCGAGGCGCAGGGGCTCCGGCGGACGGCGACGGGCTTCCGGTCGCTGACCGGTCGGGGCGTACGCGCCGAGGTCGACGGGGTCGGTTACGCCGTCGGCGGGCCGGCGCTGTTGCGGGAGTTCGACGTCGCCGTCCCCGAGGCTCTGGCCCGGCAGCAGGAGGACTGGTCCCGTCGGGGCGCCGCCGTGCTGCACCTGCTGCGACTGTCCGACCGCCAGGCACCCGACGGCCAGGCATCCGACCGCCAGGCACCCGACCGCCAGGCATCCGACGGACGGGCGGAGGTGCTCGGGGCGCTCGCCCTGGAGGACGAGGTGCGGCCGGAGGCGCGGCAGGCCATCACCGACCTGCGCCGGCAGGGGGTACGGAAAATCGTCATGATCACCGGGGACGCCCGTCCGGTCGCCGAGGCCGTCGCCGCCGACCTGGGGTTCCGGGCCGGCGCGGACGAGGTGTTCGCGGAGGTACTGCCGGCGGACAAGGACGACGCGGTGGCCGACCTGCAACGCCGGGGTCTGCGGGTGGCGATGGTCGGTGACGGCGTCAACGACGCTCCGGCGCTGGCCCGCGCGAACGTCGGCATCGCGATCGGCGCCGGCACCGACGTGGCGATCGAATCCGCCGGGGTGGTGCTCGCCTCCTCCGACCCGCGCGGCGTGACCGGAGTGATCCGGCTGTCGCGGGCCGCGTACCGGAAGATGATCCAGAATCTGGCCTGGGCGGCGGGTTACAACGTGGTCGCGTTGCCGCTGGCCGCCGGCGCCCTGGCCTGGGCCGGGGTGGCGCTGAGCCCGGCGGTCGCGGCGGTGTTGATGTCGGCCTCGACGATCGTGGTGGCGCTCAACGCCCAGTTGCTGCGCCGGCTCCGGCTACGCCCGCAGGACTGAGCGGCAACCACCGGGGCGGAGGTCAGTCCGAACCGACCGCGGCCGGGTAGGCGCGGGTCTCGGCGGCCTTCACCGCGGCCCAGACCGGTTGCCCGGCAGCCAGTTTCAGTTGCGCGGCGGCGGCCGGGGTGACGTCGGCGGCGACCTCGATCGGGCCGGCGAGTTGGATCCGCAGGTTGTCGCCGTGCCGTTGGATGCCGGTGATGGTGGCCGGCCAGGTGTTGCGTGGGCTGCCGTCCGGTTGGCGGGGGTGCAGCGCCACGGCCGCCGGTGCGAAGGCCACGAAGACCTCCCCGTCGTGCTGGTCGCCGGTGGTCAGCACATGACCGCCGGTGAGCCGGACCTGGTGGCCGGTGGCGTGCCCACGGTAGAGGTTGAGCCCCACCAGGCGGGCCACATAGTCGGTACGCGGTTGCGCGGTGATGGTGGCGGCGTCACCTTCCTGCACCACCCGCCCGTCCTCGATGATCACGAGCCGGTCGGCGAGCACCAGGGCGTCGAGGGGGTCGTGGGTGACCAGCAGCGTGGCTCCCGGGTGGGCGGCGAGATGCTGTTGCAGCTGCGCCCGGGTGTCGAGCCGGGTACGCGCGTCGAGGGCGGCCAGTGGCTCGTCGAGCAGCAGCAGCGCCGGCTCGACGGCCAGAGCGCGGGCCAACGCGACCCGTTGGGCCTGGCCGCCGGAAAGCTGGCGCGGCTTGCGCCGGGCGTGTTCGGCCAACCCCATCCGGGCCAGCCAGCCGGCTGCCCGCTGCCGGGCCTGCTGCCGGTGCAGGCCGTGCCGGCGCGGCCCGAAGGCGACGTTGTCCAGCGCGCTGAGATGTGGAAAGAGCAGGTAGTCCTGGAAGACCACGCCGATCGGCCGCCGCTCGGTGGGGATCCAGATCCGGCGGTGCGGGTGGTCCAGGTCGCGGCCGGCGAGGGTGAGGTGCCCGGCGGAGAGCGGGTGCAGACCGGCGAGGGCCCGCAGGGCGGTGGTCTTGCCGGCGCCGTTGGGCCCGAGCAGGGCGACGACCTCGCCGGGGGCGATGGTCAGCGGCAGGTCGAGCCGGAAGCCGCCCCGCTCGACCATCAGGTGCGCGTCGAGCAGCGCGGTCATGGCGCGCTCACCCAACGGTCCCGGAGGCTGGCCAGGATCACCACGGAGACGGTGAGCAGGATGAGGCTGAGCACGATGGCGGCCTCCAGGTCGGTCTCCAGCGCGAGGTAGACGGCCACCGGCATGGTCTGGGTACGGCCGGGGTAGTTGCCGGCGAAGGTGATGGTGGCGCCGAACTCACCGAGCGCGCGGGCCCAGCCCAGCACCGCTCCGGCGGCCACACCGGGCGCGACCATGGGCAGAGTGACGTGGGTGAAGGTGATCCAGCGACCGGCACCGAGGGTGGCGGCGGCCTCCTCGTACCGGGTGTCGGCACCGCGCAGCGCACCCTCCACCGCGATGATCAGGAACGGCATGGCAACGAACGTCTGTGCCAGCACGACCGCGGTGGTGCTGAACGGCACGGTGATCCCGAACGTCTCGTCCAGCCAGGAGCCAACCAGTCCACGACGGCCGAAGACCAGCAGCAACGCCACGCCGCCGACCACGGGTGGCAGCACCAGCGGGACGGTGACGAGGGCGCGCACCAACCGACGGCCGGGAAACGGGACCCGGGCCAGCAGCCAGGCCAGGGGCACGCCGAGGACCAGGCAGAGCAGGGTGGCGAGGGTGGCGGTCTGCACCGACAGCCGCAACGCGGTGAGTACGCCCGGCTCGGTGAGCCGCTGCGGCAGCGTGGCCCAGGGCGTACGGACGAGCAGCCCGACCAGCGGCAGCAGGAGGAACAGCAGACCGATCGCGGCGGGTAGCAGCAGTGCGACCGGCACCCGGCGGGTGCGGCGGCTGTCGGGTCGACGCACCGGCTACGGCACCTGGAATCCGGCGGCGGTGAGCACCGCCCGGCCGGTGTCGGAGCGGACGTGCTCGATGAAGGCGCGGGCGGCGGCCGGGTTGGTGGCGCCGGCCAACACCACGATCGGATAGTCGTTGATCGCCCCGGCCGACTCGGGGAACTCGACGCCGTCGACGTCTTCGGCAGCGGCTCGCGCGTCGGTGCGGTAGACCAGGGCGGCGTCCACCTCGCCGAGCCGTACCTTGGCCAGGGCCGCCTTCACGTCCTGTTCCAGGGTCACCGGGGTCAGGGCGACCCCGGCGGCGTCCAGCGCCGCGCGGGCCGCCGCCCCGCACGGCACCTGCTCGGCGCAGAGCGCCACCTTCCGGTCGGGCCCGGTGAGATCGCTCAGGCTGGTCACCCCGTCCGGGTTGCCCTTGGGTACGGCGATGACGAGCTGATTGCGTACGAAGGTGACCGGCTCGTCGGTGCTGTTGCCGGCGTCGACGACGGTGGCCATGTTGGCCGGTGCGGCGGCGGCGAAGACGTCGGCGGGTGCCCCCTGGTTGATCTGGGCGGCCAGCGTGGAACTGCCGGCGAAGCTGAAGGTCACCTGCACCCCCTGGACGGCCTCGAAGTCCTGGCCGATGCGGGTGAACGACTCGGTCAGCGAGGCGGCGGCGAACACGGTCAGCCCCTCGTCGGCCGCTGACGGGTCGCTGCGGTCATCGGTGCAGCCGGTCACGGCCAGCACCGCGAGCACGGTGCCGGCTGCCAGGGTGGTGCGCAGCCGGGTCACGGGTTGGCCCGCACTCGGCTCCCGGCGGGCGCGGACGGGCGCTCGACCATGACCGTGGTCGACTTGATCACCGCTACGGCCACCGAGCCGACTTCCAGGCCGAGTTGGTCGACAGCTTCCCGGCTCATCAGCGACACCAGCCGGAACGGGCCGGCCTGGATGTCCACCTGGGCCATCACCGCGTCCTTGACCACGGCGGTGACGATGCCGCGCAACCGGTTACGCGCCGAGGACTCCTCCGACCGGTGATCCGGGTCGCCGGCCTGTGCCCGGACGAAGGCGGCGAGGGCCACCCCGTCGATCACCCGGTGGCCCTGCTCGTCGCGGCTCGCGGCGAGCCGACCGCCGTCCACCCAGCGTCGCATCGTGTCGACGCTGACCCCGAGCAACTCGGCCGCCTCACCCATCCGGAACACCGCCACAGCGAGCATGTTAGATGACCGCACCTGCGATGGATACCCGGCCGAACAGACCGCATCCACAGCTACGACAGGCAACCTCACGCTGCACATGCAGCATGTCAACGAATTCCCGTCCGGTCACCTCGGCCGGGGCGACCGAGTGACCACAGTTGCGGAATCGGTGGAACTTGTGGCTGGTCGCGGGCGACCAACTTCACGACGTCGCTCCCTGAGAGGAAACCTATGTCCAGCGCCACCACCGGTCGGTTCGTGCGCCCGGCCGTACTGTTCACCGGGGTTCTCCTCGCCAGCCTGGTCGCCGGCTGCGGCTCGTCCGACGACGACTCCACGGCCGCACCCAGCCCGTCGGCCACCGCCGCACCCTCCGCCACCGCAGTTGCGGCGGACAGCGTGCTGACCGTCCAGGACCCGTGGGTCAAGGCGGCCGACGCGGGGATGACGGGGGCGTTCGCCACCCTGGTCAACAACACCGACGCCGACGTCACCATCACCGGCGCGACCTCCACCGTCTCGCCCATGGAGCTGCACGAGATGACCATGCGCGACGGGCAGATGGTCATGCAGGCCAAGGAGAGCGGTACGGTGATCAAGGCCCGGAGCGAGTATCGGTTGGAGCCCGGCGGCGACCACCTGATGTTGATGAACCTCGCCCAGCCGGTACGGGCCGGCGACGAGGTCAGCTTCACCCTCACCTTCGCCGACGGCCGGACGCAGACGTTCACCGCCGTGGCCAAGCCGTTCACCGGTGCGCAGGAGAGCTACGCCCCCGGCCACGGTCAGGGCGAGCCCTCGCACGCTCCGTCGGCCAGCCACAGCCCGGCACCATGACCGCGACAAACCGGCCGGTGAGCCGGCGCGGCCTGCTCACCGGCGGCGCGTTGGCCGCCGGTGGCACGCTGGTCGGCGCCGCCACGGTCGCCACCGCCCGCAACGAGAGCACCGCAGGCCCGCCGGAACAGGTGCCGGTGGCCACCGTCGGCGAGGCGGTCGAGCCGTTTTACGGCGTACGACAGTCCGGTGTCGCCACCGAGCCCCAGGCGCATGCGGCGTTCGTCGCGTTCACCCTGCGTCCCGGAACCGACCGCGCCGCGCTCGGCCGGATGCTGCGCCTGCTCTCCGACGACGCCGCCCGCCTCACCCAGGGCCGGCCCGCGCTGGCCGACACCGAACCGGAACTGGGACTGCTGCCGGCCCGGCTGACCGTCACGTTCGGCTTCGGTCCCGGCCTGTTCACCGCCGCCGGCCTCGACGAGCGCCGGCCACCGTCGGTGGCCGACCTGCCGCCGTTTCCGATCGACCGGCTGCAACCGCGCTGGTCCGGCGGGGACCTGCTGGTGCAGATCTGCGCCGACGACCCGGTCACGGTCGCCCACACCCAGCGGGTCCTGGTCAAGGACAGCCGCCCGTTCGCCACCGTCCGCTGGGTTCAGCAGGGTTTCCGGCGGGCGGCCGGCGCCGAACCGGGCCGGACCCAGCGCAACCTCTTCGGCCAGCTCGACGGCACCGCCAATCCGAAGCCGGGTGCTCCGCTGGACACGGCCGTGTGGATCCCGGACGGGCCGGACTGGCTGCGCGACGGCACCACGCTGGTGGTCCGGCGGATCAGCATGGACCTGGAGACCTGGGACCTGCTCGGCCGCACCGATCGGGAGTTCAGCGTGGGTCGGCGGTTGGACACCGGCGCCCCGCTGACCGGCACCGCCGAACACGACGAGCCGGATTTCGCCGCCCTCGGCCCCGACGGGCTAACCGTGATCCCGGACTTCTCCCACCTGACCCGGGCCCACGTCAGCGACGACCGGTTCCGGATCCTGCGCCGCCCCTACAACTACGACGGGGTGCCGGCCGCCGACGGCACCGCCGACAGCGGATTGATCTTCGCCGCCTACCAGGCGGACATCGCCCGACAGTTCCTACCCATCCAGCAGCGGCTCGCCGAGCGGGACCTGCTCAACGAATGGACCACCCCGATCGGCTCCGCCGTCTTCGCCATCCCACCCGGTTGCCCTGAGGGCGGCTGGGTCGGCCAGCAGCTGCTCGACTGAGGAGGAGAATCGTCATCATGCGCACCCGACTCCGCCACCTGTCCGCCCTGAGCCTGGCCGCCACCCTGCTGGCCGCCACCGCCCTGCTGGCCGTGCCGGCTTCCCCGGCCTACGCGCACAACGTGCTGCGCAAGGCGACGCCCGCCCAGGACGCCGAGCTGACCAAGGCACCCAAGAAGATCACGCTGGACTTCCTGCAGAAGCTGAACCCGTCGTTCACCACGATCACGCTCAGCGATGCCGACAAGCAGCCGGTGTCCACCAGCGAGCCGGAGGTGGAGGGCACGAAGGCCATCGTGACCATCGACTCGCCGCTGCCCAACGGCGTCTACACAGTGGCGTACCGGGTGGTCTCCAACGACGGGCACCCGGTGCAGGGGTCGTACAAGTTCACCGTGGCCGACCCGACCGCCACCGCCGAACCGAGCCCGAGCCCCAGCCCGGAGGCGACCGAGCCGACGGAGAGCCCCAGCCCGACCGCCGAGCAGACCTCCGTCGCGCCCGCCAGCCCCGCCGCGAGTGACTCCTCCGGTGGCGGTGCGGGTACGGCCGCGCTGCTGACCGGCGCCGCCGTACTGGCCGCCCTGGCGATCGGTGCGGTGGTCGTCCTGCTGCGACGCCGTCGCTCCGGTGACAGCGCGGCGTAGTGAGCACACCGGCGTGACCGGTGCCGTGCACGCGCCGGTGTGCTCAGCACACCGACCGTGCCGCGCCGGTCAGCCGACCAGCCCGTCGGCACGTCGCCGGAACAGCGCCCGTTCGCCGTCGTTGCGGGTGAGTTCGGCGGCCCGGAGGAACTCGTCGCGGGCCGGCCCGGCGTGGCCCAGCCGGGCCAGCAGTTCGCCGCGTACCGCCGGCAGCTGCGGGTAGTCACGCAGCGCCCGTTCCTGCGCCAGTTCGTCGACCAGGACCAGGCCCCGTGTCGGATCACCCGCCAGACCGACGGCCGCAGCCCGGTTGAGCAGCACCACCGGGCTCGGCTGGAGGTGGGCGAGGACCTCGTACAGGGCGACGATCCGTGGCCAGTCGGTCTGCTCGGCGCGGGTCGCCCGGGCGTGGCACGCCGCGATGGCGGCCTGAAGGGTGTAGCTGCCGATGCCCAACGATTCGGCGCGGGCCAGGCCATCCAGTCCGCGCCGGATCAGCAGCCGGTCCCACGACCGGCGGTCCTGGTCCAACAGGGGCACCGGCTGGCCGGCGGCATCGACCCGGGCGCGCAGCCGGGACGCCTGAAGTTCCATCAGGGCCAGCAGGCCGTGCACCGCGGGCTCGGCGGGGAGCAGCCCGGCGAGCAGCCGCCCCAGCCGCAGCGCTTCGTGGCACAGCTCCGGACGCGCCCAGTTCGGGCCACTGGTCGCCGCGTACCCCTCGTTGAAGATCAGGTAGACGACCTCCAGCACCGCCGCGAGCCGCTCCGGCAACTCGGCGCGGGTGGGCAGCTCGAACCGCACGTTCGCGGCGACCAGCGTCCGTTTCGCCCGTACGATGCGCTGGGCCGCGGTGGACTCGGGCACCAGGAACGCTCGGGCGATCTCCGGGGTGGTCAGGCCGCCGAGCAGCCGCAACGTCAACGCGACCTTGGCCTCGCCGGAGAGCACCGGATGGGCGGCGGTGAAGACCAGCCGCAGCAGGTCGTCACCGATGTGGTCGTCCAACTCGGCGTCCCGCTCCGCCTCCGCGTACTCCTGCCGGATCTGCGCGTCCCGGGCGAGCAGGGTGAGCTTGCGCGCGTACCGTTCCTGCCGGCGCAGCCGGTCGATCGCCCGATGCTTGGCGGTCGCCAGCAGCCAGGGCCCGGGATCCTCCGGCACCCCGGTCTGCGGCCAGCGTTCCAGGGCCACGACCAGCGCGTCCTGGGCCAACTCCTCGGCCAGCCCGACGTCGGAGACGAGCCGGGCCAGGCGGGCGATCAGCCGGGCCGACTCGATCCGCCACACCGCCTCGACCGCCCGGTGGGTGGCCCGCCTCGCGTCTTGCGGGGTTGGATCGGCAGCCGTCACGGCTACCGATCCAACACCGTCAGGCCGGCGGTGCGAAGTCCTCCGGCCCGAACACCTTGCGCACCTCGGTCTCGCCCGACCAGCCCGGCCACATGTCCCGGTGCAGTTTCATGAACCGTGACGTCCACTCGACCGCCTCCTCGCGATCGCGTACGTCGTAGACCGCGTAGCTGATGATCTCCTTGGCCTCGGCGAACGGCCCGTCGGTGACGGCCAGCTTCCCGGCGGAGACGTCGACCCGCCAGCCGGCTGCGCTCGGCAGCAGCCCACCCTGGTCGAGTAGGACCCCGGCGGTGGTGGCCTCCTCGCCGAGCTTCATGATCGCTGCCATCAGCTCCGGTGGGGCCGGGGTGTCGGGCTGGATGGCCTTGAGCAGTGCCAGGTACCGCATATCGATCTCCTTCTGGTCGGTAGGTCAGCGGTTCAGATCGCCGCTACCAGGAAGCTCGAACGGGCAGACCGGAATTCGACAGTACGGCCCGACTATTTTCGGCGAATTCGTCGGCGTCGGAGTCAGGCGCCGCGTGGGGCGTACATGATGACGGCCACGCCGAGCAGGCAGATCGCCGCTCCGGTCAGGTCCCACCGGTCCGGGCGGAAGCCGTCGAAGATCATCCCCCAGGCGAGCGAACCGGCGACGAAAACCCCGCCGTACGCGGCCAGGATGCGCCCGAAGTTCGGGTCCGGCTGAAAAGTGGCGACGAAGCCGTACGCGCCGAGCGCGAGCACCCCGGCGGCCACGAACCACAGCCCACGGTGCTCACGCCAGCCCTGCCACACCAGCCACGCCCCACCGATCTCGGCGATGGCGGCCAGCACGAACAGCACGACGGAACGCAGCACGGTCACCCGCGCACCCTACTGCGCGTCACCGGGGCGGCAACGAGTTGCCGGAGCTATTCTCGTCCCCCGTTGAGGAGGTGGTGACCATGCCGCCCGAGCAGCCACCCGTCGATCCGGACGTCGACCTCCGCGTCCCGCGCCAGCGTGCCGAGTTGCGCGGCGGCACCGTCACCCTGCTGGCGGCGATCGCCCTCGGCGGCATGGTCGGTGCCGTCCTGCGGCACGGGTTGGCCGTGGCGTTTCCACACTCCCCCACCGGCTTTCCCTGGGCCACCTTCGCGGTCAACGTCTCAGGCTGCCTGCTCATCGGCGTACTGATGGTGTTGATCACCGAGGTGCGGACCGCGCCTCGACTGGTCCGGCCCTTCCTCGGCGTCGGGGTGCTCGGCGGATACACCACCTTCTCCACGTACGCCGTGGAGGTGCAGCAGGCCATTGCGGTCGGTGCGACGCGGACGGCGCTGCTGTACCTCGTCGGCACCCTGGTCGCCGCGCTCACCGCCGTCCGGGTCGGCCTCACGCTCACCCGCCGGGTGACCGGCGCACAGCGGCTGCGGAGTACGGGGTGACCGTGCTGCTCGTGGCGCTCGGCGCCGCCGTCGGCGCACCGCTGCGCTATCTGCTCGACCGGGCGGTGCAGGCCCGCCACGATTCGGTGTTCCCGTGGGGCACCCTCACCGTCAACGTGCTCGGCTCACTGATCCTCGGGGTGCTGATCGGTGGCGCGGGAGCGGGCGCGGTGTCCGGTTCCCTGGTCGCCCTGCTCGGCAGCGGCCTGTGCGGGGCGCTGACCACCTACTCGACCTTCGGCTACGAGACGATCCGCCTCGTCGAGACGGGTGCCCGCCGGTACGCCCTGGCCAACGCCGTGGTCAGTGTCGCCGCTGCGCTCGGTGCCGCGCTCGTCGGCGTCACCCTGGCCGAGGCGCTCTGGGCCTGACCGCCTGGTTTGCCCCGGCCTAAGGCGGGTAGACGGCGGCCCGCTGAGCTGGGCGAGGAGGCTCCGGTGCGGGGTGAGCTGGCCGTGGACCCGCAGTCGCCGCTGCCCGACCTGCTGCACCGACTCGACGCCAGCGAACACGGGCTGACCACAGACCAGGCCCGCCAACGGCTCGCCGAGTACGGCCGCAACGAGCTGCGCCGAACCCGTGGACGAAGTTGGTGGCGGGAGCTCGGGCGGCAGCTGATCCATCCCCTCGCCCTGCTGTTGTGGGTGGCCGCGATCCTCGCCTGGGTGGCCGGTACCGCCGTGCTGGGCGCGGCGATCCTGGCGGTCATCGCGGTCAACGCGGTGTTCGCCTCGGTGCAGGAACGACAGGCCGAGCGGGCGGTCGAGGCACTGACCCGGTACCTCCCCCAGCAGGCGCGGGCCTTGCGAGACGGCAACTGGCAGGAGGTTCCCGCTGGGGAACTGGTCCCGGGTGACGTCATCGCCATCGGCGAGGGAGATCGGATCAGCGCCGATGCCCGGCTGCTCGACGGCGGTGTCGAGGTCGACCTGTCCGCCCTGACCGGCGAGTCGCAGCCCGCCTACCGCAGCGCCGACGCGACAGGTCCGGCCGACAGCCTGACCGAGGCCGGCAACCTGGTGTTCAGCGGTACGTCCTGCCTGTCGGACGAGGCACGCGGAATGATCTACGCGACCGGGATGCGTACCGAGCTGGGCCGGATCGCCGCCCTGTCCCAGCGGGTCGGTCGGGAGGAGAGCCCGCTCGAACGGCAGGTACGTCGGGTGGCCTGGCTGATCGCGGCGGTGGCGATCGGTGCCGGTGTGGTCTTCTTCCCGATCGGGGTGCTGGCCGCCGGTATGCCGATCTCCGACGCGTTCACCTTCGCGATCGGGTTGCTGGTCGCGAACGTGCCTGAGGGACTGCTGCCCACCATCACGTTGGCGCTGGCCGTCGGCGTACGCGGACTCGCCCGGCTGGGTGCGGTGGTCAAGCGGCTCAGCGCCGTGGAGACCCTCGGCTCCACCACCGTCATCTGCACCGACAAGACCGGCACCATCACCGAGAACCGGATGCGGGTGACCGCCGTACGCGCCGCCGACGAGTTGCTGGACCCGCTGCCCGACCCGCTGCCGTCGCCCGGTCCCACGCTGTCCGCTCTGGCCGCCACTGCAGCCGCCTGCAACAACGCCGAACTACGCCCGGACGCCGACGTCGGCGACCCGACCGAGACCGCGCTGCTGCACTTCGCCACGAAGATCCGGCAGCCGGCCGGCAGCCAGCGGCAGAGCCAGTTCCACTTCGACCCGAGACTGCGGCTGATGTCCACCGTCGACGCCGTCGGTGCGGATCTGTGGCTGCACACCAAGGGTGCGCCGGAGGAGGTGCTGCGCCGCTGCACCCGGATCATCGGTGCCGACGGCGACGACCGGCCACTGACCGAGCAGGCACGGGCCGAGCTGGCCGAAGCGGTGACCGGGCAGGCTCGGCAGGGCCGCCGCGTCCTCGCCCTGGCACGACGCCGGTTGACCGGGCCGCCCGGGGACCGGGCGACGACCGAGCGGGAGTTGACCTTCCTCGGCTTCGTCGCCATGGTGGATCCACCCCGGGCAGCGGTGCCGGACGCGGTGGCCAAGTGCCACACCGCGGGGATCCGGATCATCATGGTCACCGGCGACCACGGGTTGACCGCGACCGCCGTGGCCCGGCAGGTCGGGATCACCCGGGGCGATCCGACCGTGCTGACCGGCGCGGATCTCGACCGGATGACCCCGCAGGCGCTGCGGGACCTGCTCGCCGAGCAACGCGAAGTGATCTTCGCCCGGGTGTCGCCCGAGGCCAAGCTGCACATCGCCGAGGCACTGCGCGCGGACGGCCAGATCGTGGCGATGACCGGCGACGGGGTCAACGACGCGCCGGCCCTGCGCCGAGCCGACATCGGTGTGGCGATGGGACGTTCCGGAACGGACGTGACCCGGGAAGCCGCGACGATGGTGCTCACCGACGACAACTTCGCCACCATCGTGGCCGCCGTCGGTGCCGGTCGCCGGGTCTACGCCAACGTCCGCAAGTTCATCCTGTACATCCTCGCCCACACCACGCCCGAGGTCCTTCCGTTCCTGATCTTCGCGCTCTCCGCCGGGGCGGTGCCGCTGCCGTTGACCGTGCTACAGATCCTCGCCATCGACCTGGGCACGGAGACGCTGCCCGCCCTGGCGCTGGGTCGTGAGCCGGCCGAGCCGGGATTGATGAACCGCCCACCCCGACGGCGTACCGAACGGGTCATCGACCGGCGGATGCTGCTGCGGGCCTGGGCGTTCCTCGGGCTCGTCTCCGCCGTACTGGTGATGGCGGGTTTCTTCGCCGTTCTGCTCACCGGCGGCTGGACCCCGGGCACGCCGACCGGGCCGGGCAGCCCGCTGCACGAGACCTATCTCCAGGCCACCACGATGACCTTTCTCGGCATCGTGGCCTGCCAGATCGGCACCGCGTTCGCGGCCCGCACCGAACGCGCTCCGTTGCGGGCCGTCGGTGTGTTCTCCAACCGCCTGCTGCTGTGGGGCATCGCCTTCGAACTCGCCGTCGCCGCCGCCATCGTGGCTCTGCCGCCGTTGCCGGAGGTCTTCGGTACGCGGCCACCACCGGCACCGGCCCTGGCGCTGCTACTGGTCTTCCCCGTCGTCGTGTGGGGGGCCGACGAACTGCGGCGCAGGTTGATCCGGGGACGGACGCACCCGGCGGTGGGCTAGTCGACGGGGTGGGCCATCGTGGTGGCGAGGGCCACCGCGCCGGGCAGTCGGGTGTCCTGCCGCAGGAACTGCACCACCACCGGCACCGGGGAGCGGAGCACACAACCGTACGGGCGGTCGAGGCGGACGGCCTCCGGGTCGATCAGGTCGTTGACCCGTACGTGCCGGATCCGCCGAGCGCCGACGACCAGCCGGTACGGCCCGACCGGCTCGGTGTCCTCGTAGTAGAAGTCGAGCCGCAGGTCCGCCTCGGCGTCGCCCGTGTTGAGCACGCACAACTGGTCGAAGCTGGTGTATTCGGGCTCCGGGCCGGTGCCATCGAACGGGACACGCCCACCTGGCACCACCCACATCCGCGCCCCGAGCTGTGCCATCAGGTCTCCTCCAGCAGTCGGGTCAGGTCGGGGGTGAGGAACACCCCGTCGGGGTCGAGACGGCGACGCACCGCCTGGAAGTCGTCCCACCTGGGCAGCAGCGGGCGCAGCTCCCGGGCGGTCAACCAGTGCTTCTTGCCCCAGTGCGGCCGGCCGCCGTAATGCCGGAAGACCGATTCCATGTCCCGGAAGTAGTCCTCGTACGGCAGCGTGGTGTTCTGTAGGCAGGCGATGGTGGTGGTGGAACGGCCGTACGCGTTGCTCAGCCAGATGTCGTCCGCCGCGATGGTACGGATCAGCACCCGCCAGCCCACGTAGCGGCGGTGCCGGGCCAGGATGCGCCGCCGGACCTCGGCGAAGCAGGCCGGGAACGCCTCCGAGGGAAGCATGTACTCGATCTCCTCGAAGCGCAGCTCCCGGCTCTGCGGGATGGTCCGGTGGGTCGGCCCGACAGCGACCTCCCGAAGCTCGCCCTCCGGGCCGGACTCCAGCATCTGGCGGGTCTCCCAACGCGGTCCCTGCCGCGCCTCGTCCGCCCGGTTCATGGTCCGGACCTGGGTCAGGTCGCTGCGCGGATACCAGTAGAAGTCCATGTTGCGGTTGGTGTGCTGCAACTCGGCCAGGTGGTCCAAGGTCCAGTCGACCGGCGCGCACCAGGCCCGTCGGTGCAACTCGTAGCGGGGCTGCACGTCGAGCGTCAGCTGGGTGACCACGCCCAGTACGCCCAGCGACAGCCGGGCGGCAGGCAGCAGTTCGGCGTTCTGCTCCGCCGAGATGTCGAGCGTCTCGGCGGTGCCGGTGACCAGCCGCACCCCGGTCACCTGGGTGGACAGGTTGCCGAAGCCGAGCCCGGTGCCATGGGTGCCGGTCGCGGTGGCACCGGCGATCGACTGGTAGTCGACGTCACCGAGGTTGTCCATTGCCAGACCGGCCTCGTAGAGGCCCTCACCGAGCGCCTTTAGCCGGGTACCGCCCCGGACGGTGGCCCGCTCGCCGGCCTGATCGACCACCCCCGCCATCCGGTCCAGGCTCACCAGGATGCCGTCGGTACGCACCAACGGGCTCGACGAGTGCCCGGAGCCCATCGGCCGCAGGGTGCTGCCCGACTCGCGGGCCCGCCGGATCAGGTCCCGCACCTCGTCCTCGCCAGCCGGTTCGACGTGCTCGGCCGGGGTGAAGCAGAGGCTGCCGGACCAGTTCACGAACGGACGGGACACCCCACCTCTCCTCTGCTCACGCGGGGCCGGACGCTTACCCCGCACCTCGCGCGGTAGTCGTAGCGGTCGCTGACCAGCACCGAAGCTGCCCGGTGGGGAACCAGGCCGGCCCGATGAGCGACTATCGGTACATGGGGTGCGAGCAGTGGCGGGAGATTCTGTCGGCGCAGTTGGACGGCGAGGCGACGCCGGACGAGGAACGTGCGGCCGACGGGCACCTGGAGACCTGCACGGCCTGCCAGGGCTGGTTCAGCCGGGCCGCCACCGTGACCCGGCGGGCGCGTACCCAGGTGGTGTCCGAGCTGCCGGATCTGACCGAGGCCATCCTCAGCGCCGCGCCGCCGCCTCGCCGCAGCAGGCGTACGCCGGTCGCCGTCCTTCGGCGTCAGCGCTGGTCCGCCGCGCTCGCCGGGCGGATCACCAAGGTCACCGCATTGCGCGCCGCGCTCGGCCTGCTCGGCGCGGTGCAGTTGGTCCTCGGTCTGGCCCAGGTCGGGCGGGCCGAGGTGGCCCAGCACGTGCACGCCAACGGGCAGCACCTGTGGCACGAGTCCGCCGCCTGGAACGTGGCGGTCGGGGCCGGCTTCCTCTTCGTCGCGCTGCGCCGGAGCCGCCCCTCCGGCCTGCTGCCGATGCTCAGCGCCTTCGTGGCGACGCTCGTCCTACTGTCGATCAACGACCTCGTCGCCTCCCAGGTCGCCGTGGAACGCCTGGTCAGCCACGGCTTCCTGGTGGTCGGCTATCTGATCACCGTGCTGCTGGCGCGCAGCATGCGGCAACCGGGCGACCCGAGCGAGCGGCAGCGCCCGGAGCGGCCCCGCTGGCGGCTCCGCCTCGACGAAGCCGACGAGCCGGCCACCCTGCGCCTGCTACCGCCCTACTCAGCCCAGACCCACTACTCGACCCAGACCCACCACGGCCCCCAGCACGCGCCCCGCCGCGCCGCCTGACCGGCCCGCCCTGCCTGACCTGGGACCGAGCCGGACGGCTACGGCGCCACCCGCCACGAACAGCAAACCGCCGGACGGGAGGTGCCGGAGCGGCCGGCAGGAGGGCGGCTCAGCCGACGGCGTCGGGGCGGTCGCCGCGACTGCCGGTGGCCGGGCGCATCGCCGCGACCAGGTCTTCCCGGGCCCGAGCCACTCGCGACCGGATGGTGCCCACCGGCACGTCGCACACCTGCGCGGCTTCGACGTACGACAGGCCGAGCAGTTGGGTGGTGACGAACGCTTCCCGCCGCTCGGGGGCGAGGCCGTCGAGCAGGCCGTGCAGCACCACCTCCTCGTCCACCCCGGCCCGTACTCCGGCCGAGGTCGCCTCGGCGGCGGCCTGCCAGTCGACGAGGTTTGCGGTGCGGGGGCGGGCGGTGGCGGCCCGCACCTGGTCGACGGCGACCCGGCGGGCGATGGCGAGCAGCCAGGTCCGTGCCGTGGAGCGGCCGGCGAACGACGGCAGGGCCCGCCAGGCCCGCAGGTACGTCTCCTGGACCAGGTCGTCGACGTCACGCACTCCGGGCAGGTGGGCCAGGAACCGGCGGATGTCGCGCTGCGTGGCGCGGACGAACGCCGCAGCGGCGGCATGGTCGCCCCGGCCCGCGGCGAACGCGTACCCGGTGATCTCGTCGGTCGCGGCTGTCATCGCCGTATTGGTCGGTCGGTACGGCGGGTTGGTTCCCGTACGGTCCTACATTGACGCAGTCCGCTTGGCCGCGCGGGCCGATGTGCGCCGTACACTGCGACGATGAGGCGCGTGACGTGACCGGCCAGGCCCTACCGTACGGGCACCTGTGCTGGGCCTACGACGACCCGGCCGAGTTCACCGCCCGGGCGGAGGACTTCCTGCGTGCGGGTCTGGCCGCCGGTGAGCGGGTCTGGTTTGTCGTCGCCGGCTCGCCCGAGCCGGTCCTGGACCGGTGGCGCGATCTCGACCTGTTCGCCGAGGCGTTGCCGTCCGGCGCCGCCGAGGTAATCCCCCTCGACGCGGCTTACCCCGACGTCACGGTGATCGACCCGGCCGGTCAGGTGTCGACGTACCAGATGGCCACCCGGGCCGCGATCGCCGCCGGCTACAGCGGCCTGCGGGTGGCCGCCGCCTGCACCGATCTGGTCCGTACGCCCACCCAGCGCGAGGCGTTCGCCCGCTACGAGCAGCAGACCAACCGGATGATGCGCGGCGAGGCGTTCCAGGCCATGTGCGGGTACCAGCGACCGGAGCTGGGCGATCGGGCAGTAGCCGAGCTGGCCTGCCTGCATCCGGAGCACAACGTCCCCGGCCTGCTGTTCCGGTTGTACGCGCCGACGGCGCACGAAGGTCACGCCGTGCTCGTCGGGGAACTCGACCCGGCCAACCAGGACCTGTTCCGCACCGCGCTGGAGCACACCGAGCTGCGACCGGTCGGCGGCGAGTTGGTGCTGGACGCCCACGGGCTACGTTTCCTCGATCACCGTACGCTGGTGCACCTGAGTGAGTACGCCCAACAACGACGGGCGAGACTGGTGCTGCGCGGCTGCCCAGCCGGCACTGCGCGGCTCGTCGCCCTGTTGGAGCTACCCGGTCTGTGTGTGGAGGTGACCCGGTGAGGACGGGTCCGGCCGCCGGACGGTCCGGCTACTTCCACGAGGCCCTGTGCTACGCCTCGGACGAGGAGCTGCTCGCCGTCACGGTGCCCTTCCTGCTCGACGGGGTCGCAGCCGGCGAGCCGACCTTCGTGGCGCTCGGCGAGCGCACCGGCGGTCTGGTCCGCTCGGCGTTGCCGGCCGGCTGCGGGGTGGAGTTCCTCACCGGTTCCGGGGTGTACGCCCGGCCCACCGCCGCGATCCGGATGTACCGCAAGCTCCTCGCCGACCTGGTGGCCGACGGCGCGGATCAGATCCGGATCATCGGCGAGGTGCCGCCGCCCGCACTCGGGTCGACCTGGGACTGGTGGGCCCGGTACGAGGCGGCGATCAACCGCGCGTACGACGACTGGCCGTTGTGGAGCATGTGCGCGTACGACACCCGGATCACGTCGGCCGACGTGCTGGCCGATGTCGCCGCCACCCACCCGCACTTCGCCACCGCCGGAGAACGGCACCTGCCCAGCCCCGGCTACCTCGCCCCGGAGACCTTCCTGCGGCGGAACCGGCCGGTGCCACCCGACCCGATCCAGGCGTACCCACCGCTGCTCGAACTGACCGACCCGACCGCCGCGCAGGCCCGCTCGGCGGTGCACCGCGCCGGTCCGGGGCAACTGCCGGCGGAGGATTTCGACGACTTCGTCATCGCGGTCAGCGAAACGGTGACCAACGGGCTGCGGCACGGCTGTCCTCCCGTCCGGCTACGGGTGTGGACGGCGCCGGACCGCATCGTGGCCACCGTCAGCGACGCTGGCAAGGGCCCGGATGATCCCTACGCCGGCCTGCTGCCGCCCGCCGACGGCAAACCGGGCGGACTGGGATTGTGGATCACCCATCAGTCGTGCAACCACGTCACCCACTACCGCGACGCCGACGGCTTCACTCTCCGGCTCACGGCTGGTCAGCCACCGGGCCTGGCCGCAGCCCCGCAGACCGAACCGCCGGGCGGCGATGGCCGGCCCGGCGGTTCAGTGGATCAGCAGTTCAGCTCCGGAACGCGTCCTTGATCTTCTCACCGGCCTGCTTGATGTTGGCGCGGGTCTGATCGGCACGGCCCTCGGCCTCCAGCCGCTCGTTGTCGGTGGCCCGGCCGACGCCTTCCTTGACCTTGCCGGTGGTGTTCTCGGTGCTGTTGTTGAACTTGTCCTCGACACCCATGTCAGCCTCCCGGGTTCGTTCGTTGGCTACCTGGCATCAGGTACCCAGCCGCGCCCGGTCGAACCACCCGAGTCAGCTGACCGGACGGAACCGACGCAGCCGCAGGCTGTTGGCCACCACGAAGACCGACGAGAAGGCCATCGCCGCCCCGGCGATCATCGGGTTGAGCAGGCCGGCGGCGGCCAGCGGCAGCGCCGCCACGTTGTACGCGAAAGCCCAGAACAGGTTGCCCTTGATGGTGCCCAGCGTGCGACGGGCCAGTCGGATGGCGTCCACTGCGGCCAGCAGGTCGTCCCGGACCAGGGTCAGGTCGGACGCCTCGATCGCCGCGTCCGTGCCGGTGCCCATGGCCAGTCCGAGATCGGCCTGGGCGAGCGCGGCGGCGTCGTTGACCCCGTCACCGACCATCGCCACCACCCGGCCCTCGGCCTGAAGCCGGGACACGACGTCGACCTTCTCCGCCGGCAGCACCTCCGCGATCACCTCGTCGATGCCCACCTCGGCCGCCACCGCCGCGGCAACGGTGGCGTTGTCGCCGGTGAGCAGCACCGGGGTCAGGCCGAGGGCGCGCAGTCGGCGTACCGCCTCCCGGCTGGTCGGCTTGACCTGGTCGGCCACCGCGAGCACGGCGCGGGCCCGGCCCGCCCAGCCGACCAGCACCGCCGTACGGCCGGCCGACTCCGCGTCGGTCGCCGCCCGCGCCAGGTCGTCCGGTACGACCAGACCACGCTCCTGCAACAGCCGGGGTCGGCCGAGCAGCAGCTCGCGTCCGTCCACGGTGCCGGTGACGCCCAGCCCGGCGACGTTCGCGAAGCCTGTGACCGGCGGCAACTCGCCGACCTCGGCGGCTCCGGCGACCACGGCCCGCGCCACCGGATGCTCCGAGCCGGCCTCCAGCGCGGCGGCCAGCCGAAGCACCTCGACACGCTGCTCGCCCGCGCCCGGAACCACCTCCAGCAGGGTCATCCGGCCGGTGGTGACGGTGCCGGTCTTGTCCAGCACCACGGTGTCCACCCGCTTGGTGGACTCCAGCATCTCCGGCCCCTTGATCAGTACGCCGAGTTGCGCACCGCGTCCCGTGCCGACCAGCAGCGCGGTCGGCGTGGCCAGACCGAGGGCGCACGGGCAGGCGATGATCAGCACCGCCACCGCGGCGGTGAACGCCGCGGTCGGTCCGGCACCGGAGCCGAGCCACCAGCCCAGCGTCCCGGCCGCCAGCAGCAGCACGATCGGCACGAAGATCCCGGAGATGCGGTCCGCGAGCCGCTGGGCGGCGGCCTTGCCGGACTGCGCCCGCTCGACCAACCGGGCCATCTGGGCCATCTGGGTGTCGCCGCCGACCCGGGTGGCGGTGACCACCAGCCGACCGCCGGCGTTGACGCAGCCGCCGACCACGGCGTCACCCACCCCGACCTCGACCGGCACCGACTCACCGGTGACCAGGCTGGCGTCGACCGCCGAGGAACCCTCGTCCACCTTTCCGTCGGTGGCGATCTTCTCGCCGGGCCGCACCACGAACCGGTCCCCCACCGCGAGCTGCTCGATCGGGATCCGGTTCTCCACCCCGTCGCGCAGCACCGACACGTCCTTGGCACCGAGTTCGAGCAGGGCCCGCAGGGCCGCCCCGGCGGTGCGCTTGGACCGGGCCTCGAAGTACCGGCCGGCGAGGATGAACGCGGTCACCCCGGCCGCCGCCTCCAGGTAGATGTTGCCGGCACCATCGGTACGGCCGATGTCGAAGCTGAACGGGTGGGTCATGCCGGGCACACCGGCGGTGCCGAGGAACAGCGCCCACACCGACCAGCCGAAGGCGGCCAGGGTGCCCACCGAGACCAGGGTGTCCATGGTCGCGGCGCCGTGTCGCAGGTTCACCAGGGCGGCCCGGTGGAACGGCAGCCCGCCGTAGACCACGACCGGGGCGGCCAGCACCAGCGACAGCCACTGCCAGTAGGTGAACTGCCAGGCCGGCACCATGGCCAACACGATCACCGGCACGGTCAGCGCCACCGAGACCCACAGCCGGGTACGCAGGCTCCGCAACTCGTCCACCGGCTCGCCGGTGCTTTCCGCCGGGGTGGGCGGCGCAGGCACGCTCGCCCGGTAGCCGGTCTTCTCCACCGTGGCGATCAGGTCGTCCGGGGTGACCGGCGCGTCGTAGGAGATGCTCGCCTTCTCGGTGGCGTAGTTGACGCTCGCCTGCACGCCGTCCAGCCGGTTCAGCTTCTTCTCGATGCGAGCGGCGCAGGCGGCGCAGGTCATCCCGCCGATCGACAGCTCGATCTGGTTCGTCGCGGTGGACAGCGGTCTGCTGGTGGTCATCGCTGGTCCCGTCAGTTGTGCTCGTGTCCGGGCGCGCCGTGCTCGTCGGCGGCGCCGTGCGGGATGGGAATGCTGCCCGGGTCACCGACGTGCACGGTGAACTCGGCGGTGCGTACCACCCCGCCGTGGCGGAAGTCGAGATAGAGCCGGTACGCCCCGGCCGAGGGGAACTCGGCGCCGAAGCTCACCTGCGGCCCCGGCGCGGTCCGCCCGTCGCCCGGTACGCCCTCGGGGTGCACGTGCAGGTAGGCGAGGTCCCCCTGGCGCAGCGCGACCAGGTGGCCGTACGCGCCCAGGTACGGTTCGAGATCGGTGACCGGTACGCCGTCCCGGCTGACGGTGAGCGTCAGCGTCGTGCTGCTACCCGGCTGTGGCGTGCCGTGGAGGTCGACGGTGTAGCCGTCGACCGTGGTGCTGCTCGCCGGGGCGGGCAGGGGCCGCTCGGTCAACTCGCCGGGCACGGTCAGGTCGACGCCGAGGGTCAACGGCTCGCCGCCGGTCGGGGTGAAGTCGGCGAACGCCCGCCACACCCCGGGCGAACTCAACGGCGAGGCGACCCGCCAGGTGCCGTCGGTGTCCAATTCCGGGTGCACGTGCTGGAAGCCGGCCAGATCACGCCGGGCGACGATCAGGTGCATCTGCTTGTCGTGGGTCACGTCGTACCTGGTCACCGGCGCGCCGTCGGGGCCGGTGATCCGGAAGGCGAACTCGCCCTCGGGGGCGGCGGCGACCGGCACCAGCGTGTAGCCACGGTCGGAGACGAGCAGCCCGCCGGGCAGGTGCCCGCCCGACTCCGGCGTGTCGTGCCCGGTCGTGTCATGCCCGGGTGCGGCGGTGCCGTGCGGGCCGCCGCCCGCGTCATGGCCGTCGGCGACGACCGGGGCGGCGGGGCCGGTCACCTGGCCGACCCCGTACGCCGCGCCGAACACCGCCGCAAGGCCGAGCGCGAAGCCGGTCAGCTTCGTCGCTGCGTTCATCGATTGCACCTCGGTTTCCGCCGCCGGTCGCCTCAGGCGCCGAGCAACTCGTATCCGGCCTCGTCGACGGCCGCGCGTACCGCGTTCTCGTCGAGCGGCTGCTCACTGGTGACGTTGACCTGACCGGCGGCCAGGTCGACCGCCACATCGGTGACACCGGGCAGCGCACCGACCTCGGCGCTGACCGCGCTGACGCAGTGCCCGCAGGTCATGCCCTTCACCTGGTACGTCGTGGTGACCATGAAGCTCTCCTTCTCCGTGGCCCGACCGAGGGGCGGCCGACGCCTCCGCATACCCATGGGGGGTATCACAACGACGACCGTACCATACCCCCTGGGGGTAGGCTATTCTCGTGCCCATGACCACTCCCGCGCCGATCCGTGGCTACACCGCCAGCAAGGACCAACTGCTCGCCCGGCTGCGCCGCGTCGAGGGCCAGGTGCGCGGCGTCGAGAAGATGGTCGACGACGATCGCTACTGCATCGACGTGCTCACCCAGATCTCCGCCATCCAGGCCGCACTCGACAAGGTCGCCCTCGGGCTGCTCGACGGGCACGCCCGGCACTGCATGCACACCGGTGCCGCCGAGGGCCGCGCCGACGAGATGGCCACCGAGATGATGGCCGCCGTCGGCCGCCTCATGAAGCGCGGCTGAGCCCGCTTTCCCGGCACACCCCGTCGCCCACGGCCGGGCCGCGAACCGCCGACACACCCGCGCGCCCTGCGATCCGATCCCGGGCTGGCTACCATTCGCACACGATGGCCTGCCGACATCCGCGCCTCCCGGCCCGCGCCCGCCGCCGGACGCGCACCTCCACCGCCGCCGCTTCCCGGCGCCCGGCGAGGGCCGGCCCGACACTCACCGTACGCAGCGGGTCCGCCACGTTCCGGCCGCCTCGGCCGCCCACCGCGACAGTCGTACGACCGGGCTGAACCGACTCGCCCGCCGACACGTACTCCGCCCTGGAATCGTTGGGAGACTATTGAATGGGCGCCGATCACAGCCGTGCCGCTCCGCCCACCCCGCCCGGGGTGCGGCGGATCCTCATCGTGACGGTGGTCCCCCTCTTCCTCGTCACGTTGGTCGCCGCCCTGGTGCTCTGGCCTCGCGACGCCCCTCGCCCGGAGGCCGGCGACGACCTGCCCCGATACCACGGCACGGTCACCCGGGTGGTCACCGAACCCTGCCCGCCCAACCCTGCGGTTCCCGAGGGCACCCCGACGACGGCCGGTGGACCGTGCGGCACCGTCACGGTACGGATACAGGACGGCCCGGACGCCGGCCAGGACGTCGACACGCCCATTCCGGCCGGGCCGGGCGCACCTTCGGTCAGCGTCGACGACGACGTCATCCTGGTCTCGCTGATCGATCCGGAGGATCCCTCGATCAGCACCTACAACATCGCCGAGCACCAGCGTGGCATGCCACTGATCTGGCTGGGGGTGCTCTTCGCCGCCGCCATCGTGGCCTTCGGGCGGCTGCGCGGGCTGGCTGCCCTGGCCGGCTTGGCGGCCAGTTTCGCCATCCTGCTCACCTTCGTGCTGCCGGGCATCAGCGCCGGCCAGCCGCCGTTGGTGGTCGCCATCGTCGGCGCCGCGTTGATCATGTTCGTGGTGCTGTACCTGACGCACGGGGTGTCCGCGCAGACCTCGGTCGCCGTACTCGGCACCCTCGGCGCCCTGGTGCTCACCGGGCTGCTCGGCCTGGCCGCGACCAACGCGACTCACCTGACGGGTTTCGGCAGCGAGGACGCCACCACCCTGTCGATGTTCCGGGCCGACGTCGACCTGCACGGTCTGCTGCTGGCCGGCATCATCATCGGATCACTGGGCGTCCTCGACGACGTCACGGTGACCCAGGCCGCGGCGGTCACCGAGTTGGCCCACGCCAACCCGAACCTGTCCCGCCGCGAGTTGTACCGCTCGGCGACCCGGGTGGGACGGGCACACATCGCCTCGGTGGTGAACACCATCGTCCTGGCGTACGCCGGCGCGTCGCTGCCCCTGCTGCTCCTGCTCACCGCCGACTCCCGCGCGCTGGGTCAGATCGTGACCAGCGAATTCCTCGCCCAGGAAATCGTCCGCAGCGTGGTGGCCACCCTCGGGCTGATCGCCGCCGTACCGCTGACCACCGCTCTGGCGACGATGGTGACCACCGCCGGACGGCAGCGCACCGGGGCGAGCGCCGCGCACGAAGCGACCGACGACGTGGCCGCCGCCCTCCCACGACCGGCTACGGACCGGTCGGAGGCGCTCCAGGCCCTCAGCACACCGCGCACCCGTAACACGCCCCCCGCCACCCGTTCGGAGTGGCCCGAACCGGACAGGAGCACCGACACCCCATGGTGACACTCCTCAACGTGAGCACATCGACCCCGACGGTCGATATGCGTGTCACTCGTCACTCAACGCGATTACGAAATGACACATCTCGCCGGGTTCGGCGCGTAGAGGCCCAGACGGACTGTCGGGTAACCTCACTGCCGGTCACCGCCGAAGGCGCGCACCGGCGCCTGCGGTGCCACCGCCCAATCGCCACCAGGCGAGCCGGGAACCCAGGTACGTGGGGTGAATCCGCGAAAGCGGTAGGGGCCACTTCCGTCCCGAACCCGTCAGCTAACCCGGTCGGCGGTCGATGGAAGGGAAGACAGTGACGGCACCCCTACGCCGCTGGTTGACACCCGTGGTGGCCGTGTTCGCCGCGTTCGCCGTCTTCGCCGGCCCCCTGCCGGCGACGGCTGCGCCCAACGCCCCGAAGCCAGCGGGCCATGACGACGATCCGCCGATGCTCAACGAGCTGATCGAGGCGACGAACCGGGACTACACCAAGGCCAAGTCGAAGCTGGAGAAGTCCAAGAAGAAGCAGCTCAAGCTCGCCGTCGAGGTCCGCCGGGCCGAGGCCGACCTGGACGCGCTCGCCCCACAGGTCGCCGAGATCGCCACCCAGTCGTACCGGACCGGTCGGGTGGGCGCGATCGCGATGCTGTTGCAGAGCAACGCCCCCGACTCGTTCATCCACCGCGCCTCCGCGCTGGACGAGTTGAACCTGGTCAACGGCAAGAAGCTGGGCGAGGTCAACGCGGTGAAGCGCCGCGCGGAGACGGCCAAGCTGGCCCTCGACGCCGAGGTACGCGAGCAGCAGAAGCTGACCAACGACATGGCCCGGAAGAAGAGCGACGCGGAGAAGTCGCTCCGGCTGGTCGGTGGCGTCGGTCTCACCGGCGGCCTGGTTTCTGCCACCTCCCCGGTCGCCCGGCCCGGCCCCAACCGGGCTTCCGACGGCGGCTGGAAGTCCGAGTCGTGCAACCAGGACGACCCGACCACGTCGGGCTGCATCACACCGCGCACCCTGCACATGTACAAGGAGGTCAAGCGGGCGGGCTTCAACCGGTTCGTCGGCTGCTACCGACCCGGTGACAAGTGGGAGCACCCCAAGGGCCGGGCGTGTGACTGGTCGTTGCAGAACAGCGGCTTCCGACCCTGGTACAACAACGACACTCGGATCTACGGCAACAACCTGGCCGCGTTCCTGGTCCGCAACGCCGACCGGTTGGGCATCTACTACGTGATCTGGAACCGGCAGATCTGGTTCCCGGCGACCGGCTGGAGTTCCTACAGCGGCCCGTCGAACCATACGGACCACGTACACGTCTCGATGCTCTAGACCGTCTCCGGTATCGCTTCGAGGGCCGTCCCGCCACTGGTGGGGCGGCCCTCGACCGTTGCGTCGGCTCGTGCCGTTCGCGGCCGGATGGTCGGAGTCAGGCGGCGGGCGTCAGGCGGCGGGCGCGACCGTGGCGACCAGGTCGGCCGGTTCCGCGGCCACCGCCCGCACCTCGCCGGCGGCCAGCCGGTACGACATGCCGACCACCGCGCAGCGCCCGGCGGAGACCTCGGCGGCCAGCGTCGTGGACGAGTTCAACATCGACGTCACGGTCTGCGCGATATGGATGTCGACGATCTGGTTCAACTCCGCCACCCCGGCGGCCTGTGCCCGGCGCAGGCTGGGCACCACGGCGTCCACCACCGCGCCCAGGTGCCCCGCGGGGGTGGCGCCGGTGGCCAGCGCCGCACGGGCCGCCTGCACGGCACCGCACGAGTCGTGCCCGAGCACCACGACCAACGGCGTACGCAGCACCGACACCGCGTACTCGACGCTGCCCAGCACCTCGGGGCCGACGGTGTGCCCGGCGGTACGGACCACGAAGAGGTCACCCAACCCGCGGTCAAAGATGATCTCGGCAGCCAGCCGGGAGTCGGAGCAGCCCACGATGACCGCGAACGGGTGCTGCTCGGCGGCGACGGCAGCGCGGCGCCCGGCGTTCTGATTGGGATGCCACAGCGTGTCGGTGACGAACCGTCGGTTGCCGGCCATCAGTTCGGCGAGCGCCCGCTGCGGGGCGCCCGGAAGATCCGCAGTGAGCAGTTCCCGCTCCGGCCCCGGCTGTGTTGCGATCGGTCCGGGTCGACTCATCCGGCGTCACCTCGCTTCTCATGCGATGCCTGGTCATCCCGGCCGACGCTGGTCACGGGCTGCCTCCAACCGTCACACGCAGTGCAAGCCGCGTCAAGGAATGCGTGATATGCATTTCAGGTATCCCTCGACGCTTGCGTCCGGGCGGAAGGGGTGCGCGGCCGGACGGCGTGACCCGAAGAAGCTGAAGGGCTCATACGATGGGCGTCATGGCAACGACAGGCGAGCGGGAGAGCGCCCGTAACTGGACTTTCCTCACCAACCACGCACATGTGCTGCTCGCCATCGCTCGTAACCCGACAGCCCGGCTACGCGACGTCGCCGACGAGGTGGGTGTGACCGAGCGGGCCGCCCAGGCCATCGTCGCCGACCTTGAGGCCGGGGGTTACCTGCACCGCACCCGGGTCGGGCGGCGCAACGAATACACCCTCAACCCGGCCGGCCGGTTCCGTCACCCCGCCGAGGCCGACCGCCAGGTCGGCGACCTGCTGGCGCTGTTCACCAAGGAGCCGGTGGCCGGCCCCACGCCGTAACCCGGTCGAGTCCGACCCGTGCCGAACGTCGGCGTGGTGGGCTTCACCATCCCGGTACCATCGGGCCACTGCGATCCTCCGGCAAGGGCGATAGGTTTGACCCGTGCCGACTTTCGCGTTTTCCCGTCCACTGTGGCCGGTGACGCGCTGCGCGCTGACGGATCTGACCCGCCTGGCGCTGGTGGCACTCATCCTGGCCGTCGGTCTCGGCGGTGCCACCGGCACCGATCCCGCACGACTTCCCGACGCCACTGATTTCCCGGCCCCGCCGGCCGCCGCCCTGGTCGACAACCGACCCGTGGTCGCGCCCCTGGCCGCCCGATCCGGCACCGCGCCCCTGGCCGCCGGAGCCGCCGCGCCTCTGGCCGCCCGAGCCGGCACCGCGCCCGTGGTCACCGTCCGGCCCGTCGCCACGAGCGTCCAGGTACCGGTCCAGCCGGTCCGAGCGCTTGCCACGGCCGTGGCGCCGCACCCCGGGCCCGCCGACGCCGCCGCTCCGGCCGCCGCGACCCGGCCCGTCGCCGTACACCTCGCCACCGGCGCCGGCGAACCGACCCGGCGCGGCCCACCGACCGACTGACCGGGGGCAGGCTTACGAGCACCGCCTGGCCGGTGCGGGATCGTCCCTGCCCGCCATGGCCGCCGGCCGAGTACGCCACCGCGATACGCCACCCGCCGTTCCGGCCTCGTCCCCCTTCCCTTCCAGCGCAGCCGACGACCCCATCCGCCAGAGGTGCTGATGATGCATACCCCTCTCTCCGCCGCCGTCCTGCTCGACGTGCCCCGGGCCGCCGCGATCTGGCTGAGCCTGTTGGGCATCGTCACGCTTGCCGTCTCCGGCCTGTTGCTGCGTCCCCGGCGACTCCGGTTCGACGCAGGTGCCCGGATCCGCGAGGCCGCCCTGCCGAGCCCGCCGGAGCCGCGGGACGAGGACCGCTGGGCGGAAGAGGTCATGGTCGCCGCCGACCGGGCTGCGGCCACGGCGCGCCGCCAACGCGACGAATGGCTCGCCGCGCAGGGCGAGGCCGATCAGGCGTGGCAGGCGTACCAGGCGGCGGAGGCCCATGTCCGCCGGTTGTCCGACGCGGCCAGCATGCCGCTGCCGCAGACCCCACGCACCCCGTCCGAGTACGCCGACCGGGAGCGCTGGCTGCACCGGGCGGCGCTGGATGCGTACTGGCGGCGGGAACTTTCGGTGGAACAGCTCAGCGATGTCTTCGCGCACCGGGGCTGGGACCCCCGACTGCACCCGGTCGAGCAGGAGTTGGTGCTGCGCCGGGCGATACGCGACCACCTGCACGCCCGGCAGCGGATGGCCCGGGAGCGGGAGCAGGAGGCCTGGCACGCCGCCGAGGTCGCCGCTGCGGCGGCTCGCAACCTGCGCGCGGAGACCGTCTCCGCGCTCCTGCCGGCACCCGAGCAGCAGGATTCGATCCTCCCGCTGACCGCAGCCGGTGACCTGGACCAGACCGCCCCCGCCACCTCCGAGCAGACCCGCGAACTTCCAACCCCACCCATTACCCCCACCCCCACCCCCGCCTACTGACCCGACCCCCGGAGCGTTGATCAAGAAGTTTTGGTCTGGTCCAGCTCGAATACCGACCAAACCTCTTGGTCATCCAGTTTGACCGGGAGGTTGATGGTCTGGGCGGTGTCGGGTAGGTGCTGGGTGGGTACGTCCTCGCGGACGCGAGGAGGGCGACGTGGTCGCAGCGGGTGCCGGGCGTACGCCCGATGAGGCGGCGGATCGGGGCGCCGGACCGCGCCAGACCTGGGCGGCCCTGCCCTGGTTGGTTCGCTCCGCCGTGGTGTGGAGCGCCTGCCTGGTGGTGATCGCCGCCGGGCTCTACCTGCTGGCGCGGATCACCATGCTGGTCACGCCACTGGCCATCGCGCTGGCCGCCACTTTCTTCCTCGCCGCGCTGCTCGACCCGGTGCAGCTCGCGCTACGTCGGCTGCGGCTGCCCGCCTCACTGGCCGCCCTGCTCACCGTCCTGCTGCTGCTCGGCATCCTGGGCGGGGTCGGGGTGCTGGTGTGGAACCTGACCGCCAACCAGTTCAGCGAGCTGGGTGACGAACTGCGGCAGGGCCTCGGGCGCACCCGCGACCTGATCACCTCCACCCTCCCGGTGACCGACCAACAGCTCGACGGTCTGCTCGCCCAGCTACGTCAGGCGGTCACCGAACAGCAGGTCGACCCGGTCGCCAGTGCCCGCACCGTGGCCGAGGTGTTCGGCTCCGCCCTGCTCGCCCTGGTGCTGCTGTTCTTCCTGCTCAAAGACGGCCGGACGATGTGGCGGTGGACCTTGAACCGGATGACCGGACCGAACCGGGAGGTCGCCGCCGAGGCCGGTCGGGTCGGTTGGCGCACGCTGGGCTCGTACAGCCGGGGCACCATGCTGATCGCGGGCATCGACGCGGTCGGCATCGGCCTGGCGCTGGTCCTGCTCGGAGTGCCGCTGGCCTTCCCACTGGCCTTGATCACGTTCATCGGCGGGTTCGTACCGATCATCGGGGCGACCGTGGCCGGCGCGGTCGCTGTGCTGGTGGCGCTGGCCGCCAACGGCCCCACCACGGCGCTGCTCACCCTGGCTGCGGTGATCGCCGTGCAGCAGATCGAGGGGAACCTGCTGGAGCCGCTGGTGATGAAGCGTCAGGTCCGGCTGCACCCGGTGGTGATCCTGTTGGCGGTGACCGCCGGCACCCTCATCGCCGGCATCGCCGGTGCCTTCGTCGCGGTGCCGATCGCCGCCGTCGCCTGGCGGGTCATCGACAGCGTGCAGCGCCAACGACAGGGCGCCGCACCATCCCGACCGCAGCCGCGCGCGCCCGGCGCACCCGAACCGTCGCCCCCGTCGCGCCCCGAACCAGCTTGAGCCCACCGCACCCCGATCAGGCCGGGGCGGGTTGGGGGTGCAGGTGGTCGTGGAACCAGTCGGCCGCAGCCTCGGCGACCTGCTCCAGGGTGCCGGGCTCCTCGAAGAGGTGCGTCGCACCGGGGATCACCCGCAGGTCGGCCGGTGCCGTCAGTTGGCCCAACGCGTGCTGATTGAGCGAGATCACCTGCTCGTCGAGGCCACCGACGAGCAGCAGGGTGGGGGCGCGTACGTCGCTCAGGGCGGTGCCGGCCAGGTCGGGGCGACCGCCTCGGGACACCACGGCGTGCACGTGCTCCGGTCGTCGGGCCGCCGCGACGAGGGCGGCGGCAGCACCCGTACTGGCCCCGAAGATGCCGACCCGGGCCGCGCCGAAGGGCTGCTCGGCGGCCAACCAGTCCACGATCGCGGCCAGTCGCAGGGCCAGCAGGTCGATGTCGAAACGCAGTTCGGCGGTGACCGCGTCCACCTCGGCCTCGGCTTCGGTGAGCAGGTCGACCAGGACGGTGCCGAGCCCGCCGGCACTGAGCGAGCGCGCCACGGCGAGGTTGCGCGGACTGTGCCGGGAACTGCCGCTGCCGTGCGCGAACAGCACCGCTCCGACCGGTTCGGCCGGCACCAACAGGTCCGCCGGCAGATCGGCCGCACCCGCCGGGATCGTCGCCGTGCTGCCCCGAACATCCATCTTCATCCTCCAGATCACGGCCGGACCGATCCCTCCGGACCTCGCCGAGCCCGTCCCGTCGAGCACTGCGGGACGCGGGCCGTGCCGTCGTCGCATCCACGCATACCCCGCCAGGCGGATGCCACGCCGGTCCTCACGGTTACCGGCCGCGTTTGCCGTGGACCGGGCCGGGTAGCCGTCGGGAGACCGCAGACGGACCGGTGCCATCGGTGCCGGCGACCAGATCGCGAGGACCGTCATGCCGCATCACCACCGTGAGCCCGTCGACCAGGCCGCCGAGAGCAAACGGCAGGAGCAGGACGCCCGGCGCGGCCGAGACTGGGCGGACGAGGCGGCCCAGGCGCGGTCGGCCGACGACCCGCGCGCCCGGACACCGCACGATGCCACCGGTCGCCCCTCTCAGGGCGAGCCGATCTGACCCCAGCGGCCCCTGCTCAGGGCAGGTGCTCGGGCAGGCGTAGCAGCGGGGCCCGGCCGGAGGCCTGCTCCACCGTGGGCAGGTTCTCCGGCGGCGGCGGAATCGGTACGGTCACCGGTTCGGCGCAGGTGACCCGGATCAGCTCGCCGTGGTGGCGTACCTCCATCACCGCGTCCTGCGCGGCGTGGTGCAGGGCGTACGTCGTCTCGTGGGGTCGTACGCTCACCCGCAGTCGCATCCCACACCACTGGAGCGAGAACGCGAACCGGCCGATCCGGCTGGGTAGCCGGGGGGCGAACGAGGGCACCCCGTCGTGGTCCCGCAGCCCACCGAAGCCGGCGACCAGCGCGATCCAGGAGCCGGCCAGCGAAGCCATGTGCACACCGTCGCGGGTGTTCTCGTTCAGGTCGTGCAGGTCCATCAGCGCCGCTTCGCGCAGATAGCTGTGCGCCAACTCCAGGTAGCCGACCTCCGCCGCCAGCACCGACTGGGTGCAGGCCGACAACGACGAGTCCCGGACGGTACGCCGTTCGTAGTAGAGGAAGTTGCGCAGCTTCTCGTCGGCGGTGAAGGCGTCACCCCGCCAGTGCATGGCCAGCACCAGGTCGGCCTGCTTGACCACCTGCTTGCGGTACAGGTCGAAGTACGGGTAGTGCAGCAGCAGCGGGTACTTGTCCTGGGGAGTGTGCGCGAAGTCCCACTCCTCCAACCGGGTGAAGCCCTCGACCTGCTGATGTACGTCGATTTCCTCGTCGTACGGAATGTGCATGGCCGCGGCGGCGTCCCGCCACGCGGCGGCCTCCTCGTCGGTGACCCCGAGGTGGTACGCCTCGTCGCGGTAGCGCATCGCCACCTCCGCAGCGGCACACAGGTTTCGCTGCGCCATCAGGTTGGTGTAGATGTTGTCGTTCTTGACGGCGGTGTACTCGTCGGGGCCGGTGACCCCGTCGATGTGGAACTGGCCGTTGCGGTCGTGGTGCCCGAGCGAACGCCACAGCCGGGCGGTCTCCACCAACAGGGTCAGCCCGATCTCGCGTTCCAACTGCCGATCGCCGCTGACCAGCACGTAGCGCCGAAGCGCGTCGGCGATGCCTGCCGCGATGTGGAACGCGGCGGTGCCCGCCGGCCAGTAGCCCGACGACTCCGGGCCCTCGATGGTCCGCCACGGGAAGGCCGCACCCGCCAGATTGAGCGTACGAGCCCGCTCGTGCGCCTGCTCCAACGTGGAGTACCGCCAGTACAGTGCGTCCCGCACGGCCGCCGGGTGGGTGTAGGTCAGCACCGGCAGCACGAACATCTCGGTGTCCCAGAACGCGTGCCCGTCGTACCCGGGGCCGGTGAGTCCCTTGGCCGCGATGGGCCGGCGTTCCGCGCGAGCCCCGGCCTGGAGCACGTGGAACAGTCCGAACCGGACGGCCTGCTGCACCTCCGGGTCACCGTCGACCTCCACGTCGGCGGCGTCCCAGAACTCGTCCAGATACTCCCGTTGTTCGCGGACCAACCCGTCCCAGCCGTCGAGTCGCGCGGCGGCCAGGGCGGCGCCGACCTGATCGCGTACGGCGGGAAGGGAGCGTCGGCTGGACCAGCCGTAGGTCAGGTACTTCACCACGCGCAGCGTCTGGCCCGGCTCCAGCACGCATCCGACGGTGGTCCGCACCCAGTCCTCGTACCCCTCGGACTCAAGGCTGGTCCGGGCCGGTGAGTCGATCTCATGCTCCATCGCCGCAGCGACCCGCAGGCCGGACACCCTCGTCCGGTGGATCAGCAGTCCGCCGTCGGAGGTGGTCAACTCCTCCTCCGCCTGCAACGGCGATTCCAGCACCGCGGCGACCCGAGGGTCGCGGCTCTGCGGCGGGAGGGTTTCGTTGGCCACCAACTCCGACTGGATGATCAGCCGCAGCGGCCGGTCGTCGGCGACTTCCACCTCGTAGCGGATGGCGGCCACCGAGCGCTGCCGGAACGAGACCAGTCGGGTGCTGTGCACCCGCACCTCCCGGCCGGCCGGCGAGCGCCAGTGCAGTGTCCGGTGCAGGGTGCCGGCGCGCAGGTCGAGGACCCGCTCGTGGGCAAGCAGCTCGCCGTAGCGCACGTCCAGCGGCTCGTCGTCGACCAGCAGCCGGATCAGCTTGCCGTTGGTCACGTTGACGATGGTCTGACCGGACTCGGGAAATCCGAATCCGGCCTCCGCGTACGGCAGGGGACGCAGCTCGTAGAACGAGTTGAGGTAGGTGCCGGGCAGCCCGTGCGGCTCACCTTCGTCCAGGTTGCCGCGCAGCCCCACATGCCCGTTGGACAGCGCGAAGACCGATTCGGACTGGGCCAGCACGTCCATGTCGAGCCGGGTTTCCCGAACGTGCCACGGCTCGACCGGGTACGCCCGCTCCCGGATCACTCGGGCCGTCCGGCTTCGAGCAGTTCGGCCAGGTCGGTGACGACCACGTCGGCACCGTGGGCGCGCAACTCGTCGGCCTGGCCGGCGCGATCGACCCCGACGACGTACCCGAAGCCGCCGGCCCGCCCGGCCTCGACGCCGGCGAGCGCGTCCTCGAAGACCGCGGCCTGTTCCGGCTCGACGCCGAGCCGCTTCGCTCCGGCGAGGAAGGTGTCCGGGTGCGGTTTGCCACGCAATCCCTCGGCCCGTGCGGTCAATCCGTCCACCCGTTCCTCCAACAGCGGTTCCAGCCCGGCGGCGGCGACCACCTCCCGGCCGTTGGCGCTGGCCGTGACGACCGCGCGGCGTAGCCCGGCCTCGGTCACCGCCTTCAGGTACGCCACCGAGCCCGGGTAGACGTCCACCCCGATGCTGCGGATCCGCTCCAACACCAGAGCGTTCTTCTGGTTACCGAGGCCGTGCACGGTCTGCGCGCCCGGCGGGTCCTCCGCCGTACCCTCCGGCAGCGTGATGTCGCGCGAGGCGAGGAAGTTGCGGATCCCGTCGAGGCGGGGACGCCCGTCGACGAAGCGGTGATAGTCCGGGCCCGGGTCGAACGGCCGGTACGCCGCACCGCCGGCGTCGGCGTGCCGACGCAGGAAGTCGTCGAACGTCTCGGTCCAGGCGGCATTGTGCACCCGGGCGGTCTGCGTGAGCACACCGTCCAGGTCGAAGAGACACGCGGTCACGTGATTCGGCAGGCCGAGCACCGCACCAATCTATCCACGGTCCCCGGCCGGCAAACGTACTTCGCCCAACCTGGCGCGCCGCCCGACGCCGCATCGACGATCAGTGCTGCTTGGCGTACGCCACGAAGGACCGCCAGGTGTCGGGGGTGAAGGTGAGCACCGACCCCTGCCGGTCCTTGCTGTCGCGTACGCCGACGACCCGCGCCAGGTTGTCGGCCACCTCCACACAGTCGCCCTGATTGCCACTGCTGCGGGTGCTCTTGCGCCAGATCGCGCCGGTCAGGTCCATGATTCCGCCACCTCCGAGATCAGCTTGAGGGTGGCCCCGTGGGGCAGCGCCTCGGCCCGGACAGACTCCCAGTTCTGTCGCAGGGAGTTTACGTCCACGGTGCGTTCCACAATGGTGCCTCGCAACTGGTTGTCCAGGTAGGCGATGTCTTCGCCCTCGGCCGGGGTGGCGATCACGAAGGCACCGTTGAGCCCCGGATAGGCCCCCACGTCCTTGGGCACCACGTGCAGGTGCACCCGAGGTCGACGGCCCACCTCCACCAGGTGCCGCAACTGCTCACGCATCACCTTCGGGCCACCGACCGGGCGGTCCAGCACGGTGTAGTCGAGCACCGCCACCAGCAGCGGCGGGTTGGGCCGGGCAAGCACCTTCTGCCGGTCGAGCCGGGCGGCCAACGGCTGCTCGATCTGCTCGCCGACGAGTTGGCTGGCCCCCTCGTAGAGCGCGCGGGCGTACCCCTCGGTCTGGAGCAGGCCGGGCACCACCAGCGGCTGGAAGCTGCACAGCGCGGTCGCCTCCTGCTCGATGGTCACCCACTCCCGGAACCACGGCATCAGGCTCTCCTTGAGGATCGCCTCGCGGATGCGCACCAGCAGCCCCTCGCCGGTCAGGGCATCGTCGCAGCGCTGGGTGAACTCCTCCCGGGGTGGCCGGCGGCACTGCTCCACCGAGGCCACCAGCGAGGCCGAGTAGTTGACCTGCTCGGCCAGGCTCTCCTGGGACAGGCCGGCTTTTGTCCGCAACCGGCGTAACTCTCCGGCGAACAACTCCAGCATGGGCATCCGGTCCATCTGCACACCTCTGCACGTCGAGGCCCGCCGGGTCGTACGGCCGGGCTGGTAGGGGACGGTCCACTTCCGTACGTAGCGACCGCTTCACCAGACTGTCACCAACGGATACCCCTGGCCGCGGCAACTCGCGGGGTTTCCCGGGGCCGCCCTCAATTCCCCCTGGGGGCGGCCCACCCAGTTCCCACGCCCGAGGAGGTCGACTGTGCCGAGTCAGTCAGGCGATCACGTGATCAGTCACCAGCTGCCCCAGCCGGTCGACGGTCCGGCGGCCGAGCGGCCCCGGGCGTACCCGTCGCACGAGAAGCCGCACACCCCGCTGCGCCCGATGTGGTGCTGCCGCGCCTGCGGGCATCCGTGGCCCTGTGCCACCGCCCGGCTGCTGCTCAAGTTCGAGTACCGCAGCAACGAGATCGGCCTGTCGATCTACCTGTCCGGGCTGTTCTACGAGGCGACCCGCGACCTCCTCCGACTCAACCCCGACGACGGTCCTACCCCACGCGAGCTGTTCACCCGCTTCGTCGCCTGGTCCCCCTACCGCCGCCCACTCATCGAGCCGTGTTAACAGGGGGCCCTTTCTCTACCGCAGGCGTTAATAAGGTGCCCTTCCTTACCGCCCCTCAGCGCCAGCCGACGTCGATGCGGTCGCCGCGCTCGTCGAAGAAGTGCAGGGCGTCCATGCGTACCTTGATGGCCAGCGGGTGACCGGCGGAGACGGCGGGGTACGGCGCGAGCCGCACCGCCAGTTCGGCCGGGCGGCGGTGGTGCCGGCCGGGGTCGGCCAGGACGCTGGCCTGGCTGCCGTTCGGGTTCGCTTCCGGCACGGCGGCCCGGCCGGTGAAGCGTTGCATCACCTGACCGAAGCGGCGTAGGCCACGCTGGCCGAGCGGGGTGTCGCTGTCCGGCGGCGCGCCGACCTCGTCGACCACGATCGCGGTCGCCCCGATGTCGAGGAAGGCCAGCGACTCGTGCCCGTGGTGTTCCAGGTAGCGGATCCGGCCCTGGAGCACGTCGCCCGGTGAGTCCGGGGCGACCGGGGTGAGCGCTTCGGCCCGCATCCCGACCACGATCCGCTCACCGTGGTAGTGCGCCACCGCGCGGCTGCGGATGTCGTCCCATGGCAGGTAGAGCGCCTGATCGCCGAGGGTGAGGGTGACGTACCGGTCAAGGTGGACGTAGACCGACGCCTCCAGCAGGTTCATCCGAGGGCTGCCCAGGAATGCGGCGACGTAGAGGGTCGCCGGGCGGCCGTACACCTGGGTCGGGGTGCCCACGTCCTGAAGGACGCCCTTGCGCATGATGGCGACCCGGTCGGCCATGGTCAGCGCCTCGGCCTGGTCGTGCGTGACGTAGATGGTGGTGACCCCCAGCTCACGGGTCAGGCCGGAGATCTCCGCCCGCAACTCCGCCCGCAGACCGCTGTCGAGGTTGGACAGCGGCTCGTCCATCAGGAACAGACCCGGACGGCGGACGATGGCCCGCCCCATCGCGACCCGCTGCCGCTGCCCGCCAGAGAGCTGGCTCGGGCGGCGTGCCAGCACGTCACCGATGCCGAGGGCGCTGGCCACGTCGGCGACCCGCTCACCACGCGGGGACGGCTCGACGCCGGCCAGCTTGAGCGGGAAGGCGATGTTGTCGCCGACGCTCATGTGCGGGTACAGCGCGAAGTCCTGGAAGACCATGGCGATCTTCCGCTCCCGGGGTGGCAGGTCGTTGGCCACCTCTCCGTTGAGCATCACCGCGCCCGAGGTCGGCTCCTCCAGCCCGGCCACCATGCGCAGCACCGTCGACTTGCCACAGCCGGAGGGCCCGAGCAGCACCATGAACTCGCCGTCGTTGACGTCGAGATTGATGCTGTCCACCGCGACTGTGCCGTCTCGGAAGACCTTCGTGACATCCTTGAGCGCGACGGTGCTCACCCGTCTTCCTCCCCCACCTCGTCTGCCGAACCCGGCAATGACTGTGACCAGGGTCATGCCGGTCGCACATCGGGTAAACGTGTCATGTTCGGGTCGTGACAGACCTATTACGTTCCATCGAGTAGCGGCAATCGACTGAAATTTCCAACTCAGCCGGCGGTGTCACCGAGGAAGACCTGGCGAACGACCCGCTGCGCGGCCTGCCCGTCCTCCAGCGCGCAGAACCGCTCCCGGAACCGCGTTCGCGCCTGGTCGGCCGCAATGGAGTCGAGCAGCCCGCCGCGCAACACATCCAACAACTCGGCGAAGGTACGCGCCACCGGGCCGGGAGGCTCGGCGACAAGGTCGAAGTAGACCCCACGGGTCAGCCGGTACGCGTCCCAGTCCGGCGCGTAGACGACGATCGGTCGGTCCAGCACCGCGTAGTCGAACATCGCCGACGAATAGTCGGTGATCAGCACGTCGGCCGCGAGATACAGATCCTCGACCCGGGGGTGGGAGCTGACGTCGACGATCCGACCCCGGCCGGTCGGTGGCCACGCCCGCCGATTGCGGTCGTGGAAATAGTGACTGCGCATCAGCAGCAGCCCCGACGGGCCGAGCGCGTCGAGAACCCGCTCCGGATCGAACGGCGGCCGGTAGCCGGGCAGGTGCTCCCGGTGCGTCGGCGCGTACAGCACGACCTGCTCGCCCAGGCCGGCGCCGACCTCGGCGCGCAGCCGCAACACCTCCTCGGCGGTCGCGGTGACCAACCGGTCGTTGCGCGGATAACCCACCTCCAAGGTGGCGTACGCGGCCGGATAGGCCCGCTCCCACATCTGGGTGGAGAAGCTGTTCGCGCTGATGCTGTAGTCCCAGCGGTCCACCCGGCGCAGCAGGCCGGCGAAGTCCATCCCGACCGCGCCCAACGGATAGCGCTGCTGGTCGAGCCCCATCACCTTGACCGGGGTGCCGTGGTGGGTCTGCACGTGTACCGCACCCGGGCGTTTGCGCACCGAATCCGGGAAGTTCACGTTGTTGATCAGCCACTTCGCGCGGGCTAGGACCCGGTGGTACGCGGGCGTGCCGGCCACCACGTACTCGACCCCCTCGGGCAGGGTGTGCACCCGGTCCCGGCGGACGATCCACACGCCCCGGATCTGTGGCGCCAACCGTCGGGCGGCCTCGTAGATCGCCGCCGGATTGCACGCGTAGCCGCGGTACCAGTAGGCCGCGTACACGGCGAGGTCGTCGTCCAACGGTCGGCGCAGTTCGGCGCGGTGGTAGCCGTACAGCGCGACGTCCCGCGCCGTCCGCAACGCGGCCCGGGCCGGCGGCACCACCCGGCGCTTGACCCGCCCGGCGGCCCGGCGGGCGTTCTCGCTCGTTCGGCTGGTGGCCCGCAACGCCGAGTACGTCCGCCACTGCCCGGCCGCCACCAGCCGATGCTTGAGCCCCTGCACCCCCGCCGGGATGCGGTGCCCGCCCGGCGGCCGGAGGCGGGCATGCTCGACGGCTACCCGGGCGAAGAAGGTCGGCCGCAGCTCCGGGGCGATTCGATCACCGTTGCCGAGCACCGTCAGGTAGTGCCACATCATCCGTTCGAAAAGCGCCGGCCGCAGCTCGTCGGTGCCGAGCCGGTCGGACTCCCGGAACACCCGGTGCCACTGCTCGAAGACCTCGAAGTGCCGCTCGCCCCGGGTCTTCGTGATCGCGCCCGCCCGCCGCTGCCGGTAGTTCACACAGACCGTGTCGAGTACGCCGATCCGGTCGGCGGCCAGCAGCACCGGATAGCTGAACGACACGTCCTCGTACCAGCCGGGGGCGAAGCGCAGCCCGACCTCGGCCAGGAACTGCCGGCGGACCAACCGGTTCCAGGCGGTGTGCAGCAGTTCCAGGGTCTCCGGCCGTTCCCGCAGCCGGAAGGTGACCGGCCCGGTCGGCTCCGGGAACACCTCGGCCATCGCGCTGCGGGTCACCGTGTCGTCCCAGTGCGCGCGGACGTGGTCGACCAGCAGTACGTCGGGCCGGGTGGTACGCAGCCGCTCGGCCACCTCGACCAGACAGTCCGGCACCAGCCAGTCGTCACCGTCGACGAACCAGACGTACTCGCCGACCGCCCGGTCCAGCCCGGCGTTGCGGGCCGGCCCGAGCCCCACGTTGCGTTCCAGCCGGACGGCCTGTACCCGGTCGTCACGGGCCGCGTACTCGTCGAGGATGTCGCCGCTGGCGTCGGGTGAGCAGTCGTCGACCCCGATCACCTCGATGTCGGCGACCGGCTGGGCGAGTATCGAATCCAGGCATTCCCGCAGGTAGCCCTGCACGCGGAAGGCCGGGACGACGAAGCTGATCAGCGTCATCGTCCCGGCCCCCGTCAGATTGTCGCGCTGCCCCCGACACCCGCCGACACCCGCGCCGGCTGGACGAACCAGGCCAGCACCACGCTGGCCGCGAAAAGCACCAACAGGTATATACCGAGTGTAGCCAGACCAATACTCGCAATTCCCGCAATCGCTGTCAGCCCCAGCAACACCGACCGCCCCTCCCAGCCGAGGGTCGCCGCGTGCAGCGGCGGCGCCGGTTGCCGCTTCTCCAGCCGAGCCACCAGGTCGTAGTGGTGCAGGGTGAGCACGAAGACGTACCCGAAGATCAGCCAGGCGGGTGCCCCACCGATCACCCCGACCGCGATGGCGAAGAGATACTCGGCGGCCCGCAGCGCAGCCGGCACCAGCCAGTCCAGCGGCCCGTTGTGCGCCGCCCCGGCACCGGCCGCACCGAGCAGCAGCACCAGCAACACCACCGGCACCGCCCAGCGCAACCACGCCACCTCGTCGCCCACCAGCAACGCGGCGAGCAGCAGGACCGCCGCGCCGAACGCGGCGACCACCGCGAGCACCAGCGGCCCCGGCCGACGCACCACCGGCGCCCGGGCGGCCAGGGGACCGTCGTCGCGGTGCAGGGTGGCGTCGAGCGTGTCCAGCACCGGCACCCACATCCAACGGGCCCGCAGCGTACGCAGCGCCCCGGTGTACGCGAACGCCAGCACACCCCAGGTCAGTACGGCCAGCAGCGCGACCCGCTGGTCGAACAGCGCCGCAGCCAACGCGATCAGTGCCCACCGCTCCCCGATCGGGAAGACCACCGTGCGCTTGAGCCAGTACGACAGCGAGCCGGTGTCGGCCTGCACCTTCGTGGACGCGGCGTTCAGCCGGTCACCGATGCCGCCACCCCCGCCGGTGCCGACGGACTTCGGGCGCCGGGCCGCCTCGTCGTGCAGTACGCCGTACCACGCGTCGGTCATGTGCCGGACGGTCTGCAACGTCATCGCGGCGATGGCCAGGGCCCAGCCGTACCGCACCCCGGCAGCCGTGGCACCCCACCCGAGCCCGGCATAGACCAGGTACTCCTTGGCCCGGTCGGCCATGGTGTCCAGCCAGCCGCCCCAGGCGCTGAAGTTGCGGGTGTACCGGGCCAGTTGACCGTCCACGCAGTCCAGCATGAACCCGAGGTAGAGCAGCACCCCGCCGGTGACCAGGGCGAGCCGGCCGCCGCTGGCGAACAACGCCGCCGCAGCCACCGCGAACGCCACCGACAGCATGGTCACCCCGGTCGGGCTCAACCCCAACCGGGCCGCCGCCTTGGTGACGTACGGGGACCAGGTGCTGACGAAGTAGGTGGTGAAGAAGTCGTCCTTCTCCTTCACCGACAGCCGCAACTCGGCCCGGTCCTCGTCCACCTGGGCAACCGCGGCCTCCGCCCCGGACAGCCCGCTCGCGTCGTCCACCCGGTGCGCCACCAGCAGGCGTACCCGTTGGGCGAAGACCAGCACACCCTGGGCGGTGAGCCCGGTGAAGACCTGGTCCACAGCGGGCCCCGGCGGCTCGGCACGCGGGCCGCCACCCTCCGGGTGACCGGCGGCCACGTCGGCCAGCCGGCCGGTCGCGGCGGCCCGAGCGGCGGCGACCAGCGCCGGGACGTCGCCCCGACCGACCCGCACCGCGCCCCCGAAGATGCCGGTGGCCTCGCCGTCCAGCCGCTGCGCGGGCCCCGCGTCGACCACCTGGCCGCGCTCCTCACGGACCGTCGTGCGCCCACCGGACGGCGGGTCGGTGAGCACCAACGCCACCGTCGGCCCGACCGGGCTGGTCAGCAGATGCCGCAGTACGGCGGTGTGCGCGACCAGGTCGGCGCCGCTGACCACCACCGGGCCCTCGGACCCGCCGGCAATGTCGGCCAACTCGTCCAGGCTGCCCGCGAACCGCACGTCGGTGACGCCGGCCGCACGCCACTGCGCGGCCAGCCGGTCGACCAGCGCCGTGTCGCTGCCGGTCAGCGTGCTGCCACCCGACAGCGCACCGGCCCCGGTCGGCGCGGACCCGCCGGCTCCCGTCGGCACGCCACGCCCTGTCGGCAGGCCCGCGGCCGGCGAGCCGGCGGCGAGCACGATCGCGAGCGTCACCGGGGAACCGCGTCGTGGTACGCGGCCAGCGCCTCGGCGATCGTGCCGTCGACGCTCAGCCGGCCCGCGTCGAGGAACAACCCTCGACGGCAGAACCGGGTCAGGTCCTTTTCGTTGTGTGACACCAGCACCAGAGTGCGCCCCTCCCCGAGCAGACGATCGATGGTCGTGTAGCACTTCGCGCGGAACTCGGCGTCCCCGACCGCCGTCACCTCGTCCATCAGCAGGATCGGGTGCGGCAGGTGGGAGATGATGGCGAAGCCCAGCCGGACCTTCATTCCGGACGAGTAGTGCCGTACCGAGGTGTCGATAGCCCGTTCCACCTGTTCACCGGCGAACGAGACGATCTCGTCGAAGTGTCGTTTCAGGTACCCGGACGACAGCCCGTGCAGCCCACCCACCAGGTGCAGGTTCTCCCGCCCGGTGAGGTCGTTGGAGAAGCCGGCCGAGAGTTCCAGCAGCGGCGCAACGTCGCCGCGCACCTTGATCCGCCCCTCGTCGGGGATCAACACCCCGGCGATCAGCCGCAGCAGGGTGCTCTTGCCGGTGCCGTTGCGGCCGATCACGCCGACGGTCTCGCCGGGCGCGATGGAGAAGGTCAGGTCGCGCAACGGCCAGAACCGGCCGTCGACCGCGCTGCGCCGCCCCCGATGGATGAGCAGTTCCCGCAGCCGCAACTGTCGGCGACGGTTGCGAACGAACCGGATGCCGAGACCCTCCGCCTCGATGATCGATTCGCTCATCAGAGTTCCTTGAGCACAGCGGGTTCGAGCCGACGGAACGACCACCAGCCCGCGACGAACAGCAGCAGGCTGATGCCGATGGTGGTGGCCAGCATGCGAGCCCCGGGAAACTCGTCCGGGTACCACACCGAGTGGTGCAGTTGGAAGATGCCGACCAGTGGGTTGAGTTCGTAGCCCAGTTTGAGCCAGCCCGGCAGGCCGGAATCACGGACCAGACTCAGCGGATAGATGATCGGCGTGGCGTAGAACAGCACCCGGATGACCAGCCGCATGAACCGCTCCACGTCGCGCATCAGCACGTTCCACGCGGACAGCAGCAGCGCCACCCCGATCAGCAGGGTGGCCTGCACCAGTACGGCCAGGGGCAGGGCCAGCAGCGACCAGCCCGGTTCGATCTTTCCGTCGGCGGCATACCAGATCGCGATGCCGGCCAGGATCGGCAGGCCGGCGGCGTACTCGGCGAACCGCCCGACCACCCGGCCGATCGGAAACACCTGCCGGGGCACGTTCATCGTGGTGATCAGCCGGGACTGGCCGGTCAACGCGTTGGTCGCCTCGCTCAGCGCCGAACTGGTCCACATCCAGGCGAAGATCCCGGTGATCAGGAACAGCGGGTACGACCCGGCGGCCTCGCCGAGGTGTCGGTTGGTGTCCCGGGAATACAGCACGCCGAAGACGAACCAGTAGATCGCGCCCATCCCCAGCGGCTCGATCAGGGACCAGAAGTAGCCCAGCACCGACTGCTGATACTTGACCGCGAGATCACGCCGGACCAGGATGCGCAGCGAGTTGCGGTGCGACCACAACGCCCCCACGCCAGAGGTCACCGTCGTTCTCCCGCCTACTGAACGGACGACAGGTTAGCAGTCGGTGAACTTCGTCCGTTCAGCACTCGATCACGTTGACCGCGAGACCGCCGCGCGCCGTCTCCTTGTACTTGACCTTCATGTCGGCGCCGGTCTCCCGCATGGTCTTGATGACCTTGTCGAGCGATACGGCGTGCACCCCGTCACCGCGCAGGGCCAGCCGGGCGGCGGTGATCGCCTTGATGCTAGCCACCGCATTACGTTCGATGCACGGTATCTGCACCAGGCCGCCCACCGGGTCGCAGGTCAACCCGAGATTGTGCTCCATGCCGATCTCCGCGGCGTTCTCCACCTGCGCCGGCGTGCCGCCCAACGCCTCGGCCAACCCGGCAGCGGCCATCGAGCAGGCCGAGCCGACCTCACCCTGGCAACCCACCTCCGCACCGGAGATCGAGGCATTCTCCTTGAACAACACCCCGATCGCACCGGCCGCGAGCAGGAACCGCACCACCCCGTCGGCGCCGGCACCCGGCACGAACCGCGTGTAGTAGTGCAGCACCGCGGGAATGATCCCGGCCGCACCGTTGGTCGGCGCGGTCACCACCCGCCCGCCGGCCGCGTTCTCCTCGTTGACCGCCAGGGCGAACAGGGTCACCCAGTCCATCACGTACAGCGGATCATGAACCGCCCCCGACCCGCCGCCACCCGACACCGCGGGCCCACCCGGCGCGGAGCCACCCGAGGCGATCGGGACCCCCGGCATGTCGGCGCCACCCGAGACCGCTTGCCCACCGGGCGCGGCGACGCCACCCGAGGCGGCCGGTCGCCCCGGTGCGACGGCGGCGTCGGCTTCGAGGCTGCGACGTAGCTCGGCAGCGCGGCGGCGGACCTTCAACCCGCCCGGCAGCGTGCCGTCGCGGGTGCAGCCGCGCTCGACACATTCCTGCATCACCCGCCAGATGTTCAGCAGCCCGGCCCGGACATCGTCCTCGCTCCGCCAGGACAGCTCGTTGGCGAGCATCACCTCGCTGATGGACAGCCCGGTCGAGGCGGTCACGTCGAGCAGTTGCGCTCCGGTGACGAAGGGATGGCGGACCCGGGTGCTGTCCGGCTTGATCCGATCGGCACCGGCCGCCGCCTCGTCGACCACGAACCCACCGCCGACCGAGTAGTAGGTGCGCGTCCTGACCTCGGCCCCACTCCCGTCGTACGCCGAGAAGATCATCCCGTTCGGGTGGTACGGCAGTGACCGGCGACGGTGCAGCAGAAGATCCCGATCCGGGTCGAAGTCGATCTCGTGCGTCCCGAACAGGGCCAGCCGCCGCCGCGTCCGGATCTCCGTGACCCGCGCGTCGACAGTGTCGGTGTCCACCGTCTCCGGGACCTCTCCGGCCAGGCCGAGCAGCACCGCACGATCGCTACCGTGCCCGTGCCCGGTGGCGCCGAGCGACCCGAACAGCTCGGCCCGCACCCGGCTCACCCCGCTGAGCAGACCATCGGCCTTGAGCCCGGAGACAAACGTACGCGCCGCCCGCATCGGCCCCACGGTATGTGAGCTGGACGGCCCGATACCAACGCTGAACAGGTCGAACACACTGATCATGACTGCACCTTCTCGCCCTGCGCCGGGGTTGCCGGTCAGCAGACGATCCAATCGAGGCCGCCCTCATCACGGCCCGACCATCAGGCACCCCGTTCCACGCAGGCCCAACCGCCGAGCCTACCCCCACCCACCCCACCCCACTTTCCCCATCGATCATGCAGTTTCGGTCGCCGATTTGACCTTTAAACCCCATATACACCGACCAAAACTCCATGATCGACGGGGTGAAGGGCGGGAGGGGTGGGGGTGAGGGGGCGCGGGTATGTACCTACGGGTGGGCGGGGCGGGGTTCGTTCTTGGGACGGAGGGCGAGGGCGGATCGCGTACCTAGCGTTGTTTGCAGGAGCGGCGGAACGCCGCAGAGGGGAAGTAGCACGATGAGTCGCAAGCTTGTTCGTCCCCGGCAGGGGCGCATGTTCGCCGGTGTCTGCGCCGGTCTGGCCCAGCGTTTCGGCACGTCGGCCGGGTTCGTCCGGCTGCTCTTCCTGCTGTCGCTGCTGCTACCCGGCACCCAGGTGATCATCTACCTGGCACTGTGGATCATCATGCCCAACGAGGACCGCTACCTGGTCACCAGCCGCTGACCCACGCGGCCACCCACCTACGTCATCGGCAGAGTTCCCTGCCGCTGAGCGCCAGGCAACTTCGGGGAAAGTGCCGCCGACCGGCTACCGGAGGCAGCAATTTCCCCGAAGTTGCACCACCGAACGGGGTGGGGTGGGGGTCGGCCGGATCAGGGGGCCACGTAGGTGACGGTGACCTGCTCGAAGCCAAGGGAGGCGAGCAGACCCACCAGCATCTTGCGGGTGTTCTCCTCCGCCCGGGCGGCCAACCCGCTGTCCCGTGCCGCAGCGGTGATCCGGTCCTCGGCCAGCCGGTAGACCTGCTGCTGCCGGTTCGGGTCACCGCCGATCAGATCGCCGACCCGGTTGAGCAGACCGCGCTCCTCCGCGAAGACGTAGCTCTTGTCCAGATCGAGATTGGTTTCGGCGAGCTGCGGCGCCGGCAACTTGACCTCGACGGACTTGCCGTCGGCCGATTGCACGATCGCCCCCTCGGTGAGGGTGCCGAAGTCGACGTACGCCTCGACGCTGCCCGATCCGACGAACAGCGTGCGCTGGTTGAGCAGCCAGTCCGGCACGTTGCGGCGGTCGTTCTGAAGGTCGACGACGACCTGGAAGTTGCCCTCGGCAGCAACGTATCGGCTGAGATCCTGCATCGACTCCAGCAGCGCCGGCTGGCTGCGGTCGGTCTGCTCCTTGCTGAACGGATTGCGGAACTCCGGCAGGATCCCGGTGGTCTGCACGCCGAGCAGCACCACCACGGCGAGCGCCGCCGCGCCGAGCACCCAGAGCAGAGCGCGTACGGCGCCGCTGCTCTGGGGTGGCGGGGGTGGGACGTCGGACCGTTCGTCCGTACGCAGGTCAGTGTCGGAAAACCTGCTGGTGGGCTCGTTGATGTCGCCGTCGCGTGCCATCGCCCTCACCGTCCTTGTCAGACGCGTTGTCTGTGATGACGGTAAGCCCCCCGTACGACAGCCGCTCGCCGAGTCACCCGATCGCGTATTTCAGCAGTTCAAACCGCATGTCGTCACCGAACCGGAGCGACACGCTCAGCGCCGCCCGGAGCGACGCACTCAGCGCCCGACGGAAGTCACTCGACCGCTTCGGCGAGTACGAACACCCGGGCGTGGATCTGGTTGCGCTGTTGCAACGCGGCGCGCAGCGCGCGGTGCAGCCCGTCCTCCAGGTAGAGGCCACCGTTCCACTGCACCACGTGCGGGAACAGGTCACCGTAGAAGGTCGAATCCTCCGCGAGGAGCTTGTCCAGCGCCAGCTCCCGCTTGGTGGTGATGAGCTGGTCGAGCCGCAGCGGGCGGGGTGGAATCTCCGCCCACTGCTTGAGTGTCAGGTTGTGTTCCGGGTAGGGACGCCCGTCCCGGACCGCTCTGAAGATCACGACGGCACGCTCCCCTCCCCCTGTCCGGGTCGTACCACGACGCCGACGTGGGTCGCGGCATGGCACCGCGACCCGCGGCACCGATGTCCGTGCCAGCGTAGCGGCACCCCGCACCCCACGTTCTGCTCCCTGGTGCCAGTTTCGCTACCGGTAGTCCGGTTCTCAACAGGACGAAACCGCCCGTTCGGGTCAGCTCCACCGCCCCCGCCGGACCACCTCATCCACCGGGCGACGCCCCCGGCGCAGTGAGGGTGACCGATGGTCGGGTGCTCGATAACCGATAGTGATGGCACCGATCGGGTGGTACGCCTCCGGCACACCGAACGCCTCCCGGTAGGAATCCAACCGCTGCGGCGGGATCCCGAAGAAGCAGGAGCCCAATCCCTCGTCGACTGCGGTCAGCATCATCAGCAGAGCGGCGAAACCGGTGTCGACGTACCAGTAGGGCACCGGCCAGCGATCCGTCGAACGGTCCGCCCAGCCCTTGTCCGGCTCCGCGTAGCGCTCCAGGTAGACCGAGCGGTTGGCGTGCGGCACCACGATCAGCGGAGCCCGACGCATTCCGGCCAGCCAGCGTCCCATGCCGCCGCCTTCCGGGGTACTGGCCGCCCAGAACCGCTCCCGGTCCGCCGGTTCCTCCAGCACCAGGAATCCCCAGCCCTGGGAGAACCCGGCCGAAGGGGCCCGCACCGCGTGGTCCAGCAACCGTTCCACCACCGCTGGCGGGACCGGGCGGTCCGGGTCGTAGTTGCGTACCATCCGGCGTCGCCGCACGACCTCCGCGAACTCCACCTGACTCTCCTCCAAGTTGGGCCGGGCGGCCTGCCGACGCCGTCGGTTCAGATCCCGGGCCGGATGCCCCAGACGCCCCGCCAGGTGTCGCCGGGCGCCAGGACGATCAGATCGCGGCCGGACCGGAACGCGTCCGGTGGGCAGGTCATCGGCTCGATCGCCACCGAACGCCGGTACCGCTCGCCGGTCAGGGTGTCGCCGGTGTAGACCTGCCACCAGCCGAACTGTGCGTCGGCCCAGATCCGCAGCCCGCTCGACCCGTCCGGCCCGCGCAGCGTCACCGCGGAACCGCCGTCGTCGTCCCGGGTCACCTGCCCGAAGGCAAGGTCCAGCACCGCGTCGCCGATGCGTCGCGGCTCGGTGTAGTCGTACTCGGTACCGGCCACCGGGGTCGCCCCGACCGGCAGCAGTCGCCCGTCCAACACCATCCGGGTCTGCCCGGGCACCTGCAACGCGATGTCCTCCACCGGCACTTCGGGCAGGCGCAGGTACGGATGCACCGAGAAGCCGAACGGTGCCGGTTCGACACCGATGTTGGTCACCTCGTGCTCGCCCCGCAGCCCGTCCGGCCCGACGCTCCACCGGGTACGCAGCCGCAGCGGCCACGGGTATCCCGGCTGCGGCGGCAGGTCGAACCCGATCGTGACCTCGTCCGGCCGCTGCTCGATCAGGTGCCAGGATGCCCAGTTGACCAGGCCGTGGATAGCGGTGTGCCGCTCCGGCTCGGTGATGTTGAGCTGCAACGACCGCCCGTCGAAGGTGTAGACGCCGTCCCGGATCCGGTTGGGCCAGGGCGCGAGCACCTGACCGGCCGAACCAGGGCAGAGCTCGTCGGTGGCGTACCCGTCGAGATGCTCGACCCCGTCCTGCCGGTAGGTGCGCAGCCCACCGCCCACCTCGACGATGGCCGCCTCATGGCCGGCGGCGGAAATGGTCCACTGTGCCCCGGAGAGGGGACGCGGCTCGTGGCTATCCATGTCGCCAGACCCTAGCTTCCAGATCCGCTTCCCGCTCATTGCGGTCGGCGCTCACTCGATGCCCGGTAGCGGGTCAGCGCCGGGAACGCCACGGCGAGCAGCACGGCCAGTGCCGCCGCCGCCAGACCGCCACCCACCCAGGCCACCCCGCTGCCGAACCCGGCCGCCATGGCCCCGGCCCGCAGGTCACCCAGGCGTGGCCCACCGGCCACCACGACGGTGTTGACCCCCTGGAGCCGTCCGCGCATCCGGTCCGGTGCGTACACGATCAGCATCGACTGCCGCACCACCGAGCTGACCAGGTCGGCCGCCCCGGCCAGCACCAGCAGCGCGACGACCAGCCAGAGCTGACGCGCCAGCCCGGCCAACGCCACCGCGACGCCCCAGCCGACGACGGCCAGCACCAGCACCAGCCCTTGCCGGCGGACCCGGCCGATCCAGCCGGAGAGCAGCCCGGCGAGCAGCGAACCGATTGCGATCGAGCTGTACAGCCAGCCGACCGCCGCACCGCCACCGAACCGCTCGGTCGCCACCTCGGGAAAGAGCGCCCGAGGGAAGGCGAACACCATCGCGATCAGGTCGATCGCGAAGGAGAGCAGCAGCACCGGAGCGCCGGCCAGGTAGCGGACGCCGTCGACGATGCTGCGCAGCCCGGCCTGCCGGGGGCCGCCGTCCGGGTCCGGCTCGGGCGGCATCGCCGGCAGCCGCAGCGCCGCCCAGACCAGCGCGATGAGCAGCGCGGCATCCAGGCCGTACGCCACCGGCAGCGCGACCCCGAGCTCAAAAACGGCGAGGATCAGACCGGCGGCCAGCGGCCCGAGAACCGAGGTGGCCATCGCCGTGGTGAAGTTCAGCGTGGTGGCGGCGGGCACCAACTCGACCGGTACCAGTCGACCGACCAGCGCGGCGCGGGCCGGACTGGCGATCGCGAACGACACCGAACTCAGCGCCACCAGGGCCAGCAGCAGCACCGGGCTGCCAACATCCAGCAGGGCCTGCGCCAGCAGCCCCAACACGGACAGCCAGAGCAGCACCGAGCCGCCGAGCAACACCCGACGCCGGTCGAGGGCGTCGGCCACCGCGCCGCCCCACAACCCGAAAATCAGCAACGGTACGAAGGCGGCCACACCGAGCAGACCGACCCAGAGCGAGTCCTCGGTCAGCGCGTACATCTCCACCGGCACGGCGACCGCGGTGAACTGGAACCCGAACATCGCGATGGCGTTGCCGACCCACAACCGCCGGTACGCCGGCACCCGCAGTGGGCGCAGGTCGATCGCCCAGCGACGCTGCTGACGCCGCCGGGAGGTGTCGGTCTTGGTCACGGGGCCAGCCGCTCCACGACCCAGCCGGTGTCGGTACGGCGGAACCGCAGCCGGTCGTGCAACCGGCTGGCCCGCCCCTGCCAGAACTCCACCGAGTCGGGGCGGACCCGCAGCCCACCCCAGTTTTCCGGGGCAGGGATCGGATCCACCTCGGCGAACTGCTGCGCCGCCGTGCGGTAGGCGTCATCCAGCGCGGTCCGGTCCGGCAGCACCGACGACTGGGTACTGGCCCACGCGCCGAGCTGCGAGCCGCGTGGTCGGCTGGCGAAGTAGGTCTCGGTCGTCACCCGGTCGATCCGCTCCACCGCCCCGGTCACGATCACCTGCCGCTGCATCGGAAACCAGGGAAAAACCAGGCTGGCGTACGCGTTGGCGGCCACCTCGGCACCCTTGCGGGACCGGTAGTTGGTGAAGAAGACGAAGCCCTCCGGGTCGTACCCCTTGAGCAGCACGGTCCGCGCGCTCGGCCGGCCGGCGGCGTCGGCGGTGCCGACCACCATGGCGTTCGGCTCGGGCAACCCGGCGGCCACCGCCTCGGCGAACCAGCGATCGAACTGGGTGCACCAGTCGTCGGCCAGGTCGGCCTCGACCAGCCCGGAATCGGCTGCGTACTCGTGGCGCATGCTCGATGGCGGTGGTGTGTCGCCCGTCACGTGCCCTCTCCTGTCCGTCCGGCCGATCCGCGTCCGACCAGCCCGTACGGTCAAGTCTCGCCCAATCAGCTACGGCCGCCGCAGCCGGGGATGTCGTGTGCAGCACATCGACAGTGGGTCGCGGACCCGATTACCAGCAGGCAAGATGTCACGAACACATCCCTGAGGGTCGCCTAAGGCGCTCACCCGGCCGGGGCCGGGACATCGAGCCCGGGCGGGCGCACCGACCACACACCAGGAGTAGTGAGATGGCCGATTTCAAACCCGGACTCGAAGGCGTCGTAGCGTTCGAAACCGAGATCGCCGAACCCGACCGCGAGGGCGGTGCGCTGCGCTATCGCGGGGTCGACATCGAGGATCTGATCGGCCAGGTCTCCTTCGGCAACGTCTGGGCTCTACTGGTCGACGGCCGGTTCGGGCCCGGCCTGCCGCCGGCCGAGCCGTTCCCGGTGCCGGTGCACTCCGGCGACATCCGGGTCGACGTGCAGTCCGCCGTGGCGATGCTCGCCCCGTACTGGGGTTTGCAGCAGATGCTCGACATCTCCGACGAGCAGGCCCGCGAGGATCTCGCCCGGGTTTCGGTCACCGCGCTCTCCTTCGTCGCCCAGTCCGCCCGGGGCCTCGGCCTGCCGGCGGTGCCGCAGAAGGAGATCGACAAGGCCTCGACGGTGGTCGAGCGCTTCATGAAGCGGTGGCGCGGCGAGCCCGACCCCCGGCACGTCAAGGCCGTCGACGCGTACTTCATCTCGGCCGCCGAGCACGGCCTGAACGCCTCCACCTTCACCGCCCGGATCGTCGCCTCCACCGGTGCGGACGCCGCCGCCTGCATCTCGTCGGGCATCGGGGCCCTTTCCGGCCCGCTGCACGGCGGCGCGCCGTCGCGGGTGCTCAGCATGCTGGAGGCGGTCGAGCGCAGCGGTGACGCCGAGAGCTACGTCAAGGGCGTCCTCGACCGGGGCGAGCGGCTGATGGGCTTCGGCCACCGGGTGTACCGGGCCGAGGACCCGCGCGCCCGGGTGCTGCGCCGCACCGCCAAGGAACTGGGCGCGCCCCGGTTCGAGGTCGCCGAGGCGCTGGAGAAGGCCGCGCTCACCGAGTTGCAGGCCCGCCGGCCGGACCGGGTGCTCGCCACCAACGTCGAGTTCTGGTCCGCGGTCGTGCTCGACTTCGCCGAGGTACCGGCCCACATGTTCACCTCCATGTTCACCTGCGCCCGGATGGGCGGTTGGAGCGCGCACATCCTGGAGCAGAAGAAGCTCCAGCGCCTCGTCCGCCCCTCCGCCCGCTACGTCGGCCCGAGCCCGCGCAAGCCGCACGAGGTCGACGGCTGGGACGCCGTCCCCCACGGCGTCTGAGGTGTAAGGAAGGGGCCCTTCTTACCGTCTTCGGTAGAGGAAGGGCCCCTTCTTAACGCCCGGCCCCTGGTTCGGCGAACGTCCGCGTTACGGCGGATGCCACGCCGGTGTGGGCCAGGCCACGGGCTGTGGCAGACGACTCACGGTTCGGAGCGGGACGAGCGCCCGGAGCGGCGGCGACGGGTGCGAGGATGAAAGCCGGCAGCGCCGCCGATGGGTTCGACCGACTCCACGGTCCACCCAGCACGCGCCCGCCGATCGGTCCACTCCCACCTGCTCACTCGGGCCCCGACCCATGCGGAAGGATCTTGAAAACCGTGGCTGACGCACCGACCATCCGGATTCCCGACGAGATCAAGCCCGCCGACGGCCGATTCGGCTGCGGGCCGTCCAAGGTCCGTCCGGCGGCGGTCTCCGCGCTCGCCGAGGTGGCCACCAGCTACCTGGGCACCTCGCACCGGCAGAAGACCGTCCGCGACCAGGTGGCCCGGCTGCGCTCCGGCATCGCCGAGTTCTTCTCCCTGCCCGAGGGCTACGAGGTGATCATCGGCAACGGGGGCACCACCGCGTTCTGGGAGGTCGCGACCTTCGGCCTGATCCGCGACCGGGCCCAGTTCGCCAGCTTCGGTGAGTTCGGCGCCAAGTTCGCCAAGGCCGTCAAGGACGCACCGTTCCTCGGCGAGCCCACCATCCGCAAGTCGGACGCGGGCAGCGCGCCGAGCCTGGTCGCCGAGGCCGGCGTGGACGTCTACGCCACCCCGCACAACGAGACCTCGACCGGCGTCGCGGTGCCGATCAGCCGGGTGGCGGGCGCCGACCCGGGTTCGCTGCTGCTGGTCGACGCCACCTCCGGCGCCGGCGGCCTGGAGGTCAACGTCGGCGAGACCGACGTCTACTACTTCGCTCCGCAGAAGTGCTTCGGCTCCGACGGCGGCCTGTGGCTGGCCCTGATGTCGCCGGCCGCCCTGGAGCGGGCCGCCGAGGTCAAGGCCTCCGGCCGGTACATCCCCGCCTTCCTGGACCTGGTCACCGCGATCGACAACTCGCGGCTGGAGCAGACCTACAACACCCCGGCGCTGGCCACCATCTTCCTCGCCGCCGAGCAGACCGACTGGATGAACTCGCAGGGTGGGCTGGCCTGGGCGGCCAAGCGCACGGCCGAGAGCGCCGGGATCGTGTACGGCTGGGCCGAGCGCTCCGCCGTCGCCAACCCGTTCGTCACCGACCCGGCGCTGCGGTCCAACGTGGTCGCCACCATCGACTTCGCCGACGGGGTGGACGCGACCGCGATCGCCAAGGCGCTGCGCGCGAACGGCATCGTGGACACCGAGCCGTACCGCAAGCTGGGCCGCAACCAGCTGCGCGTCGCGCTTTTCCCGGCCGTCGAGCCGGCCGACGTGGAGGCGCTGACCGCGTCCATCGACTACGTGGTCGAGCGACTCTGAACCGACGTTGAGACAGTGGGCCCGGTCGACCCTGTGCGGTCGCCGGGCCCGCTACGCTCAACGGACCGACCGCCCGGTTGCAGCGCCATTCGCTGTCGTACCGTTGCGGTCGACCGCACTGTCGGCCCCTGACGACTGACCGGCCGCACAGCGCTCACCAGCACCGGACAAGGCTGCTCAGCACGAGTTGCCCGGGCGTGGCGTCTCCCACCTGGACCCGGATGGGCGTACCGTGGTCCTCAACGCCCGGGTGGCCGGCTCGTGGCGTACGGCCAGCGAAGCGGGACGGAGGCAACGCGATGCGCCCAGTACGCTTCGTCGCCCTCTCCGAGGACGGCCAGGCCCTGGTGCTCGCCGACGAGGTCGGGCGACTGCTCGCCCTGCCCATCGACGAGCGCGTCGCCGGCGTGCTGCACGCCGAGCCGGGTGCACCGGCGCTCGCGGTGGCACCGACCACCGCCGATCCGGTGCCGTCCCTGTCCCCTCGGGACATTCAGGCCCGGATCCGTTCCGGCGAGTCCGCTGAGGACGTCGCCCGCATCGCGGGGGTCCCGGTCGACCGGGTGCTCCGCTACGCCGGCCCGGTGCTTCAGGAGCGGGCGATGCTCGCCCAGCACGCCCGGCGCACCCGACTCAAGGGCGCCGAGAAGCCCACCCCGCTGGCCGAAGTGGTCAACGGGCGACTCGCCCAACACGGGATCGACACCGAGAAGATCTCCTGGGACGCGTGGCGCCGCGACGACGGCACCTGGCGGATCGTCGCCACCTGGCCGTCCGGCAAGGCCACCGCGCAGGCGGTCTGGGATCTGGACAAGACCCGCCAGTCGGTGGCGCCGCACGATGACATGGCGCAGTACCTCTGCGCCGAGCGTCCGACGCCGATCCTCGGCCAGGAGCCGGCACCGGAGCGGGGCGGCCACGCGCTGCCCGGTCCGTCGCGCGGCGAGCCCAGCCGAGGTGGCCACGGGCTGCCGGCAGCAGCCGAGTCGGGCCGGGCCGGTCGTGACCCGATCCGCGCCGGCCGGGACGCCCTGCTCGCCTCGCTCGACCGTCCGCTCGGCTCGACGTCGGGCCGTGGCCTCGAACCACGGACGCCGGCCGCGCTGGCCGGCACGCCGGATTCACCCCGGCAGCGGGCGGTCTCCGGAGGCGCGGCAGCGCTGCTCGGCGGTGGTCAGGGCTCGGCCTTCGACGACGACGCGGACGCGCCGAAGGAGGTGCCCGCCGTGCCGTCGCTGGCGGTGCTACGGCCCCGCCGCACCAACGCACCGGCTGCGGGTGCCGCTGAGTCGACCGAGGCCGGCGGCAAGCCGCGCAAGCGCCTGCCCAGCTGGGACGATGTCCTCTTCGGCACCGGCCCCGCCGCCCGCGAATCCTCCTAACCCACCCGCCCTCTCCCGCCCCGCCCTGCCCCGCGTCTGCGCCTGCGCCTGCGCCTGCGCCTGCGCCTGCGCCTGCGCCTGCGCCGATCTTGCACTTCTGGTCGCCGAAAAGTCCACGATGAACTATTCGTCCCGACCAAAAGTGCAAGATCGACGCGGAAGGGCGGCGCGGAGAGGCACGCGGAGAGCCAGCGCGGAGAGTCAGCGCGGAGAGTCAGCGCGGAGAGTCAGCGCGGAGAGTCAGCGCGGAGAGTCAGCGCGGAGGGCACGGCGGGGGTCGCAGTGAGGGCGGATGACGTGTGGCATGGGTTGGCGGGCTTGTTGCGGTGGGGTGGGGTGGGTGGATCTGGGTTAGAGGGGCCAGGTGGCGAGGCGGTGGTAGGCCGGTGGTGGTCCGGGGTGGGTCTGCACCAGCACCAGTTCACCGGCCGGCCAGGATGGGCCGAGGTAGCCGTCGAGCGCGGCGAGGTCGGCTTCGATGTCGGCGTGCGGCATCCGGTCACCGGGACGGGCGATGGTCAGGTGTGGGCGGAACGGCTTGTCGTCGCTGGGAATCCCGATCGTGGTCAGTCCGGTGCGGACGGCGGCGGCCAGCTCCACCAGACGATCGACTTCGCCGCGTACGTCGACCCAGAGGATGGTGCTGCGGCCCCAGCCGAACCGGCCACTGCCGCCCAGCCGCAGCACGGGTGGGCTGTCGCGAGTTGTGGCGGCGGCGAGCCCGAGGGCCTGTCGCACGGCGGCCAACCGGGCGGGGTCGACCTCACCGAGGAAGGCGAGCGTGACGTGAGCTTGACCGGGGTCGGCGAGCCGTACGTTCGTTCCGGCGGCTGCCGTCGCGCTGAGCCGAAGCCCCGCGACCTCACTGAACAGGTGATCGATCGCCTCGGCTGGCGGGTAGACCGCAGTGAAGAGTCGCACCTTGCACAGGATGTCAGCTACGCATGACGCTGGTGTTGACCGGGACGGGTGGCCGGCAGACGCAGGCCGGCCGCGTCCAACTCGCCCTCGATCCGGACCCGTTCGATCTGCCGGTCGATCCCGGCCAGCTCCGCCAGGTGTTCGGTGATGCCCAGCGCCCGGCAGGCCAGCCGGAGCCGGTCGTCGTACGCGTCGAGCACGCTGCTGTGCCACACCACCGCAGCGCCACCGACCCGGTCCCGGCGTAGGCACCTTAGGTCCGCCGCGAGCTGCTCCAACGGGCGCCGGTCGGGCCGATCGAGGGCATCGAGGGTGTCCGGGTCGGCGAGTTCGTCAGCCGTCACCGCCTGGTTCAGTCGGGTGATCAGGCGCCGTTCCCGCCACCGCTCCCGCCACTCGGCGAATCCGCAGGTGAAGCGGTCGAGGACCTCGTCGGCGCAGATCACGAGCGCGACCAGCACCGGTACGCAGACCACGGCGACCAGCGCCAGGGCAAGCAGCAGCAACCGTAAGACCTCCACTCAACGAAGTTATGCTGCTGCGGAGCGTAAGGTTACCGATTTTCCAGTATTCGACCATCCCCGACCACCCGACCGCGCCCGGTGCAACCGAGCGGCGAACGCACGGCGGACAGGACAGCGCACGGCGGACAGGACAGCGGACGGCAGTCGGCGGGCAGACGGCAGTCAGCGGCTGGCTGCTCAGACCTCGGTGACGTAGAAGCGGGGCATCGGCAGGATCCGGAACCGCAGCCGGGCGCCGTCTCGGCGCAACTGCCAGGCCAGCGCGAGCAGGGCGGTGGCGAGGGAGACCAGACCGCCGACCCAGATGCTGACGCCGGCTCCGAAGGTCTCCGCGATCCAGCCGATCAGCGGCGCGCCGACCGGATTGGTACCCAGGAACACCAGCACCCACAGCGCCATCACCCGCCCCCGGAAGGCGGCGTCGGTGCCGAGTTGAACCCGCTGGTTGGCAGCCTGGGCGAAGTAGACCATGAAGAAGCCGGTCGGCGGGAGCAGCGCAAGGACCATCCAGTACGTGGGCGCCAACCCGACGAGGGTGCCGAAAATCGCGCAGGCGACCGCAGCACCGAGCACCAGCCACACTGACGGGCGGCTGCGCCGACCGGTACCGGCCAGTGCGCCAGCCAGCGCACCGACCGCCAGGGTGGTGCTGAACAGGCCGAACGAGGCCGCACCGGTGTTGAACACGGTCTTCGCCAACGCCGCCAGGGTGAGCTGGAAGTTGAACAGCGACATCCCGATCACCGACATCACCACCATCGGCAGCAACAGGTCGGGACGGCGTCCGACGTAACGCAGCCCGTCCAGCACGGTGGCGGCGGCCCGTTCCTCGCGCGGCGGCAACGGTGCGCGGTACAACTCGGCCGGCCGCATCTGGATCACCGTGACCAGGGGGCCGATCGAGCTGAGCGCGGTGACCAGGAAGACTGGCCCGACGTCGAACAAGGCGATGGCCAGGCCGGCAACCGCCGGCCCGACGATACGGGCTGAGTTGAAGACGGCCGCGCTGAGCGAGAGCGCGTTGGGAAGCAGCCGGGTGCCGACAAGTTCGGAGACGAACGACTGCCGGACCGGGGTTTCCACCGCGTTGGCCACACCGAGCAGGGCGGCGAAGACGAAGACGTGCCAGAGCTGAACCAGGCCGGTGAGGACCAGCACGCTCATCGCCAGGGACAGCACGGTCCAGAAGGCGTTGGCAATGAAGAGGAGCAGCCGCTTGTCGTACCGGTCGGCGAGCCGGCCGGAGGGGAGCGTGAGCAGCAGTACGGGGGCGAACTGGAGCGCGACCACCACACCGAGCGCGGTGGCCGAATCGCCGGAAAGCTCGAGGACCAGCCAGTCCTGGGCGATGAACATCATCCAGACGCCGATCAGCTTGATCAGTTGCCCGGATGCGAATAGCCGGTAGTTGCGGACCTGTAGGGACTGGAACATCGTGCTCAACCGTGCCTGCACTCTCGGTGCGCCTCCTCGCGGTGGTACGCGTCGTCAACGACGGACGGCGCGGCGCGGGCGCACACCGGGTGTGCGGCGTCAGGCGCGGGAGATTCGCTGGAGAATCTCTGCGGCGTGTTGCAGGGTCTCCCGGTCGGTATCGCTCAGCTCGGTCAGCCGGCGGGCCAGCCATTCGTCTCGGACCCGCTCGAACTGGTCGAGCACGGCCTGACCCCCCTCGGTCACCGCGAGGATCACCTGCCGGCCGTCGGTGGGGTGTGGGGTGCGCTGCACGAGGCCGCGCTCCTCCAGCTTCGCGACGATCTTGGTCATCGTCGGTGGCTGCACCCGTTCGACGTCGGCGAGTTCCCGCGGTGTGAGCGCTCCACCCAGCCGGATGCTGGTGAGCGCGGACAACTGGGTGACCGTGAGATCACCTACCGGCCGGGCCTGGCGGACCCGCCGGTTGAGCCGGGTTATCGCATCACGCAGCTGATGGGCCAGCTGCGCCGGTGGCATGCTCTGCGCCGTCACCGTCCGCTCCGTCACGATAGTTAGCCTAACTAATTAGCTGACCGAACCGCAGCGAATATGACCACGCTCACCCTGCTCGGGCCAGGTGCGGGCGAACCGTCGCACGTCACACCCGGCCCGGGCCACGAACGTCACAACACGAGCGCCTCGACCGGACCGCGCAGGAAGTACACCACGAACAGTGCCGCCACCGCGTACAGCAGCGGATGGATCTCGCGGGCCTTGCCCTTGGCCAGCTTGACCACCACGTAGACGATCAGGCCGGCACCGATGCCGTTGGAGATCGAGTAGGTGAACGGCATCAGCACGATGGTGAGGAACGCCGGGATGGCGATCTCGTAGTCGGACCAGTCGATGGTGCGTACCGCGGTCATCATCAGGAAGCCGACCACCACCAGCGCGATGGACGCCGCCTCGAACGGCACGACCACCACCAGCGGGGCCAGGAACATGGCCAGCAGGAACAGCGCGCCGGTGACCAGGTTCGCCACCCCGGTCCGGGCACCCTCCGCGACACCGGCGGCACTCTCGACGTACGCCGTGTTGCTGGAGACGCTGGCCGCGCCACCGGCCGCCGCGCCGATCGAGTCGACCAGCAGGATCTCCTTCGCCCGCGGCGGGGTGCCCTGCTCGTCGAGCATGCTGCCTTCCTGCCCGACGGCGACCATCGTGCCCATCGTGTCGAAGAAGTCGGTGATGAGCAGGGTGAAGATGAACATCAACACGACCAGCCAGCCGGCCCGCTCCCAGGAGCCGAGCACGTTGAACTTGCCGATCAGTGACAGATCCGGCACGTCGATGGGGTTGCTGGGCAGGGTCGGGACGTTCAGCGACCAACCCTTCGGGTTCGGCACCCCGTTGACGAAGGACGGGCCGATGTTGCCGAGCGCCTCCACCACCATAGCCAGCACGGTGGAGCCGAAGATGCCGATCAGGATCGCGCCCTTTACCCGGCGTACCACCAGCACCAGGGTCAGCAGCAGGCCCAGCACGAAGACCAGCGTCGGCCAGCTGACCAGTTTGCCGCCGATGCCCAGGCCGAGCGGCACGGTGGTGTTCTCCACGTCCGGGATTCGCCGGACGAAGCCGGCGTTGACCAGCCCGATGACGGTCAGGAACAGACCGATACCGACCCCGATCGCCGTCTTCATCTGGGTCGGCACCGAGCGGAAAACGGCGGTACGCAGACCGGTCAGCACCAGCACCGCGATGATCACACCCTCGATCACCACCAGACCCATGGCGTCGGCCCAGGTCATCTCCGGTGCGATCTCGTACGCCACCAGGGCGTTGACGCCGAGGCCGGCGGCGACGGCCAGCGGGAACCGGCCGACCACACCCATCAGGATGGTCATCAGGCCGGCGACCAGCGCGGTGGCCGCGGCGATCGCCGGCAACGACAGCGCCTTGTCGTCACCGTCGAGGGCGCCGCCGAGGATGAGCGGGTTGAGCACCACGATGTACGCCATCGTGAAGAAGGTGGCCAGACCACCCCGTACCTCACGGCTCATCGTCGAGCCACGCGCGGTGACCTCGAAGTACCGGTCGAACCGGTTACGCGGCCGACCGGGGTCGGGGGGTGTGCCGTTGTCGAGCGGCGCTACTGCCATCAGGAACCTCACAGCGGATGATCAAGTCGTCGGGCGCATCGTCGCAGATGACCGACTTCCCGAAAAGTTCGGTCGCGTACCCTGGCCTGGTGCCGAAGCAACAGCCGCGACCTGAGCCACTCGACCCGCCGATGGTGCCGTTCGCGCTGGCCGGCATGGTGGCGTGGGCGGTCGCCGGTCTGGTGCTGCTGCTCATTCGGGACCGGCTGGCCGCGAGCGGGCACGAGAACTGGCTCTGGATCTGCCTGGCCGGCTTTCTGTGGGGTTTCCCCGGTTTGGCGGTAATGATGCGGCACGACGCCAACCGGCGCCGCCGCCGCGCCGCCAACTGACCGCCGTCTAACCCGCCCAACCCGGCCGGGCCGCCGAGCCGCCCGGCTGACGGCAGTGATCAGGAGTGGCCGTACGGCTCCGCGGGCTCGCCCGGCTCGATCGACCCGGGCGCGCGGGAGACCGACATCGGCTCCACCGCGCTGTCGTCGTAGATGGCCGGGACCTCCTCCACTGCCGTCTCTGCTTCGACCAGCGTCTCCGAGTGCGCGCCACAGCCGTGGTCGGTGCTGACCACTCGGCCGTCGTCCGGGGCGTAGAAGTTGCCGCAGACGCCGAAGCACTGCCGCAACTGCCCGGCGAGCGGGAGATAGAAGCCGCAGGTGCCGCAGCGGGCGGCAGCCGGGGCGGAGGTGGAAATGGGCGCCGACGGGCCGTGGTCGCCGTCGTACCAGCGCTGGGCCGCCTCGGCCCGCCCCTCCCGCGACAACACCCGGGACCGGCCCAGACCCAACTCCCAGGCGGTCTCCTCCACCGCCGGGTCGTCGGAGAGCAGGTAACCCGGCTGGAGCCGCTCGTCGTCGGGAGGCGTGGGCAGCAGATCACCGGGACCGAGATCACCCGGCTTGAGCCGCTCCTGCCAGGGCAGCCAGCCGGGTGCGAGCAGCGCGTCCGGCCCGGGCAGCAGCACGGTCTCGCAGATCGTCACGGTACGGCTGCGCGGCACCCGGGTGACGGTGACCGCCCACCGCCAGCCGCGGTAGCCGGCCAGCAGGCATTCGAAGTAGTGGGTGACGAGCCGGTCGCCCTCGGCGACAGCCTGGATGTGTTCACCGACATCGGTGGCATCCACCTCGGTGATGCCGGCACGCGCCACCTCGACGGCGGCGGCGCAGACCTGGTCGAGACGAGCGGCGCGGGCGGAGACAGGCCTGGTCACCCAACCATTGTTCCCCATGGCTGGGGTCGACCGTGAGGCACTCCCCAGAGGTGTTCTGCGAAGGTGGTGCGGCATCCGGCCAGCCGATAGGTCAGGATGGGTGCCATGCCGCTGTCCTCCCACTCCGAGCGGTCCCTTCTGGGGCGTACCGTCGGCACCGGCATCCGGGCGATCCGCCTCCTGTTACGCGGCTCGCTCAGCGGTGGCCGCTGGGTGACCCGCGGCGCCGCCCGCGCGCGGGCCCGGGGTGCCGGTGGAGAGACCGGCATGGTCCGCCTGTTCGATCTGCACGCGGTCTCCTGCGCCGGGGACACCCTGATCGCCATCGGTCTGGCCGGAACGATCTTCTTCAACGTCCCGCTCGGCGAGGCCCGCAGCAAGGTGGCGCTCTACCTGCTGGTGACCATGGTGCCGTTCGCCATGCTCGCCCCGGTGGTCGGGCCACTGCTCGACCACTTCCGGCACGGTCGGCGGTACGCCCTGGCGACGACCATGCTGGGCCGGGCCTTCCTGGCCTGGATGATCTCCGACTACATCCACGGCTTCGGGCTGTATCCGGCGGCCTTCGGCGTGCTGGCGCTCTCCCGGGCGTACGGGGTGGCCCGCTCCGCAGCGGTCCCCCGGCTACTGCCCGAAGGGCTCGGCCTGTCCCAGGTCGGCGCGCGGGCCAGCGTCTACGGCACGGTCGCCGGTGCCCTGGTCGCGCCGATCGGTCTGGCCGCGTTCTGGTTCGGGGCGCAGTGGCCGTTACGGGTCGCCTCGATCATCTTCCTCGTCGGCATGGTGATCGCTCTGCGGCTACCGCCCAAGGCCGACTCCGAACCACCCGAGCGGGTGCCACGACCCCTGCGGGCACTTCGACGAGCCACCGGAGAACGCCCGCTGGGGCGGGGCCGGCCCGCCGGCCGCCTGGTGATCTCGAACCTGATCGGAGCGGCGACACTCCGCGCGATCTACGGCTTCCTGCTGCTCTTCCTGGCCTTCACCATCAAGGCCGGTGACTTGACCACCGTGATGTTCGGCCGCGACCTGGGTGACAAGGGGGCGCTGGGCCTCGTCGGTGGAGCGTTGGCCGTCGGCACCTTCCTGGCCACCGCGATCGGCACCCGGCTGCGCATCCACCGGCCGACCGCGCTTCAGTCCAGCGGCATCGTCATCGTGGCCGGGGTGGCCGTGCTCGCCGCGTTGAACTTCTCCCTGCCGATGGTCACCCTGCTCTGCGTGGTCGCGGCCATGATGAGCGGCATCGCGAAGCTCGCCGTGGACGCCTCGATCCAGGAACGCATCCCGGAACGGCTGCGAGCCAGTTCCTTCGCCCACTCCGAGACGGTGCTGATGCTCGCCTTCGTGGCCGGCGGCGGCCTGGGGCTCGTACCCTTCCACGGCCGAGTCGGCATCGCCGTCACCGCCGGGGTCGGGGTGCTGGCCGCCGTACGAGGGCTGGTGATGGCCCACCGGCTGCGCGCCGAACGGCTCTGTGGCCGACCGCTGACCGACGAGGAACTGAAGGCGACGGAGCGGGACGCCGACGCGCGGGCCGCCGAGGAGCAGGCCGGCCGGGACCGGAAGGCCGCCGAGGACAACGCGCCCACCTCCCCCGCTCCGGTCCAGGGCGGTTCCGCCCCGGAGGAGCCGGGCCTGGCACCGCCCGGTTTCCACATCTACCGGCCGTCCTCGGCGGTCACCGGGTCCGGCGGCGGCGAGGACGAAACCCGGAGCAACTCATCGGGCTCGGTCTCGTGACCGACCTGCTCGTGGTAACCGCGGTGCCCACCGAAGCCGAGGCGATCCAGGCCGGTCTCGACGACTCGACCGTCGCGGTGGTCCCGGTCGGTGTGGGACCGGCCGTCGCCGGCGCGGCGACCGCCCGACTGCTGGCGTTCGCCGAGGCTGCCGGTCGGCCGTACCGTGTCGTGGTCAGTGCGGGCGTGGCCGGCGGATTCAGCGACCGGGTGGAGGTCGGCAAGGTGGTGCTCGGCACCCGAGCCGTCGCCGCCGACCTGGGTGCGGAGTCGCCCGACGGCTTCATCCCCATCGACGAGTTGGGCATGGCGCCCGAACTCCTCGGCGGCGGCTCGGCCGTGCCCGCCGACGCCGGGCTGCTTGCCACCCTGCGTACGGCGCTGCCGTCGGCGGTCGTGGGCGAGGTGCTGACCGTCAACACCGTGACCGGCACCGCCGCCAGCACCGCGGCGCTACGCCGCCGTCACCCGGACGCGGTGGCCGAGGCCATGGAGGGGTACGGCGTGGCCGTCGCCGCCCGGCACGCCGGCGTGCCCTTCGCCGAGTTGCGTACGATCTCGAACCCGATCGGCCCGCGCGACCGCGACGCCTGGCGCCTGCACGACGCCCTCGCCGCCCTGACCACCGCCGCCGCCGCCCTGACCACCGCCGTCGCCCTACGCTGACCTACCGATCACCGGTGCTTCAGAGCGCGCAGCTCACCGACGAGATCCCCGTCGGGAAGCGAGGGCTGGCGGGGATACGGTGGGGGCGTGGCGCTCTCGATGGCGATCTCGCCCTGTCCCAACGACACGTTCGTATTCCATGCGCTGGTGCACGGGCAGGTGCCCGGTGCGCCGGCCGTCGAGGTGACGTACGCCGACGTGGACGTGACCAACACGGCGGCCGAGCGCGGCGCGTTCGACCTGGTGAAGGTGAGTTACGCGGCGTTGCCGTGGCTGCTGGACGACTACCACCTGCTGCCCTGCGGCGGTGCGCTGGGGCGCGGCTGCGGGCCGCTGGTGCTGACCCGGGCTGATCGCGACGGCGGGCCGGACCGCACCGACCTGCGCGACGCCACCGTGGCGGTGCCCGGCGACCGGACCACGGCGTACCTGCTCTTTCGGCTCTGGGCGGCCGAACGGACGCCCCGCCGCATCGAGGTGGTGCCGTTTCACGAGATCATGCCCGGCGTCGCCGCTGGGCGGTACGACGCTGGGCTGGTGATCCACGAAGCCCGCTTCACGTACCCGCGCCACGGGCTGACCGCGCTGGTCGACCTGGGCGAGTGGTGGGAGAGCGACACCGGCCTGCCGATCCCGCTCGGCGCCATCCTGGCCCGGCGCGGTGCGGTCGACCCGCAGCAGGCCGCCGGATGGATCCGGGAGTCGGTCCGGCAGGCCTGGGCCGATCCGGCGGCCAGTCGGGCGTACGTGCTGGCGCACGCCCAGGAGATGGAGCCCGACGTGGTGGACCGGCATATCGGCCTCTACGTCAACGAGTTCACCGCCGACCTGGGAGAGGCCGGCTTCGCTGCCGTCGAGGCGCTGCTCGGCCGGGCCGCCGACGCCGGGCTCGTGCCTCAGACCTCCAACTCGCGGGCCACCGCGTGGACCAGTTGAGCGATCTTCTGGGCGGTCTTGCGATCCGGGAAGCGACCCCGGCGCAGGTCCGGCTGCACCTTCGCCTCCAGCACCTTGATCATGTCTTCGACCAGCCCGTGCAACTCCTCGGCCGGTCGGCGACGCAACTCCGCCACGGACGGCGGGGCGTCCAACAGCTTCACGCCCATCGCCTGCGTACCCCGCCGGCTGTCCACCACACTGAAGTCGATGCGCTGGCCGCCCTTCAGGTCGGTGACACCGGCCGGTAGCGCGGTCTTCGGCAGGAACACGTCGCCACCCTCGTCACTGGTGACGAACCCGTATCCCTTGGCCGCGTCGTACCACTTCACTCGACCCGTAGGCACCTGAAATCCCCTGCTTCGCTTGAAACGTCTACTGCGTCAAGGCTAGCCGGATCATGCCGTCGAGCGCCGCCGGGAATCCGGTGAGGTCGGTCAGCACCATCGCCGCGCCAGCCGCCTCCAGTTCATCGACGGAACACGGCCCGGTGGCGACCGCGATTGCGGGCACGGCCGCGGCCTTCGCGGCCACCATGTCCGCCACGTGATCCCCGACATAGTACGTCGCACCGTGCGCCCGCAGCGCCGTCGCCTTCTCCTCGGCGAACAGGTCCCCGGCTACCTCGTCCACCCCCAGGCCCAAGTGGTCCAGGTGCAGCCGGGCCAGCCGGCCGTGCTTCGCCGTGACCACCAGCACCCGGCCGCCACGCTCCCGCACCGCGTCGAGGGCTGCCCGGGCACCTGGCAGCGGCACCGTCGGGGTGATCGCGTACGCCGGGTAGAGCCCCCGGTAGATACGGACCGCCTCGTCGACCTGCTCGGGCGGGAACCAGCGGGCGATCTCGGTACGCAGCGGCGGGCCGAGCCGGGACACCGCCGCCTCGGCGTCGACCGGGACGCCGGTCCGCTCGGTCAGCGCGCGGAAGGCCGCGGCGATGCCGGGACGCGAGTCGACCAGGGTCATGTCGAGGTCGAAACCGACTGTCAGTGGGGGCATCCTGGAAAGCTACCCGGCCGACGTCCAGAGCAGCCCGATCGTCCGGTGGGCGGAAGCGGGTCCGGCCGGGCTAGCGTGGAACGACGATGAGCACCTCACTCGCCGACCACCTACGGGCACTGCCCGACGAGTCCCTCGCCGCGCTGCTGCAACTGCGGCCAGACCTCGTCGTGCCGGTCCCCGCCGACGTCGCCGCGCTGGCCCTCCGGGCCCAGTCGCGGGTCTCGGTGTCGCGTGCCCTGGACGGGCTGGACCAGTTCACGCTTCAGATCATGGACGCCGCCCGGTTGACCCGTGATCCGGCCGACGGCACCACCTCGGTCGACGGGGTCCTCGCCATGGCCACCGCCGGCCCACACCCACCCGCACCGACCTCCGTCCGGGCCGCTGTCGACCGACTGCGGGCACGCTTCCTGGTGTACGGCCCCGACCACCAGTTGCAGGTCGTCGGGGGCATCGACGAGATCTCCCCGTACCCGGCGGGGCTCGGCCGACCGGCGGCGGAGCTGGACGCACGCACCGCCGCGCTCTGCGCGGACCCGGCGAAGCTGCGCCGGACCCTGCTGGCCGCGCCGCCGTCGGCGCGGGCGATCCTGGACCGGCTGGCGGCCGGGCCACCGGTCGGCAGCGTGCCGCCGGGTGCGTTGCAGGCCCCGGCGACCGGCAGCGACGACGATCTGCCGCCTGACGAGACCAACGGCGGGGCGCCCACCGGCTCCCCGGTCCGCTGGCTGGTCGACCATCGGCTGCTGGTGCGGGTCGCCGGCGGCAAGGGCGGCACGGCCGGCATGGTCGAGTTGCCCCGGGAGATCGGGCTGCTGCTGCGCCGCGACACCGGCCCGCTGGGTCCGCTGAGCGCCAGCCCGCCGCCGGTGGCCAGCACGCCACGCGAGCCGAAGGCCGTCGACTCCGCCGGGGCCGGGCAGACCATGGAGGTGGTACGCCACACCGAGTCGCTGCTGGAACAGTTGGCCGCCGAACCGGCGCCGGTGCTGCGCTCCGGTGGAATCGGCGTACGTGACCTGCGCCGGCTGGCCCGCGTCACCGGGCTGGACGAACCGACGGCGGCGCTGCTGCTGGAGGTGGCGTACGCGGCCGGGCTGGCCGGCGAGATGGAACTGTCCGGGAGCGCCGGCCGGTACGGCGCGGACCAGCAGGTGCTGCCCACCGCCGGGTACGAGTTGTGGCGGGCCGGTTCGCTGGCCCAGCGCTGGGAGCAGTTGGCCCGCGCCTGGCTGACCATGACCCGCCAGGTGGGGCTCATCGGCCAGCGCGACGACCGGGACCGGCCGATCACGGTGTTCTCCGCCGAGGCGGAACGGGCCGGTGCGCCGGCCGCCCGGCGGGCGGTGCTCGGCGTGCTCGCCGACCTGGAACCGGCCGCCGCACCCACCGTGGAGGAGGTGCTGGCGCTGCTCGACTGGCGGGCGCCGCGCCGCAGCCGGGGCCGGGAGGCCGCCCACCGGGAGGTGCTCGCCGAGGCGGCCACGCTGGGCGTGACCGGGCTGGGGGCGCTCACCTCGTACGGGCGACTGCTGCTGGCCGAGGCGACCGCGACCGAGGACCGCGACACCGACGACCCGCTCGGGTTGCGCAGCGAGACCGAGGGCGATGCCGGTGGCACCGCAGTCCGGGTGTTGGACGCACTGCTGCCCGCCCCGGTGGACCACTTCCTGGTGCAGGCCGATCTGACCGTGGTGGTTCCCGGGCCGCCGGAGCCGGCGCTCGCCGCCGAACTGGAAATGGTCGCCGAACCCGAGTCCGCCGGTGGAGCGAGCGTGTACCGGGTCACCTCGGGCAGTGTGCGCCGGGCGTTGGACACCGGCTACTCGGCCGACGACCTGCACGACCTGTTCCGGCGCCGGTCCCGCACCCCGATACCGCAGGGCCTGACGTATCTGATCGACGATGTGGCGCGACGGCACGGCGGGCTGCGGGTCGGCTCCGCCGGGGCGTACCTGCGCAGCGACGACGAGGCGTTGCTCGCCGAACTGCTGGCCGACCGGCGGGTCGAGGAATTGACGTTGCGCCGACTCGCACCGACGGTGCTGGTCACCCCGTACCAGGCCGGCCGGATGTTGGCGGTGCTGCGGGAGGCCGGCTACGCGCCGGTCGCCGAGGATGCCAGCGGATCTGCGGTGTTGACCCGGCCGAAGGTCCGACGGGCGGCGGCCCGGGTGTCGGTGGCCACCCGGGCGCTCGATCCGCTCGCCACCGCGCGCCTGCCGCTGCCCCGACTGCTCGGGGTGGTCGAGCAGATCCGCCGGGGCGATGCGACGGCACGGGCGGCCCGGCGGGCTCCGGCGGCGGTACGCGGTGCCGCGGCGTCGACCGGTCCGGCTCCCGCACACAGTCACAGCGACGCCCTGGCCGTGCTTCAACAGGCGGTACGCGACAAGGCGCTGGTCTGGGTCGGCTACGTCGACGCGCACGGGGCGACCGCGTCCCGGCTGGTCCGACCGGTCTCCCTCGGCGCCGGTTACCTACGTGCCGAGGACGAACGGACGGAGATGCTGCACACCTTCGCGCTGCACCGGATCACTGCGGCGGTGCTGGAGAAGTGATCCCGGCGCGGGTCAGCGTCGGCTGCGCCGCACCGACCCGATGATCGCTACGATCAGCAGCAGGGCGAATCCGGTGCCGGCGGCCTCGCCGACCGAATCGATGAAGCCCTGCTGAAGCACGAGCCAACCGAAGAGGAACCAGCCGAACAGGAGCGCCCCGACGACCGCGTACGCGACCACGGTCGCGGTGGAGACGGGTTCCGCCGACCCGGCCTTGTCACGTTCAAGGATCAGTTCCTGGTCAACGGACATCTGCCCTCCCCGTACGGTCCGGCCTGTCATCCCAGAGTGTCATCCCGGACGGCAACCGGCCAGCAGCACGGCCGACCGACCCCAGCAGCTTCTACCCAGCGGTGCGTAGGCGGAATCCGTCGTGAAGGTCGGCCCGGGGCGCGCCGCTCGCCCCCGTTGGCTGCCCGCGATGGCGGCAAGGGCCCCCGCTTCCTGGCCCGCCTGATCGCGGATCGAACGCGCACGCACCGCGCCGACCTGGAAGACGAGCGGCCGAAGTGGGCCGCACGAGTCGTCTCCCCACTAGCTAGACGCAATCTGGAACAGGAAAGGTTGCTGCCTGCGTACGCATTCTTGGCACCGGCTTCTGCGTGTAACACTGGATGGTCGCCCGGTGGCAGGTCAGGCGCCTACCGCGCCGACACGGTCAGCCGTACGGAGGAGGAGATTCGGCGTGAGCGGTGGACCCCTGATCGTGCAGTCGGACAAGACGCTGCTGTTGGAGATCGACCACCCCGACGCGCAGGCCTGCCGGATGGCCATCGCGCCCTTCGCCGAGCTGGAGCGTTCCCCCGAGCACGTGCACACCTACCGGCTCACCCCGCTCGGGCTGTGGAATGCCCGCGCCGCCGGCCACGACGCCGAGGGCGTGGTGGACGCCTTGATCAAGTACTCCCGCTATCCGGTGCCGCACGCCCTGCTGGTCGACGTGGCCGAGACCATGGACCGGTACGGCCGGCTGCAACTCGCCAACGACCCGGCGCACGGCCTGGTGCTGCGGGCCCTGGACCGGGTTGTGCTGGTCGAGGTGGCCAAGAGCAAGAAGCTCGCCGGGATGCTCGGCGCCAAGCTCGACGACGACACCATCGCGGTGCATCCGTCCGAACGCGGCCGGCTCAAGCAGGCCCTGCTCAAGCTCGGCTGGCCGGCGGAGGACCTGGCCGGGTACGTCGACGGCGAGGCACACCCGATCGAGCTGGCCGAGTCCGGTAAGGACGGCCGCAAACCGTGGACGCTGCGGTCGTACCAGCGGGAGGCGGTGGAGGCGTTCTGGGCCGGCGGCTCCGGTGTGGTGGTGCTGCCCTGCGGCGCCGGCAAGACCCTGGTCGGTGCGGCGGCGATGGCCGAGGCGAAGGCGACCACCCTGATCCTGGTCACCAACACGGTCGCCGGTCGACAGTGGAAGCGCGAGCTGATCGCCCGCACCTCGCTGACCGAGGAGGAGATCGGCGAGTACTCGGGCGAGCGCAAGGAGATCCGGCCGGTCACCATCGCCACGTACCAGGTGCTGACCTCGCGTCGCGGCGGCGCGTTCACCCACCTGGACCTGTTCGGGGCGCGCGACTGGGGCCTGGTCGTCTACGACGAGGTGCACCTGCTGCCCGCGCCGATCTTCCGGTTCACCGCCGACCTCCAGGCCCGCCGTCGGCTGGGCCTGACCGCCACCCTGGTCCGCGAGGACGGCCGGGAGGGCGACGTGTTCAGCCTGATCGGCCCGAAGCGGTACGACGCGCCCTGGAAGGACATCGAGTCGCAGGGCTGGATCGCCCCGGCCCAGTGCACCGAGGTCCGGGTCACCCTGACCGACGCCGAGCGGATGTCGTACGCGACCGCCGAGGCCGAGGAGCGCTACCGGATGGCGGCCACCGCCCGCACCAAGCTGCCGGTGATCAAGGCGCTGGTGGACCGGCATCCGGAGGAGCAGACCCTGGTCATCGGCGCGTACATCGACCAGCTGCACCAACTGGGCGAATACCTGGACGCGCCGATCGTGCAGGGGTCGACCACCAACAAGGAACGCGAGCGGCTGTTCGACGCCTTCCGTTCCGGGGAGATCCGCACACTGGTGATCTCCAAGGTGGGGAATTTCTCCATCGACCTGCCCGAGGCGGCAGTGGCGATCCAGGTGTCGGGCACCTTCGGTTCCCGACAGGAGGAGGCGCAACGGTTGGGCCGGGTGCTGCGCCCCAAGGCCGACGGCCGGCAGGCGCACTTCTACACCGTGGTCTCCCGGGACACCATCGACACCGAATACGCCGCTCACCGCCAGCGCTTCCTCGCCGAGCAGGGGTACGCGTACACCATCGTCGACGCCGACGACGTCCTCGGCCCCTCGCTTCCGTCTTTTGACTGACGAGCCCCGAGTGGCGGTCGAGTGGGATAGGCGTCCGTCGCTGACCGGATAAGAAGACATTCCATGACATAGCCGTACGTCATAAACAGCGCCCAACACTTACAGTGATGCGGGCTGACACGATCGAAGATATTTGCTACGGTCTTAGCCGCGCCCCAAAGTTGGCCAGCAATGAGCTAAAAGCAGTGCGCCGAATCCAGCTCGATCAAAGGCGCACCTTCGGGAGAGTCGGAGGACCCTTGAAGAAGGCAGTTAGTAGAAGCTTGCTCGTGGCGGGAATTATTGGCGGCATGACCGTACTGCCTGCCACACCCGCTTTCGCCGGAGAGGTTGGCTGCATCATCCCCAACTCCCCCAGCACCACCATCAGCTGCTCTACCGGCTACGCCCCAGCCACTACCACGAAGATTACTTTGAGCGTCTGGCCGGTAAGTAGCGGCACGATCACCTGCCGAGCCTACGATCTGGGCGGCAACTTGCGGGCAACGCTTGCCAACTCAACCAGAGACTCTTCCATGCTCCAACAATTCACCGTTCCCAGTAGCCGATACTTCATGGTTTGCGTCCGGCCGATGAATACCACTGGAGGCAGCGGAAGGCTCTATGATTACCATGTCTTTTCGTGACTGATCAGGGGCACGGCAGGTTCGGATGCCGCTAGCCTCCGCTTAAATCCTGCTCATTGACAAGACAGCCGATGCTCGACCGTGCGTGCCAACCGGAGCACTCCGGACCGACGTCGTCCTCGTTAGCGAGCCGGTATGACGGGCAGTCCGCCAGGACTGGTGGACAGGTAGGTCCTGTCGAGTTGATAGCGCGAACGACTCACGCCCGGGTGGACAGTCTCCGAGCATTACGGCGGCCCTCCATGCGACAGCACGAACGGTTCAGCTCGACAGGGCCCACACACCCCGCAGAACGCCCCCTTCAGCCCGGACGGATCTGCCGTCCTCGTGCTGTGTGGACTCCACTATGAAAACGCCGCGACCAGGGCGGCCTCCGCCGGCTGCAACACGGCGGAGGCCGCCCTCACTTCACGTGATCAGCGGAGGCGGTCAACCGATGGATCCACGGGTGTTGTCCCGGCTCAGTGCCCGCGTCGAGCCGGGTGGGATGACCCTCTCGGCCGAGGACCAGCAGGGCGTACGCCATTGGGTGTTCTGTGACCGGCGGCTGCCCGACGGCGGGCGGTGCGTGCTGGCGGCGGAGCATGCCGCATCGTGTTCCGCCCGCCCGGTGCAGGTTGGTCGGTGTGCGCGGCGCCGGTTCTAGAGGATGCGGGTGACCTGCTCGGCGGCGGCTACCGCGTCCCGGTCGGCGGGGTCGAGGTTGGCGCAGAGCAGCACCGAGGCCCCCGCCGACAGCGGCGCGAGCAGCCACTTCAGCGGTAGGTCGTGCTCAGCGACGTCGACCAGCAGGCGGTCACCGACCCGCAGGTCCCAACTGTCGGCCAACTCCCGCGCCAGTCCTCCCCACTGGTGGTAGGTGGTGCCGTCGGGGCTGACCGGGTCGGAGGCGTGCAGCGTGGGGCGATCGGTCGGGGCGGCGCCGTGTCGGAGCACCTCCACCGACCAGTCGAGCCAGCCGGTCGGCACGTCGGTCAGCGGCTCCGGGCCGGTGCCGACGAGGTAGCGGTGCAGCCCATCGGGTACGTCCTCCAGCCAGTCGTCGAGCCGCTCGGGTGTGACCAGAACTGCGTCGTACGGTCGGTCGCCGCCCGGCTCAAGCACCGGCAGCCCGGCGGTGGCGCGCGGCCGGAACGACACCTCCAGCCCCACCGCCCAGGCACCAAGCAGAACCGCAGCGGTACGCCAGTGCGGTGGCAGCAGCACCGCCACCCGGCTGCCCGGCGTCAGGCCGCACCCGTCGCGCAGCAGGCCGGCGGCCCGCGCCGACCAGTCACCCAGCTCGGCGGCGGTCACCTGCTGACGATGCCCGGTCCGGTGGTCGAGGTAGGTGATCAGCGGCTGGTCCCGCTCGGCGAGACCGACGGCGGACGGCACGGGCAGCGTGGCAGACATACCGTACGTCCTACTCTTACCGCCCCGACCTGTCCAGGCTGCCCCGCCTTGCCTCGCGTTAATAGGGGGCCCTTCCTATACACGAGGCGTTAATAAGGTGCCCTTCCTTACTCCGGAAGCGGAGGGCCGACGTCGAGCAGCGGTGCGAGCAGGTCGCCGTGCTCGTCGACCCGCTTGAGCACCTCACCGGCGGTGTACGGCCGCGACGACGGTCGTTTGCCGGCCGCACCGGCGGCGACCTCGTCCCAGGTCAGCGGCGCGGAGACGGACGGCACCGGCTGGGCGCGCAGCGAGTACGGCGCCACGGTGGTCTTCGCCGCGTTGTTCTGACTCCAGTCGATGAAGATCTTGCCGGGTCGCAGGTTCTTCGCCATCTTCGACACGATCAGTTTCGGGTGCTCGCGTTCCAGTTCCTGGGCGATCCGCCGGGCGTAGGCCGCCACGTCGTCAGCGGACTGCGTCCCGGCGATCGGGCAGCTCAGCTGCATGCCCTTCTTGCCGGAGGTCTTCGGGTAGGCGTCCACCCCGTCGGCGGCGAGCCGGTCGCGCAGCAGCAGCGCCACCTGGCAGCACTGCTTCAGCGACGCCGGGGCACCCGGGTCCAGGTCGACCACCATCAGGTCCGGGTGCTCGCCGATTTTCCACTGTGGGGTGTGCAGTTCGAGCGCGGCGAGGTTGGCCAGCCAGACCAGGGTGGGCAGGTCGTCGGCGACCACGTAGTCGATGGTTTCCCGGCCCTTGCTCGACCCGGGTGCGGGCAGGTTCTCGGTGCGTACCCAGTTAGGGGTGGCGGCGGGGGCGTTCTTCTCGAAGAACGAGTTGCCGTCCACCCCGTTCGGGTAGCGGATCCGGGTCAACGCCCGGTCGGCCAGGTGCGGCAGGAGTACCGGGGCGATCCGGGTGTAGTAGTCGATCACCTCGCCCTTGGTGAAGCCGGCCTGCGGATAGAGCACCTTGTCCAGATTGGACAGCTCCAGGGTGCGACCCTCGACCTCGACCCGGAACCGCTCAGCTGGCATCGTCGACCTCCTCGGCCGGTTTGTCGGGCCGCAGCCGCAGGATCCGGGGGAATCGCAGCCGTCCGTCCGGGGTGCGCTGGCCGTACTTCACCTCCACGACCACCTGAGGCGTTACCCAGATGGCGCCCCGGGCATCATCGCGGGGCAGTCCGGCGGCGAACGGCGACGCGGGGGTGCGCAGCGGTTCCAACTCGCGCAGCAGTTCCCGTTCGATCGCCGCGCCGATGCCGCCGCCGACCCGACCCCGGTAGGTCAACCGCCCACCGGCACCGGGCACACCGACCAGCAGGCCACCGATCTTCCGGGCGCCGGGCCGCCAGCCGCCGACCACGAAGTCCCCGGTCACCTCCAACTTGACCTTGACCCAGTCCGGGGAGCGCACGCCGGGTCGGTAGACCGAGTCGACCCGCTTGGCCATCACCCCCTCCAGGCCGTGCTCACCGGCCGCGGAGTAGGTCGCCGGGCCGTCGAAGAAGACCGGTGGGACCGCCCACCGCGCCGCCCCCAACCCCAGGCCGTCGAGGGCTTCCCGGCGCCGGGCGTACGGCCAGCCGGTCAGGTCCTCGCCCCGCAGCCGGAGCACGTCGAAGATCATGTACGTGACCGGGACGCTGGCCGCCAGCCGGGCCGCCTTCGCCCGGTCCCGCACGTGCATCCTCTCCGCAAGTGCGGTAAATGACGGGCGTCCCGCCTGATCGAAGAGGACCACCTCACCGTCGAGCAGTGCGTCGTCGACCTGCTCGGCGAGCGTGATCAGTTCCGGGTACGCGGCGGTGATCTCCACACCGGAACGGGCGTAGAGACGCTGCCGACCAGCGGATATGTCGGCCAGCGCGCGTACGCCGTCCCACTTGAACTCGTACGCCCAGCCGGCATCAGCCGGGAGCTGCCCGGTCATCGCGAGCATCGGCTTGAGCGGCGCGCCGGGCACGGAACCGACTGTAGTACCAGGCGGAACCCCTCGCGCCCGGTTCGCTTGGGTGCGAGCATGGTCGATACCGGCGAAGGGAGTGCGGGGATGCGGGCCATCTGGAAGGGAGCCGTGTCGTTCGGTCTGGTCTCGATCGCGGTGAAGCTGTACTCCGCGACCGAGGAGAAGGACATCCGGTTCCACCAGGTGCACCGGGAGGACGGCGGTCGGATCCGGTACAAGCGCACCTGCCAGGTCTGCGGCGAGGAGGTCAGCTACGACGACATCGCCAAGGGCTACGACATCGGTGGCGGGGAGATGGTCATCCTCACCGATGAGGACTTCGCCGATCTGCCGTTGAGCACCTCACACGCGATCGACGTGCTGGAGTTCGTGCCAGCCGAGCAGGTCGACCCGATCCTCTACAACAAGGCGTACTTCCTGGAGCCGGAAGGCACCGCGACCAAGCCGTACCTGCTGCTGCGGGATGCCCTGACCGACTCGGAGCGGGTGGCGATCGTCAAGGTGGCGCTGCGCCAGCGGGAGCAGCTGGCCACGCTGCGCGTCCGCGAGGGTGTGCTGCTGCTGAACACCATGCTCTGGCCCGACGAGATCCGTAAGCCGGACTTCGGCTTCCTCGACGAGGACCTGAAGGTCCGTCCGCCGGAGTTGGCCATGGCCACCTCCCTGATCGACTCGATGGCCGGTGACTTCCACCCCGACGAGTTCACCGACGACTACCGGGCGGCGTTGCAGGAGGTCATCGACGCCAAGGTGGAGGGCCGCGAGGTGGTCCAGCCGGAGGAGGTCGAGGAGGCTCCGGCCGCCGCCGTCGACCTGATGGCCGCCCTCAAGGCGTCGGTCGAGCGGGCTCGTGCGGCCCGAGGCGAGGCGCCGGCCGGCGGCGCCGGTGAGCCGACTCCGATCACGTCGGCGCGCTCGGCGCAGCAGAAGGCGGCCAAGGCCCCGGCGAAGAAGGCCGCCACCAAGAAGGCGGCCCCGAAGAAGGCCGAGGCCGCCAAGAAGGCCGAGGGCACGAAGAAGGCGGCACCCAAGGCGGAGAAGAAGACCGCCACCAAGAAGGCGGCCCCGAAGAAGGCGGCTCGCAAGACGGCCTGATTCCCCGTCCCGCCGCTCACATCGGTCGCAGAAGGCCGCATTGGTCACGCTGGTCACGATCGACCGTCGGAACTGCGCCGGTCACCAGGTACCGTGTGTCGGCGACGGCGTCCGTGGCCGGACGCATCCACCTCTGCGCAGGGAGTCGAGGACGTGAGCGAGCACGCGGGCGGGCAGGAGAGCAAGGCACGGCGGCGATTGGCCGAACAGTTGGCCGAACAGAAGGCGGCCGAGGCCAAACGCCGCAAGCAGGCCTGGGCCGGCGCGTTGGCCGCCGTGGCCGTGGCCGGGGTGCTGATCACCGTGTTCGTGATGATCGGCCAGCGGGGCGACGACCCTGCCGATCAGACGGCCAGTGCGCCGTCGGCCATGCCGACGGAGGGGGCGCCCCAGGACGCACCGCCCGCCCCGCAGTTGCCGGAAGGGGCCGATCCGGCCCTGGGCAGCAAGCCGACCGTCGCGGCCGGCGACGGCGAGCTGACCAAGCTCACCGTCACCCCGCTGATCGAGGGCACCGGCCCGAAGGTCGAGGCAGGTCAGTCGATCACCACCAACTACATCGGGGTGTTCTACGAGAGCGGCGAGGAGTTCGACTCCTCGTGGAGCCGGGGTGAGCCGGCCACCTTCCCGATCGGCGTCGGCCAGGTGATCGAGGGCTGGGACAAGGGCCTGGTCGGGGTGACCGTGGGCAGCCGGGTGCAGCTGGACATCCCGGCCGAGCAGGCGTACGGCGACGGTGCCGGTGGACGCCCGGGCGGCCCGCTGCGCTTCGTGGTCGACGTCCTCGCCGCTCAGTAAGGGGTACCGGTGACGGCGCTGGACAACCTCGGGCAGGTTGCCCGGTTGATGTGGACCTGTTACGAGCCGGTGCACGCCGTCACCTACTTCCATCCACGCGCCCGGGCCGCGTACGAGGCGGTCGGGCTGCGCGGGTACTGGCGGGGCTATTTCGCGGGCCGGGCCGCCCCGCTCGGGCCGGTCGGTCCGGCTCCGGTGATCGCCGCTTTCTTCACCTTCGCCCCGCACATGGTTTCCCGGGCCCTGCCCGCGGTCTGGCAGTTGGCCGACCCCGAGCAGGCGCTGCGGGCCCGGCTGACCGGGGCGGTGCAGGCGCTGGCCGAGCTGACGTACGAACTGCCCGGGGGATACCTGGCGGAGGCCGCCGAGTTGCTTGAGGCCGCCGCCGAGGGGGTCGGCACGTCCGCCGGCCGGGTGCTCGGCGCGGCCAACGCCGCCCTGCCTCGCGGCGACTATCCGCTGGCCCGGCTCTGGCAGGCCGCGACGACGCTACGTGAGCATCGCGGCGACGGGCACGTGGCGGCACTGGTCGCCGCCGATCTCGACCCGGTCGAGACGCTGGCCTGGCGGGTCGCGGTCGGTATGGCACCGCAGTCCCTGCTCGGGCGGGGCTGGTCGGAGCAGGAGTGGGCGCAGGCCCGTGACCGCCTGACCGCCCGTGGCTGGCTGACCTCCCAAGGCCACCCGACCGAGGACGGCCGGGTGGCCTTCCAGGCGATCGAGGACGCCACCGACACCGCTGCCGCCCGCCCCTGGCAGTCCCTGCCTGCCGATTCCCTGGACCGCCTCCGTACCCTCCTGGTCCCCCTCGCCGAAGCCGCCCACCGCGTCATCCCCCCGGAAAACCCGATCGGCCTCCCCGCCCCACAGGGTTGATCAAGAAGTTCTGGCCGGCATCTGCCGCTTCCCTGACCAAAACTCCTTGATCAGCGGGGTCGGGCAGGCCGTCTCCGACGCGCGGGGCTGAGGGGTGGGGTGTGGGGGAGGATGGGCGCGTGATGGTGGATGCGGTGGTTTTCGACCTGGACGGCGTGATCGTGGATTCGGAGCCGGTCTGGGAGGAGGTACGGCGGGGTTACGTGGCGGCGCACGGCGGGAACTGGCAGGCGGATACCCAGCGGCGGCTGATGGGGATGAGCACCGGGGAGTGGGCGCGGTACCTCAGCGGAGAACTCGGCGTGCGGCGCAGCGCCGAGCAGGTCGCCATCGAGGTGGTCGAGGAGATGGCCCGGCGGTACGCGCAGCGCGTACCGGTGATCGACGGGGCGGACCAGGTGGTGCGCCGACTGGCCGCGCGGTGGCCGCTGGGGCTGGCGAGTTCGTCACCGACCCGGCTGATCGCGGCGGCGCTGGCCGCCACCGACCTGACCGACGAGTTCCGGGCCACGCTGTCGACCGAGCAGACCGAGCGCGGCAAGCCGGCACCGGACGTCTACCTGACCGTGGCCCGGCAGCTCGGGGTGGACCCGACGCGCTGCGTGGCGGTGGAGGACTCCTCCAACGGGGTGCGGTCGGCCGCCGCCGCGGGCATGACGGTGGTGGCGGTGCCGCACGGGTCGTACCCGCTGGACCCGGACGCGCAGCAGTTGGCGGCGACGGTGCTGGGCTCGATCGACGAGCTGACCCCGCAGGTCGTGGACCGGCTGGCCTGAACCGCCACCGCCCGGCCACCGGCGCGCCTACGGTCGGTGACAAGGACGGCCAGCCGGCGGGCTGAGCGGGAGGGGACGGCGATGAAGGCCATCGTGTACGAGCGCACCGGCGATCCCACGGTGCTCCAACTGGTCGACCGGCCGGTGCCCGAGCCCGGGGCGGGTGAGGTGTTGGTGCGGATCGCCTTCTCCGGGGTGAACCCGACGGACTGGAAGGCCCGCCGGCAGTGGCCGCTGCCGGACGGCTGGCAGACGCCCGGTCAGGACGGCGCCGGGGTGGTCGAGGCGGTCGGTGCGGGCGTCGACCAGGATCTGATCGGCGAGCGGGTGTGGCTCTGGGAAGCCGCGTGGCAACGCCCCTGGGGCACCGCCGCCGAGTACACCGTGATCCCGGTCCGCCAGGTGGTACGCCTCGGCGACGCCTCCTTCGAGTTGGGCGCCTGCCTGGGCATCCCGTTCCTCACCGCGCACCGTTGCCTGACCGCCGGGGAGTACCTGCCGGACAGCCTGCGTCCGGGTGCACTGAGCGACCACACGGTGCTGGTGCAGGGCGGGGCGGGCGCGGTGGGCAATGCGGCGATCCAGCTCGCGGCGTGGGCGGAAGCCTGCGTCATCGCCACGGTGAGCAGCCCGGAGAAGGCGCAGTTGGCGGCGGCTGCCGGCGCCTCCTTCGTGATCAACTATCGCGAACAGGACGTGTTGACCGAGGTCCGCAAGGTCGCGCCCGACGGGGTGCACGGGATCGTCGAGGTGTCCGCCGCCCGCAACGCCGCCACGGACGTCCAACTGCTGCACCCCGGCGGGGTGGTCTGCGTGTACGCCGACGACGGCGGCGCCGAGGTGACCCTGCCGATCAGGCCGCTGATGGCGCCGAATGCGCGCTGGCAGTTCGTGCTGGTCTACACGCTGCCGAAGGCGGCGAAGGCGCAGGCGGTGGTGGATGTCGCCGCAGCCGCCGCGCAGGGCGGTATCCGGGTGGGCGAGGACGCGGGTCTGCCGCTGCACCGCTATCCCCTGTCGGCCACCGCCGCCGCGCATCAGGCGGTGGAGGACGCTGCCGTGGGCAAGGTGCTGATCAGCACCAGCGAGTAGCGCGAGGCCCGTTCTGGGCGGGTTTCTCCATCAGCAGGACAGATGCGAACAACTCTCGCAATACTGGCGTTGCGGGTGACCCCCGCAAAAAACGGGCGGCCCCGGCGCGGTGCGAACGCCGGGGCCGCCCACCGGGAGAGTGGTCTACGCGAGCCCGCTATCCCTAACGGCGATGATGCGCCGAGAAGTGTTACGCCGTTGCCAGTTCCCGCACATCACCCCTACGTGTGGGTAACAAGCCGGTGTCGCGGACACCTCCTGGGCGCCCCCCGTAAATTCGTCCGGGTGAGCATCTCCTGGGCTGATTCGTACGTCGGGCAGCTGCGCGCCCTCGCCGGCGACCGGACGCTGATGTTCGTGGGCGCCCGTGCCGTGGTCCGCGACAGTTCGGCCCGGATCCTGCTGATCCGCCGATCCGACAACGGGCAGTGGGCGCTGCCGGCCGGGGCGATGGAGTTGGGCGAGTCGATCGCCGACTGCGCCGTACGCGAGGTCCGTGAGGAGACCGGCCTGCGCGCCCTGCGGGTCAGCGCCTTCGCCCTCTACACCGGCGCCGACCGCACCCACACCAACATGTACGGCCACACGTACCAGATCTTCACCACCGCGTTCCGCGTCGAGGAGTGGGACGGCCAACTCGCCCGGATCACCGACGAAACCACCGACGCCGGCTTCTTCCACCGCGAGGCGATGCCGCATCCGCTGTCCGCCAGCGTTCCGGAAACCCTCGCCGACCTGGACGTCTTCGAGCAGACCAACCGCCTGATCCTCAAGTGACACGGCGGCACCACCGAGCCGTCACAGCATCGTCTGCGACTTCGCCTCCATCTCGGCGGCGGCCTCCGACTTCGACCCCCGGTCCAGCGGCTTGCCGCCCGGGGCGGGGCCTTCCCCACCGAGCCCGTCCGTTCCCCCGGTGGCTCCCTGCGGGCCGGCGCCGCGCAGCTGCTCGTTCGGCAGCGCCAGGGTGACCAGCAGCGCCACGATCGCGATCAACCCGGTGGTCAGGAACACCAGGTGCAGTGACTCGACGAACGCCGCCTGGACTGCCGCCCGTACCGGGGCGGGTAGCGCCAGGATGGCCGCCGGGTCGTTGATCGAGACGCCCGCACCGCCGGTGGCGCCGGCCCCGGCCCGCTCCTCGGGCGTCAGCTGGGCGATCGCGGCGGGCAGCCGGTCGGCCATCTCGGCGCTGAGCCGGGCGGAGAGCACCGCGCCGAGGATGGCCACCCCGAAGGATCCGCCGAGCGACCGGAAGAAGGTCGCCGAGGAGGTACCCGCACCCAGGTCCCGCATGGAGACAGCGTTCTGCACGGCCAGGACCAGCGACTGCATGCAGAGCCCCAGCCCCACGCCGATCACCACCATGAAGCCGAACGCCACCCAGAGCGAGGTGTCCACCCGCAGCCGGGTGAACAGCAGCATCCCGACCAGCAGCGTCGCCGCGCCAGCCACCGGGAACCACTTATACCGGCCGATCCGGCTCATCGCCCGGCCGGTGAGCACCGAGGTGACGATGACGCCCGCCATCATCGGCAGCATCAGCAGACCGCTGCGCGTCGGCGAGGCGCCCTTGACGATCTGTAGGTAGAGCGGGATGAAGATGATCGACCCGAACATCACCAGGCCGATCACGAACCCAGCGCCGTTGGCCAGGGCGAAGGTGGCGCTACGGAACAACCGCAACGGCAGGATCGGCTCGGCGACCCGTGCCTCCTGGAGCACGAAGAGCACTCCCAGCACCGCCCCGGCGACGAACAGCCCGATGATCAGTCCGGAACCCCAGGGGTAGGTGTTGCCGCCCCAGCTCAGCGCGAGCAGCAGGCAGCTCACCCCGGCGACCAGCAGCAGCGCGCCGAGCCAGTCGATCGCGTGCTTGCGCCGGGTGAACGGCACCAGCCGCAGCACCCGCGAGCAGACCACGATGGCGAGGATCGCCAGCGGCACGTTGACGTAGAAGATCCAGCGCCAGTCCGTCTCCGCGAAATAGCCACCGACCAACGGACCGGCCACCGAGGAGATCCCGAACACCGCGCCGAACACGCCCTGGTAGCGGCCACGCTCCCGGGGCGAGACCACGTCCGAGATGATGGTGAAGGCCAGCGTGATCAGGCCACCCGCGCCAAGACCCTGCACCCCACGGGTGATGATCAGCTGGGTCATGTCCTGGGACAGCCCGGCCAGCAGCGAGCCGAGCAGGAAGGTCCCGATGGAGAAGAGGAACACCGGTCGGCGGCCGTACAGGTCGGCCATCTTGCCGTACAGCGGCGTCGAGGCCGTCGAGGCGAGCAGGTACGCGGTCACCACCCACGAGTAGTGGCTGATGCCGCCCAGCTCACCGACGATGGTCGGCAGGGCGGTCCCGACGATGGTCTGGTCGAGTGCGGCCAACAGCATCCCGGTCATCAGGCCGAACATCAGCAGGCGAAGCTGCCTCTTGTTCAGTACCGGCGCGGAACGGCCCTCCGTGGTCATTGCGCCTGCTTTCCCCGATCACCGAGAACATGCCGCGCGGTCTCCGAAGCGGTGGCAGTTTTCCCGCACGCGCACCGAAGCGGCTGTCGGCTCAGTGTCTGCCCTCGGCGAACTCCTCGACGATCTTGACGCAGAACGCCGGCAGGTCGTCTGGCTTACGGCTGCTGACCAGACCGTTGTCGGTGACGACCTCCTCGTCGACCCAGTTCGCCCCTCTTCCCGGCCGGAAGCACCGAAACGCGCCCCTGAGGTGACGCACACCTGGTCCCAGCGCGACAGGTTTGACCCCGCTGGCCAGGGGGGATCCGCCGGCATGGCACGAGCAGCAGCGGAACAGCTCCGGCTCGCCGAGGTCGTGCAGAGCTGGCTCGGGCGCCCGGTCCTGGTGCTCGGCGACGCCATGCTCGACGAGTGGCGGTTCGCCGACTCCGACCGGCTGTGCCGGGAAGCCCCGGCACCCGTCCTCACCCTGCGCCGCCGGATCTCCGCAGCGGGCGGGGCAGCCAACACTTCGGTCAACATCGCCGCCCTGGGCGGCAGGTCGGTGCTGGTGGCACCCGTCGGCGCGGACGTGGCCGGCGACGAGCTGCACGACTGCCTGGACCGGGCCGGCGTCTGGGACCGTACGGTCAGCCAGCCGGGTCGCCCCACCCCGGTCAAACGCCGGATGCTGGCCGGCGACCAGATCCTGCTGCGGGAGGACTCCGGCGACCCCGACGACCCGCTCAGCGATGACGGCGTGGACCGGCTGCTCACCGCCCTGGACTGCGCGACCAGGGAGTTGCAGGCCGCCGCCGGTGGCGAACCCCCGACCCTGGTGGTCTGCGACTACGGCCTGGGCGCGCTGCCCGCGCGGGTACGCGCCTGGCTGGTCGCCCAACGAGACCGGTACGCCACGGTCGCACTCGACGCGCACGACCTCGCCGACTGGCGCGGCCTCGCCCCGACCGTGGTGACCCCGAGCTTCGCTGAGGCGACCCGACTGCTCGCCCGCGCCGGTGCCGGTGGCGGCGAACTGCAACTGGAGCATCCGGAGGTCGACCCAAGTGACGGCCCGTCCGAGCTGACCGTGGGCGCCGCGCCGGGTGGGGCGGGCGCGCGGCGTACCGGTGAGCCGACCGGTGAGCCCACGCCGGGCGAGGGCCGGGTGGCGATGACCCATGACGGGCTCAGTGTCACCGGCACCGGGGTGACCGTGAACGCCGACGCGGGTGCCGGTGTGGACCGGGCGGTGCTGGCCGAGTCCCGGCTGGCCGAACTGCGGGCGCACACCGGCGCGGACGTGGTAGCGGTGACCCTGGACACCGACGGGGCCGTGGTCGGCGGCGCGGACGGGCAGCCCAGCCGCAGCCACAGCACACCCGTACCAGCCAGCCACGCGGTCGGCGCCGGGGATGCGTACCTGGCGGCGATGACGCTCGCGCTGGCCGCCGACGCGCCGCTGTCCACCGCAGCCCAACTGGCGCAGCTCGCCGCCACCAGCACCGTCGCCGGCACCGGAACCTGCGTGTGCCGCCGGGAGGATCTGCTGGCCGCACTGGGGCAACGGGTCCTCGGCGGGGACGGTCGGCAGGTGCTGGTCGGCACCGAAGGGCTGGCGGCCGTCGTCGCCGAGCACCGTCGCGCCGGCCGCTCGGTCGTCTTCACCAACGGCTGCTTCGACGTGCTGCACCGAGGGCACGTCCGGTACCTGGAACAGGCCAGGGCGCTCGGTGACCTGCTGGTAGTGGCGGTCAACTCCGACGGCAGCGTACGCCGACTCAAGGGTCCCGACCGCCCGGTCAACCCGGTCGAGGACCGCACCGCCCTGCTCGCCGCGCTGTCCTGCGTGGACCACGTGGTCGTCTTCGAGGAGGACTCGCCGACCGCGCTGATCGAGGCCATCCGGCCGGACGTCTACGTCAAGGGCGGCGACTACCCACCCGAACTGGTGCCGGAGGCGCCGCTGGTGCAGCGGCTCGGCGGGCAGGTGCGCACGCTCGGTTACGTACCGGACCGGTCCACCTCCGCGATCATCGACCGCATTCGGGCGTACGGCCAGGAGGGCTCGTCGGAGGTGGTTGTCGGCGGCCCGCCGGCGCGGCCCGACCCCGGCGCGGATCAGGCCCCCCTCGGCGCGGATCGCGCCCTGGAGGTGGTCGCGCCCGAGCCGGCGGCGGACGGCACCCTCCCGGTGACCGGCTCGGCCGCGCCGCCGATGACCGGTAAGGCACCGTGAACCGACCGCTCGACACCGGTACGCATCGGGAGTTCCGCGTCGAACGACTCCTGGACGTGCTGATCCCGACCCGCGACCGGCCCGCCGAACTGGCCGTCACCCTCTCCGGGCTCGCCGCCCAGGAGGGGGTGCCGGGATTCGGCGTGGTGGTCAGCGATCAGTCCGACCACGATCCTGGGTACGCCCACCCGGCCGCCGCCACCATGGTCCGGGCGCTGCGGTATCGGGGCCATCCGGTGCTGCTGACCCGCCGGCTGCCTCGCCGTGGACTGGCCGAACACCGCGCCTATCTGCTCGCCGCGTCCGCCGCCCGGTACGTGCTCTGCCTCGACGACGACGTCTGGCTGGAGCCGGGCACGCTGCACCGCCTGGTCACCGCCATCCAGGAACTGGGCTGCGGATTCGTCGGCAACGCGGTGCACGGGCTTTCCTACCTGCACGACGTACGGCCGCACACCCACCGGCACTACCAGGAGTGGAGCGGCCGACCGGTGCCGGAACGCATCGGGCCGGGCACCCCCGAGTGGGACCGAGCGCAGATCCACTCGGCGGCGAACCTGCTGCACGTGACCGAGGCGCTGGCGCTGCCGGAGGGCGGTTGGCGGGCGTACCGGATCTCCTGGATCGGCGGCTGCGTGCTGTACGACCGGGCCAAGCTGGTCGATTCCGGTGGGTTCGACTTCTGGCGCCGGGTGCCGCCGCAGCACCAGGGTGAGGATGTCGCCGCCCAACTCGCCGTGCTGGCGCGCCACGGCGGCGCCGGTGTCCTGCCCAGCGGGGCCTACCACCTGGAGTCACCGACCACGGTCACCGACCGCGACGTGGAGGCGTGGGAGGTCGTCCTCTCCGACGATCTCGGTTGTTAAGCGGGGGCCCCTGCTCTACCGCAGGCGTCAACAAGGGGCCCTTCCTTACCGGACCAGCAGCTCGCGGGCGGCTTCCACGACCTCGGCCACCGGCACGTCGGTGACGAACGAATCGCGGTGCGGGCACTCGCCGTCACCGGGGCGATGCGGGTAGATGCCGGGGGTGCAGTCCACCGCGCAGACCGGGCAGTGCACCGTCCACGAGGTGATCGGCCGGTGCCGACCACGTAGCGCGGTGGCCGTGGTGATCAGGTTGCCGACCCAGAAGATGCCGACCGTCGGCGTTCCCACGGCGGCGGCCAGGTGCAGCGGGCCGGTGTCGTTGGAGACCACCAGTTCGCAGTCGGCGTAGCAACCGGCCAGGCCGCCCAGGCTCAGCGTGCCGACCTGCGGCCGGACCGGCACCCCGGCCGCCGCGACCACCTGGTCGACGACGTCCTGTTCGGTGGGGGTGCCGGTGACCAGCACCTCGTACCCGTCGCCGTACAGCGTCCGGGCGACCTCGGCGAAGCGGTCGGCGGGCCAGCGACGGCGGGTGTCGGTGGCGCCCGGATGCAACACCACCCGGGGCCGTTCCGGCTCACCGAGCACCGACCGGGCCTCGGCCCGATCCACCTCGGTGACCGCCAGCGTCGGGACGATCGTGGTCGCCGGGGCGCCGACCAGCGCCACCGCCTCCAGGTAACGGATCACCTCGGGCTGGTAGTAGACGTAGCGCAGCCAGCGGTCCAGCGGCGGCGCATCCTCGGCCCGCAGGCCGGCGCTGACCCGGGCACCGAGCGCGGCCACCAGCGGGTTCGAGTTGGCGCCACCGCCGTGCAGTTGCAGCGCCAGGTCGAAATTCTCGGCGCGGGCGGCGGCCAGGAAATCGACCATGCTGGCCTCGGCCTCGCCGGGGCCCGCCGTCCGGATGCCGGGCGCAGGCGGCACCACCAGCACCCGATCCACCGGGCCAGGGCGGTCGCGCCACAGCTGCGCGTGCCACGGCGCACCGAGCAGCACGATCTCCGCCTGCGGGTACGCCGACCTCAGCGCGTCCAACGCCGGCAGGACGAAAATGAAGTCACCAAGTGCGTTGGCGCGCAGCACGGCGATCCGGGCCACGTCGGGTACCAGCCCGGCGTTCGAAGTGAGCAGGGCCGGGGCGACCATCGACCCGGCTACCGGTCGGCTTCGCCGCTGGCGACGTCCGGATGGTGCAGTTCCCGGTCGGCGGCCGGGTCGACGCCGCTCGACATGCCACCGAGGCCGGTGCGGTGCGGCCCGGTACGCCCGACGGTGATGGTGCGGGGGGTGGGGCGACTCGGTCGCGGCAACCGCACCCGGAGCAGACCGTGATCCATCATGGCGTCGATCGCGTCCGGGTCCACCCGTGCCGGCAACTGCACCCGGTAGTCGAAACCTCGGGTCTCGAAGCCGCCCGAGATCCCGTGATCGGCGTTGACCTCGGCTTCGGTCCGGGCCCGTACGCACAGCTCGCGGTCGTCCAACTCCACCGCGACCTCCTCGGGTGCCACGCCGGGCAGCCGGACGATCACCTCCCAGCCGTCGGCGGTCTCCCCCAACTCCACCTCGGGCGGCCCCGGCCGACCACCAACCAGCCGGCTCAGCTCGGTGCGCAACGACTGCAACTCGCCCAGCGGGTCCCAGCCCTGCTGACCACCGCGCCAGCCACGCCCCGGTCCGGTCATCGCACATCTCCCATCCGCCGGCTGCTCGATGCGCGCAGGGAACTCGGCGCGTCGAGGTTGGCGTCGCGGTCGACTCCGACACCGAGCCGGTCGACCAGTTCCCCGCCGAGCCAGGCACTGACGCCGAGGATGCCGAGCGCCACCACCTCGATGGCGATCAGCGCACCACCGGCAGCCCGCGAGTCGGCGTTGAGGCGTACCACCCAGACCGCGGCGAAGAGCAGGACCACAGCCACGTTCGCAGCCGCGTGGGTGACTCCCACCCGCTTGGCCCGCGTACCGGTCGGGATGGCCAACAGGTCGAACGCTCCGGCCGCCGCCGCCAGCAGGCCACCGATCAGCCCGACGGTGATGTTCCAGTACGCCACCTCGCCGAGAAAGTCCGGCCCGCCGACGGTGTCGATGACGTCGAACAGCACCGCCGTCACGAACAGGGCGACCGGGAACATCACCAGCATGGGATGGACGGGGTGACCCAGAACCTTGAGTCGACTCTCCATCTCCGGCCTCCACTGCTTTCACTCGACGGCGCCACTGTCACCGCGCCCGTGGGCGGTACCCCGGTCACCGAGGGACAAACCTGACGGCGGGCACGATGCACCGACCGAGCAGCGCCGTCGTCATGGTCAACGCCGAGGTGGGCGCACAGTGACGGGCTGGTCAGGTCGGACATATCACCGCTTCGCGCGACGGGCAGCAGTTGCCGCACAGCAACTGCTCACGAAGGAGGATCCAATGGTGCAGCCCTCGTACGCCGACCGGGATCACGCTCCCGCCACGTCCACCAACGCCACCGCCTGCCCAACGCCGTACGTTGCCGGCTGGGGTGTGGTTGATCTCCGGAAACGGCGAAGCCCAGGTCGGTGACCTGGGCTTCCGTGCCGAGCCGCCTGACGGAATCGAACCGTCGACCTACGCATTACGAGTGCGTCGCTCTAGCCGACTGAGCTAAGGCGGCAACGATGGCCTAGTGTACGGCACGCGCCGACGCGCGACGCCGCGGGATTCCTCCGAGTCGGCGTACCGGACAGCTCGGCCCTTCCGGCTCGGCAGGTTCGATTTCTCGCCGACTACGCTGCGATGGATGGCCGACGATCACATCCCTCGCGACGAACCGGTCGACAGCCCGCAGCCCTCCCCCGACGGCGCACAGGTCGATCCGGCAGCCACTACCGGCCGGGCCGCACCCATGGGCCCGTACGCCGAGGAGGCCGCCGGTGGGCGGGCGGCGCGGCGACCGCGCAGCACCGATCCGCTGGAGTTGGGCTTCACGCCGCGCAAGCCGGTGCCGTGGCTCGCGCCGTTCCTGCTGATCAGCACCGGTCTGCGTACGCTGCTGGCAATGTTGTTCGGGGCATACCTGGACAAACGGGAGTTGCAGAAGGCCCTCGACTCGGAGATCGCCAAGCAGGTCGGGCCGGACGGCGGGCTCTGGCTGGATTATGTCGCCGACCTGGGTGACGGGTTCAACGCCACGTACTCGGTGGCCTACCTGCTCGCCCAGCCGGAGTTGACGGTGGACGGGCACCGGCTGCCCCGGGCGCAGACCCTGGTGATGGGCGGCGATCAGGTGTACCCGTCGGCCGCCTACGAGGCGTACGAGGATCGCTGCAAGGGGCCGTACCAGGCCGCGCTGCCGGCCACCCCGCCGGAGCAGCCGACGGTTTTCGCGGTGCCCGGCAACCACGACTGGTACGACGGGCTGACCGCGTTCCTGCGGCTGTTCGTACGCACCCGGGACCGGCACTTCGGCGGTTGGCGTACCGGGCAGTCCCGCTCGTACTTCGCCGCCGAACTGCCCGCCGACTGGTGGCTGCTCGGCCTCGACGACCAGTCCGGCTCGTACGTCGACGATCCGCAGCTGACCTACTTCGACACGGTGGCCAAGAAGCTGGGGCCGCAGAGCAAGGTGATCCTGGCGGTGCCGGCACCGGCCTGGGTCAAGGCCGTCGACAACCCTTCCGCGTACGACTCGATCGACTACTTCATCCGGACCATCATCGCGCCCACCGGGGCCCGGGTCCGGCTGCTCATCTCCGGCGACCTGCACCATTACGCCCGGTACACCGGTCCGGACGACCGTCAGCTGATCACCTGCGGCAGCGGTGGCGCGTACCTCTACCCGACCCACAAGCTGCCCGAGCAGATCGAAGTGCCGCCGCGCGACACCCTGGCTCGGCGCTCCAGCCCTTCCCGCCCGTACGCCCTGGCCGCCCGCTACCCCGACGCGGCCCGCTCCCGACGGTACGGCTGGGGGATCTTCGGACGGCTACCCCGCCGCAACCCGGGCTTCGCCACGTTGCTCGGGATCATGCACACCCTGCTGATGCTCTCCATCGCCGGCGTGGCCGACTTCCGGGCCGAGGCGTCCGAGCAACGCCTGTTCAGCGTGCCCCTGGTGCTGATGGTGCTGGTGACCGTGCTCGCGGCGGCCCTGTTCGCCAAGCCGCCCAGCACCACCGGCAAACGCAACGTACGACACTGGATCCTCGGCGTCACGCACGGACTGGCCCACGTCGGGCTGGGCGCCGCCGGCACCTGGGCCTGGCTGGCCCTGCCCTTCCACAACTGGCTGTGGCCGCTACCGGCGGCCGCCGCTGCGGTGCTCTACCTGCCGGCGATCGGTCTGGTGGCCAGTCAACTCGTGGCCGGGTACCTACTGATCGCCAGCGCGTTCGGGGTCAACGTCAACGAGTTGTTCGCCGGTCAGGGCATCGAGGACGCGAAGGGCTTCGTACGCCTGCGCATCGACCCCGACGGCACCCTCACCATCTACCCCATCGTCGTCGACCGGGTCGCCCGCCGCTGGCAAGTCAACCCCAACCCCTCCCCCGAGGCCTCCTGGCTGACCCCCACCACCCCCCTAAACCCCCGCCTAGCCGAACCCCCCTCCACCCTCACCTAAACCCCCCCCCTCCCCTCCCCTCCCTCCCCTTCCCCACCCCGCCCTGCCCTCCCCCACGCCTCCCCTTGCCTGCCCTCCCCACGCCCGCGCCTGCGCTCGCTGCGTCGATCTTGCACTTCCGGTCGCTGATTCGCCCAGTTCACGGCTTTCGCCCCGACAGGAAGTGCAAGATCGGCGTGCGCATAGGCGCGGCGAGGCCGCTACGGCTACGGCTACGGCTACGGCTACGGCGATCTTGCAGTTCTGGTCGCCACTTTGCCTGCTTTGCGGCGATTTGCCGCGACCGAAACTGCAAGATCGACGCAGCGGGCGCAGACACGGCGAGCGCAGGTGCGGGGCGAGCGCGGGCCCGGCAAGCGCGGGCACGGCGGGCACGGCGGGCGCAGGCGCAGCGGGCGGGAGGCGGGGCGGTTTGGGGTTAGGGGGTGTAGTGGGTGTCGTGGGCTTGGCGGGGGGCGCAGACGGAGGCGCGGGAGCAGGAGCAGCGGGAGCCGTCGGCGTCCAGGCGGACGGTTACGGCATCGCGGGGGACGCTGTGGCCGACCACGCGGCCTTCCCCCTTGGGGGTGGTGACGCGGGAGCCGATCTCGGGGGCGGACTCCTGGAAGCGCTGGTAGAGGGGGTGTTCGTACTTCAGGCAGCACATCAGCCGACCGCAGGCGCCGGAGATGCGCAACGGGTTGAGCGGGAGGTCCTGGTCCTTGGCCATCCGGATGGTGACCGGCTCGAAGTCGTTCAGGAAGGTGGCGCAGCACAGGTCACGTCCACAGGAGCCGATGCCGCCCTGGACTCGCGCCGAGTCCCGCGCGGAGAGCTGACGCAGCTCCACCCGGCAGTGCAGGGTCGCACCGAGGTCGCGTACCAGTGAGCGGAAGTCCACCCGGTGCGGGGCGGTGAAGTAGATGGTGCTGCGCTCGCCGCCGCCTTCGTCGTTGCTGAGCACGTGGTCTACGGCCACCACCTTCATCGGCAGACCGTGCTCGCGGATCAGCCGCTTCGCCGCGACTTTCGCCTCGGCCTTGCGCCGGCGTAGGTCCTCGTCCCGGCGCAGGTCCTCCTCCTGCGCCAGACCGGCAAGCCGGGGGAAGCCAGCGGTGTCCTCGGTGACCCACTGCGCCGCCCACACGCACTCCGCCACCTCGGGTCCGTCGTCGGTGGGCACCAACACCTTGTCGCCCACCTGGGGGCGCAACTCACCGGGGTCAAGGTAGTAGAGGCGCCCGTACCGCTGGAAACTGACCGCACAGAGCATCCCCATGCCCATCACCCTACGACGCTTGGGCGGGATCCTGCCGGTCCGGCGTCGCGTTTTGACTACGCGGCGCAGCCATCCACCATTGTCGACCCGACCGAGCCTGTAACCGGCGACCGGTGCGAGACCCCGTCCTACCAGCTGACACGGGTCGTACGGGTGCCCAGCGCCCCGTCGTTGACGTCGGGGCGGGAGTGCACAGCGGGCGGGCGCAGTACGGACTCAGCCAGGCTCGGTCCCCACTGTCGCAACAGGGTTTCCGCGCCGTCGTACGCCACACCGAGCACCGCCAGCAGCCGGGCGGCGATCTCGGCGGCGGCGGCGCTGCCGGGCGAGGACGGCCCGGAATGGCTCGCCGCCCGGGTGACCGAGGTTGCCGTGACAACCGTTACCGCCTCGGTCGAGCCGATCACCTCGGCGAGAGTCCGGGCAACGGCCAGCCGGCTACCCTCCACCCAGTCGGCGAGCGCGTCGGCGTAACCGGCGGTCGCCTCCAGCCGCCCCACCAGGCTCTCCGGACCTTCGTCGAGGTGGCGTAGCAGTCCCGCCCGGGTCTGGCCGTACGCCGCCGCGGCCGGCCCGGACCACAGCACCGGGTCGGTCAGCGCGGCGCAGGCCCGGTCGTACCCGTGGACGTGCCGGCGCACCGCCTGCCCGGCAGCGGCCAGCGGACCCGGACGCAGGTCGATGAAGTGCCGCAGCCCCTCGCCGGGCAGCACCTGCATCCGCCGCAGCAGCGGCCAGACCCGGTGTCCCTCGGGAGCACCCGCGGCGAGCAGGGTGTCGACCCGGCGCAGCAGATCGAGCCCGGGCTCGGCGAGCCGGTCGAGGGCGTCCATCAGGGCTCCCCGGCCAGCCGGCGGCGCACGGCGATGTCGGTGTCGGCGTACTGGTCTGCGGCGCGGCGCAGCGCGTCCGCCGTGGCCGCCAGGTGACCGGCGGCGCCGTGCGCTTCGCGGGCCCGGTCGCCGGTGGCGGCCATCCACTGCCGGAGCAGTGCCCGCCCGATCTCGCCGGGCCGGCCCGGGGCGTCAGCACCGAACGCCACCTGGGCGGGGTCACTGGCGGTGACCGAACGGGAAAGCGCGGTCAGGGTGGCGCTGGCATCGTCGAGCCGGGTGGCCAGGGTGCGCAGGCTGTCCATCTCAGGCCCCCGTCAGCGGCCGGTAGGCGGTGAAGGTCTCGTTGTGCAGCTTCTCCCGGGCCCACTGGGCGGCATCGGCTGCGGCGGTGACCGCAGCCCGCACCGAGCCGGCCACGTCACGCGGCGCTCGGTTGTGCAGCGGGCCGAGGAAGCGTACGTCGGTGATCCGGCCGCTGGCGGTCACGACCACCTCGACCAGGCCGTCCGGCGACCGGACGGTGACCTCGACCGTGGCCACGGCCTGGTCGAACTCGGCCTGGAGCGACTCGATCCGGCGGTAGCGCCGGACCGCTTCCTCGATCCATGCCTCGTCGATCTCGCCCCGCGGCATCAGCGGACTCCTCCCCGGCTGTCCTCACTCTGCGTGCCGCCGCCGTCACCACGGCACACCGGACCGTACCGCACGTGAATTGCGCGTGTCGATGCCTGTGGATAACGGTCCGGCCGACAAGACCTGCCGCGGGTCAGCCCTTCCAGAGGGCGAGCATCATGGCTTCGACGGCGATCCGGGGCTTGACGTTCGCCTCGATGGCGGTACGGCAGGCCAGTACGGCTTCCAGCCGTCGCAGTGCCCCTTCCGGCTGCCAGTTACGCGCACCGGCGTCAGCCAGCTCGGCGGTGTCGGTGTGCACCGGTGCGACCGGTGCACCGATCGCGATGGTCAGCGCGTCCCGGTAGAACGCGGCCAGGTCGACCAGCGCCCGGTCCAGCGCGTCCCGCTGGGCCCGCGTCGCCCGTGACTTCTGCCGCCGTTCCAACTCCTTGAGCTGGCCTGCGGAACCCCGGGCGGCGCTTGCCGCACCCCGACCGGTACCGCCCGCCCCGAGCGCCGTCTCCAGCGCCGCGCGCTCCGCGGCGTCGACCTCCACGACCGTCGCCTCGGCTTCGGCCTCGGCCGCCTCGATCAACGCGGAAGCGGCGTCGAACGCGGCGCCCACGCTGGTCAGCCGGCGCGGTACCGCGAGCACCGCCTCCCGCCGGGCCCGGGCCTGGGGGTCGCTGGCCAGCCGCCGGGCCCGACCGACGTGCCCCTGGGTGGCCGCCGCCGCCCACCGGGCCACGTCGGGCGCGATCCCGTCCCGCCGGACCAGCACCTCGGCCACCGCCTCCGGCACCGGCTGCACCAGGGGTACGACCCGGCAGCGCGATCGGATGGTCACCGAGATGTCGTCCGGGTGGGTGGAGGGTGTGCAGAGCAGGAAGACCGTCCGTGGCGGGGGCTCCTCCACCGCCTTGAGCAGCGCGTTTCCGGCCGCCTCGGTCAACCGGTCGGCATCCTCGATGATCACTACCTGCCACCGGCCGCCGGACGGCGTACTGGCCGCACGCAGTACCAGCGCCCGCATCTCGTTGACACCGATGGAGAGCCCGTCGGGCACCACCAGCCGTACGTCGGCATGGGTGCCGGCCAGGGTGGTGTGGCAACCGGGGCACTGTCCGCAGCCGGTGCCGTGCACGCACTGCAGGGCGGCGGCGAAGGCCCGCGCCGCGACCGACCGGCCCGAGCCGGGCGGTCCGGTGAAGATCCAGGCATGGGTCATCCCGGCACCCGGATCGGTCCCGTTCACCGCTGGCTGCGGACCGCCCTGCGGGGCGCGCAGCACGGCGGCCGCGGCGGCAGCCGCCCGGCGTAACGTGTCCACCGCCTCGTCCTGCCCGACCAGGTCGGCGAAGGCGTCCGGCATCAGGTCCGCTCCGTCGTCACCAGCTCTGTTGGGGATAACTCGGGCTGCACCGAGGTGTCCGGGCCGCTGGCCGGCCCCGGGTGGTCGACACCACCGGGGGCGAGCAGTTCGGCCACCCGATCGGCGACCCGCTCGGAGATCTGCTCGGCCGGGTGACCGGCGTCGAGCACCAGGTAGCGCTTCGGGTCGGCGGCGGCCAGGTCGAGGAAGGCGTACCGGACCCGCTCGTGGAAGGCCAACGACTCGGCCTCCAGCCGGTCGGCGGCCCGGTTGCGCTCGGCCACCCGGGACAGCCCGGTGCGCGGGTCGATGTCCAGCAGCACCACCAGGTCGGGCTTGAGCCCCCCGGTGGCCCAGGAGGAGAGCCAGGAAAGTTCGTCGACCGGCAGCGTACGACCGGCGCCCTGGTACGCCAGGGACGAGTCGACGTACCGGTCGCTGATCACGACGGCACCTCGGGACAGGGCGGGCCGGACCACGGTGGCCACGTGGTGCGCCCGGTCTGCGGCGTAGAGCAGGGCCTCGGCGCGCGGCGAGGGCGCCTCGTCGTCGGTGCTGTTGTCCAACACCAGCGACCGGATCCGGGTGCCGATGCCGGTCGCACCCGGCTCCCGGGTGACCACCACGTCCCGGCCCTCGTCCCGCAGCCGCTCGGCGAGCTGGGCCAACTGGGTCGACTTGCCGGCGCCTTCGCCGCCCTCGAAGACCACGAAGAGCCCCGCCGAGACGAACGGCTCCGCCGGCATCAGCGGACGACCCCGGATCGAACCCCAGAGGTCGGCCAGGACCGGGACGCCCTTCTTGTCGTCCATCTGACCGAACGCGCTGATTCCGGCGAAGATCCCAGCCGCGCCGGCGACGAGCAGCAGCAGGCGGGTGGCGGAGATCGAGATCCCCAGGTCGGCGATCTCCAGCTTCCGGGAGCCACCGACACCGGCGAGCAGGCTGCCCAGCGCGATCGCCAGGATCAGCACCAGGCGGGTGCCGATCTGCACCACCGCGAAGACCCGGCCGCGGACCTCGTCGGCGACCTCGCCTCCGAGCAGGGTGGTGCCGGAGAGGAAGGCCATTCCGGCGCCGGCGCCGACCAGGACCGCGCCGACCAGCGCCATGGACAGGTGGATGGCGAAGGCCAGGGTCATCACCGAGGCGCTGGCCAGCACGATGCTCATGCCGAACCAGCGACGCCGGGACATGTCCCGCACGATCATCGGGCCGAGCCCGATGCCGATCGCGAGGCCGAAGAAGATCGCCCCGAAGAGCAGGGAGAAGGCGGCGTCACCGGCACCGAGCGAGTTGGCGAAGAACCGGGACGTACCGATCACGATGCCGCCGCCGGCGAAGGCACCGAAGATGCCCAGCACCAGGCCACGGACCAGTGGCGTCTGCCCGATGTACCGCCAGCCCTCGTTGAACTGGCGCAGCATGCTCTGCTCGGACTGTTCCTGCCGGTGGCGCTGCCCCTGGCTGATCTCCTTGATGCCGAAGGCGACGACCAGGGCGGTGGCGAGCCGGGAGAGGGCGTTGAACCAGAGCGCGAGTTGGGCCGGTTCGGCCCAGGACGGCATCTCGCCGCCGGTGGCACCTCGGACGATGCCGTCGAGCGAGGCGAGCACGATCGCGGCGAAGATCGGCGTCAGGCCGTACGTGGTGATCAGGGTGAGCTGGTTGGCGGTCTCCAGCCGGGCGCGCGGGATGAGGTTCGGTACCGCCGCTTCCTTGGCCGGGATCCAGAGCAGCGTGACCGTCTCGATCAGGAAGGTGGCGATGGCCGCCCAGCTGACCACCCGGGCACCGCTGGCACCGGTCAGCGCGTACAGCGGGATGGAGGCGAACAGCACGAACCGCAGCAGGTCGCAGATGACCATGGTCCAGCGCCGGTCGAACCGGTCCGCGAACACGCCGGCGATCGGCCCGAGCAGCAATGCGGGCAGCAGCCGGATGGCGATCACGCCACCGAAGGCGGCGCCCTTGGCGGTGCTGCCCTCGACCTGGGCGGCGGCGAAGATGCTGGTGGCGAGCAGACCGAGCCAGTCACCGAAGGAGGCCGCGCTGAGCACGATCCAGAGCCGGCGGAAGGGGCGGATGCGCAGCACCGAACGGATGGCGGGGTAACCGGTCAGGTCAGCCTGGCCGGTCGTACCACCGGATCGGCCGGTCTGGCCGGCGGGTTGGTCCGTGGACGGCGACACGCCGGACGACTCGCCGTTGAACTGGCTTTCGATGGCCGTACCTCCACGTGCCGGCCCATCGCTGGGCACCCCCGGTGGAACACTCTAGACCTGCGGGGACCCACCCCCGTCACGCCTCGCCCTCTCTGCCGAGCCTAGGCCGCTGTTGCCAGCCCATCCTGAGCAGGCAGGACGCGAGGGTGTTTCGCATTCACCGTTTCACAGTTAGCGTGCACACGTGGCCACCGACAGCGAGAATCTGCGCCACCGGCTGGACCGGGCGACCCGGCACCTCGACCCGCCGTACGCGGTGATCGACCTCACCGCCTTCGACGCGAACTCCGCCGCGCTCGTCTCCCGAGCCGGCGGCAAGCCGCTGCGGCTCGCCAGCAAGTCGCTGCGCAGCCGCGAGCTGATCGCCCGTGCGCTGGCCCGCCCCGGCTGGCACGGAGTGATGGCGTTCACCCTGCCCGAGGCGATCTGGCTGGTCCGGCTCGGCGTCACCACCGACGTGCTGGTGGCGTACCCCACCGTCGACCGGACCGCGCTGGCCGAACTCTCGGCCGATCCGGCCCTTGCCGCAGCCATCACCCTGATGGTCGACGACCCCGGTCAACTGGACTTCTGCGATGCCGTGCGGTCCCCCACCAGCCGACCCGAACTGCGGGTCTGCCTCGATTTGGACGCCTCATGGCGGCTGCTGGGCGGCCGGGTGCACGTCGGCGTACGACGCTCACCGGTGCACAGCGCCCACGCCGCCGGCCGGTTGGCCGCCACCGTCGCCGCCCGGCCGGGCTTCCGGCTGGTGGGCCTGATGTCGTACGAGGCACAGATCGCCGGTCTCGGCGACGCGCCACCCGGGCAGGCGGCGCTCAGCGCCGCGATCCGGCTGGCCCAGCGCGGGTCGTACCGTGAACTGCTGGCGCGCCGCGCTGCGGCGGTGGCCGCCGTGCGTGACCACGCCGACCTGGAATTCGTCAACGGTGGCGGCACCGGCAGCGTGGCCGCGACCAGCGCCGATCCCGCGGTCACCGAAGTCACCGCGGGATCAGGGCTGTACGGACCGACGCTGTTCGACGGATACCGGGCCTGGCGTCCCACCCCGGCGGCCTTCTTCGCCTGTGCGGTGGTGCGCCGGCCGGCACCCGGTCTGGCGACCGTGCTCGGCGGCGGCTGGATCGCCTCCGGTTCGGCCAGCCCCAGCCGGCTGCCCCGACCGTGGCTGCCCACCGGGCTCAAACTGATCGGCGCCGAAGGAGCCGGCGAGGTGCAGACCCCGTTGACCGGCAGCGCAGCCGCCACGTTGCGCATCGGCGACCGGGTCTGGTTCCGTCACGCGAAGTCCGGCGAGCTGTGCGAACGCGTCAACGAACTGCACCTGGTGGACGGGGACGAGGTGGTGGCCACCGTGCCGACCTACCGGGGCGAGGGTCACGCCTTCCTGTGAGCCCGCTCGGCCAGGGCGAGTTCCGCTCGTCGGCCGTGGGGCAGGCTCGTCACAGGTTCGGCGGGTGGAGCGGGGTGTCCGCAGGGCCGCGCCGGGCGAGACGGCGCACGTCAGGCGGGCTGTGCCGCCGCCTCTGCGGACTCGACGATCTGGTCGTCGGCCGGCTTGGCAGGCTGCACGACCGGCCGGTGACCGGTGTCGCCCCGAGCGTCGACCTGACGGTGCAGGTAGTCGCGGATGAGCGCCTTCGCCTCGACCAGCACCCGGTCGTCGCCGTCCGGCTTACGCCGGAACGCGAGCTTGATCAGCGCGTCGGCCACCTCCACCGCGATCTCCAGGTGGAAGCGCAGGTCGGGCACGTCGGCGAGCCCGAAGCGTTCGGTGAGCACCCGCGCCAACTGGTCGGCGATCACCCCGTTGTTGTCCCGCTGCTCATCGAGCAGATGCAGGTCGACCACGTCGCCGAAGTGCAGGGTACGGAACCCGGGAACGGTACGGTGCATCGTGATGTACTCATCGATGCCCGCGTCGACTCCGTCCCACCAGTGGGTCAGATCGTCCGAGGCGAAGCGCTCGTCGAGCCGCTGGAGGTAAGCCTCCATCGTGCGCAACGTCAGCGCCTGCACGATCGCCCGCTTGTCCGGAAAGAACTGATAGACCGACCCGATCGCCACCTCTGCCCGCTCGGCGAGCAGGGTGGTGGTCAGCCCTTCGTACCCCACCTCGTCGACGAGTTCGGCGCAAGCGTCCAGCATCCGCTGGACCCGCGCGACGCTACGACCCTGCACCGGAACCCGGCGCAGCGGCCCAGTCGTGGCGGCTGAAGTGGACACTCGCCACCCCCTCTCGACGGATGAACATATCTACACGTCACCAGTTCGTGACTACCGGTACAACGAGCGAATCTCGATTGCGGTGTTTACCAGGGACAACGTTCCTGATATGAACTCGGTTCATATTCACTTGAAGGAGCGCCGATGCCTGGAAGCAGCGCCACCGAGGCCACTACCTGGTCGAACTGGGCCGGCAACCAGCACAGTGCGGCAACCGCCGTCCTGCGCCCCACCACCGTTGCCGAGGTCGTCGAGCTGGTCCGCTCCGCCGCCGAGGCCGGTGCCCGGATCCGCCCGGTCGGCAGCGGCCACTCCTTCACCCCCGTCGCGGTCGGCGACGGCAGCCGGATGGACCTGGCCGGACTCGCCATCGACGTACAGGTGGACGTCGATCGACGTCTCGTCACCGTACCGGCCGGAATGACCCTGCGGCAGCTCAACGCGCTGCTGGCAAGTCACGAGTTGGCGCTGCCCAACCTCGGCGACATCGACGCACAGACCGTGGCCGGGGCGATCTCCACCGGCACCCACGGCACCGGCGCGGCATACGGCGGGCTGGCCACCTTCGTCGCGGCGCTGACCCTGGTCACCGGCACCGGAGAGGTGCTGCACTGCTCCGCCGAGGAGCATCCCGACGTGTTCGACGCGGCCCGGATCTCGCTCGGCACGCTCGGCGTACTGGTCGATGTGACGCTGCGCTGCGTGGACGCCTTCGTGCTGCGGGCGCACGAACGTCCGGCGGCCCTGGACACCGTACTGGCCGACCTGCCCGGCCTGATCGGTGCGCACGACCACGTCGAGTTCTTCTGGTTCCCGTACAGCAGCCGGGCACAGCTCAAGGTCAACGACCGGGTACCCGCCGACGATCGTCCGTTGCCGCGCTGGCGCGGCTGGCTCGACGACGACTTCCTCGCCAACACCGTCTTCGCCGGGGCCTGCCGGCTCGGCCGCGCGATGCCGGCCCTCGCCCCGATGATCAGCGCCGTCTCCGCCCGCGCACTGACCGAACGCATTTACACCGGCCGTTCCGACACGGTCTTCTGCACCCCGCGCCGGGTCCGCTTCGTGGAGATGGAGTACGCGCTACCGCGCGACACCCTGCCCGAGGCGCTGCGCGCGCTCCGCCGGATCATCGACCGGCTGCCGTTCCGGGTGCTCTTCCCGGTCGAGGTGCGTTTCACCGCCGCCGACGACATCTGGCTGTCGCACTCGTACGGGCGCAAATCGGCATACATCGCCCTGCATCAGTACGTCGGCATGCCCTACGAGCCGTACTTCCGGGCCTTCGAGCAGGTGGCGACAGAGTTGGGCGGCCGTCCCCACTGGGGCAAACTCCACTGGCGCGACGCCGCCTCACTGGCCGACGCCTACCCCCGCTGGCAGGACTTCCAGCACACCCGCACCCGCCTGGATCCCCACCGAACCTTCACCACCCCCCACCTCACCGCACTCCTCGGCTGACACCGACGTGGATCTTGGTACGGGGCTGCCCCTGGAGGGACACTTTCGTACCAAGATCGGCGTTGGGGTTATTCGGTACGGGCGGGAGCGGCTTTTTTGGCGGGGGTGGCCTTGGTGGCCTTTGCGGAAGCGGCCTTCGCGGGGGTGGCCTTGGTGGCTTTGGCGGGGGTGGCCTTGGTGGCTTTGGCGGGGGTGGCTTTAGTGGCCTTGGTGGCTTTAGTGGCTTTGGCGGCCTTGGCTGGGGCCTTCTTGGCGGTGGTCTTCTTGGCGGCCTTCTTGGGGGCGGGGCCCTTCGCCCGCTTTTCGGCGAGCATCTCGGAGGCCTCCTCCAAGGTCAGTGCCTCCGGGGTCTGGCCGCGCCGCAGGGAGGCGTTGGTCTCCCCGTCGGTGACGTACGGGCCGAACCGGCCGTCCTTGATGACCAGCGGCTTCTCGGTCAGCGGGTCGGCGCCCATCTCCCGCAGCGGCGGGGCGGCGGCCCGACGCTGGCGGGTCTTCGGGGCGGCCAGCAGAGCCAGCGCCTCGTCGAGCGTGACGGTGAACATCTTGTCTTCCGAGTCCAGTGAACGGAACTCGTCGCCACGCTTGACGTACGGGCCGTAGCGGCCGTTGTTGGCGAACACCTCGGCGCCGTCCGGTGCCAAGCCGATCAGGCGCGGCAGGCTGAGCAGCTTGAGCGCCTCGTCGAGGGTGAGCGAATCCGGCGACTGCGAGCGCAGCAGGGACGACTTGCGTTCCCCGCTGGCCACGTACGGGCCGAACCGGCCCGACTTGAGCAGGATCGGCTCCCCGGTCGCCGGGTCGTCGCCGAGCTTGCGCTCGCCCCCGCCGCCGAGGAACAGCTCGTGCACCTTCTCCGGGGTCAGCTCGTCCGGCGCCAGGCCCTCGGGGATCGGCGCCCGGTCGCCCGGTGCCGCGCCCTCCTCGCCCTCCGCCTTCGGCGCGGGCTGCTCGCCGGGCAGCGCCCGTTGCAGGTACGGCCCGAACCGGCCGACCCGCACCACCACCTCACGCCCCTCGTCATCGGTGAACAGCGGGATCGAGTTGACGCTGCGCGCGTCGATGTCGCTGAGGTTCTCGGTGACCAGCTTCTTCAGCCCGCCCGAGCGGGCGATGTCCTGGTCACCGACGCCGTTGGTGGTGCCGAAGTAGAACGCGGTGAGGAAGTCGACCGCCGCGTGGTCACCACCGGCGATCTCGTCCAGCTCGTTCTCCATGCTGGCGGTGAAGTCGTAGTCGATCAGGCGCGGGTAGTGCCGCTCCATCAGCCCGATCACCGCGAACGCCAGGAACGACGGGATCATCGCCTGACCGCGCTTGACGACGTACCCCCGGTCCTGGATGGTCTGCATGATCGAGGCGTACGTTGACGGGCGGCCGATGCCCAGCTCCTCCAGGGCCTTGACCAGCGACGCCTCGGTGTAGCGGGCGGGCGGCTGGGTGTGGTGACCCTGGGCCGCCAGCTCGTCGGCGGTCAGCGGCTGGTCCTTCACCAGGTTGGGCAGCCGGCGCTCGGCGTCCTCGGCCTCGGCGTTCTCGTCGTCGCTGGACTCGACGTACGCCCGCAGGAAACCCGGGTCCGTGATGGTCTTGCCGGTGGCGCCGAAGTCGGCCTCCTCACCGGCCGAGGTGGTCGCCCGGATCCGCACCGAGACGCTGGAGCCGACGGCATCGGTCATCTGCGAGGCGATGGTACGCCGCCAGATCAGCTCGTAGAGCTTGTACTCCTCGCCGGACAGTTCCTTGGCCACGTCGCCCGGGGTGCGGAAGTTGTCCCCCGCCGGGCGGATCGCCTCGTGCGCCTCCTGCGCGTTCTTCACCTTGCCGGTATAGCGGCGCGGCTCCGGCGGCACGCTGCGCTCGCCGTACAACTCGACGATCTGCCGACGAGCCGCCGCGATGGCGGTCTCCGACAGGTTCACCGAGTCGGTACGCATGTAGGTGATGTAGCCGTTCTCGTAGAGCCGCTGCGCGGTGCGCATCGTCTGCTGCGACGAGAACCGCAGCTTGCGGGCCGCCTCCTGCTGGAGGGTGGAGGTGATGAACGGCGCGTACGGGCGACGCCGGTACGGCTTCTCCTCGACCCGGGTGACGGTGAACGGCCGCCCTTCGAGGCGGGCGGCCAGCCCTCGGGCCCCGCTGGAGTCGAGGTGGACGACCCCCGCCCCGGCGCGCACCTTGCCGGTGGTCGGCTCGAAGTCCTTGCCCGTGGCGATCCGGTCGCCGCCCAGCGCGACCAGGGTGGCGTTGAAGGTGCGCGGCCCCTCGCCCGGCTTCGCCACCGCCAGGGTGGCCAGGATGTCCCAGTACTCGGCGGTGCGGAAGGCCATCCGCTGCCGCTCGCGTTCGACCACGATCCGGGTCGCCACGGACTGCACCCGGCCCGCCGACAGCTTCGGCATGACCTTCTTCCACAGCACCGGGGAGACCTCGTAGCCGTAGAGCCGGTCAAGGATGCGCCGGGCCTCCTGGGCGTCGACCAGATCACGGTCGATCTCGCGTGGGTTGGCCACGGCCGCCTGGATGGCCGGCTTGGTGATCTCGTGGAAGACCATCCGCCGGACCGGCACCTTCGGCTTGAGCGTCTCCACCAGGTGCCAGGCGATCGCCTCGCCCTCGCGGTCCTCATCCGTGGCGAGGAGGATCTCGTCGACCTCCTTGGCCAGCTTGGTCAGCTTGCTGATCTGCTGCTTGCGGTCGGCGGAGACGACGTAGAGGGCGTGGAAGCCGTTGTCCACGTCGACGCCGAGCCGGGCCCACGGCTCGCCCTTGTAGCGGGCCGGCACGTCGGCGGCGTTGCGCGGCAGGTCGCGGACGTGCCCGAAGCTGGCCTCCACGACGTACCCCGGGCCTAGATAGCCCGAGATCGTCTTGGCCTTCGCCGGCGACTCGACGATGACCAGACGGGTGGTTCCAGCGTTACTCGGCACTTCGGTTTCGACCTCATTCCCACTCGTGGCCGCGCCTGACCGGATCGGGGCACGCTCGACCCTCGATACCCGGCGGTCCGGATGTCCAACGTAACGCGCCGTCCGTGTTTCGGGTTTCGCGGGCGGCAATCCGCTCGGAACGATCAATGGTCACGCCGAACGGCGTCACCGTACACCCTGGGTAGGGTGTAAAGCGTGCCACTGTGACCATGGCAGCCCCTCGGTGGAGGTGGAACCCAGCCGATTCTCCCGGCGTGCGCTGACGCCCGGCTGTCCCAGATCGGACAGCCGCCGCCCGGCCGGTCGCGGACCGGCCCGGCTTCCGTCAGCCGGTCGGTCGCCGACCGGCGGCAGACCCCGGGAGGGCCGCTCAGTCGCGGACCGGCCAGGCTCCGGGCGGCGCGGCGGGTGGAGCTTCGCCGACCAGTTCCGCCAGCCGCAGCACCCGGCGTCGCCCGGCGATCCGGTACGCGGGACCACCCGCGCCCGGCTCGACCAGTTCGCCGACCAGCCCGGCCCCGACCAGAGCCGCACCGACCATCGTCCAGCGATCCGGATCGACGCCCCCGAGGTGCAGGAGGACCTCCGATGGGTCGACCACCCCGGCGGCGGCGAGCCAGAGCCGTAGCCGCCGGCCGTCCAACTGGAAGCCGGCCGGCGGTTGCTGCGTCGGGCCGCGCAGCCACGCCGCCGCGAGCGGCACGATCGCCCGGGTGTACGCGGTCCGCACGGCGTACCGCTGGTCCTCGGTCGGCGTCCAGGTGGCCCGGACGCCGCGCCGGGCCAGTTCGGCGACGAGCACGTGTACCCGCCATCCGGCGTCCACCACCACGGACAAGCGGGCGGTGCCGCCCATCCGGTGCACCTCGCCCGGTCCGGCGAGCAGGCCGGCAAGATCGGCGACCGAGGGTTCGGCGGTCTCCGCACCGAAGAAGACCAACTGCCGGTCGCCGGCCGTCGCGCCCGTCTCCTCGCGGGGACCGGGGTCCGGCGCGATCGGCCGTACGCGGGGCCGCGGGGCGGTCGGTGACGCCGCAGCGGGCACCGGGAAGGACACCGGCAGCGGTTGCGCCGCCGATGTCTCACCGGAACCGCTCAATGGCATTCGGGTACCTCGTCGAAGGCGCGCTTCAACTCCTCCGAGTTGAGTCGGCTGGTGTCCAACGCGCTTGCGTCGTAGTCCTGCTGCAACGTCTCCACCGCCGTCTGCACGCCACCGTAGAAGACGCCGGCCTCACCCGTGCTCAGCCCGTCGATCGTGGTTCGGGCCCGGCCGTAGGCGTCCCGCATCGACGCGAGCGAGGTCCGGAAGCCTTCGGCGATCTCCGCGCCGTTCTCGACCGTGGGCACCCCGGCCTGCTCCACCTTGCGGCGAGCGTCCTCACTGGCCTGCTCGGCTCCACCGAAGAGCCGGACCAGGTTCTCCTTGGCCTGCGCGGGGGTGGTCTGCGCGGTCATCTGCTGGTCGGTGCTGCTGGTCAGCTTGCTGATCTCGGCACGCCACGGGGTCAGCGCCGAACACACCGACGCGGCCCACGCCCGGGGACTGGGACCGCTGGACCCGCAACCGGTCAGCAGGACCAACGTAGCCAGGACCACCGTCAGCATTCTGGCGGCGTCCGCCCGGCACGTACGCATGCGTTGCAGCGTACGGCCTCCTCCCCCGGTCGGCACCGGTCAGGCGGACCGGCCGCAGCGGGGACCGGTCCCCGGGCGGCGGTGGCCGCTGCCCGGGGACCGGTGATGCTGACCGGAGGGTCAGGCCTTGATCTCCTCCGGGCGCGGGTCGGCGGTACCGGATCCGCTGTCGGAGCTCTCGTCGAGCGCGATGCTCTTGCGCTTGCTGAACATCACCGCCGCGACGACGATCAGCGTCGCCACCACCGCGATGGTGATCCGCAGGCCGACGTTGCGGTCGTCGCCGATGCTCCACGCCACCACGGCCGGCGCGATCAGCAGCGAGACCAGGTTCATCACCTTCAACAGCGGGTTGATGGCCGGGCCGGCGGTGTCCTTGAACGGGTCACCCACGGTGTCGCCGATGACGGTCGCGGCGTGGGCGTCGGAGCCCTTGCCGCCGTACGCGCCGTCCTCGACCATCTTCTTGCTGTTGTCCCAGGCGCCACCGGAGTTGGCCAGGAAGACCGCCATCAGCGTGCCGGCCCCGATCGCACCCGCCAGGTACGACGCCAGCGCGCCGGGCCCGAGGCCGAAGCCGACCGCGATCGGCGCCATGATCGCCAGCAGACCGGGGGTCAGCAGTTCGCGCTGCGCGTCCCGGGTGCAGATGTCGACGACCTTGCCGTACTCCGGGCGCTGGGTGCCGTCCATGATGCCGGGCAGCTCACGGAACTGCCGACGGACCTCCATCACCACGGCTCCGGCCGAGCGGGAGACCGCGTTGATGGCCAGGCCGGAGAAGAGGAACACCACCGCCGCACCGATGATCAGGCCGACCAGGTTCTGCGGGTTGGCCACGTTCAGCGCGTTGAGGATCTCGGCACCGACGTCGGTCACCCCGGCATCGGCGTACGCGATGCGCAGCGTGTCGGTGTACGAGCCGAACAGCGCGGTCGCGGCCAGCACCGCCGTGGCGATCGCGATGCCCTTGGTGATCGCCTTGGTGGTGTTGCCCACCGCGTCCAGCTCGGTGAGCGTACGGGCGCCGTGCTCGTCGATGTCGCCGGACATCTCGGCCACACCCTGGGCGTTGTCGGAGATCGGGCCGAAGGTGTCCATCGCGACGATCACGCCGACGGTGGTGAGCAGACCGGTACCGGCCAGCGCCACGGCGAACAGCGACAGCGTGATCGAGCCGCCGCCGAGCAGGAACGCGCCGAAGACACCGGCGGCGATGAGCAGCGCCGAGTAGACCGCCGACTCCAGGCCGACGCTGATGCCGGCGAGGATGACCGTCGCCGGGCCGGTCTGCGAGCTCTTGCCGATGTCCTGCACCGGACGACGGTTGGTCTCGGTGAAGTAGCCGGTCAACGCCTGGATGGCGGCGGCCAGCACGATGCCGATGACGACCGCGCCGATGACCACACCACGCGGGCCGAACGGCGGGTCGCCGCCGTCCACGCCGAGCGCGGTCCGCCAGTCGTCGCCGAGCTGCGCGGCCCAGGACGGCTGGAGGTAGACGAAGGTGGCCACCCCGACCAGCACCGCCGAGATCAGCGCGGAGAGGTAGAAGGCCCGGTTGATGGCGGTCAGGCCGTTGCGGTCGGAGGCGCGCAGCTTGGTGATGAAGACACCGATGATGGCGACCAGCACACCGATGGTGGAGATGATCAGTGGCAGTACCAGGCCGTCGGTGCCGAACGCGGCGCGACCCAGGATCAGCGCGGCGACCAGGGTGACCGCGTACGACTCGAACAGGTCGGCGGCCATGCCGGCGCAGTCGCCGACGTTGTCGCCGACGTTGTCGGCGATGGTGGCCGCGTTGCGCGGGTCGTCCTCGGGGATGCCCTTCTCCACCTTGCCGACCAGGTCGGCGCCGACGTCGGCGGCCTTGGTGAAGATGCCGCCGCCGACCCGCATGAACATGGCCAGCAGGGCGGCGCCGAAGCCGAAGCCCTCCAGCACCGTCGGCGCGTCACCCCGGAAGATCAGCACCACCAGCGCGGCACCGAAGAGGCCCAGCCCGACCGTGAGGAACCCGACCACCCCACCGGTCCGGAAGGCGATCTTCATGGCCACTTCCCGGCCACCCTCCCGCTCCCGGGCGGCGGCGGCCACCCGCAGGTTGGCCCGGGTGGCCAGCCACATGCCGGCACCGCCGATGAAGGCGCTGAACAGCGCACCGACCACGAAGAAGAGCGAACGGCCGATCTTCACCGCGGTCTCGTTGCCGTCGGTCTGGTGCACCGGCAGCAGGAAGAGCAGTACTACGGCGATCACCACGAAGATCGCCAGGGTCCGGAACTGCCGGAACAGGTAGGCCGAGGCGCCCTCCTGCACGGCCCCGGATATCTCCTGCATTTTCTCGGTGCCCTTGCCGGCAGCCAGCACGGTCTTCGTCAACGCGGCAGCGAAGGCGAGCGCTACCAGCGCGATCACCGCAGCGATGACGACGTACGTGACATTGGCCCCGGTCAGGGAGATCGCGCCGCCGCCCTCGGCGGCCAAGCTGTCGGACATCTGTGTCCTCCTGTGCCGAACAACGCGCCGGCCGGTGGAGACGCACCGACCTGCGCCTGGATGCGAATTTCGCAAGTGCGCACTGAGCCACCCTCGGCGAACCAGCGCCTCCACGCCCATCTGCGCTGGCTGCCCGATGGATCACTTGCTGACAACCCGCGTACTGTAGCCCTCCGCAGTGTTCGAGGTCACACCGAGGTGGCGCCGTGTCGCGATGATCTTCGTCGCTGTGTTATGAACCGAAATCTGATATAGGGACGGATCCATGGCAAAGCCGCCGCATTCCCTGGTCAGGGAAGGCGGCGGCGGTCAGCGAGCTAATGGGTCAGCGGGTCAGCGGCCAGACCATCCGGACTTCGGTGCCGATCCCGTCATCGACCGGGCGCACCTGTAGGTCCTCCACGAAACCGGCGAGCAGCGCGAAGCCCACCCCGGTGGTGAGGTCGTCCTCGTTGAGCGACTCGTTGGCCAACTGGTCTGCGTCGAGCGCGGCGAGGCCGATACCCGCCTCGATCGGCGCCCGGTCGACCACCCGCACCGCGTACGCCCCCGAGTCGGACATCTCCACGAGCACCGGGTCGGCCAGCCCGTACTGGCGGTGCAGGGCGACCGCACGGGTGCACGCCTCGCCGATGGCCAGGCGTACCTCGTCGAGCAGGTCCTCGCGTACCCCTGCCCGCCGGGCGACCGCCACCCCGACCAGGCGAGCGGTACGCACATGCACCGGCGCCGGGGAGAAGGAGAGCCGTACCGTGGCCATCACGCGCCGACGCCGGTCGCCGCTTCGACCGTGGGATGCAGTGGGAACACCTGGTCCAGCGCGGTGATCCGGAAAATCTTGAGCAGCGGCTCCTTGTCGCAGACGAGGGCGAAGGTGCCCTCGGCGGTACGCAGTCGCTTGAGCGCGCCGACCAGCACGCCCAGCCCGGTGGAGTCGAGAAAGTCGACCCGACCCAGGTCGACCACCACGTGTCGGGCACCGGAGTCGATCAGCTCCAGCAGCCGCTCGCGCAGTCGGGGGGCGGTGTAGACATCCACCTCACCGCCGACCTCGAGCACCGTGTGCTCCCCCACGGTGCGGGTCGCCAGCGACAGCTCCATCGGTCCTCCCTCGACGCGGCCGTAAGCTCTCTGGGCATCTAACCACTACCCCCGACGCCGCCCGACGACTCACCGGGGGCCGGACTCACCGCATCGGTGGGTCAATTTCCCATTTCCGAACACCAGTGCGAGAGTGCAGGACGTGACCTCGGCAGCCAGCGTATCCGCCGGCCGGGGCCGCGAGCCGGGCCCCGCCCCGGTTCCGGCCGCCGCGCCGGGCGACCTGCTACGCCAGTTGCGGCAGCGGCACGCCACCGATCCGGTCACCCATGTCGAACGGGTGCCGTCCCGGGCCGGGACACCCGCGCCCTGGCCAGGGTGGGCTCCGGAGGAACTGCGCACAGCGTATGCCCGGCGGGGGGTGACGGCACCCTGGCGGCACCAGGCCGAGGCCGCCGAGCTGGCCCACGAACGGCGGCACGTCGTCGTCGCCACCGGCACCGCCTCCGGCAAGTCGCTGGCGTACCAACTGCCCGCGCTGGCCACCCTGCTCGCCGACCCCCGCGCCACCGTGCTCTACCTGGCACCGACCAAGGCGCTCGCCGCCGACCAGTTACGCGCCGTCGCCGAGCTGGAGATCGATGGCGTACGCCCGGCCTGCTACGACGGTGACACCCCACGCGCCGAGCGGGAGTGGATCCGACGGCACTCCCGGTTCGTGCTGACCAACCCGGACATGCTGCACCACGGCATCCTGCCCGGTCATGCGCAGTGGTCGGGATTCCTTCGCCGGCTGCGGTACGTGGTGATCGACGAGTGCCACGTCTACCGGGGAGTGTTCGGCTCACACGTCGCCCACGTGCTGCGCCGGCTCCGCCGGCAGTGCGCCCGGTACGGCAATCCCACCGGCCCCACCTTCGTCCTGGCCTCGGCGACCTCGGGCGATCCGGCGGCAACAGCCGGCCGACTGATCGGCCTGCCGGTGGCGGCGGTCACCGAGGACACCTCACCGCGAGCCGGGGTGACCTTCGCGCTCTGGGAGCCACCGCTGCTGCCCGCCGAGCCGTCCTCGCCGCCGTCCGCCGCCGCACCTGCGCCCCGCCGCGATCCGGATGCCCCACGATCCGCCGCGCCGCCCGGTCACACCCACGACGCCGAGACGGTCGACCTCACCCAGGTCCGCCGGTCGGCGCTGCGGGAGACCGCCGACCTGCTCGCGGACATCGTCGCCGCCGGCGTGCGTACGCTGGCGTTCGTCCGCTCCCGACGGGGTGCCGAGGTGGTGGCGACCAGCGCGCGGCGCAGCCTCGACGAGGCGGTACCCGGGCTCGGTGACCGGGTGGCCGCCTACCGCGCCGGCTACCTGCGCGAGGAACGGCGTGAGCTGGAGCGGGCGCTGCTGCACGGCGACCTGCTCGGCCTGGCCTCCACCAATGCCCTGGAGTTGGGCGTCGACCTGGTCGGGCTGGACGCCGTGTTGATCTGCGGGTACCCCGGCACCCGGGCGTCCCTGTGGCAGCAGGCCGGCCGAGCCGGGCGTTCCGGGCAGGAGGCCCTCGCGGTGCTTGTCGCGCGGGACGACCCGCTGGACACCTATCTGGTGCACCATCCGGAGGCGCTCTTCGGCGCACCGGTGGAGGCCACCGTGCTCGACCCGGCCAACCCGTACGTGCTCGGGCCCCAGTTGGCCTGCGCGGCGGCCGAGGCCCCGCTGACCGTGGCCGACCTGGAACTGTTCGGCGACAGCGCGAAGGAGACCGTCGAGGCGTTGGTCGAGGCGGGCGCGCTGCGACAGCGGCCGACCGGCTGGTACTGGCGGCACCGGGAACGACCCGAGGTGGACCTGCGTGGCGAGGGTGGCGCCCCGGTCTGCGTGGTGGAGGCGGCGACCGGCCGGCTGCTCGGCACCGTCGACGGCGGTTCGTCGCACTTCCTGCTGCACCCCGGCGCGGTCTACCTGCACCAGGGGGTGTCCTACGTGGTCGACACCCTGGACCTCGAAGACGGATGTGCACTTGTCCATCCCGAGGAGCCGGACTGGTCCACCCACGCGCGGGACGTCACCTCGCTGTCGGTGGTGTCGGTACGCTCGTACGTCGACGCCGGGCCGGTCGGGCTGTTCCTCGGCGAGGTGGACGTGACCAGCCAGGTGGTGTCGTACCAGCGGCGACGCATCGCCACCGGCGAGGTGATCGACACCCGGCCGCTGGACCTGCCGACGCGGGAACTGCGGACGGTCGCGGTCTGGTTCACCCTCTCGCCGGAATCGCTGACCACGGCCGGGGTGGACCCCGCCGACGTGCCGGGGGCGCTGCACGCCGCCGAACACGCCGCGATCGGGCTGCTGCCGCTGTTGGCCACCTGCGACCGCTGGGACATCGGTGGGCTCTCCACCGCGGTGCACCCGGACACCGAGGCGCCGACGGTCTTCGTCTACGACGGTCACCCCGGCGGGGCCGGTTTCGCGGAGCGGGCGTACGGCACCGCCGCCGCCTGGTTGAAAGCCACCCGGGGCGCCATCGACGAGTGCGGCTGCGAGGCCGGCTGCCCGTCCTGCGTGCAGTCACCCAAGTGCGGCAACGGCAACAACCCGCTGTCCAAGTCAGGGGCCGTCCGGGTGCTCGACGTGGTGCTGGCCAACCTGCCGAACTGACGCCAGGCATAAAACCCGACGCGTACGGGCAAGAACGCTGGGAGCGCTTCCATTGATGCTCGTCGGACTGCGCTCGCCGTTCGCCGTTTCGCCCGCGCACGTGAGGAGGGGCCGTGGCCGACACCATCGCCGAGACCGTCGACCTGCTCTACACCATCGACCAGGAGAAGCTCAGCGTCGATCAGCAGATCGCCCTGAGCACGGCGCTCGCCACCCTGGCTCAGGCCGAACGGCTGGATCAGATCAACGAACGGCTGCGCACCATCCAGCAACTGCTCACCAACGTGACGCACCGGTCGACCGTCGACGGGATTCGCTGAGCCGCCCCTCAGCGCCGTCCGCGTCGTGCCCGCTCAGTGCCACCGTTGCCGGGCTGTGCGACACTCCGGCGCATCAGAGTTGAGGAGACTTCATGCAGCTCGACAGCCTGCAGTCGCAGCACCAGTTCCACATCCGTCAACGGATCCGTTTGATGGTCAACCAGTACGAGGTCCACAGCGTGGCCCCGGACGGCACCGAGGGCGGTCTGCTGGCGTTCGCCCAGCAGAAGCGGCTCGCCTTCAAGGAGCAGGTGACGATCTACACCGACGACTCGAAGCAGCAGCCGCTGCTCGGGTTCAAGGCCCGGCAACGCCTCGACCTCGCCGCCACGTACGACGTCACCGACCACGCCGGCAACTCGATCGGCCTGTTCCGCAAGGACTTCGCGCAGTCGTTGCTCCGGTCGACCTGGCACGTCGAGCAGGCGGGCCTGCCCGCCGTCACCGGCCAGGAGCGCAGCATGCCGGTGGCCCTGCTGCGCCGCTTCATCGACTCGCTGTCCTGGCTGCCCTACCACTTCGACTTCGTCGCCGGTGGCCAGCCGGTCTTCTCGGTGATCAAGAAGTGGGGTCTGCGCGACCGCTACGTGGTCGAGATTCAGCACCCGCAGATCGACCGCCGCCTGGTGATCGCCATGGCGATCGCGCTGGACGCCCTCCAGAGCCGCTGACCGCCCCGGGGGCGGCCACTTGATCCTCAAGCTGGTTGAGCCCGCAGGATCGTCTCGTTCAGCCAGTCGGCGATCAACGGGAGCGATGATGGATCTCGATAATCCGGTGCTCAAGCTGTGCCAGGACGGGATGCGGGCGGAGGCGGAGGGACGAGCGGCCGACGCACGGGCGTTGTTCGAACGGGCCTGGGCGAGGCGTACCGACAGCTATGACGCGTGCATCGCGGCGCACTACCTGGCCCGCCACCAGGACCACCCCGAGGAGGTCCTGCGGTGGAACCAGGAGGCGCTGCGGCAGGCCGACGCCGTCGATGACACCAGGATCAGCGCCCTGTACCCATCGCTGCACGTGAGTGTGGCGATGGCGTACGAACGGCTGAGCAATCTCGCCGCCGCACGCGCCGCCTTCGCGCGAGCGGCCGACCATGTCGCCGTGTTGCCGGCAGACACGTACGGCGAACAGCTCCGGACGGCCATCACCGATGGTCTTCGCCGGTTGAGCTGACCCCGTCCCACGCCAGAGTCAGCCGCGCAGCGGCCCGGCTCGGGAGGTTGCCGTGGCGACCCGCGTCAGTCCGGGCAACGGCTGCACGGTCAACTCCGCCGTGACCAGGACATCAAGCCCGTCGATCTGGCACGACACCAACCGGGCGCCGTTCGCGGCGACGATCTCGGCAGCCCGCGCACACACCGTCGGCTCGTCCTGAAGGGCCCGGGCGGCACCGGCCAAGGCGCCGAAGTCGGCGGCGACCCGGGCCTGCTGGCGAGCCATCCGGGCGGTGCCGACCCCGGCGGCGAACAGGCCACCCAGGACGAACACCAGCCCCGCCGCCAACAGGCAGATGGTGGCCCCGCCACGGTCCCGATCGGTGGTCGCCGAACGGGACGACGCCCGCTCCGAGGTCCTCATGGCTGCGGCTCCGGTGCGCCCGGCTCGACGACTGCCACGGCCCCGCCCACCACGGTGATCGCCGGAAGCTCACCGCCGAGTACCCGTACCGGAGCCCGCACCGTCGCCCGGACCAGGTCACCGTCCAGCACGACGGTCACCGTCGCATCCGGCGGTGCGTACCGGCTGCCGGCAGGTGTGCCGTCCTCGCCCCGGGAGGCGGCCAACGCCGCCTCCCGGGCCGCATCCAGGCAGGCCGACTTGGTGCTGACCGCGTTGACGGCGGTCAGGCCGGTGAGCAGGAACAGCAGCAGCGCCGGCAGACCGGCCGCCATCTCGGCGGTGAACGAACCTCGGTCACGACCGGCCAGCCGGCGCCCGGTCACTTCAGCGCCCGATCGATGACAGCCGCCAACGCCGACTGCACGCTGTCGGAGGTCAGTACCTTGAGCAGGATGCCACCGAAGGCCACCGCCGCGAGCGTCCCGACGGCGTACTCGGCGGTGTTCATCCCGGCGTCCCCGCGCAGGCGGGCGAGCATTTTGCGCACGTGTTCGTCCTCTCTCGATGGATTCACAGCACGTCGCCGAGCACGGCGACGATCACCGGCACCAGGCCGGCGAGAATGAAGGCGGGCAGGAAACACAGGCCCAGGGGCAGCACGATCAACACACCCGACCGACGGGCAGCCGCCTCGATCGTGGTGACCCGGTCGGCACGCAGGTCATCGGCGAGCCGGGTCAGGGCGCCAGCCAGGGCCGACCCGCTGCTTGCCGAGCGAACGGCGGCGGTGGCGACCCGCTGCCCACCCGGCACCGCCGACAGATGCGCCCAGGCCTCCTGCGGCAACCCGCCGAGTTGCAGCGTCCGGCCGACCCGGCGGAGTTGCTCGGCCAGTGGACCGCCAAGCGCGTCGGCCACGGCGATCACCGAACGCTCCACCGGTGCTCCGGCCCGCAGCGCCGCAGCCATCAGGTCGGCGGCGAGCGGCAGGTCAGCGGCGGCCCGCAGCCGTCGGTTCCGGTCGGCAGGGTGCTCGATCCGCCGGAGCAGCCGGTCCAGCAGCACCGCGATGAGCAGGGCGCTCACCATGCCGGGCCAGCCCTCGACCAGTACCGCCACGGCCACCCCGGCCAGGGCGGCAGCAAGGCGGATGCCGTCCACTCGGCGACTGGTGGGCGTACCGCTGGCATCGCCGCCGGAACCATCACCGGGCACCCGGCCAACCGTTGTGGAGCCGTGGGTGGTCAACCGGCGTAGTCGTCGCCGGGGACGGCGCCGGTTGACGGCCACCGTGGCGAGCAACGCGGCGCCGGCCAGGCAACCCACCGCCAGCGTGATACCGGACATCAACTGGCTCCGTCCGCCACGGCGCCGAGGCGGTCCGCCCAGAGCAGCCCGACCACCTGTAGGGCGACGGCGGCGACCGCGCACCCGCCGCCGATCGGGGTGTGCAGCAGGACCTGGAGCGGATCCACCCCGATGCCGTAGCCCAGGCCGATGCCGCCCAGCGGCAGGGCGGCCAACAGCCAGGCGGTCGCGCGGGCACCGGCCGCCTGCGCGGCAGCAGCGGCCACTCCCCGGTCGGTCGAGCGGGCGTCGGCTTCGATCCGCTCGATCAGATCGGCCAGCGGTGCCCCCGTACGATCGGCCAGCCGCACCGCCGCCTGCGCCAACTGCCCAGGGCGATCCGGCGCAGCGACGCGGCGGCCCGGCCCTGGCAGATCGCCTGCCTCGGCCTCCACGGTGTCGGGCAACACGGACCGGCCCACGCCGCCGGTCTCGTCCCTCGGCCGTTGCGTTCGTCGGGCCGACCCAGCTACCGGCATGGACGCCACCGGCTCCTCAGTGGCGGCCGGCACCGAACGGACGAGCCCCAAGGCCTCCGCGGCCACCGGCACCGGTAGTCCCGCCCTGAGATCGGCGGCGAGGGCGCACAACTGGTCCAACCGCTCCCGTCGCATTCGCACCCGGAGGACCGCCGCACCGCGTCGGTGCAACGCCCGCACACCCAGCGCGCCGTACCCGCCACAAGCGACCGCCGCCACCGGCCCGGCGAGCAGACCGGAGACCCCGGCGCCGAGCAGCACCACAAGCAGCAAGTTGCGCCGCAGCAACCCCGACCACCGTCGTGCTCCGGCGGCATTCGCTCGGATCGGCGGGCTCGACACCGGCCGGAACCCAAGCTCGGGCTCAGCGGTCGGCGGGTCAGCACGCCTCAGGTCGGAACCGGTCGGCACGGGCGGCGTACGGCCGGACGTCGGCGGGCGTCGGCTTCCTCGCCATTGCGGCGGCCGAGTCGTGGCCGGCGGTCCGGCGGTCGCTGCCCGTACGACGGCCCGCTGGTGTACGGCACACCCGCGCTCGGCGGGTCGAACCACGGATTGCTGCGTCATCGGTGCGTCACCCGCTTCCCGCAGAGCGACGATCCAGTTGACGAGCGCCTCGTCCCCGTCCGCCCGGCCCGAGCGAGCCTTCCGTGCGACCAACCTGCGCACCGGTAACGCCACGACGGCAATCAGGCCCAGTAGCGCCAGCGCCCACCAGTACAGGGCGCTCATGCCGACGCTCCGGGCTTCGTTTCGCCCTGCGGCGGCACCGCGCTCGGCCCGGCGTACTCACCCGGCCCCGCTGATCCCGGCCAGGGCTCATCCAGAATCGGCGGCACCGGTACGTCCCGGCTGCGAATCAGGGCGGCAAGTGCCGGCCCCGCCGGGCCGAGCCCGCGACCTCGAACCCACGCCGGTACTGCCCTGACCAACCGCTCAGGGCCCTCGGGCAGCAGCAGACAGATCGACTCCAGCGTCCGTCCCTGCGGGGTACGGCGGATCTGGACCACCACCTGGAGGGCCGCCGCCAGTTGGGCGTGCAACGCCGGTCGGGGCAACCCGCCGAGCAGGCCAAGTGCCTCCAGCCGGGCCGGTACGTCCGATGGAGCGTTGGCGTGCAGGGTCCCGGCGCCACCGTCGTGGCCGGTGTTGAGTGCGGCAAGCAGATCAACCACCTCTGCACCGCGACACTCACCGACGACCAGACGGTCCGGTCGCATCCGCAACGCCTGCCGAACCAGCTCACTGAGGCCGACGGTGCCGCGCCCCTCCACGTTCGCCGTGCGGGCCTGCAACCCGACGACGTGCGGATGCAACGGCCGCAGTTCCGCAGCGTCCTCGACCAGCACGATCCGCTCGGTGGCCGGCACCAGCCCGAGCAGCGTGTTCAGCAGGGTCGTCTTACCGGACCCGGTTCCACCGATCACCAGGTAGGCGAGCCGGGCCGCGACCACGGCGGCGAGCACCGACGCGGCCGGACGCGGCACGGCTCCCTGACCGACCAGTTCGTCCAGGGTGAACGGCCGCTGGCGGAAGGTACGCAGCGACAAATAGGGGCCGTCGGTCGCCACCGGCGGCAGTACGGCGTGCAGCCGGGTGCCGTCAGCCAGCCGCGCGTCGGCGCAGGGCGAGCCGTCGTCGAGCCGGCGACCGGCACCAGCGGTGAGTCGCTGTGCGAGCCGGCGGACGTCGTCCACGGTGCCCACCGGCACCGGCACCTGGCACAGTCCCTGCCCCCGGTCGACCCACACCCGGGTCCCGTTGACCAGCACATCTGTGACGTCCGGCTCCGCCAACAGCGGAGCGAGCGGGCCCGCACCCACCAGGTCGTCGCGTACCTGGTCGGCCATTCGCAGCAGAGCCGTGTCGCCGAGGACGGCGGCGTCGGCCTCGGCGCGTACCGCCGAAACGATCGTGGCCGGGGTGACCGGCGTGACGGCGGCGGCGATCCGCTGCCGGACCCGGGCCGCCAGGGGCTGCCCGGTCACGCCGCACCCGCAATCGTTCGGCCGGTCAGGTCGGCGACGATCCGCTGGCAGAGTTCCGCGAGCGGACCACGTCCGCCGGCTGCTGGAGCCTCGCCACGTTCAAGTCCACGGCACAGCCCCGGCTCCGGGCGAAGCGTCCCGGCCAGTTGCAGACCGAGGGCCCGAGCCACCTCCGCTGCTCGGAGTCGTCCAGGAGCCGGCCCCCGGACGATGACCGACAGATCCTGACAGTGCGGTGCGGCCATCGAGACCACCCGCGCCGCAGCGGCCGTCGCCCGTAGCTCCGCCGGCACCACCACGAAAACCCGGTCGGCCGCCTGCAGAGCGGTGATGGCCGCGTCATCGAACTGTCGGGGCAGATCGACGACCACAAAGTCCCGACCGCGCCGGGCGGCATCCAGGGTGGCGGCCATCGCCTCGGCTGGTACGGCCACCGGGTCACCTCGGTCCCAGGAGAGGACGACCAGGTCACCCCGGCTGGGCAGCGCCCGCACCAGGGCCGGTGGATCGACCCGCCCGTCGGCGCCGGACAGCGCCGGCCACCGCAGCCCTTCCAGTTGTTCCCAGCCGAGCACCAGGTCGAGGCCGCCGCCGAGCGGGTCGGCGTCGAGCAGGAGGGTCCGCAGCCGACCTCGGGCGGCGGTGACCGCGAGCCCGGCGGCCAGGATGCTTGCTCCGCCTCCCCCGCGACCACCCACCACGGCGACGACCCGCGCCGCAGCGCCATCGGTGCCGCATTCGGCGAACCGGTCGACCAGCCACGGCTCGGCCGCCGGCAACACCGCCACATGTTCGGCGCCGAGCAGGTCGGCGACCTGCCATCCGGGATCGAGGTCGTCGGCTCGACCGACGAGCACCAGCCGGGACCGTCGAGGCAGTCGCGCCCGCAGACAGGGCTGCGCCTGGTCGGCGCCGACCAGCACCAGCGGAGCTGGTTGCCACCGGGTACGAGCGGCGGCCGGATCAGCAGCCACCTCCACCTCGACGGCGCCGGCGGCGGCGAGCCGGAGCAGGTCGTCGAGCAGGTCACCGTCGGCGGTGACCACCAGCGGCGGTCGCCGGTGCGGTGGAACGGAGGTACGGGACGGCATCGCGGCCTCCAACGGTCGGCGCGGGTTCGCTGTGCCGAACCTTGCCTCCCGTGGCACGACGAATGCCGCCCCGACTTCGCCCCCTGTGGACAACCGGCGCTTGTGTGGACAACGCCCACAACGCTCGTTGATCTGCTATGTGCCTCCGGGCTTCATCGGGCGTCCACTTTGGCCACCGGCGCTTATGGCGAGAAGTGACGCACACCACGCATAATCGACGGCCTGTGCCGTCGGTGGAACGGCAATCCTCGCCGGATCGGGGTCATGACTCAGTCACCAGATCACGACCACGCACGCATACAGCCGCGGCTTCGGATCGGTCCGTGGTTACCCGATCCCGACTCGGACACCATGCCGCCCGCACTCCTCGCCATCTCGGCGACACCGGTCAGGCCCGCACTGTCGACGCCCCCGGGCCTATCCGGCCACCAGCCGCCGGCATCACCATCCGAGCCGGTAGTCGTTCCGATCGATCCGACACCGCACCCCACCGGCCGCCGCTCCCACCGGCTGATGCTGGCGGGTGTGGGTACCGCCGTGCTCGGCCTCATGCTGACCGCGCTCTGGCCGACCACCCCGCCGTCACCGGTCGCCGAACCGCCGACTCCGCCCGGCCGGTTCGGCTGGCCCCATGCCCCCGACCTGCCGTGGCCACCCCCCGGCACTCTGACACCCTCCGCCCCGCAAGCCTCGTCGTCCGTGGGCGGCGTCTCCTCCACCCGCCCGATCGCACCCAGCCAGGTGTCGTCGCCCACCCGATCACCGTCGGCGGCGGCGACCAAGACCAGCCCGGCCGCCACCCGCAGCCCTGCTGCCCCCAGCGCCAGGCCGAGTGCGTCACCGAGCCGGACGGTACGACCCACCCCGAGCCCTCGACCGGCCGAGCCGCGAGAACTGACGCCCTTGCCACCATCGCGGGAGCGAGGTCTGCGGTCGGTGAGTGGTGGCCGGGAAACCAGCATCGAGTTCGCCAACCACAGGTCACGGCCGGTGATCGTGTACTGGCTGGACTACCAGGGCCACAGACGGCAGTACGCGGTGCTCCAACCGTCCGCGTCGTACCGGCAGCACACCTACGTCGGCCATCCGTGGGTGGTGACCGATCGCCGAGGAAGGTCGCTGGTCTGCTTCGAGCCGACCGCAACGCCCGCCAAAGCCGTGATCCGCTAAATCGCCTGGCCAACGGCGGTGAGGAAGCGGCGGAAAACCGGCCATGGGAGTGCCCAGCATCCGTGCATGGTCAGTGTCACGTGCTCGGCCGGCATCGGGACGAAGGGGCCGGACTCCGGTGAGGCGTCGGGAACGCGGACGTCGATGTAGTTGTTCTCGGTGGTGGCCGGGTCGACCTCATACAGCTCACAGCACCACGATTCGGCGTCGCTGTAGTGGAAGTGGTTGATCTCGAACCGTCGGTCGTTGTGTGACCAGGTGTTGAGCGTCAGTGGAAGCGCGGTCGCCGCCGGCGACAGATCCCGTAGCTCATCGACCAGGTCGCCGCCGGAGTCGAGCAGGTGCATCAACTCCTTCAGGATCGGCCAGGGCACAATGCCACCGCCGGCATGGACCACGATGTGCTCGGCCGGCTTCGGTGTGAAGGGCCCATCGGGCGTCGCGTCGGGGATCGAGACGCAGAGGTACGGTCCTGTGCCGGGAGGACCCGTTAGCCCGACCAGCTCGTACTGCCAGGCATCGTCGGGGATGCTGTATCCCGAGGTGATCTCGTACAGCTTGCCGTCGTGGGACCGGATCGCCATCGCCGGATGATCGCAGCCTTCGCCGAGCAATCCGAGCGATATAGACGGTGGCCGGCTCGCGGGCCGGGCTGGACCGGTACACACATGCCGGACGACTACGCGGTCCGCGTCCTGGCGGCCTTCGAGAGCTCTGCTGCCTCTCTGCTGCCTCTGGCAGAGGAAACGCCGCAGGATGAGGCTCACCGATGGGATCGGAGATGGCCTGTGACCTGTGGTGTAGCGCTTACCTGGGAAAGGGACGACCCCCGTCGGGGGGATCCGGTCTCAGGCTGTTGTCCGTTGCCGAGCGGTGGCGGCTGGCGTCAACAAGCAAGGGCCGGACCTCGTTCCTTGCCGTCCGGGTCCGGCCCGCGTCTACGCTGGTGCTGCCTTCTTGCTGCCTCGCTGCTGCTCGGCGTCTCGCTTACAAGCTCTGTGCATGCCGTCCGGCAGCGTCCGGCCAGGTCCGCCACCTCGGGCGACCGTCCCGCCTCGGCGGCTGATGTGCGCTCTCGTCCGGCGCGATCACCTCGTCGGCCAGCACAGGGCGCTCAGGGGAGCGGTTGGCCAAGTTGCTTGGGTCTGCCTCGGCGAGGGCGCTCCCGGGCTTGTCGGTGGTCTCGTGCAGAATGCCCCTATGGCTGGCTTTGAGGCGAAGGCATCACCCACCGACGAGAAGTTGCGGGGCGGGTACTACACGCCTGCGCCGATCGCGGAGTTTGTTAGCGACTGGGTCGCCTGCGCCGGCTCCGTGCTGCTCGAACCAGCCTGCGGCGATGGGAACATCCTCGCGTACCTCGCCAAGCATACGGCGGATGCGGTCGGCGTAGAACTCTTCCCAGAAGAGGCTGCCAGGGCCTCTGAGCGCACAGGCCTGAGCGTTGCAACCGGAGACTTCTTCCGCTGGTTCACAGGGGAACGCCACGGATCGTTCGACGGTGTCGCAGGCAATCCTCCATACATCAGGTTCGGTCACTGGGCGGAGCCCAGTAGAGAAACCGCTCTGTCGTTCATGCGCTCTAATGGTCTACACCCAAACAAGCTCACCAACGCTTGGGTCCCCTTTGTCATGGCGTCGGTGGTGGCTTGCCGGCCTGGTGGGCGCATTGGTTTGGTGGTTCCCGCCGAGCTGATGCAGGTCGGCTATGCGTCTGAGCTGCGCCAGTACCTGATCGATAACTGCTCTGCAGTGACTGTGGTGTGCTTCCGACGGCTCGTGTTTCCCGGGATCCTTCAAGAGGTCGTCCTACTCCTGGCGGTTAAGGGCGAAGGGCCGGCCCGAATCCAGGTGCTTGAGGTCGACGACGCTGCGTCACTCGCCGGCCTGCAGGTCGACACAGATCCGAAGGTTCGAGCACCGCTACACGAGCGCGAAAAGTGGACCAAGTATTTTCTGCAACCCCAAGAAGTCGAGACGCTGCGAACTCTTCGTTCTGACGACCGGCTTGCACCTTTGGAACGCTTCGCGTCTGTGGATGTCGGCGTGGTTACGGGTCGTAACAGCTATTTCGTAATGACTTCCGCCGAAGCACAGCAGCACAAGGTCGAGGACCTGACCATCCCGCTGGTATCACGCAGTAACCAGTTGAGTGGGATCAAATATAATCATGCCGACCACCAAGACTATAGATCCGACGGCGGCAAAGTCCTCCTTCTTGACGCAAGAGGCGTCGCACTAGAAGAACATCCCGGGCTTGCGGCCTACGTGCGGCTCGGGGAGGAGCACGAGGTTCACACCGGATACAAATGCCGGATCCGGAAGCAATGGTGGGTCGTGCCCTCGATTTGGCAGGCGGATGCATTCATGCTGCGCCAGATCCACGCACATCCCCGAATCGTCGCAAACGAGACTAAGGCAACCAGCACGGACACGGTTCACCGCATGCGGATGCGTGAGGGCATTAATCCGGCCAAGTTGGCGGCCTGCGCCATGAACAGTGTCACTTTCGCATTCAGCGAGGTCGTGGGGCGGAGCTACGGCGGCGGGCTTCTCGAACTAGAGCCTTCCGAAGCCGAGGAACTTCCGATTCCCGACCCGTCCCTTCTCCCCGAGCACCTCGTAGCAGTGGTCGACCAGCTAGTACGTCACAAGCGCATCGAGGAGGCTGTTGACGCCGTGGACCAATCGGTCTTGATCGGCAAGCTCGGATTCACTCCTGCCGAGGTCGATGCAGCTCGCACCGCATGGCGCACCCTGCGGGACAGGCGGATGCGCCGCGGCAAGACGAAGGATCCCAACTAGTTACGAGATGGTTAGACGATACGTCCCGTCCGAAAGAGACTCGATTTCAAGTCTTCGGTTCGTCATGTTTTGCTGCTGAAATAGAGGCGTTAGTGGCTCAAGGTGAAGGGTCGACGTGTAGTTGTTCTGAGCAGATTCCCGGTTAGCCGCGTACGTCACCTCAAAGTTAATAACTCCCATAGCCACGCCTTTGACGGTCGTGTCCATTGGGATGATGGCTTTGTCCATCGGAAGGCCGGTAGCCGTCGCCATCGGGTGCCAACGTGCCGCCTGAAAGATCTCGTTACGAAAGTACGTACGCTGGTCGATCCGCCCGCGGTAGTGGCCCTGGACGAGCGTTACCGCCCCGCGCTGGTTCCCAGCACCCTTCCGTTGTGCATCGGAGGCTGAAAGCTTTTTACTCCAATGGTGGACCACAACCGGTGGCTTTGCCGGAGCTGGCATGGCAGAGGCAGCTGATGTGCGAGGTCTCGGCGCAATCGGCTTCAACGCCGTAATCGTAGTCGCGGGAGGCTGAACGAGCGGGGTCAGCGTTGCGCTAGATCGGATCCCGCTCTTACCAACGACCTGTAGGGACGGGACCCGCTCTGGCCGGGGCGGTGGCATGACATCGATAATCTTCGCCTGAGCAAGTGCGTCAAGGTCCGCCGGAGTTGAGAAGGGGTAGAAGCCGCTTCGCCTCGACATGAACCAGCCGTCTATCGCATCCGAGATGGACTTCAAGAATTTAGGACTGTCACCATCGCGGGTGTCCACGATAATGCCGGATTCGACGTGTTGAGCAGTAACCCCGGCCCTCGTGAGGTTGGCCGATCCGACGTAGGCGGTGGCTGAGCCGTCAGCCCGGGTGAAGTGGAAGACCTTCGGGTGAAAGAAGGCATTTGCGAAGCTCACGACCGCGAGACTAAGCCCGGCTCGCGGTGCTCCAGCCATTGTTATGAGCTTCTCAAGGCTTGCACGGGTCGTTTCGCCGTCGTTCGACCCAATTAGCATGCGCGTAAGACCGCCTGACACCGCCAGACGGGCCAACGTCGGCTCGAAGTATCCGAGTGCGTCTGCTCCGAAGAAACCAGTCTGAAGCCGGACGGCAACGACCGAGGGGGCCTTGAGCAGCACCGTGTCGAGCCATGTTCCGAGCGCGTGTTCGGGGTCGCGCGCCCCCGTATCGAGATACCGCACCCCGGGAGCATCTTGGATTCGCATTCCAAGTGCAACCCGCCACGTCAAGCGGGCCTTGACGCACGTACGGGCGCTGCTGGAAAAGACTGAGTCGGCTCTCGTGTCACGGAGCGCGCCCCCGGCGGACACCGCCACAGTGGCGCAGTTGACCCAACCTCGCCCGGCATGGACCCGGCTCCCGGGGTCGGAGCTCGCCCCCCGGCGGCCACCCCTCCCCCTCCCAGGCGAGCGGTTGACCTGACCCTGAGTGGCTGTGGAGCCGGCTCCTGGACGACCGGCCCGCCCCGGGCGGACACCGCCCCCATGCTTGGGGCTTGCCACGCGGACCCGGCGCGCCCCTTCCCCGCGCCGCGCTGCTCAGGCGCGGCGCGGCCGGCTGCCGGCGACGAACCTCCACCACTCCCCGCTATCCCGTCTGCGGCGGCCGGCCCCGGGCTCCCCCTCCGCGCCAGCCGCTGGGCGCCAGGCGTGACGGCCGCAGAGCGACAGCGGCAGTGGCCGGCGCGCGCCCCAGGCGGCGGCGCGTGCGGCCCGTCAAGGGCCGCCTTGAAGACGTACAGAAAGTTTGAGCGTTTTTCATCCTGGGTAGGTCGGGTTCTCGACGTGGTGCAGGACGAGGATGGCTTGCACGATCGCGGTTGTGCGGGATGGGCTGCAGCGC